>JAFMJV010000020.1 GCA_017853275.1 Chloroflexota bacterium
CTGACGATGCCCCGATTCGCCTACGGCGGCCAGGCCCTCATGGAGGGCGTCCTCATGCGCGGCCGCGACGCGATCGGCGTCGCCGTGCGCGGACCGGACGGCCGGATCTTCTGCACCCAGGAGAAGCTGAACAGCGCGCTCCACCGGAACCGCTTCGCGCGCGCCCCCTTCTTCCGTGGCGTCGTCCTGCTCTACGAGACGCTCGTCATCGGGACCCGCTGGCTGATGCGCTCCGGATCGATCGCGGCCGCGGGCGAGGGCGTCGCGATGGGCGGTGGGACGCTCGCCGTCACGATGCTCTTCACGCTCGGTCTCGCGATCGGGCTCTTCGTCCTCCTCCCGCTCCTCGTCGCCCAGGGCGCCACCGGGACGATCCTCTCCGGCTGGATCTCCTCGCTCGGGATCGAGGGCGGCCTCCTCTCCTTCATCCAGCACCTCATCGAGGCGATCGTGCGCATCGTCCTCTTCGTGGGCTATCTCCTCGTCGTGAGCCGCTCCGCGGAGATCTCGCGCGTCTTCCGGTACCACGGCGCGGAGCACATGACGATCCACGCCCTCGAGCACGACGATCCGCTCACCGTGACGGAGGTCCGCAAGTACCCCACTGCGCATCCCCGCTGCGGGACGGAGTTCCTCGTCGTCTTCATCCTCGTGAGCATCGTCCTCTTCAGCTTCCTCGCGGGCCAGAGCCTCGTCGTGAGCGTCATCGGCCGGATCGTCCTCATCCCGGTCGTGGCAGCGGTCAGCTACGAGGTCCTCCGCTGGGGCGCCCGGCACCGCGACAGCCGCGCCGTCCGCTGGCTCTTCCTCCCCGGGATCTGGCTCCAGGCGATCACCACGAAGCAGCCCGATGACGGGATGATCGAGATCGCGATCGCCGCCATGCAGGAGGCGCTCGCTGCCAACGGCGAGACCGCCCCGGGCGGCAGCCTGGACCCCGAGCGCGAGCCGATGCCGGATCTGAAGGAGCTGGCGGCGGACCAGGAGGCGCGGATCGAGGCCGAGGAGCGCGCAGCCAAGGACGCGGAGCCCGCCTCCGCTTCCACCCCCGCCGACCCGCCCCCGCCGGAGGGTCCCGCCGGGGATCCCCGATGACCCTGGAGGCCCGGCTCGACGAGATCGAGCGGCGGCTCGACGAGATCGAGGCGGAGTGGGCGAGGCCGGAGGTCGCCTCGGACCCGGAGACGGGTCGCCGGCTCGGCCGGGAGCAGGCGCAGCTCGCCCCGATCGTCGCGAACCACCGCGCCCTCCGCGAGGTCCGCACCCAGCTCGCCGCCGCACGCCGCGACCGGGACGCCGAGAGCGACCCGGAGTTCCGCGAGCTCGCCCGCCAGGTCGTGGACGAGCTCGAGGCCCGCGAGGTGCAGCTCACCGAGGAGCTGCGCGTCCAGCTCCTGCCGCGCGACCCGAACGACGACCGGGATGTGATCATCGAGATCCGCGCCGGGGCGGGCGGCGAGGAGGCCGCGCTCTTCGCCGCGGAGCTCCTCCGGATGTACCTCCGCTACGCCGAGCGCCACCGCTGGGGGACGGAGATGCTCTCCCTCAACGAGACGGGGATCGGCGGGATCCGCGAGGCGATCGTGGAGGTCCACGGGGACGGCGCCTGGAGCCGGATGAAGTACGAGGGCGGCGTCCACCGCGTCCAGCGCGTCCCGGCGACCGAATCGGCGGGCCGGATCCACACCTCCACGGTGACCGTGGCGGTCCTCGCGGAGGCGGACGAGGTGGAGGTCCGGATCGACGAGGAGAAGGAGCTCCGGATCGAGGTGAAGCGCTCCTCCGGTCCGGGCGGCCAGTCCGTGAACACGACGGACAGCGCGGTCCGGATCACCCACCTCCCCACCGGTCTCGTGGTGGAGATCCAGGACGAGAAGAGCCAGCACAAGAACAAGGCGAAGGCGATGTCCGTCCTGCGTGCCCGGCTCCTCGAGCTCGAGCAGCGCAAGGCGCACGAGGAGGAGGCCGCCGTCCGGCGCGGGATGGTCGGCTCCGGCGAGCGCTCGGAGAAGATCCGCACCTACAACTTCCCCCAGGACCGGGTGACCGACCACCGGATCGGGATGGATCTCCATAACCTGCCGGGCGTCCTGGACGGGGAGCTGGACAAGCTCCTCGATGCCCTCATCACGACCGACCAGGCGGAGCGCCTCGCCCACCTGGACGCCGCCGCCGGATGACCGGGGCCGGCGCGGCGGGTGCGCCGGGGGACCGCGTCGCCACCCTCCTCGCCGAGGCGGCCGGGCGGCTCGCGGCGAACGACCAGGGCGGCGAGCGCTCGGATGCGGAGCTCCTCCTCGCCCACGTCCTCGGCGTCGGCCGGACGACGATCCTCGCCCATCCCGAGGCGCCGGTGGGCGCGGATGCCGCGGCCGCCTTCCGGGCGCTCATCGTGCGCCGCGCCGCCGGGGAGCCGGTCGCCTACCTGCGCGGGGTCCGGGAGTTCCACGGGCTCGCGATCGCGTGCGATCCGCGCGCGCTCGTCCCGCGGCCGGAGACCGAGCTCCTCGTGGAGCACGCCCTCGCCCACCTCCGGGCCCGGCTCGCCGCGGCGCCCCGGCCCCCGGGGACGCCACCCCTCCGCGTGGTGGATATCGGAACCGGCACGGGTGCGATCGCGATCGCGGTCGCGGACGGCCTCCGCCGCCGGGGCGCCCTCGCCGAGGTCGCGGTCGTCGCGGTGGACCGCTCACCGGATGCGCTCGCGCTCGCCACGGAGAACGTGGTGGCGCACGGGCTGGCGGATGCGATCAGCCTCCGCCCGGGCGATCTCCTCGCCACCGAGCCCCCGCTCCCCGTCCCCCTCGACCTCGTCTGCGCGAACCTCCCCTACGTCGCCACCGGCGACCTCCGGCCCGCCCCCGACGCCACGGCCTGGGAGCCGCGCCTCGCGCTCGATGGCGGCCCGGACGGCCTGGATGCCGTGCGCCGGCTGATCGCCGCCCTTCCGGCGCAGCTCGGTCCCGCGGGCCGGGCGCTCCTGGAGATCGGTGCGGACCAGGGTCCGGCGGCCCTGGCGGCCGCCGCCGCGCTCGCCCCCGGGCTCACCGCCCGGACGCATGCGGACCTCGCCGGCCGGACCCGTCTCCTCGACCTCGCCGGGCCGGGCGCCTGACCGCCCCCCGGGCGCCCGGTACACTGCCCCCGGACGCACCGCACCCCATGCAGGAGCCCCGATGAGCACGGTCCCCGCCTTCGACCCCCGCTGGGCGACGATCGCCCAGGCCGATCCCGAGCTCTGGTCCGCGATGCTCGGCGAGCGCGACCGCCAGACGCACAACATCGAGCTCATCGCGAGCGAGAACTACACGTTCTCCGCGGTCATGGAAGCGCAGGGCTCGTGGCTCACGAACAAGTACGCCGAGGGGCTTCCCGGGAAGCGCTACTACGGCGGCTGCGAGCACGTGGACGTCGCCGAGCGGCTCGCCCAGGAGCGGGCCCTCGCGCTCTTCCCCGGTGCGGACCACGTGAACGTCCAGCCGCACTCCGGCGCCTCGGCGAACATCGCCGTCTTCCTCGCCGTCCTGAAGCCCGGCGACCGGATCCTCGGCATGAGCCTCGCCCACGGCGGCCATCTCACCCACGGGATGGCGATCAACTTCTCCGGGCTCATCTACGAGCCGCACTTCTACGGGGTCCGCGAGGAGGACGCCCGGATCGACTACGACGCGCTCGAGAAGCAGGCGCTCGAGCTGCGCCCGAAGCTGATCATCGCGGGCGGCTCGGCGATCCCCCGGATCATCGACTTCGAGCGCTTCGGGCGGATCGCCCGGGCGGCCGGCGCCCTCCTCCTCGTGGATATGGCGCACATCGCCGGCCTCGTCGCCGCGGGGGTCCACCCGAGCCCCTTCCCCCACGCGGACCTCGTGACCACGACCACCCACAAGACGCTCCGCGGCCCGCGCGGCGGGCTCGTCTTCTGCCGCGCCGACCTCGCCAAGGCGATCGACAAGGCGGTCTTCCCCGGCACGCAGGGCGGACCGCTCATGCACATCATCGCGGCCAAGGCGGTCGCCTTCCACCTCGCGGCCACCGAGGAGTTCCGCTCCGACCAGCGCCGCACGGTGGAGCACGCCCGGATCCTCGCCGAGACGGTCGTCGCGGAGGGCGCCAAGGTCGTCTCCGGCGGCACGGACAACCACCTCATGCTCATCGACGTCACCCCCCTCGGTGTGACGGGCAAGGAGGCCGAGCACCTCCTCGATTCCGTGGGCATCACGGTGAACAAGAACGCGATCCCCTTCGATCCGCTCCCGCCGAACACCGGCTCCGGGATCCGGGTCGGCACGCCCGCCACCACGACGCGCGGCTTCGGCCCGGACGAGTACCGGACGATCGGCCGGCTCATCGTGCGCACCCTCGTCCGGCGCGACGACCCCGCGGCGCTCGCGCAGATCGCCGCGGAGGTCCGCGCGATGTGCGACCGGTTCCCGGTCCCGGGGTTGCCGCGTCCGTGAGGTTCGGCGCCGACCAGCTGGGGCTCATCCTCGCAGCGCTCGCCCTCGCGGCGGTCGGCAGCTATCTCCTCACCCCCCTCGCGATCCGGTTCGCGACCCGCACGGGCGCGATCGACATGCCGGACGAGGGCCGGCGCGTCCACCGTCTCCCGATCCCCCGGGCCGGCGGGATCGCCGTGGCGGCCTCCTTCGTCATCGTGGGCAGCCTTGCCTGGCTCGTCGCCGAATCGACCGGCCTCCTGCGCGCCGTCCCGGATGCCTCCGGGAACCTGCGCACGCTCGTGGACCGGATCGATGCGGGGCAGGTGAGCGCCCTCATGGGGGGCGTCATCCTCGCCGCGATCTTCGGCTTCATCGATGACCGCTGGCAGGTCCGGGCGCGCTGGCAGCTCCTCGAGCAGCTGATCCTTGCCGGCGTGGCGATCGCGGGTGCGATCACGATCGCCACGCTCGTCAACCCGCTCGGCTTCCTCGGCGGCACGCTCGGCGGGACGAAGCTCGTCCTGGAGCCGATCCCGGGTGAGGTGAGCGCCGTCTCCCTCCTCGTCACGACCCTCTGGATCGTGGGCATGATCAACAGCATCAACTTCATCGACGGCCTGGACGGGCTCTCGACCGGCGTCTCCCTCTTCGCCGCCGCCACGCTCGGGATCATCTCCCTCTCCGGCGCGTGGTGGAACGTCCAGCCGGTCGTCGCGCTCCTGTGCGCCGCCCTCGCCGGCGCCCTCGCGGGCTTCCTCCCCTGGAACTTCCATCCCGCGCGGGTCTTCATCGGCACCACCGGCGTCTACGCGGTGGGCTTCGCGCTCGCCGTCCTCTCCATCCTGGGCACCGCGAAGATCGCCGTCGCCCTCCTCGTCCTCGGCGTCCCGATCATCGACACCTTCTGGATCATCATCCGCCGCCTCTCCCAGCGCCGCTCCCCCTTCACCCCGGACCGCGGCCACTTCCACCACCGGCTCCTCGATCTCGGGCTGACCCACAGGAACGCCGTCCTCCTCATCTACCTCCTGTGCGCGATCCTCTCGGTCGCCGCGATCCTCCTCTCGGAGAGCGCGGGCACCCTCTACGCCTTCCTCGGCGTCGTGGTGGGCGGGGGGCTCGTCCTCTATCTCTTCTCCCGGCGCGCCCAGGAGGCGCTCGATGCCCGCAGCTACCCGGACGAGATCCGGCCCGATGGAGCCTGAGCGGATGACCGCCTCGCACCGGAGCGGACGGACGGTGGCCGGAACGATTGCTATACTCCCGCTGCCTTGAGCCAGCCCCGGAACGGGTCCGCACGAGCACTCGCCTACTTCGCGCTCTTCACGGAGATCGGGATCGCCCTCTTCGTGACGACGCTGGGAGGCGCGCTCCTCGGACACTGGCTCGACCAGCAGATCGGAACCAGCCCGCTCCTCGTGGTGGCTGGCTTCCTTGTCGGAGCGCTTCTCGGAGCGGTCGCCGACTACCGCCTGGTCTCCCGGTTCCTCGCACGACTGGACGACGAATGATGGACCCGGCCCCTCCGGCCGGTCCCGCTCTGGAGCGAATGTGACGAGCGCAACGGACCCCATCGGGACGATCGGCGACGCGACCGAGCCCTCCCCGAAGAAGAAGAGCCCGCTCCGCTGGATCCTCCTGCTCACCGCGGGGATCATCGTCCTCAACATCGCAGCCTTCATCCTCATCCCGCCCTTCGACAAGAAGGAAGGCCCGGGCTCCGCCTGCGCCTACCCGGTCTGCTTCATCGACGGCAACCTCCACCTGCCGGCGCCGCACGTCGTCTGGACCCCGTCCGGCGAGCACGGCTCCACGGCGCTCCTCACCGCCGAGGTGAGCCTCACGGACTCGCTCGTCACGCTGATGATCATCAGCGTCTTCCTCCTCGTCCTCATGGCCGTCCTCGGCCGCGGCCGCGCGCTCCGGCCGGGACGCGTCCAGAACGCGGTCGAGTGGGCCTACGAATCCCTGGAGAGCTTCGCGGGCTCCATGGGCGGCGCGGCCGCCAAGCCCTACGTGCCGATCTTCGCGGCCTTCTTCGTCCTCATCCTCGCCTGCAACTGGAGCGGCTTCCTGCCGATCGTCGGCCGCATCGACGGCCTGCGCGCCCCCACGAGCGACCTCAACGTCACGATCGGCTTCGCCCTCGTCGCCTTCTTCGCCTTCCACATCGAGGGCGTCCGGAAGCTCGGCCTCGGCGGCTACCTCTCCAAGTTCTTCCCGCTCTACGAGTTCCGCCAGGGGGTCGGTGCGGGCGTGATCGCCCTCTTCGTCGGCCTCATCGAGCTCCTCCTCGAGTTCGTCAAGCCGCTCACCCTCTCGATGCGGCTCTTCGGCAACATCTATGGTGGCGAGACCGCGCTCGCGGTCATCACCGCCCTCACCATCGCCGTCCTCCCGGTCGGGCTCTTCGGCCTCGAGGCGATGCTCACCACGGTCCAGGCGCTGATCTTCAGCACGCTGACGCTCATGTTCCTCGTCGCGGCGGTGGAAAGCCACCACCACGAGGAGGGCGAGATGGGGCACGAGGCCGCAGACGCGGCCCACGACGCCGTCCCGCATCGCGCACCTGCCGGGGCGCACTAGACACCCCGGCCTTCCACTCGGCCAGAAGGTCCGGCGCTCGTCCGGACGATAGGAGGTAGGCAACTCATGGAGAACCTCGGCGCTGGTCTCGCCGCCTTCGGCGTCCTCGGCCCCGGCCTCGCGATCGGCATCCTCGGCGGCATGTCCGCCGCGGCGATCGGCCGCAACCCCGACGCCGCGTCCCAGATCCGCGGCCTCGCGATCATCCTCGCGGCGTTCGCCGAGGGCCTCGGCGTCCTCGCGGTCGTCGTCGGCCTCCTGACGCTCTTCCTCTAGCCACCGGCGACGGAGACCGTCGTGGACATCCTTGCGGCAGCGACCGGCCTCGGAGGCCAGGTCCTGGGCTTTGCCGCCGGCGCCGCCGAAGGTGGTGGCGAAGGTGGCGGCCTGACGATCAACGTCTTCTGGATCGTCGTCGCCTCGCTGAACTTCGTCCTCTTCTTCGCGCTCGCCTACCTCATCGTCCTCAAGCCGGTGGGCCGGACGATCGGCGCGCGCCGAGAGCGCATCGAGCAGGGGCTGAAGGATGCGGACGCCGCCCGGCGTGACCGGGAAGCGGCCGCGGATCAGCGCCAGGCGATCCTCGCCGAGGCGCGCCGGGAGGCGGGCGAGATCATCGCTCGTGCCCAGCGCCTCGCGGACGAGACGCGTGAGCAGGGGGTCGCCGCCACCCAGGCGGAGATCGAGCGCAAGCGCACCCAGGCGGATGCCGAGATCGAAGCGGAGCGTCAGCGAGCGCTCAACACGGTCCGTGCCCAGGTCGCCGACCTCGCCCTTCTTGCGGCGGGGAAGGTGGTCGGCGAGACCCTCAGCGACCAGCGGGAGCGCCGTCTCGTGGACGAGTTCCTTGCCCAGGTCACCGCGCAGGCGCCCGGCGGCGCCGAGCGCAACTAGGAGGAGCGGATGGCAGGCAACCGGAGCACGGCCCGGCGCTACGCCGAGGCGGCGTTCGAGATCGCGGAGCGGGATGGCACCCTTGCCGTCTGGCTCGACGCGCTCGATCGTGCCGCGGCGATCGTCGCGGACCCGGAGCTCGGGCGCCTGCTCTCCAATCCCGCCATCCCGGCCGCGAGCCGTCGGGAGGTCCTCGAGAACGTGCTCTCGGGGCGGATCGATGCCGCCCCGATGCGTCTCGTCGCCCTTCTCCTCGAGCGTGGCCGGATCGAGCGTCTGCCGGAGGTCGCGCGCGAGCTGCGCCGCCTGCAGCGCAGGAAGGACGGCATCACCGAGGCCGTCGTGACGAGCGCCGCGCCGCTCACGGAGGCCGAGACCTCCGCGCTCCGGGATCGCCTCACCGCGATCACGGGTGGTGCGGTGGAGCTCACCCTCGGGGTCGACCCCGCGCTGCTCGGCGGCGTCGAGGTCCGGCTCGGTGACCGTCTCATCGATGGCAGCGTCCGGGGTCGCCTGGACCGCCTCCGCACCCGTCTCGCCTCCGGCGCCCTCTAGGCCTGCACACGAGGTCCCTCACGAATGGCCATCCGCTCCGACGACATCACGCAGATCATCAAGTCCGCGATCGACCGGTTCGATGCGGGCGTCGAGACCCGCTCGGTCGGCACCGTCGTCGAGGTCGGTGACGGCATCGCCCGCATCTACGGGCTGGACGGCGCGCTCTCCTCCGAGCTCCTCGAGTTCCCGAACGGGATCAAGGGGATGGCGCTCAACCTGGAGGAGGAGACGGTCGGCGCGGTCATCCTCGGCGACTACACCGCCGTCAAGGAAGGCGACACCGTCAAGACGACCGGCTCGGTCGTCGAGGTCCCCGTGGGCGCCGCCCTCGTGGGCCGCGTGGTGGATCCCCTCGGCCGCCCGCTGGACGACAAGGGCCCGATCGCGGCGAGCGCGATGCGCCCCGTCGAGCGCGTCGCCCCCGGCGTCATCTCGCGCAAGTCGGTCGACACGCCGATGCAGACGGGCATCAAGGCGATCGACGCCCTCATCCCGATCGGCCGCGGCCAGCGCGAGCTGATCATCGGCGACCGCCAGACCGGCAAGACGACGGTCGCGGTGGACACGATCATCAATCAGAAGGGGAAGGGCGTCATCTGCATCTACGTCGCGATCGGACAGAAGCTGTCCACCGTGGCGAAGACGGTCGCCGTCCTCGAGCAGTTCGGCGCGATGGAGCACACGATCGTCGTCGTGGCCGGCGCGGAGACCCCGGCGCCGCTCCAGTACCTCGCCCCCTACGCGGGTGCCGCGATGGGCGAGGAGGTGATGGAGAACGGCGTCACGATCGGCGGGACCGTCTACAAGGACGCGCTGTGCGTCTATGACGACCTCACGAAGCACGCCTGGGCCTATCGCGAGATGGCCCTCCTCCTCCGCCGGCCCCCCGGCCGCGAGGCGTACCCCGGCGACGTCTTCTACCTCCACAGCCGCCTCCTCGAGCGCGCCGCGCGCCTCAACGACGAGAACGGCGGCGGGTCGCTCACGGCGCTCCCGATCATCGAGACCCAGGCGAACGACGTCTCGGCCTACATCCCCACGAACGTGATCTCGATCACGGACGGCCAGATCTACCTCGAGTCCGACCTCTTCAACGCCGGCCAGCGGCCCGCGCTCAACGTGGGCATCTCCGTCTCGCGCGTGGGATCCGCCGCGCAGACGAAGGCGATGAAGAAGGTGGCCGGGCCCCTCAAGCTCGACCTCGCCCAGTTCCGGGAGCTCGCCGCCTTCGCGCAGTTCGCCTCGGACCTGGACAAGGCGACCCGTGACCAGCTGACCCGCGGCGAGCGGATCTCCGAGGTCATCAAGCAGCCCCAGTACAGCCCGCTCCCGGTGGAGAAGCAGGTCACGATCCTGTGGACCGTGACGAACGGCTTCCTCGATACCGTCCCCACCTCCAAGGTGAAGGAGTTCGAGGCCCAGCTCTACCGCTTCCTCGAGTCCGAGCGACCCCAGGTCCTCACCACGCTCGCAGAGCGCAAGGCCCTCGACGACGAGCTCGTCGGGATGCTCCGCGACGCGGTGACCGCCTTCAAGGAGACCTTCGCCGCCTAGCCGGCCCCCCGGCGACGCAGCCCCCCGTACAGGAGGCACCGACCAGCTCGTGCCCAGCCAGCGCGAGATCCGACGCCGTATCGGCTCGGTGAAGAACATCAAGCAGATCACCCGCGCGATGCAGTTCGTCGCGGCCTCCAAGCTGAAGCGTGCCCAGGACGCGACCCTCCAGTCGCGCCCCTACCGCGAGAAGCTGGACGAGGTCCTGGCGGACGTCGCTGCGGTCCTCTCCAACGGGGACCACCCGCTCCTCGCCCGGCGCGAGGGCGGAGCGCGGCTGCTCGTCCTCTTCACCACCGACCGCGGCCTCGCCGGATCGCTGAACACGAACACGATCCGCTACGCCAGCCGCGAGATCGCCGAATCGACCGGCGACCTCAAGGTCGTCACCGTCGGCCGCAAGGGGACCGCCGCGATGCGCCGGGCCCAGGTGCCGATCGCCGCCGCCTTCGATGGCTTCGGCGACAAGCCCGACTTCGCCTCCGTCCTCCCGCTCGCCCGTCTCATCACGGACGACTACCTGGCGGGAACCTACAGCCGGATCGACCTCGTCCATCCGCGCTTCGTCTCCACCCTCGTCCAGCGGCCGGTCGCGGAGCAGCTCCTCCCGATCGTCCCCGCAGAGGACACGGCAGGGATCCCCGGCAACCAGTTCCTCTGGGAGCCCGGCGCCTCTGCCGTCCTCGAGCAGCTTCTCCCGCGCTATGTCGCCACCCGCCTCTTCCAGGCGGTCCTGGAGACGACGGCGAGCGAGCAGTCGAGCCGGATGGTCGCGATGCGCAACGCGACGGATAACGCCCAGGAGCTGATCGAAGACCTCACCCTGACGTACAACAAGGTCCGCCAGGCCAACATCACCCGCGAGATGATCGAGATCGCCACCGGCGCGAGCATCGCCTGACGCGAGCAGGAGGAACCGAGACCCATGGCCGTCGCCACTGCACAGACCTCCGCCGGCGCGGAGGGCAAGGTCATCGCCATCACCGGACCGGTCGTGGACATCGAGTTCCCGCCCGGCCGGCTGCCCGCGATCTTCAACGCCGTCGTCCTTGAGCCCGCCAACGGCGACCCGCTCACCTGCGAGGTGCAGCAGCACCTCGGCAACAACTGGGTGCGCACCGTCGCGATGACCTCCACGGACGGTCTCGCGCGCGGCACGAAGGCGGTGGACTCCGGCGCGCCGATCAGCGTCCCGGTCGGCCCCACCACGCTCGGCCGCGTCTTCAACGTCCTCGGCCAGCCGATCGACGGCGAGGGCGAGGTGAAGGCGGACGTCCACTACCCGATCCACCGCCCGGCACCGGCGTTCGAGGACCAGACGACCGCGACCGAGGTCTTCGAGACCGGCATCAAGGTCATCGACCTCATCTGCCCCTTCGCCAAGGGTGGCAAGATCGGCGTCTTCGGCGGCGCCGGCGTGGGCAAGACGGTCATCATCCAGGAGCTCATCCGCAACGTCGCCCAGGAGCACGGTGGCTACTCCGTCTTCGCGGGCGTCGGCGAGCGGTCGCGCGAGGGGAACGACCTTCTCCACGAGATGCGCGACTCGGGCGTCATCAGCAAGACCGTCATGGCCTTCGGCCAGATGAACGAGCCGCCCGGCGCCCGCCTCCGCGTCGCGCTCACCGGCCTCACGATGGCCGAGTTCTTCCGCGAGGAAGGCCGCGACGTCCTCCTCTTCATCGACAACATCTTCCGCTTCACCCAGGCGGGCTCGGAGGTCTCCGCGCTCCTCGGCCGGATGCCCTCCGCGGTGGGCTACCAGCCCAACCTCGCCACCGAGATGGCGGGCCTCCAGGAGCGGATCACCTCCACCAAGAAGGGCTCGATCACCTCGCTCCAGGCGATCTACGTCCCCGCGGACGACTACACCGACCCCGCGCCGGCGACCGCCTTCGGCCACCTCGACTCCACGATCCGGCTCGAGCGCTACCTGACCGAGCTCGGCATCTACCCCGCGGTCGACCCGCTCACCTCGACCTCCCGGGTCCTCGACCCGCTCGTCGTCGGCGTGGAGCACTACGAGACCGCCCAGGAGGTCAAGCGGCAGCTCCAGCGCTACCGCGACCTCCAGGACATCATCGCGATCCTCGGCATCGACGAGCTCTCGGAGGACGACAAGGCGCTCGTCGCCCGCGCTCGCCGGCTCCAGCGGTTCATGTCCCAGCCGTTCTTCGTCGGCGAGGTCTTCACCGGCCGCCCCGGCAAGTACGTCTCGATCAAGGACACCGTCGCCTCCTTCCGCGAGATCCTCGAGGGGAAGGCGGACACCCTGCCGGAGCAGGCCTTCTTCCTCGCGGGCACGCTCGACGACGTCCGCGAGAACGCCGCCAAGCTGGCCTCCTAGGCCCCAGGCAGGAAGGAGCCCGCATGCCGCTCCAGCTGGAGATCGTCACCCCCGAGCGCCTCGCGTACTCGGACACGGTGGATGCCGTCTTCTGCCCGGGCTTCGACGGCGAGCTCGGCATCCTCCCGCACCACGCGCCGCTCCTCTCGATCCTCGGGCTCGGTGAGCTCCGGATCCGGAAGGGCGGGCAGGAGGAGTACTTCGCGATCGCGGGGGGCTTCCTCCAGGTCCGGCCGGACAAGGTCGTGGTCATGGCGGAGACCGCCGACATGGCCGCGGAGATCGACCTCGAGGCCGCGGAGGCCGCCCGCCGCGAGGCGGAGCGGGTGATCTCGGAGGGGTACGCCGAGCCCGCGGACCTCGCCCGGGCACGCGCCACGATGGAACGGGCGCTCCTCCGGATCCGCGTCGCCGAACGGCGCCGCCGGGAGGGTCCGCGCTCGCGGGCGTAGGCCGGGATGGCTGACGCACGCCCCTTCCACTGGGAGTACGAGGAGCCGCCGGTCGAGCGGGAGGCCTTCCGGGTGGAAGGCGGCCGCCCGCTCCGGGGCGAGGTGGCGGTCAGCGGCGCAAAGAACGCCGCGCTCAAGCTCCTCGCCGCCGCGACCCTCACGGGCGAGCGCTGCCGCTTCACGAACGTCCCGGAGATCGCGGATATCCGCGTCCTCGTCGAGACGCTGCGTGACCTCGGGGTCGTGGTGGACCACCCCGCCCCGAACACCTACGAGGTGGCCGCGGGCGATGTGGACTGGCTCTTCGTGCCGCTGGAAGCGGCCGCGAAGATGCGCGCCAGCTTCATCCTCCTCGGCCCGCTCCTCGCGCGCTTCGGGCGGGTGATCATCAGCAACCCGGGCGGGGACCGGATCGGCCGGCGCCCGGTGAACCTCCACGTGGACGCGATGCGTGCGCTCGGTGCGCGGATCGACTACCGGAACGGCTACTACTTCGCCCAGGCCCCCGGCCGCCTGCGTGGCGGCACGGTCACCTTCCCCGGTGTCACGGTCATGGGGACGGAGAACGCGATCCTCGCGGCCACGCTCGCGGACGGCCACACGACGATCACCCCCGCGGCGCGCGAGCCCGAGGTGGACGACCTGATCGCCTTCCTGCGCGCGATGGGCGCGGAGGTGGAGCGGACCGCCCCGGAGGTCATCGAGGTGGAGGGCCGCCGCCGTCTGCGCGGCGCGGAGCACCGCGTCATGGCGGACCGGATCGAGGCGGGGACCTTCGCGATCGCGGCGGCGATCACCGGCGGCGAGGTGACCCTCCATGGCGCCCCGGTCGGTGCCCTCGGTGCCTTCCTCGACGTCCTCACCCGGGTCGGCGTGGACGTGCGCACGGAAGGGGAGACGATCGTCGTCCGCGGCGCCCCCACCGGCTCCGGCGCCTACCGCGCCACGGATATCCGGACCGATCCCTACCCGGGGCTCGCCACCGACCTCCAGTCCCCCACCGCCGTCCTCCTCACCCAGGCCAGCGGCACGAGCCGGATCCACGAGACGATCTTCGAGGACCGCCTGGAATGGCTGGACGACCTGCGCCGGATGGGTGCCCGGCTGGAGATCGAGGACGCCCACCACGCCACGATCCACGGGCCGGCCCGCCTGCACGGCGCGGAGGTGGCGATGTCCGATCTGCGCGCCGGCGCATCCCTCATCCTCGGCGCGCTCGCGGCGGACGGCGAGAGCCTGATCCACGGCACCCACCAGGTCCGGAGGGGGTACGAGAACATCGAGGATAAACTCCTCTCACTCGGCGCCCGCATCGAGCGCCTCTCCGACAGGTGACCCGCCACCCTTCATGAAGATCGGCATCGACCTCGGCACCGCGAACGTCCTCGTCTACGTGAAGGGGAAGGGCGTGGTCATCCGCGAGCCATCGGTGGTCGCGGTGAGCGAGGACAACGTGATCGTCGCGGTGGGCGAGGAGGCGCGGGAGATGATCGGCCGGACCCCCGGCTCGATCTCCGCGATCCGCCCGATGAAGGACGGCGTCATCGCCGACTACGTGATCACGGAGGCGATGCTCCGCTACTTCATCAAGAAGGCGGGCCGCTCCTTCTCCCGGCCGGACGTGATGATCAGCGTCCCCTCCGGCGTCACGAGCGTGGAGAAGCGCGCCGTGCGCGACGCCGCGCTCAAGGCGGGCGCGCGCGAGGCCTACCTCATCGAGGAGCCGCTGGCGGCAGCGATCGGCGCGAACGTCCCGATCAGCGGCCCGGCCGGCAACATGATCATCGACATCGGGGGCGGCACGAGCGAGATCGCGGTCATCTCGCTCGGGGGCATCGTGGTCAGCCGCTCGGTGCGCGTGGGCGGGAACCGCTTCGACGACGCGATCGCCACCTACATCCGGAAGAAGTACAACCTCATGGTCGGCGAGCGGACCGCGGAAGAGGTGAAGATCGCGATCGGCACCGCCCTCCCGCTGGAGCGCGAGCTGCACATGGAGGTCCGCGGCCGCGACCTCATCGCCGGCCTCCCGCGCACGGTCCCGCTCACCAGCTCGGAGGTGATGGAGGCCCTGGAGCAGCCGCTCCAGCAGGTCGTCGCCGCCGTCCGCCAGGTCCTCGAGGAGACGCCCCCGGAGCTCTCCAGCGACATCATCGACAAGGGGATGGTGATGTCCGGCGGCGGCTCCCTCCTGCGCAACTTCGACCGTCTGCTCACCCAGGTCACCGGCGTCCCGTGTCACGTCGCCGAGAACGCGCTGAACTGCGTCGCGCTCGGCACCGGCCTTGCGATGGAGCACTTCGACTTCTTCCGGAAGTCGCTGGTGCAGCGCGTGTGACCGCGAACGGGGGAGTCGGGGGGCGCTCCTTCGCGGACCTCCACTGTCATTCGTCGGCGTCCTTCGATTCCCTCAGCGCGCCGCGCAAGCTCGTGGAACGGGCACAGCGCATCGGGCTCACCCACCTCGCGATCACGGACCACGAGCGGATCGACGGCGCCCTGCGGGCACGGGACCTCGCCCCGGCCGGCCTCACCGTCATCGTCGGCGAGGAGATCCGCACGAACGCGGGTGACCTGATCGGCCTCTTCCTCGAGGAGGCGATCCCGCCGGGCCTCAGCCCGGCCGAGACCGCCGCCCGGGTCCACGCCCAGGGCGGGCTCGTCGGCCTGCCGCATCCCTTCGACCGCTTCCGCTCCTCGGGTGGCGACCGCGCCGGCGCCCAGGATGCCGCGCTCGCACAGCTCGCCGCCGCGGTGGACTACGTGGAGATCCACAACGCGCGCGCCTACGGGGATGCGAACCCGCGCGCGGCCGAGTTCGCCGTCCGGCACGGGCTTCCGGGCGTCGCCTCCTCGGACGCCCACACGATCCTCGAGCTCGGGGTCGCCTCCACGAGCTTCGCCGCGCCCTTCACCGGCGCGGACGAGCTGCGGGCGCTCCTCGGCACGGCCCGGATCGTCACCGGACGGGCCGCCTACCTTGCCCGCGGCTGGACCCCGGTCGCCAAGCTCGTCAACCGGATGCGCGGGAACGTGCGCATCCACCCCGTGGCATCCGGAGGGCCCGCATGAGCGGCGACGACCCGCAGTCTGACGCGCAGGAGGGCTCCTCCCCGGCGCCGCACGACCCGACCTTCGCCAGCCTCATCCACGAGGTCGCGGACGATGACCTGCGCGACGCGATCCCCGCAGACGAGCGCGCAGCCGCGGAGGCGCGCGACCTGCCCTTCGTCCAGGAGGACGATGCGGGCGCCGTCCCGCTCGGCCGCCGGATCCGCGATCCGCGGACGATCATCTCCTTCCTCGTGCCGCTCGGGATCCTCACCCTCCTCGTCGTGGCGCTTCCGGGCTTCCACCTCGAGGAGCTCCCCGCGCTCATCGCCCAGGCGAACCCCTTCTGGCTCCTTGCCGCCCTCGGGATCTACTACCTCGGCTTCCCGCTCCGTGGCTACCGCTGGGCGCTCCTCATCCGGGGGACCGGCTATCCGCTCTCCGTGAAGGACTCCACGGAGATCATCTTCCTCTCGTGGCTCGTCAACTGCCTCGTCCCCGCCAAGCTCGGCGACGTCTACCGCGCCTATCTCGTCCGGGTCAACTTCGGGATCTCGCTCTCGCGCAGCTTCGGCACCGTCTTCATCGAGCGCGTCTTCGACCTCATCGCGATCGTCGTCCTCGGGCTGCTCGCCGGCTTCTGGAGCTTCCGGACCGGCCTCTCGCCGGAGGTCCAGGCGATCTTCGCGATCGGCATCGCGGTCGTCATCGCCCTCATCGTCGCGCTCGTGCTCGTGCGCAGCTTCGGACGCCGGATCCTCGAGCGGCTCCGGATGCCCCAGCGCGTCGTGGAGCTCTACACGCTCTTCGAGGAGGGGCTCTTCTCCGTCGACCGGCGGACCCTCCCGGTCATCCTCCTCGTGACGGGGATGATCTGGATGACGGAGGCGCTCCGGCTCTTCTTCGTCGTCCAGGCGATGGGCTTCCCGGACGTGACGCTGGGGATCAGCGGCGCGGTCTTCGTCGCCCTCATCGCCTCGCTCCTCACCGCCGTCCCGCTCACCCCGGCCGGCCTCGGCCTCGTGGAGCTGGGGATCGTGGGTGTCCTGACGACCGTCTACAACGTCCCGCAGACGGAAGCGCTCGCGATCGCCCTCGTGGACCGCTCGATCAGCGTCCTCTCGGTGATCGTCCTGGGGAGCATCGTCTACGTCATCTCGCCCAAGACGAAGGCGCGGTCCGCACCGGCCCCACGGACCGGGGCCGCCTAGGCCGGCTGCCGCCGGCCGCGCTCAGGGGCGCGGTGCGAGGACGGGCTGCCGGCGCCGGCCGCGTCCCATCTGGCGGGTCGCCGGGACCGGGGCCGGGACGGCCGGGGCGCCCACGGGGACGGAGCGCACCGTGGCCTGGACGGCGGTCGTGGATCCATCGCGCGGCCCGAGACGGCGCGAGCGGATCGCGTGGTAGTACTGCATCACCTGGCGGACCTGGAGCTCGCTCATCCCGTCGTCCGCGCGGAGCGCGTACTCCACGCGCGCGGTGGGGTTCGCGTTGGAGGCGGCAAGGAGGCCGAGGTACTGGGTGGCGTCCCCGTCATCGCGCAGCTCGCGGAGGCCGCGCGCGAGGCGCGCCGCGGTCCCCAGCGACGGCGTCCGGTCACCACGCACCAGGCGGGAGATCGTGGAGTGGTCCACGCCGGAGACGAGCGCGAGCTGCCGCTGCGACATCTTGCGCGCCTTCAGCTGGGCGCGGAGCCATTCGTTGAACACCCGCCCGTTGTCGATGCTCACCCACGCCCTCCATGGCTCGGACCGGACCTGCTCCCGGTGACCGGGGGCATCATCCCGGACCGTCGGGGGACGGTCGATGGGAAAGGGGTACGGGGCCGGAGCCGCCGGTCGGATGGGCCTGGATGCGCCGATGGTCCGGCCCCGGGGCGTGACCCGCGCGCGTAGTCAGCCCCCGGAGCGGGAGCGGTCGCCGCGCACGGTCCGCGCGAGCTCCGGCAGCTCCGGGAGGGGATGGCCGCCGAGAAGGTCCCGGACCCGGTCCATGTTCACCGCGTCCCAGCCGCTCTCCATCCCGGGCGTCTCGAGGTAGAAGGGGACGCCCGCGAGCCGCGGGTGGCCCACGAGATGCCGCAGGCCGGCCTCCCCGATCCCGCCCGCCCCGAGGTGCTCATGGCGGTCCATCCGGGACCCGCGGCCCGCCCGCGAATCATTGAGGTGGATCATCGCCAGCCGTCCGGGTCCGATCCGGGCATCGAGCTCCGCGAGCAGCCGGTCGATCTCCGCCGGCGCGTCCAGGTCGAAGCCCGCGCCCCACAGGTGGGCCGTATCGAGGCAGATCCCGATCCGCTCCGGGTCCGCCCCGTGACGGATCGCGGCGTCCATGATCCCGCCGATCTCGCTCACCGTCACGCCCACGGTGTCCCCCTGGCCCGCGGAATCCTCGAGGACGAGGAGGGGGATCTCCGGGCCGGGCGGGACCGCGTCCAGGATCCGGGCGATCGTCTCGCCCGCGCGGTCGAGGCCCGTCTCCACGCCGGCGCCGCGATGCGACCCGAGGTGCACATTGACGAAGCGCGCCCCGTAGCGGGCACCCATCCGGAGCTCCGCGACCATCGTCTCCACGCTCCGGTCCCGGAGGAGGTCGTCCGGGCTGGCCACGTTCACGAGGTAGGAGGCGTGGATCGCGAGGGGTCCCATCCCCGTCCGCTCGAGCGCGGCGCGGAAGCGGTCGATCTCCGCGGGCGGGTCCGTCCGGCGCTTCCACGAGGTGGGGTTGTCCGAGAAGACCTGGAGCGTGGTCGCCCCGATCGCGTGGGCCCGCTCCACCGCCTTCACCATCCCCGGGGCGAGCGGGAGATGGGGTCCCACGACGCGACCACCGAGCGCGAGGCGCGCCTCGTCCGGGTCGACGCTGACGGGAGGTGCCGCGGGGTCGCTCGGGCTCACCGCCGGATGGTACCGGCCGCCCGGCTCCGGCGCCTTCCGCCCATCCGTGCCACCCTCCGCCCCATGGAGCCCGGATCCGACTTCCAGCCCACCCCCGGCGAGGCGCGGATCCTGCGCGCGTTCGTCGTGGACGGCCGGATCGTCACGATCCCGGCGAAGGAGCGGAAGCGGCTCGTCGTCCTGCGCTGGCTCGCGGTCACGGCCTTCCGGCCGGGCGAGGAGCTGAGCGAGCCCGAGGTGAACATGCGCATCGCGCTCCGGAACCGCGACGCGGCGGCGCTCCGCCGCTGCCTCGTGGACCACCGGTTCCTGGAGCGCCCGGGCGGCGTCTACCGGCTCCTGCCCGAGACGGACTGGCCGCCCCGGGAGCCCTGAGCGCGCGGGCTCAGCCCGCGGCGACCAGGTGGTCGATCCAGGCGGTGAGCGCCTCCACGTCCGCGAGCTCCACGGCGGGGAAGGTCCCCACGCGGATCCCGTTCCGCCCGAGCTTCCGGTAGGGGTCGAGGTCGACCATCCCCTCCGCCCGCAGCTGCTTCCGGAGCGCCTCCGAATCGATCGAGCCCGCGAAGTCGATCGTCGCGATCGTGGGCGAGCGGAGCTCCGGGTCCGTGATGAAGGGCGAGGCCTGGCGATGCGCCTCCGCCCAGCGGTAGAGGTGCCCGGAGGTGGAGCGGCAGCGTGCCTCCGCCCAGGCGAGGCCTCCCTGCTCGCGGATCCAGGCGATCCCCTCCGCGAGGAGGACGAGCGTCGCGATCGCCGGCGTGTTCACCGTCTGGTCCTTGCGGCTCTCCGCGAGCGCATCCGCGAGGCGCAGGAAGGGCGGGATCCAGCGCCCGGAGGCGGCGATCCGCTCCGTCCGCTCCACCGCCGCGGGCGACATGCACGCGACCCACAGGCCACCGTCGCCACCGAACGCCTTCTGGGGGCTGAAGTAATAGACGTCCGCCTCGGCGGGGTCCCAGGCGACCGCGCCCGCGATGCTCGTGGCATCCACGAGGAGGAGCCCGTCCGCGGCGCGGCCGTCTGCGTGGCGCGGGCGGCGGACCGGGCTGGTGACCCCCGTGCTCGTCTCGTTCTGGACGAGGAAGTAGGCGTCCACGTCTGCGGGGACGAGCTCTGCCCGCTCGCCGCCCGGCCGCTCGATGAGGACGGGCGGGGCGAGGAACGGGGTGGTGGCGGAGGCCGCGGCCTTGGCCCCGAACTCGCCATGGAAGGCGTGCGCGGAGCGGCGCTCCACGAGCGCGTGCGCGGCGATATCCCAGAAGGCGGTGGCGCCGCCGTTGCCGAGGACGATCTCCCAGTCGGCCGGGAGGCCGAAGAGGTCCCGCAGCCCTGTACGCACCTCGCCGACGAGCCCGCGCACGGGGACGGCCCGGTGGCTCGTCCCCAGGAGACCCGATCGGGGGCCTGCGAGCGCGTGGAGGGCGGCGGGCCGGACGCGCGAGGGGCCGGCACCGAAGCGGCCGTCGGCGGGTCGGGGAGGGGTCATCGTCATGCTGGGGGTCTCCGGGGTTCGGGTCTTGCCATCCCATCTTCGCACGAGCGGCCTCTCCGGCTTTCCGGGTCGTCCGCGGCCGGCGTGCGCGTGGCCGTCAGTGGGCGGGCTCTCCATGGAGCTGCTCGTCCCGGCGGTAGGGGACGTTGACCACGACCGTGTGCGGCCGGCCGAGGAGACGCTGGCGGAGGAGGCGGGTGGACTGGTTGTAGAGGATCCGCTCCCACCATCGCCGCGCCACGAACTCGGGGAGGACGACGAAGGTGATCGGATCCGGCTCGTCCGGGGGCCGCCCCACATCGAGGATGTCCAGGTAGGCGACGAAGGGCTCCGCGAGCGCGCGGTAGGGCGACTCGAGGAGGACGAGCGGCACGCCCGGGACCTGGCGCTCCCAGGTCCGGAGCAGGAGCGCGGAGGCCTCGGGGTCATCGCTGACGAAGACGGCACGCACGTCCGGCGTGATCGAGCGCGCGACGTTCACCGCCTGGATGACGGCGCGGGTCACCCCCGCGACCGGGATGACCGCCCGCTCCTCGCGGATCGGTGGCTGCGCGACGTAGGCGGGACGCACGGCGAGCTGCTCCGCGGTCGCCCGGTACTGGCGGTGGACGAAGAGCATGACGAGGACGATGACCGGCACGAGGACGAGGACGATCCAGGCTCCCGCCGTCAGCTTCACGGAGGCGACGACGACGAGGACGACGCCGGTCAGGATCGCGCCCGTGGCATTCACCGTCATCCGCCACCACCAGCCGGGCTCCCGGCCGCGCAGCCAGTGAAGGACCATCCCCGACTGGCTGAGGGTGAAGCAGACGAAGACGCCCACGGAGTAGAGGGGGATGAGCGCGGTCGTGACGCCCCCGAAGGCGACCACGAGGAGCGCCGCCACCGCGGAGAGGAGGAGGACACCCCAGCTGTAGGCGAGCCGGTCGCCGCGGAAGGAGAGCTGGCGCGGCAGGTAGCCGTCCATGGCCAGGAGGGCGGTGAGGCGCGGGAACGCGTTGTAGCTCGTGTTCGCCGCGAGGAAGAGGATGAGCGCGGTGGAGACCTGGAAGAGGATGTAGAGCGGCGTCTCCCGGCCGAAGGCGATCTGGGCGACGAGCGCGATCACCGTCGGTCCGCCCGAGCCCTCCTCGGACGGGGTGAGCTGCCAGGCCTCCGCCACGAGGGTGATGCCCACGAAGAGGACGGCGAGCAGGACCGCCATGACCACGAGGGTGTTCGCCGCGTTCCGGCTCTCCGGCGGCCGGAAGGCGGGGACGCCGTTCGCGATCGCCTCGGTCCCCGTGAGGGCGACCGCCCCGCTCGCGAAGGCGCGCAGGACGAGGAAGATCCCGATCGCCTCGGTGCCCAGCGGCATCGCCTCCGGGTGGGCCGGCAGGGCGGCAGCGTCCCCGGCGAGCGCACGCCAGCCCCCGATCCCGATGACCGCGAACGCCAGCCCCACGAAGAGGTAGGTCGGCACCGCGAAGGCGCGCCCGGCCTCGCGCAGGCCGCGCAGGTTGGCGAGCGTGATCAGGCCGATCGCCGCGAGCGCGATCTCGATGCGCAGGTCGTTGATGCCCGGGCTGATCGAGATCAGCTGCTCCACCGCGGATGAGGAGGAGACGGCGACCGTCATCACGTAGTCGATGAGGAGCGCCGCCGCCGCCACGAGACCGAGGAGCGGGCCCAGCTCGTGGCGTGCCACCGCATAGGCGCCGCCGCCGTTCGGGTAGGCGCGGCAGACCTGGCGGTAGGAGATCGCGACGATCGCCAGGAGGATCGCGATCGCGATCGCGACCTCCAGGCTGAGGAGGAAGGCACCGGCCCCGGCCACCACGAGGACGCGCAGGATCTCCTCGGTCGCGTAGGCGGAGGAGGAGATCGCGTCCGACGAGAAGATCGGGAGCGCGAGGCGCTTGGAGAGCCGCTCCTCGCCTTCCTCGGCGCTCGCCATCGGGCGGCCGAGGATCCATGCCTTGCCGCGTGCGACGGCTCGTCCGCTGGAGGATCGGGGCACGGACGCCGCCGGCTTTGCGACGAGGCGCCCCGGACCGTCGTAGCGGAAGTAGGTGGATTCGGGACGGTCGATGAGGACCCGTCTGTCACCCGGACGCCGTCCCCGGCGCGGGTGCCGTCCTTCGGTCATCCCGCGACCGGTCGGTGTGGCATCGCAGCGTGACCCTACACCCGGGCGGGCCGGAGCGCACGCATCCGCGGCCGTGGCAGCCTGCGGATCATCCCGGCGTGGCGCCACCCCCCGGCTTCCGCGGGGGGCTGCGGTGCAGGTCGCGTGGCTTCTCGTGGAGCGCCACCGCCAGCCGCTCGGCGTGGTCGACCGCCTCGTCCGTGGCGGCCCGCCAGCTCGCGGCGTGCGCCACCGCCCGCAGTGGACGTCCGTCCACCCAGAGCGAGAGCTCCACGATCCGCGACTCCTCCGCGTTCCGGTGGTGCTCCAGACCGAGCTCCGCGACCGCGTCCGTCCGGTCGTCCAGGATCCGCTCCAGGCGATGGAGCTTCTCCTCCACGTAGCGGCGATCGAGCTCGGTGACGTCGAGGTTCCGGCCCTTCACGATCGTCCTCACCGTTCACCTCCTGGCTATGGACCGATCGTGGCACCCGCCCTCCTCTGCGGCATCGTGCCGACGGGACCCTCCGCGGGGGCCGGACGGACGAGCCGTGGCGCCTCACATCTCCCGGGCGACGGCGATCGCGGCGACCGCCGCTGCCCCCGCGTCCAGGAGGACGCCCGCGCAGCCGGAGAGGGTGGCGCCCGTGGTCACGATGTCATCCACGAGGAGGATCCGCGCCCCCGCGACCCGTGACGCGGCCCCCTCCCGGATGCGGAAGGCACCCACGAGCGTGCTGGCCCGCGCTTCCCGGCCCTGGTCGTGGAGGGCGAGCGTCTGCGTGGTCCGCTCGAGGAGCTCCGCTGCGGGCCGCCCGATCCCGCGCCCCAGCTCCCGTGCCAGCTCCGCGGCCTGGTCATAGCCGCGCTCCCTGCGACGGGCCGCGTGGACCGGCGCCGGGATGACGAGATCGACCGCGATCCCCGCCGCCCGCCAGCGCGCCGCGAGCGCGGCCCCGAGCGGCCCGGCGAGCCGGCGCTCCCCGCGGTACTTCAGGGCGTGGAGCGCGTCACGGACCGGGCCCCCGAACCGGGCGCACCACTCCAGATGGATGAGCCCCGGCGGAAGCGGGGCATCGAGACCGATCGGGATCCCGGGTGGCTCCGCCAGCCGGCGCGCGAGCGGACGCGCACACGGCCCACACAGGAGCTCACCTTCCCGCCCGCAGCCCGGACAGCGCGGCGGGAGGAGGAGGTCGAGGAGCGCATGCACGGGGCGATGATGGCGGCCGGCGCTTCACCGGCCGGTATCATCCTGTGGATGGAGCACGCCGGCCGGATCCGCAGCGCGCGCCTCCCGCTCGCTCTCGGCCTCGCGATCGCCGGTGTCGCCTTCCTCGTCCTCGCGGCCTTCGCTCTCGACCGGACCCGCGGCTGGGGCTTCGATGTGGAGGCCTACCTGTGGGCCGCCCAGCGCGTCTCCCTCGGGGAGTCGCCCTACTGGGAGTACACCCTGGAGGGCCCCTTCAACCCCGGGCCGTGGGGGCTCTACCTCTATGCGCCGCCGCTCGCGGTCGGCTTCGTGCCGCTCGCCGGGCTCAGCCAGCCGGTCGCGATCCTCGCCTGGTATCTCCTGCGGGTCGGCCTCCTCGCCCTCGGCTGCTGGGCGCTCCCCGTCCGGCCCGCGGTCCGGCTCCTCGTCCTCGCGGTCGGGGCGGTCAGCCAGCCGGTCATCGTGGACCTCGTCCTCGGCAACGTGAGCGTCCTCGTCTTCTTCCTCCTCGCCCTCGTCTGGCGCGGCCTGGATCGTCCCTGGGGCGCGATCCCCCTCGCGCTCGCCCTCTCGATCCGCCCGACGCTCGGGATCGTCCTCCTCTGGTCGCTCATCCGCCGCCGGCTGCGCGTGGTCGCCGCCACCCTTCTTGCCGGCCTCGTGCTCGTCCTCGTCACGATCCCGGTCGTGGGGTTCGCGGGCTACCTGGACTGGCTGACGGTCCTCGGGAACGTCTCGCAGGTCGCGGGCGTCTCGCACAACCTCGATCTCGCCTCCACCCTCCTGCGGCTCGATCTCGCGCCCGAGGTCGCCACCGCGGGGCTCTACGCGGGCTACCTCATCGCGATCGTGGCCGTCCTCCTCAGCCTGCGCCGGGACCGCGACACCTCGTTCATCGTCACGACGATGGCGACCCTCCTCCTTGCGCCCCTCCTCTGGGACCACTACCTCGTGGCGCTCCTCCTTCCCGCCGCCTTCCTCGCCGAGCGGGGTCGAACGTGGGGGCTGGCGCTCCCCCTCCTCGCCTGGCTTCCTGCCCCGCTCATCCCGATCGTCGCGATCGCCGCGACCCTCCTGCCCTTCCTCGGGGACGGCGCCGGGCGCCCGGGGAGCCCCGGCGCGGCCCCCGCGGTCGACCGGCCGTGGCGCCTCCTCCGCGGAGCCCGGCCCGCCGCCTGAGGCCTCCTTCCGGACCGGTCCCGGAGCAGGGTTGACGGCTCGTTAACACCCGGTTGACCCCGGCCGGGAGGATTCAGGGGGATGACCCTCCTCCAGCGAGCGGAGGTCGCCCGATGACCGGGACCGACCCGCTCGGCGACAGCCTCGCGCTCCTCCCCGCCTTCCTCGCGGGGCTCGTCTTCTTCTTCCTCGGCCTCGACCGCGTGAAGGGGAGCCTGCGGGGCGTTGCGAGCCGGGGCGCCCGGCGTCGTGCGGCGGCGATCGTCTCCTCCCCGGTCCGCGCCGCCGGGCTCGGGATGGCCGTGGGTGCTCTGACGCAGAGTGCGACCGCGGTCTCGTTCATCGTCGCGGGGCTCGTCTCCGCCGGGCTCGTGACCATCCGGCGGGCGCTCACGATCGTCGCGTGGGCGAACCCGGGGACGGCCCTCCTCCCCTTCCTCGCCGCGGTCGATCTCACGCTCGCCACCCTGTGGCTGATCGGCATCGTCGGGCTCGCCCTCCGCAGCCGCCGGATCGCCGGCTCGGGTGCCCTCCTCGGGGCGCTCTTCGGGATCGGCCTCCTCCTCTTCGGCCTCATCCAGCTGAAGGCGGCCGCTGCCCCGATCCAGGAGGCACCCTGGTTCGGCTCCTTCGCGGCGCTCCTTGCCGGGCCGCTCCCGATCGCCTTCGCGATCGGCGCCCTCCTCCGGGTCGCGATCCAGTCCTCGAGCGGGATCGCGGTCATCGTCATCGTCCTGTGCGGTCAGTCGGTCCTCGACGTCGAGCACGCCCTGATGACGATCCACGGCACCGGGATCGGGATCGGCCTCACCGTCCTTCTCCTCGCCCGGACGCTCCGCGGCGAGGCGCTCCGCGTGGCCTGGTGGCAGGCCCTCCTCAACGCGATCGCCGCGACGATCCTCGGCGCCTGGCTCCTGATCGCCTCCCTGACCGACATCCCGTCCCTCGTCACGATCCTCGCCGGGACCGGGCTTCCGGTCGAGAGCCAGCTCGCGCTGGCCTTCCTCCTCCAGATGCTCCTCTGCCCCCTCGTGGCGGTGCTCATCGGTGCCCGCGGGCCCGCGATCCTCACCCGCCTCGTTCCGGAGAGCGCCGAGGACGAGCTTGCCCGGCCCCGCTACCTGGACGAGAGCGCGCTCGATCTCCCCGATCTCGGGCTCGAGCTCGCAGCCCGGGAGCAGCTCCGGATCGTGGGTGCGCTGCCCGCCCTGCTCGATCCGGGCCGGACCGACCTTGGTGCCCGCTCCGGCCTCGATGCCCGCGAGGTCCGGCCTGCCCTGGAGGCCCTCTGCCGCGAGGTGGAGGGCTTCGTCGCCGATCTCGTCCGCCGCAACGGGGGCGACCTCCCGGCTGCGGGGCTCCTCGAGATCGGAAGCCGCCAGCGCTCGATCGGCGAGCTCGTGGAGACGATCGGCGACCTGGGCCGGGAAGCCGCCCCGCGGGACGGGGTGGAGACGCCGCCGCTCGCGGCGGCCTGCGTGGAGGCCGCGGACCTCGTCCTCCACATCCTCGCGGACGTCCTGCGCTCCGGCGACCCGGACGACCGGAGCCTCCTCCTCGCCCTGACCACCGACCGCGGGGACCAGCTGGAGGCGATCCGTGCCCAGGCTGCGGGCGTCCGCGATGCGGACGCCGCGGAGCAGGCCCGGGAGCTCTACCTCATCTCCCTCCTCGAGCGAAGCGCCTGGCTCGTTCGCCGGATCGCCCAGCAGGCTCCGGCGGGGCAGGCGTCCGCCGCCGGACCGGTCCCGGCCACCGGCGAGGCCCGCTAGGGGTCGAGCCGGACCCGGGAGCCCACCGCGAGACCCGCCGCGGCGATCGTCCCGGCCGGGAGCTCCACGACGCCCTGGGCGCCGCGCACGAGGAGGACGAGGCCGCGCCACGGTGGCAGCGCATGGCGGACCGCGAGGACCGGACGCTCGCCGGCAGGGTCCGCCGGGCCCACGAAGAGGGCATCGATCGGGAAGCGCATGAAGAGCATGTGGATCCCCGTGTCCGGCAGGTAGAGCCCTTCTCCGGCGGGGAGCTCCGCCCGTCCCATGAGCCCCCGGAAGCGGCTCCAGAAGCCCATCCCGAGGACGACCCGCTCCGCGATCGTGCCGCCGCTCGCGGCGTCGCGGAGGACCGCGGTCCGCGCCTCGGTCACAGGCCTCCCTGGCCCATGTTGTTGGCGATGAGGATGAGCGCGGGCCCGAGGATGACGATGAAGAGCGACGGGAAGATGCAGCCCACGAGCGGGAACATCATCTTGATCGGGGCCTTGGCGGCGGCCTCCTCGGCGCGCTGGCGGCGCTCGATGCGCAGCTGCTCGGACTGGACCACGAGCACCTTGCTGATCGCCACGCCGAGCTGCTCGGCCTGGATGATCGCGGCGATGAAGGCGGAGAGCGCGGGGACCTCCGTGCGGTCCGCGAGGTCACGCAGCGCATCCCGCCGCGGCTTCCCCATCCGGACCTCGCTGAGGACACGCCGGAACTCCTCCGCCAGCGGTCCCTTGGACTTCTCCACCACCTTCTGGAGCGCGGCATCGAAGCCGAGGCCGGCGCGCACGGAGATCGTGAGCAGGTCCAGCGTGTCCGGGACGGCGAGGAGGACCGCCTTGCGGCGCCCCTTGATCCGCCGCGTGAGCCAGAACTCCGGGGCGAGGAAGCCGAGGACGAGCCCGCCGATCGTGGCCACGATCCCGAACGACGCGTTCCCGAGCACGATGACGAAGAGGAGGAAGGCTCCGGCGGAGACGAGGAGCGCCATGACGACCTTGAAGCCGAGGAACTCCACGGTGCGCATCCCGGCCGGATAGCCCGCCATGAGGAGGCGCCGTTCCGTGCGGCTCACCTTCTTCTCGCTCGTCATCTTCCGGCCCACGCCGGAGAGACGGCGGGTGAGGGGCCGGAGCGTCCGGTCGAAGAGCGGCTTCTGGAGCTCGATCTCCTCCACGGAGCGGACCCGGCGGTCGATGCCCACCGTATCCAGCCGCTGCTGGACGCTGCCACCGCGCGACGCGAGCGCCACGAAGATGAGGAGGACGCCGAGTCCGGCGGCGATCGCCGCGATCAGCTGGGTATCCACCTCAGACCTGGATATCCACGATCTTGCGGATGATCATGAAGCCGATCGCCATGAAGATGCCGCCCGCGATGAGGATGACGACCCCCATCGGGAGCCCGAAGAGCTCCGGCGGCTTCATGAACATCGGCTCCATGAACTTGGGGGCGATGAGGGTGAGGACCCCGAGGAGGCCCACGGGGAGGAGCGCCACCACGTAGCCGGACATCCGCTGCTGCGCCGTGAGCGTCTTGATCTCGCCCTTGATCCGGATCCGCTCGCGGATCGTGAAGGCGATCGAATCGAGGATCTCGGCGAGGTTGCCGCCCACCTGGTACTGGATGCTGATCGCCACGGTCATCAGCTCCAGGTCCTCCGAGCGCACGCGCCGGACCATGTTGTTCAGCGCCTGCTCGAAGGGGAGGCCGAGGTTCACCTCGCGCACCACCCGCGCGAACTCCGTGGAGATCGGCGGCTGGGTCTCCCGCGTCACCATCTCCACCGCCTGGAGGAAGGACGAGCCCGAGCGGAGCGCGTTCGCGATGAGGGTGATCGTGTCCGCGAGCGCGGCGTTGAAGGCCTTCAGGCGGCTCCCCTGCCGCCGCCCCAGCCAGAAGCCCGGCAGCCACCAGCCGAGGATCGCGGCCACGACCCACGCCGCGGGGCTGGAGAGCGAGGGGAGGGCGGTCTGGCCGAGGAGGAAGGCGAGCGCGGGGAGGCCGGCGAGGATCCCGATGCGCAGGGCGATGAACTCACCCGGCTTCAGGGAGACGTCCGCGCGGGCGAGGTCGCGGGCGAGGCTCGCCGCAAAGCCCTGGCGGTCCACGATCCGGTTGAAGCCCTGGACGGTCCGCGAGCGGTCCAGCGTCTCGCGCAGGTCCGGTGCCGCTTCCGCGTCCTCCGCCTTCGCCCGCGCCCCGCCGCCGTAGCCGCCGAGCCGGTCGCCGATCGTGCTCGCCCGGCGCGGTCCCGCGACCGCCATGACGATGAGGAGGACGCCGAGCCCGGCGCAGATCGCGGCGATGAGGGTGGGTGACATCGGCGGAGCCTAGAGGTACCCACCGAAGAGGCCGCGCGGGAGCTCGATCCCCGCGACCTCGAACTTGTCCACGAACTTGGGCCGGATCCCGGTGGGGCGCAGGATGCCCTGGATCTTCCCGTCCACCAGGCCGGTCTGCTCGAAGACGAAGACGTCCTGCATGACGATGACGTCCCCCTCCATCCCCTGGACCTCGGTGATGTGGGTGATCTTGCGCGAGCCGTCCTTCATCCGGCTCACCTGGACGATGAGGTCCACGGCCGCCGCGATCTGCTCCCGGATCGCGCGCAGCGGCAGGTCCACGCCCGCCATGAGGACCATCGTCTCGAGGCGCGAGAGCATGTCCCGCGGGGAGTTCGCGTGGCCGGTGCTCATCGAGCCGTCGTGGCCGGTGTTCATCGCCTGGAGCATGTCCAGCGCCTCGCCGGCGCGACACTCGCCCACGATGATCCGCTCCGGCCGCATCCGGAGGCTGTTCCGGACGAGCTCGCGGATCGGGATCGCGCCCTTCCCCTCGATGTTCGCCGGACGCGCCTCCAGGGTGACGACATGATCCTGGCGGAGCTGGAGCTCCGCGGCGTCCTCGATCGTGACGATCCGCTCGTCCTCCGGGATGTAGGAGGAGAGGATGTTCAGGAGGGTCGTCTTGCCGGAGCCCGTGCCGCCGGAGACGAAGCAGTTGAGCCGCGATTCCACGCAGGCCCGGAGGAACTGGAACATCTCCGGGGTCGCGGTGCCGAAGCGGACAAGGTCATCCGTGGTGAGCGGCGAGGCGGAGAACTTCCGGATCGTGATCACCGGGCCCACGAGGCTGATCGGCGGGATGACGGCGTTCACGCGCGAGCCGTCCGCGAGACGGGCATCCACGAGGGGGCTCGATTCGTCGATCCGCCGGCCGAGCGGGGCGATGATCCGGTCGATGATCCGCAGGACGTGCTCGTCGTTCTGGAAGGTCACGTCCGAGAGGATCAGCTTCCCCTTCCGCTCGATGTAGACCTGCTTCGGCCCGTTGACCATCACCTCGGTGAGGGTGGGGTCGTCGATGAGCGGCTGGATCGGCCCGAGGCCGACGATCTCGTCGATCGTCCGGGCGAGCATCCGCTCCCGTTCCGGGCGCGAGAAGGAGAGGCCTTCCTCGGCGATGGCCCGGTTGAAGAGCTCCTCGATCCGGGAGCGGACCTCCGGCAGGTCCGCGAGATCCATCCGGGGATCGAGCTCCGCGATCACCTTTGCCTGGATCCGGTTCATCGCGTCCTGCTGCCCGTCCTGCGCAGCGAGCTGGCCGAGCGTCCGGGCGCTCGCCTGTCCGGCGGCCTCCATCGGGCGTGGTGCCGCGACCGGCGGGGGCGGCGCGGCGTGGGGCGGCGGCCCACCGGGGACCCCGCCGCCCGTGGACGGGAGGGGTGGCATCCCCGGGCCGGCGTGGCCGGGCTCCACCGGTGCGGTCCCGGGCGCCTGCACCTGCTGCGTCTGACCGATCCGCCTCAGCAGCGACATCCGTTCCTCCCCGCAGTGGCTCCCGGCGTCGCGCTCACGCGCGGCGGCCGAAGAGGCCCTTTCGCGGCTTCGCCGACTTGCCCGGCGCGGCGGCCCCGCTCGCCTCCGCGTGCTCCACGATCGAGCGGGCGATCGCGAGGATGTCCTGGCTCACCTGGGCCTGCTGCGCGCTCCACACGAAGGGCACGCCGCGGTTCAGGGCGTAGACGACCTTCCGGCCGTCCGAGACGACGCTGTGGTCGATCTTCCGGCCGATCGACCCCTCGACGTCCGCGATCCGGATGCCGTACGCCGAATCCGCCCGGTTGAGGACGAGGCGCACGCGGTCGTCCGTGTAGCCGAGCTGGTGGGCGAGCTCCAGGAAGAGCCGGATGTTCTTGATGCTCGTGATCTCGAGGGTGAGCACCGCGAGGATGAGGTCCGAGAGGTCGAGGACGGCGAGCGTGTGCTCCTGGAAGATCGGCGGGCAGTCGATGATCACGACATCGTGGGTCTCCCGGAGCCGGGTGATCACCCTCCGGAAGTGCTCCACGGTGACGAGCTCCGCCATCTCCGGGCTCGGCGGGGCGAGCATGACCTTGACGCCCGCGCTGTGGCTGAGGAGCGCGGCGTCGATCGCCTCGTTCGCGCGGCCCTTCTCCACGAGCACGTCCATCACGGAGCGCGTGCGCGGGTTGAGGTTGAGAAGGACGCCCACGTCACCGAACTGGAGGCAGGCGTCCACGAGCGCGACGCTCTTCCCCATCCCCGAGGCGAGCGCGACCGCGGTGTTCACCGCGAGGGTCGTCCGGCCCACGCCCCCCTTGGGGGAGAAGAAGGAGATCACCTGGCCCCGCGGGCCCTCCGGGCTCTCCGGGGCGCTCGTGCCCGCCGGGGTGATCCGGCCCAGCTTCTCCTTCTCGCGGAAGTGGACCTGGCGGATCGCGGCGCACAGCTCGTCCGAGGTGAAGGGCTTGACGAGGAACTCGCGCGCGCCGGCGAGCATGGAGCGCCGGAGGTAGTCCGACTCCCCCTGCACGCTCATCATCACGACCGCGGAGGTCGGCGATGCGAGGCCGAGCTGCTCGGTCGCGGTGATGCCGTCGAAGCCGGGCATGTTCACGTCCATGAGGACGACGTCCGGGTGGAGCCGCGTGGCGAGCTCGATCGCCTCCGGCCCCGAGCCGCCCGTCCCCACGACCTCCATATCCGGCTCGAAGGAGAGGAGCTTCGCGAGGTGCTCGCGGGTCTCCGGGATGTCGTCGACGATGACGACGCTGATCCGCTCGCTCATGCGGCGGACCCCGGGCGGGTGGCGGAGAGATTCCGAGCCATGACGGTCACGCTCCTGAATCTACGCGGTCCGGCGCCGCCGTGTGACAGGACCATCGGGCTACGCCCGTTGGGACCGGTCCGGTGGGGTGCGGAAGGGTGTGGTCGCGGCGGTGACGGGCCGGGGCGCCGGAGAGGGTCACGGCGCTCACCCGATCCGCGCGCGGACGGCGATCCCCGCTCCGTCCGGCCGCACCTGGAGCTGGATGCCGAGCATCCGCGCGCGCTCGCCGAGCTCGGCCACGAGCGCCTCGGGGAGCGATCGCGCGCTCGCCCGGGCCGCTCGGCCGGCTGCCCGGTTCCCCGCGATCATCGCCTGGAGGGCGGGCGGCAGGTCTGCCGCCAGCTCCCCGGCATCCGACCCGTTCTCGTCCGTCCAGCGGTCGCCAAGGAGGACCTCGAGCTCGCCGTCGGTCCACGTGAGACGGACCTCGAGCCCCTCCGGCTGGAGCCGGATCAGGCCGCTCGCCGCCTCCGCGATGATCCGGTAGATGCCGCTCTCGAGGTCGGGATGGAGCCGCACGGCGACGCCGCTCGAGGCGATCTCCACCGGGATCCCCGCCCGGTCCGCCCGGTCGATGACGAGCCGGCGCAGGGTGGGGAGGAGGCCGAGGTCGTCCAGGACCATCGGACGCACCTCGAAGATGAAGGCCTTCGTGGTGTCCAGCGCTCCCTGGACGAGCGTCCGCAGGGCATGGAGCTCCGCCGCCGCGCGCGGGTCGCCCCGCGAGGCGAGCCGCTCCACGACCTCCACCTGGAGGGCGATGCTCGCCAGGCTCTGGGCCGGGCCGTCATGCATCCGCCGGGAGATGTCGCGCCGGAGCTCCTCCTGGGCACGCAGGATCGCCGCCGGGTCGAGCCCGGGGGCCGTGCTCCGCCGCACGCCGGCAAGACCGGCATCCTCCGCCAGCGCCTCAAGGCGCTCCTTCAGCTCGCCGACCCGCTCGATGCGCCGGACGACCGCGCGTTCCTTCCCCTCGATGACCGACCCCTGTGCCTCGAAGAGCGCAGCGCGCCGGATCGCGTCCACCTGGCGGGCGCGCGCCTCGCGCAGCTCCGCGGGGTCGCTCCGCGCATCGCGCTCGAGCGCGGAGACCCAGGCATCCACCCGTGCGCGCTGGGAGCCGTGGCGCTCCACCTCGAGCGCGATCTGACGCCCGAGGAGCTCGACCTCCCCGCGCTCCCGCTCCAGGGCGACGAGCTCCGCGGCGAGGTCGGCGACGATCGCCGCCAGCTCCGGACCCGCCTCCGGGGCCGCGCCGGGTGCGACCGCCTCCGGGGCCGTGACGACGCCCGTCTCCGTCTCGGGGTGGATCTCAGTCCTCCGGGATCCTGATCCAGCCCTGCTTCATCGCGTAGACGACCGCCTGGGTCCGGTCGTTCACGGAGAGCTTCCGGAGGATCGAGCTCATGTGGTTCTTCACCGTCTGCTCGCTGATCGAGAGCGCGTAGGCCACCTGCTTGTTCGTCATCCCGCGCGCGATGTTGTCCAGGATCTCCACCTCGCGGGGGGAGAGCGGGGCGAAGATCGGCGCCGCCTCCTGGCCGAAGATCGCGAGCTCCCGGAACTCCTTGAGGACCCGGCTCGCCACGCTCGGCTGGGAGAAGACCTTGTCGTTGATGAGGTACTCGCCCTGGCTCACCCGGCGCACGATCGCCACGAGGTCCTCCGGCGCCACGTCCTTGAGGACGTAGGCGGCCGCCCCGGCCTTGATCGCATCGAAGAGCTGGTCCTCGTCCTCCTCCGCGGCGAGGACGACGATCCCGCAGCTGGGGATCTCGCGCTTGATCCGCTGGGTCACCTCGATCCCGCCCGGCGCGGGGATCGAGAGGTCGAGGAGGACGACATCCGGCAGGAGCTGCGACGCCGCGCTCTCCGCGCTCCGCGCATCGATCGCCTCGCCGACGACATCGAAGTCGCGCTCGTCCTCCAGGATCCGGCGGATGCCGACCCGGAAGAGCGCATGGTCATCCACGATGAGGATCCGGATCTGGCGGTCCAGCGTCCGCCGGTCCGGCCCGCCCCGGCGCCGCTCCGGGCCCGCGTAGTCCATCGTCATCCCTCTCGACTCCCTTCGCGTGGCACGAGGTACATCCGCAGTGTGGTCCCCGCGCCCTCGCGGGATGTCAGCTCCAGGCGGGCCTGGACGAGCTCCGCCCGCTCGCGCATGAAGCGCAGACCGAAATGATGGCGTGCGCTCTGCTCGAGCACCGCGCCGACCGGGAAGCCCTTGCCGTCATCGCGGATCTCCAGGACCCACGAGGACGGACCATCCTCCCCGTCACGCTCAAGGAGCGTGGAGATGACGACATTCTGCGCCCCCGAGTGCTTCCCCACGTTCCGCAGGGCTTCCTGGGTGATGCGCAGGACCGCCGTCCGGCGATCGAGGTCGAGGAGCTCCTCCGGTGCCTGGAGGCGGAGCTCCACGTGGATCCCGGTCTCGCTCGTGAGACCCTCGCCCGCCTCCGCGATGCCGGCCGTCAGGCCACCCGCGTCATCCAGGATGGGCCGCAGCTCGTGGATGAAGGCGCGCATCTTGCGCAGCTCGCGGTCCAGCGCGCCGCGCATCGCACGCAGCTCGTCCTTGGCCGCGTCCGTATCCCGGTCGATGAGCCGCGTCACGATCTCCGTCTGGAAGGTCGCGTTCGTGAGCGCCTGCGCGGGACCGTCGTGGATCTCCTCCGCGAGCCGGATCCGCTCCTGCTCCTGCGCCTCCAGGACGCGCTTCGCCACGTGGCGCCCCTCCGCCTCCGCGAAGCCCGGATCGTCCACGAAGGCACGGCCGGTATCCGCCCAGGTCGTCCCGTAGACACCGCGCTCCAGGAAGCGCCAGTCATCCTCGAAATCGCGGGTGATCATCTCCAGCCGCGAGAGGAGCGCGCGGGCCTTGGAGAGGAGGGAGAGGTCGGCCGCGAGGCCTTTCGTGGAGGCCTGCCCGCCCTCCAGCGCACGCGCAGCGTCACCGTAGAGCCCGCGCAGCCGCTCCGTCAGCGCGCGGACATCGTTGGCGCTTCGGCCGATGAGCGCCTCCGCTTCCGCGAAGTGCGCGTCGACGTCGAGCTCCGGGAGGCCTGCCTCGGTCGCGCTCTCCATCAGGCGCGGAGTATAGGCGAGGGTCGCCACGTCCCGGACGGGGACGTGCGGGGGTCAGGGGACGCGGATCGTCACCGTGTCCGAGGAGGGGACGGCCTGCGGCCCGTTCTTCAGGATCGCCACGTGGGCGTTGGTCTGCAGCTCGACGCTCAGGCGGTAGACGCCACGCGGGACCGCGGGGCAGGTCCCCTCGGCGATCCCGTCGTTCCCGTCCTCGCTCACGATCGTCGTCAGGACGCAGAAGGAGGCCGGGCTCGCGGAGGCGATCGACCCATCCGCGTTCACCGGCTGGAGGTAGGCGTGGGCATGGCCCTGGACGACGCCGTCGACGACGACCTGGGACTCGGAGCCGAGCGTGGTCCCGGCGTTCGGGGTCCGGAGGTCCGGACGGTAGTCGAAGTCCTTCCACGCGGCGCGGATGACGATCGGCTTCCCGCGCTGGATCCGCGCGAGATCCGAGACCGGGGAGACGATCCGGATCTGGGGGTTCGTCACCGGCTGGTCACCCATCGGGGTGGAGAGATAGCCCGCGACGGAGACGGCCGTGGCCGGGGCTCCGATGACGAGGGCGGCGACGGCGACGAGGCCGATCGGCGAAAGGCGACGCATGGTTCCCTGCTCATCCTCCTGCGGGCTGCCGCCCTGGGGCGCGGCACTCTCGAGATGGTCGCAGGTCGCGAGTGCCGCCGGAACCCGGACCATCGGAGGTGCCTGCCGGTACCCGCGGCTCAGCAGGACTCCGCGAGCCGGAGCAGCCACGCCGGTGCATCCGCCGGTCCGATCCGCTCCGGCTCCGCCGCGAGGCAGGCGCGCCCCGGGCCGTCGAGGAAGGCCGCCGGATAGCGGCCGCGCTCCCCGAGGAGGACGATCGTCCGCGTCCCGTAGAAGCGGGCGAGGTCGAGGACCGCCTCCGGCGGCTCATCCGGCAGGACGACGGTCATCCGCCCCGCCGCTTCCCCGATCCGGACCGGCTGGTCCGCGATGAGGACGGGCTCCACGCCCCGCGTGTCCAGGTCCCGCGCCATCACCGCGAGGCGATCCGCGAGCCGCCCGGTCCGCGCCGCTTCCACGGCGAGCTGGAGGCCGAGGAGGGCGGCGGTCACCGCGATGAGCGCCACCGGCGCGATGACGATGTTCTCCCGCTCCCACCGGCGCGCACGGGAGATCCGCGCCACCAGGGCATCCCCGCCGAGGGCCGCGGCGACGGAGAGCGCCACGAGGAGTGGCCCGGAGGCGTGGAGGAAGGTCCCCCAGCGGGTCGCGACCGGGAAGAGGAGCGCCGTGGCGAGGAAGGTCAGGGCGCCCGCGAGGAGGAGGGTCGTCCACGCCGAGACCATCCGCAGCGCCGGCGTGCGCCGGAGCCCCGCGAGCGCGAGGAGCCCGGCGAGCCCGATCGGGAAGGCCGGGACGAGGAGGACACCGATGAGTTGGTGGAGCGAGGCCCCCACCCGGTCGTCCACGAGCGCGCCGATCCCGCGCGCCAGGTAGGCGGCCGCCTCCGGGCGCTCCGCCCATGCGAAGACCTCCTCGTTCGTCTTCAGCCACAGGTTCTCCGTCGCCTGGCCGGGGAACGGGGTGCCGAAGACCGCACGCTGGCGGAGGAGCCACGGCACGACGATCACGAGCCCGCCGATGACGACCGGGGCGAGCCGGCCGATGAGAACGCGACCCCACCGCGCGACCCCCGCCGGACGCCCGGGCACCCGGAGCGCGGCGACGAGGACCGCGGCGCCCAGCCAGATCGCCTCCTGGCGTGCCAGCCACGCGACGCCGAGCGCGAGGCCCAGCGCGACGCCGGGGAGCCGGCCGCGCAGACCGGGCGTGACCGGTCCCCCCGCCAGGGCGCGCGGGGTGAGGAGGGCGACGGCGAGGGCAGCCACGAGGAAGACGTTCGTCGATTCCGGGGCGGCCGCGGCGAGGACGAGCGGGGCGGAGAGCGCGACGAGGAGGCCGCTCGCGAGGGCGACCGCGCCGGCGCGACGTGCATCGAGCCCCGCCTGCGCAGCGGCCTCCCGGGCCACGGCCCAGGTGAGGGGCGCCGCGAGCGCACCGATGAGCACGCCCATCGCCTGCGCCACGCCCCACGCCGGGCCGGCGAGGAGCATCGCCGGGACGGAGACGAAGCTCGCGAGCGGCTGCCACAGCTCGAAGGCGGGCTTGGGGAGGACGAGCGGCGCCGTGGCGTAGCTCCACGTGGCGTCCGCCACGAGCCCGCGACCCTCCGCGATCGCCGCCGCGACCCCGGCATACCAGGCGGCGCCCTCCGTGGGTGCGACGGGAAGGAGCGCGGCCGCGACCGCGCGGACGAGGAGCGCGACGAGGGTGAGCGCGAGAGGGACCGCGAGCCGTCCGGTCAGGGCACGCATCGTGGGTCCTCCGGCTTCTCGCAGACGGGGAAGAGCGCGAGATCCTCCGTGGCCACGATCGGCGGTGCCAGCCACGCCGGGCGCTCCCCGCCGTCGAGGAGCGGGGCGAGCGCGTGGACGAGGTGGCGCCGCTCCACCGCGAGCCAGCCGATCCCGTAGCGCCGCGCGGCCTCCTCGATGACCGGGAGCGGGTCGTCCGGGGTGACGACCCCGGTCCGGCCGGCGTGGTAGCGGTAGGCGCCGGCATCGGGGGACATCAGGCGCGCATCGTCCGGGAGCGCACGGAGCGCCGCGACGATCGCCTCCCGGCTCTCCGCCTCCGCGCGCCAGCGGCCGATCGTCCCTGCCGCGCCCGCGGCCGAGACGGCGAGGAAGATGAGCGTGGCGGAGAGGGTGATGACGGACGCGGCGCGCGGGACGTGCCAGGTCGGACGCCGCCGCCCGATCGCGGCGACCAGCTCGCCGATCCCGATGATCGCGAGGACCATCCCGTGCGGGACGACCGCGCCGACGGAATGAAGGAAGGTCCCGTACGGCACGTGGACGGCGAAGAGCAGACCGCTCGCGAGGAGGAGGACGACGAGGTAGACGAGCCAGGGCAGGAAGCGGAGGTCGCGCCGGCGGGCGGCGATCCCGATCGTCACGAAGGGGGCGAGGACGACGAGGAAGGGTCCGCCGATGAGGAGGGCGCCCGCCGCGAGGAAGCCGCCGACGCGGCTCGCCACGAGCGCGTCCAGGCCCTGGGTGAGGAAGGTCGCCACGCTCGTCTCGCCGGAGACCGCGTAGAGCTGGGCGTAGTCCGTGATCCACAGGATCCGCCCGTTCGCGGCGGAGGGGGCGAGCGAGCCGAAGACGACGAGCTGGCGAGCCAGCCAGGGCGCGACGATGAGGAGGCAGAGCACGGCCCCCGCGATCACCGTGGGCAGGCCGACCGACCGTGCGCCGAGCCACCCGCGCGCCCCGGCGAGCGCCGCCACGGCGAAGGGGAGGGCGAGGAGGACGCCGTCGTTGCGGGAGAGGTAGGCGAGCCCCACGCAGGCGGCCCCGGCGAGGAAGGCGCGCCGGTCCCCGTGCATCGCCCGGCCGCACGCCCAGAGCGAAAGCGCGCCGAGGAGCATGTACGGGGCGAAGTTGTCCGGCTGCCCGAGATAGGCGGTGAGGACCCCCGGGGCGATGACGAGGAGACCCGCGGCGATCGCCCCCGGCTTGCCCAGCCCGGCATCCCGGGCGATCCACCAGGTCACCGGGGCGACCGCCGCCCCGAGGAGCCAGAAGGGGAGTCCGTGGGCGACCGGACCGGGCCCGAGGAGCCACAGGAAGGGGAGCTGGACGACGACCGCGAGGGGCATCCAGTGGGCGTTCGCCGGGATCGGCAGGGTCGCCACCTCCGGGATGCGTCCACCCACGTCCACGAAGCTCCAGATGTAGTCCACGGAGAACCCGCCGCCCTCCGCCAGCGTCCGCGCCACGTTCGCGTAGTAGTACGCGTCCGGGTAGGCCGGATCCGGGAAGGCGACGCCGAGCGCGCTGCGCACCGCGAGCGCCACGAGGAAGAGGAGGGCGGGCGCCATGGACCTCGAGGATAGCGGTCTCGCCGCTCCCACCGCCCATCGCCCGCACGCCGGGCATCGCCGGGCTCGCTCCCGGGCCCTACCATGAGCGGATGACGGAGCGTCCGAGCGTCACGATCGTCCTGCCCGCCTGGAATGAGGCGGCGCGGATCGGCCCGTCGCTGGACGAGCTCTTCGGCTGGCTGGGGCGGGACGGGCCACCCCGGGCCGGCGGCCGCTCCGCCCGCGATCTCGGCCCCTGGGACGTGCTCGTGGTGGACGACGGGAGCGACGACACGACGGCCGCGATCGTGGAGGCCCGGCCGGAGGCCGCTCCCGGACCGGACGGTGCGCCGCCGCGCCTGCGCGTCCTGCGCCGCCCGCACGAGGGGAAGGGAGCCGCCGTCCGCGCCGGGATCCTCGCGGGGACCGGCGATCTCGTCCTTTTCATGGACGCGGATATGGCGACGCCGCCGGACCAGATCCCCTTCCTCGTGGATGCGCTCGCCGACCACGAGGTGGCCGTGGGGAGCCGGGTCCAGCCGGACGGGTCGGATCGCCGCGCCAGCCAGCCGCTCTACCGCCGGATCCTCGGCAAGGCGTACCGCGCGCTCGCGGGGGCCTGGGTGACCGGCCCCATCCCGGACACCCAGTGCGGCTTCAAGGGGTTCCGGCGCGAGGCCGGGCACGATCTCTTCCGGCGCCAGCGGGTCCTGAGCATCGTCTTCGATGCGGAGATCATCCATCTCGCGCGCCGGCGGGGCTATCGCATCGCGATCGTCCCCGTGGAGTGGACGGACAAGCGCGGGTCGCGGATGCGGGTCCGCGTCCGTCTCGGCATCCGCGTCGTCCTCGACCTGGCCCGGATCCCGCTCCTCCATCGGGGGGTGGGCCGGGCGACGGAGAGCTCCGTCCCCCGCTGAACCCCCTCGGAGGTTCCCAGCCGGACGTGCGGGGCGTACACTCCGCCCACCGCATGCCGACGCTTCCCGCGACCCCGGTCGCCGACCCCGGATCCCCGGCCCTCGTCGCCATCCCGGTCCGATTCGCGGCGGTCCCCCGAGCCGCGTGGGACCGGCTCTTCCTCGCGTCCCCGGCCGCCACCCCCTTCTCCGCCTGGACCTTCCACCGCGCCTGGTGGGATGCCTATGGCGAGACCGCGCACGATGAGGTCCTCGTCTGCGTCCCCGCCGACCGCGCCACGGCGCCGCTCGCGGACCCGGACGCGATCGCCGGGATCGTCCCCCTCATGCACCGTCACGTGGCGGAGCCGCAGGATGCCGCCACCGCGACCGCCCTCCGCCGCCGCCACGCCGCCGGCTCGGACCTCCGCCCGGAGGCGAAGGCGATCTTCATGGGCGCGAGCTATCACGCGGACTACGCGACGATCCTCGCCGCTCCCGCCGACCTCCCTGCTGTGGCGGCTGCGCTCGTCGCGGTCCTCGCCGGACCGCCGGACCCGGATCATGGCGGGGCGGCCTGGGACGTGGTCGACCTCCGGCGCTGGAAGACGGGGGATCCGGCCGCGGACGTCGTGGAGGCCGCCTTCCGTGCCGCCGCGCCGATCCACGGATGGGAGGTCCGCCGGGAGCAGGAGGATGTCTGCCCGGTGGCCACGCTCCCGGCCGGGGGCGGCTGGGATGACTACCTCGCCACGCTCGGCAAGCACGCCCGCCACGAGATCCGGCGCAAGATCCGGCGCGCGGAGGCAGCGGGCCCGGTCGGGTTCACGCTTGCCCCCCTGGACGCCGCGAGCGTGGAGCGCTTCATCGATCTCCACCAGGCGCGCTGGGGTGCGGATGGTCTCTTCCCCGAGACCGAGGGTGGCGCCCGGAGCCGGCGCTTCCTCCACCGCCTCACCGAGCTCGAGGCCGCCGAGGGCGAGGCGGCCCGCTTCCAGCTCGGGCTCGTCCACGTGGGCGAGCAGCTGATCTTCGCCAGCGCCGGCTTCTCGGACGGGGAGACCTGCTACTTCTACAACGCCGGGATGGACCCGGCCGCGCGCGATCTCTCGCCCGGGGTGACGGGCGCCGCGGCCTACCTGCGGGACCGGATGGCGGCGGGCTGCACGCGCTTCGACTTCCTCCGCGGCGACGAGCCCTACAAGTACGAGTGGGGGGCGGTGGACGAGCCCGTCGACCGGATCCTCATCCTCCGGGCGGACGCGTGAGCGGGCTCGCGACCCTCCGTTGCGGCCGGATCCCGGCGCGGCCGCCGCTCCCGCCCGAGGAGCGGATCCGCGTCCTCCAGCTCGCGGCATCGGGGACGAACGGCGGTGCCCAGGAGCACGTCTACTCCCTCCTCGCCCAGGTGGACCGCGCGCGCTACGACGTCACCGTCCTCACCCTCACGGACGGGAGCGCCGTGCGCCGCTGGCGCTCCCTCGGCTTCGCGGTGGAGGTGATCGAGGAGCCGGATGACGGGATCGCCGCGCAGCTCGTCGCGGAGCGGGTCGTCGCCCTGCGGAGCGAGGTGATCCACGGCCACATGTACCGGGCGGAGGTCGTGGGGACGCTCGCCGCGGACCTCGTGCAGGAGCGGGGCCTCGCGCGGCCGTGGACGGTGAACACGGTCCATTCCTCGCGCGTGCGGAGCCGCGAGGATCGCGCCCTCATCGCCGGGATGACCGCGCGCATCGACCGCCTCATCGCCGTGAGCCGGAGCATCGAGGAGAAGATCCGGGACGAGCAGCGGACGGGGAGCACCGTCGTCCTCATCTACAACGGGGTCGACCTCACGCGCTATGACCACCAGGAGGCCTGCTGCACGCTCCCCGAGGAGTACGGCTTCCCGGCCGGCTCGCCGATGGTCGGGGTCGTGGGCCGCCTCGAGACCGAGAAAGGGCACCCCACCCTCCTCGAGGCGTGGCCCGCCGTCCTCCGCGCCGTCCCGGATGCGCGTCTCCTCATCGTGGGCGAGGGGTCACGCCGCGCCGCGCTGGAGGAGCAGGCGGCCGCGCTCGGGCTCCTCGGCGAGGGGGGTGGATCGGGGAGCGCCTCGCAGAACGTCGCGCGGCCCGGCGCATCGGTCGTCTTCACCGGCCGGCGGGAGGATGTCCCGGCGGTGACGGCGGCCCTGGATGTCGCCGTCCTTCCCTCCTACCGCGAGGCGCAGGGGCTCGCGGTCCTGGAGGCGATGGCGCTCGCGCGGCCGGTCGTGGCGAGCCAGGTCGGGGGGATCCCGGAGATGATCGATGACGGGGTGACCGGGCTTCTCGTCCCGCCCGGGGAGGCGGAGCCGCTCGCTGCCGCGATCGTCCGGCTCCTCACGGACCACCCGCTCGCGGACACGCTCGCCCGCGCAGCACGGGACGTGGCGCATGACCGGTTCTGCGTGCAGAAGATGGCCGCCGAGATCATGGATCTCTACGAGGAGGGTGCGCGGGAGGCCGCGCTCCGGGCGGGGCTCCCCGCCCGGCCGGTTCAGCCCCGGACCACGCTCCAGTAGCGCTCGGCGGCACCGGTGCCCACGGCGCCGGCGGCCGCCACCCGCGCCGCGTAGCCGGCGAGGTCGTCCAGCATCCCCTGGTCACCCTCGAAGAGCCGCACGATCTGCGAGCCGTAGACGCGGATCCCCGCCGCCTTGCGGTCCATCTGTTCCGCGATCTCCGCGTAGCGTGCCTCCAGCCGGAGGCCCTCCGGCAGGCCGATGACCTCCGAGGGAAGGTCCCCGAGGCCGGTGAAGTCGTTCCACCAGGCGTAGGGGAAGTCCTCGTAGAAGCTGACCCGGCCGGCGAGATCGGGCCCGGGCATCACCCAGCGCCGGCCCTCGCCGAGGAGGGCGATCCCCACCTCGCGGCAGAGCTGGTGGTCCACGTGGCCACCCACGCCGAGCGGGAAGTAGACCATCTGCGGCTCGAGGCGGAGGATCTCGCGGCGGAGGATCTCCACCGGCGCGTGGTCGTCATCGCGGGCGCCGCCGAGGAGCTCTCCGTCACCCTCGTAGCCGCGGTAGACCGCGTCCGGCAGGTCGAGGTCGATGACGCTGCACTCCATGAACCACGCGTAACGCTCGTCCTCGGCCTTGCGGATCGCCGTGGCGTCCGCCGCACCGAAGTCCGTGGTGGCGAGGGTCCCCTGGCCGCCAACGCCATCGGCGATCGGCCGGGCGGGGGTCTCCTCGTTCGTGATGTTCGCGCTCCGCGTCCACGCCGCGCGCTGCCAGAACTGGCGCGCCTGGGTGTTCGCGCGCTCCTGGGTCACGGCGATCCGCTCGGCATCCGCGAGCCACGGGGCGTCCGGCCCGGCCGTCCGCACCACCGGGTAGTCCGGCTCCAGCGCGCTCCGGTCGAACGATTCGGTGTTCGGCCAGACGGCCTTGGACCCGAAGCCGAGCGCGGCACGCTGGTACTCGGTCATCTCCGTGTCCGCGCCGGGGCCGCCGGAGAAGACCGTGATGATCGTGACGTTCTGGCCGAGCTCGCGGAGGCTGGCGATCAGCCCGCCACAGGAGAGGGCGGCATCGTCGGGGTGCGGGGAGATGAAGACGTGGGACATCGCGGGCGAGGATAGCACCGGGCGCGGTCCGCCGGTGGTCAGCCCTCGCGGCCGGGATCGGTCCCGTGGCGGCCCACGAGCGGCACGAAGGTGCAGCCGCCGAGCGTCCGGGTCCGCAGCTCCCCGTCCTCCCGCCAGGCGACGGTGAGCTCCTGGTAGCCCGGCGGTCCCACGGGGAGGACGAGCCGCCCGCCGGGCGCGAGCTGCTCCACGAGCGGTGGGGGGATCGCCGGTCCTGCGGCCGCCACCACGATCCCCGCGTACGGCGCATCCGGCGGGTAGCCCAGGCTCCCGTCACCCACGACGCTGCGGACGGAGAGGCCGAGCGACGCGAGCGTCCGGGCGGCGCGCTCGGCGAGCTCCGGGTCGCGCTCGATCGAGGTGACCCGCGCGCCGATCGCGGCGAGGACCGCGGCCTGGTATCCGGAGCCCGTCCCCACGTCCAGGACCGCCACCGGACGGCCGGGATGGCGCACCGCCCAGCCCGGGAGGTCGAGCACCTCGGTCATCCGGGCGACGATCCAGGGCTGCGAGATCGTCTGGCCATGGCCGATCGGGAGCGCGGTGTCGTCGTAGGCGTTCTCCTCCATCTCCGGAGGAAGGAAGCGCTCGCGGGGGAGCGCACCCATGACGCGCAGGACCGCGGGGTCGCCGATGCCGCGCGCGGCGAGCTGCTCCTCCACCATCGCGGCACGCCGCAACGCTGCGAGGCCGGTTCCCTCATCGCCACCGTGCCGGGATCCCGGTCCGGCGGCGGTCATGGGAGACGCTGGGCGGTCAGCCGGCCGGCGACGCGGAGACCGCGGGAGCCGGGGTCGGGGCGACGGTCGGCACCGGGGTCGGCGCCTTCGTGGGCACCGGCGTGGGCGCCTTCGTCGGCACGGGCGTGGGGGCCGGTGTCGGCACCGGGGTCGGCGCGGGGGTGGGCGCCTTCGTGGGCACCGGGGTCGGGGCCACGGTCGGCATCGGGGTCGGCGTGGGCGCCGGGGTCGGCACGGGCGTCGGAGCCACGGTGGGCTCCACGGTGGGCTCCGGCGTCGGCTCGGGGGTCGGGGCCACGGTCGGCTCCGGGGTCGGCGCGACGGTCGGCTCCGCGGTCACGGTGATGCTGGGCTCGGGGCTCGGGCTCACGATCGGCGCGGCGCTCGGCTCCGGCCGCGGCGTCTTCCCGGGGGAGAGCAGCCCGCCGTTGCCGAAGAAGACGCCCCACAGGAGGCCGCCCGCGAAGACCGCGACGACGATGACGACCCAGATCCGCGATGAGTCGTCATCCACCCGGGGATGCTCCTCGTGAGCGCCCTCGGTGGGGAGCGGCGAGCGGATCGAGCTCGTGGCGCCCTTCTTCCGGCCGCTTGCCCGCGGCGCGTCCGCGGAGGCCGCAGCGCGGCTGCTCGCGACGGGCGCGGGTGCCGGCGTGGCCGGGACCTCCGGCTCGGGGGCGGCGGGCTCCTCGGCGGGGCTCGGCTCACCCTCGGCGGCGGCGCTCGTCTCGGACCCGGTGGCCGCGGCGTCCCCCTCGGACGCGGGCTCGCCGGTCTCCTGCCGGTCCTCCGCCGGCTCCTCGTTCTCCCTGGGCTCGGTCGTCATCGGGTCGGGCTCCTGCTGGCGATGCAGGACGGATTATGCGGCGCGCGGCGCGCCCGCGTCGCGGACCGCGGGGAGCAGCGCCCCGGCAAGGCCCGCGACGAGGGTGACGGCACCGAGGATGGCGAAGATCGTGCCCGGCGGGACGACCCCCGCAGCGAGCGAGGAGACGGCCGCGGCGCCCGTCATCGCACCGAAGACGATGCTCGAGCGGATCGCGACCACCCGTCCCATCAGCGTGCCCGGCACGAGCTCGCCGAAGAGCGTCTGCGAGGGCACGAGCCAGACGAGGTTGAAGAGGCCCACGAGGAAGCTCGCCGCGAGCGCCAGCGCGACCTCGCCCGCGAGCCCGAGGACGATCGTGGAGAGACCCATGAGCGCGAAGCCCACGATGACGAGACGGCCGCGGCCCAGGCGGCTGCCGATCGCGCCCACGACGAACCCGCCGACCAGGTTCCCGAGCCCGAGGACGGCTTCCAGGAGACCGAGCGTCTCGGCGAGGCCGGGGACGGCTCCATCGACGGGCGCCGGCGCCCCGATGAGGAGGAAGACGTACGCGGGGGTGAGCGCGAGCGTGGCGCCCACCGAGAGCTGGCCCACGGTGCTCACGATCGTGTTCTGGAAGAGGGGAGGGCTCGCACGCAGGAAGCGCCACCCCTCGCGCAGATCGGCGATCACGCCCGCGACCAGCCGTTGCGTCCGGGGAGCGGCCACGCGCACCACCGGGGGGATCGCGATGCCCAGGAGGAGGAGCGCGCTCGCGAGGTAGGTCGCCGCATCCAGCCAGAAGGCGAGCGCCACGTTCGCCCCGAGGAAGGCGATGAGGGCCCCGGCGATCGGGTAGCCCGCGATCTCGGCGATCGTCTCACCGGTCCACAGCGCGCCGTTCGCGGCGAGCAGGTCCTCCTCGCGGACGATCCGTGGCACCGCCGCTGCGCGCGCGGGCCGGAAGAAGCAGCTCACCGTGGTGACGAGGAAGACGAGGGGATAGACGAGCCACAGCTCGACCGAGGCGGCGACGGGGATGAGGAGGACGAGGCCGCCCCGGATGAGGTCGGCCGCGATCATCGTCCGGCGATGGTCCCAGCGGTCCACGAAGGTTCCCGCGATCGGGCCGAGGAGGAGGTTCGGGAGCATCGCCGAGACGAAGACGAGCGCCGAGAGGACGGGCGAACCGGTGAGACCGATGACGAGGACGCCGAGGGCGACCTGGTTCAGCCGGTCGCCGAAGACGCCGATCGTCTGGGCGAGCCAGAAGGCGCTGAAGCGGGCATCCCCGGCAAGGCGGAGATAGGGGTGCGCGCGGATCCGACCGCCGATCGAGCGGCCGGCCGGTGCCGTCCCGCCCGTCGCGGTCCCGGACGTCCCGTGGGCAGCCACGGGAGCGGCAAGGCCCGGTCCGCGGCCGCCACCCAGGATGAGCGGGCGCGGCTGAAGGTCGGTGGCGGGGGGCGATCCGCTCCACAGCGAGACGCCTCCGTCGCGCTCCTCGCCCGTGCGGCGCAGGGCGTCCACAAGGAGCCAGCCGAGCCCGGTCGCGATCGCCACGTCGCCGATGCTCACGACGTTCGTGAGCGGGCCGAGCGGGACCGGGATGACATCGCCGAGTGGCCCGGCCTGGAGGAGGAAGGCAAGGTCCACGCCGGCCGGCAGGAGGACCTGCCAGCCTGCGGCCAGCTCCGCCACCGGGATCCCCACCGCATCGAGGGCGGGCCCCCAGGCGGGCATCCGGCCGTCGTTGACGACGATCGCGAGGGCGTTCCCGAGGACCCCGGCGAGGACGAGGAGGATCCCGGGGATCGAGCGGTTGAGCCAGAGGGCACCGGCAAGGACCGCGAAGGCGCCGGCCAGGAGGGGGAGGCGGAGCTCTTCCGCGGGTGCGAACCCCCGCACGATGAGAGCCTGGGTCCCGTAGCGGATGACGAGCGCGGCGAGGATCAGGCCGGCATACCGGAAGCGCAGGTAGCGGAGCGCCGCGAGGCGGCCCCCGAGAAGGAGCCCGATCGTCAGGCCGGCGAGGATGCCGAGGAGGATCACGCGCCCGGCCGCGCGCTCAGGCGGGTCCCGCCGGGGGCTCGGACGGGCGATCCCCGCCCTGGGCCCGGGCCGCGTCCGCGCGCTGTCGTGCCAGCTCGCCGATCATCGGGACCGGCGGCTCGGGCACGGCGTCTGCGGCCGGCCGCGGCCAGCGTCCCCGCCCGGTCTCCGTGCGTGCGAAGGCATCCACGACACCGGGGTCGAACTGGATGCCGCTGTACTTCCGCAGCTCGGCGAGGGCCTGCGCGGGCGTCAGCGGGTTCAGCCGGTAGGGCCGGACGGCGGTCATCGCCTCGAAGGCATCGGCGACATGGAGGATCCGTGCGAGGAGCGGGATCTCCTCACCCACGAGCGCGCGCTCCACGCCGTCGACCTCCACCCGCGGGTAGCCCGACCCGTTGTACCACTGGTGGTGGTGGAGGATGACCGGGAGGATCGGCTCCAGGGCATCGACGTCGCGGAGGATGTCGCGCCCTTTCTCGGGATGAGCGTTCATCGCGACGCGCTCCTCGCGGTTCAGGCGGGACGGCTTGAGGAGGACCGCGTCCGGGATCCCGATCTTGCCCACGTCGTGGAGGAGGCCACCCCACTGGAGCTTCTCCAGGTCGACCTCGCCGAGCCCCATCTCCTCGCCGATCTCCACCGCGATCGAGGAGACGTGCTCGGAATGCTTCTTCGTGGAGGGGTCACGGGCGTCGATCGCGGAGGCGAGCGCGCGGATCGTCTGGACGAACATCCGCCGGATCTCCACGACGGAGGCATACGCGGCCCGGGTCGTGTAGAGCGGGAGGGCGAAGAGGAGCGCGACCACGTAGCCCACGTGCTCGTATGCGAGCGCCATCAGCCAGGCGAGCGGGACGAGGCCGAGGAGGCCGAGGCCGTAGGCACGCAGGTCCGCCGCGAGGACCTCGCGCAGGCTGCGCGACTGGCGGATGGCGATCGCGAGCCCGGAGAAGAGCTCCCCGGTGACGAAGAAGACGATCCCTGCAAGGACGGCCGCCACGAGCGTCTGCAGCGTGTCCGGCAGGGCGCCACCGGCGAGCGCGAGGTAGAGCCAGCCGGCGAGCACGGCCCCGATCACCGCCGAGGCGTGGTTGTAGAGCGTCCCGTACCAGGGGACCTCGCGGCGCAGCTCGCGCAGGTCGGTCGTCCCAAGCGCGGCCACGATCAGGCCTGCGGTCGGTCCGCCCACGAGGATGCTCGCGAGGAGGGGTGCGATGAAGACGCTGACCGCGGGTCCCCGGGGAGACTGGATCGGCGCCATGCTCGCCGCCGTGGTGAGGGCGATCCAGAAGAGCAGCCCCTCGGCGGTCAGGCCGCCCGGCGCGCCGAGCCGGAGAGGCGTCAGCACCACGGACGCGCCGGCAAGCCCGACGGCGATCGCGATGACCGCAGCGACGAGGAGGGCGAGCGCCCGCGTCATCGGAGGACGCGCGGCGCGGGTGAGTGAGTCATCGGAGAAGAGCATAGGGGGAGGACGGCAAGTCCTCCCCCTCGCGCCGCCCGTTCGGGCGGCCGGCTCGACTAGAAGGGCCGGACCCCTGCGCCACCCGCGACCGCGATGATCGCGAGGAGGGCGAGGACCATGCCCGCGCGCACGTTCAGGCCGTGCATCGGGCTCACCAGCCCTTGCTACCGGCGTTCGGCTCCACTGCGTGCCCCTTTCCGGGTCCCCATGAGGGGACCCACCGACTTCCGTCGTCGGGGGGGTGCACCACTCGCTCCCCGTCGCCCCAGGTGCCCAGCTTCAGGCGGCGGTTCTGCGCGTCCGTCCATCGACCTACCGGTACGTTCGTACTGGGAGGGTCGCGGATGGTCCGGTCGTGTGGGGGCCCTCAGCCTACGCAGGAATGCGTAGGCGGGACCGGATCGCACGCTAGGGCTCCTCGTCGGCGACCACCTCCTCATAGGGCGGTGGCTCCTCGTCCAGGGCATCGCGGTGGGCCGTCGCGAAGTGCGCGTACGCCTCCCGCGAGGCGGCAAGGGACCCCGTCCCGCGCAGCGCCCGGATGAGGGCGGGATAGAGTTCGAGCGCCTCCGGGTCGATGGTGAGCGCGTGGGTGAGGACGGCGGTCGCATCGCCCGGGCGACCGAGGCTCATCGCCCGCAGGGCAGCCTCCTCCGTCAGTCGCAGGAAGGCGGTGTGGACCCGCTGCCGCCAGCTCTCCGACCACTCCTCGTATTCGAACTCCGGCGCGAAGCGTCCCGTGTAGGAGGCGGCGAGCGAGATCATCGCGCGCAGCTCCGTACCGGGCGCCATCACCGATGTGGCCTGGCGCAGGAACGCAGCGGACCGGACCTGGACGAGGTCCGGCTCCAGGTAGACGAGCTCACCTTCCATGGGGACGAAGTCGACGAGCAGGCGGGCCACATCGTCCTCCGGGCTGATCTCCCGCCGGAGGAAGTAGAGGGTCTGGTGGAGGCTGTTCGTGGCCTGGTCCGCATCCGCATCCGGCCAGAGCGCCTCCATCACCTGCTCCCGGGTCGCCGACTGGCCGGGCCGCGTGACGAGGTAGAGGAGGAGGGCGGCGGCCCTCCGTCGGATCGACCCGATCGCCACGACCCGGTCTCCGACGGCGATCGACGAGCGCCCGAGGTCATGGACGATCAGCGTCGGGCTCTGCCGGCGCGCGAGACTACGCGCGAGGCGGCGATCGCCCGCCTGCCGATGCCGTACGCGCTCCCACGCTTCGAGGA
>JAFMJV010000101.1 GCA_017853275.1 Chloroflexota bacterium
TCCACCGGGTGGCAGCCGCCGTGCTGGATCCGGAGGAGCTCGTCCGCACCGTCATCCAGCTCGTGGTTGCCGACCGCGTTGTAGGTCAGCCCCAGGACGTCCGCCGCCTCCACCGTGGGCTCGTCGTGGAAGAGCCCGGAGATCAGCGGGCTCGCCCCGATGAGGTCGCCGGCGCTGACCACGATCGAGTGGCGTACTCCGTCGCGGAGGGCCCGGACGTGGCTCGCGAGGTAGGAGACACCCCCGGCATCCACGCCGTCGATCTGTCCCGAGCTGCCGTCCGGCGGCTCGAGGTTCCCGTGGAAGTCGTTGAAGGCGATGATCCGGACCTGGACGGGCGGCTGGGCGGCCGCTGCCGGGAACGGGGCTGCGATCGTCGCCCCTGCGAGCATCGCCGCGAGCACGGCCTGCCGGATCCTCATCGTTCTCCTCTTCCTCGCTCCTCGGACGGCCTGACGGGTGACAGGGTAGCGGGCCGGTCCGCCGCCCGGCAGCCTCAGGCGAAGATCGTGCGCAGGAAGGCCCCCGCCTCGTCGATCCGGCGACGGGCTTCATCGATCGCGCCGGTCATCCGTGCGAACCCGTGGCCGAGCCCCGCCGCCCGGACGAGCTCCACCGGGACCCCGGCCCGACCGAGCGCCTCCGCAAAGGCGATCCCCTCCGGGTTCAGGGGGTCGAGCTCCGCGACGAGGAGGAAGGTGGGCGGCATCCCGGCCAGATCCGCCCGTCGTGCCGGCGAGAGCTCCGGCAGGGCTCGGACCGCCGGGTCGGGGCAGGCCGTCTCCCAGTACCAGACCATCTCCGCCGCGGTGAGGGTGACGCCGAGCTCCGGCCGGCGGTAGCCCTCGGTGTCGGTCCGCGCATCCGTCACCGGGTAGATGAGGAGCTGCCCGCGGAGCCGCGGATCATCCCTCCGACGGGCGGCGACGATCGTCGCGATATGCCCACCCGCGCTGTCCCCGCCGACCGCCAGCCGCCGGCCGTCCCAGCCGCGGACGGAGAGGGTGGAGCCGAGGGCGCCGATCACCGCGTCCACGTCGTCGTGGCCGGCCGGGACCGGGTGCTCCGGGGCGAGCCGGTAGTCCACCGAGAGGACGATGCAGCGTCCCTCGCGGGCGAGGATCCGGCAGACCGTGTCGTGGGAATCGAGGTCGCCCACGACCCACCCGCCACCGTGCGCATAGACGAGGAGCGGGAGCCCCGGCTCGCCCGTGGGGTCGTAGCGGCGGCCGCGGATCGGACCGGCCGCGCCCGGGAGCGTCACGTCCTCCACCGTGGCCAGCGCGACCGGCTCCCCTGCGAACCACGGGGCGCGCTCGCGGAAGATCCGCCGGCGCAGCGCGAGCGGGCTCTCCCCCGCGGGACCGGGGCTCGGCGGCGCCGCGAGGCGCTCCACGGCCGCAGCCATCTGCGGATCGATCGGCATCGCTCTCCCTTCCCCTCCCTCTGTGCCCGCGAGGGTAGCAGGGGCGGTCCGGGACGGGTGCTATCGTGCGGCCCCGATGGTCCACGCCGTGTCGCGCCGATCCGCTCTGCTCATCCTCCTCGTTCTCGTCCTCGGTCTGCCTGCGCCGGCCGCCGCGCAGGACGGAGGTGACTTCCGGTTCGACACCTGGCGGCCGGGCGCCTTCGCCTCCCAGCGAACGCTCTACTGGTGCGTGGGCGCGAGCGTCCAGATGATGCGCAACCTCGCCCTCGGCCGGAGCGAGCGGGACGCCGAGCGTCAGTGGCGCTACCTCCGCTTCGCCCAGCAGCACGACCTCATCCCCGGATCGAGCCGGTACCGGGGGACGGATGCGGTGGGCTGGGCGGCCGCGGCGGACCGCTACCTCCCCGGGGAGGGATATACCGTTCTCGCGGCCGGCGCCGCCGGACGTCTCCTCGACGAGACGGCCCGCCGGATGCGGCTCACCGGCCTGCCCGCCGGGCTCGTCGTCCGCGGCGGGCTCCATGCGTGGGTGATGACCGGCTTCACCGCCACCGGCGATCCCCGGGACGGCGTCGCCACCGTGACCGGCGCGTGGATCGCCGGGCCCCTCTGGCCACGCCGGAAGGGGCTCCGCGTCCCGGACCCGGCGCCCCACACCTGGCTCGACCGCGCCACCCTCATCGACCTCCTCCTCCCCGTCCGCGATGGCGATTACCGCGCGCCCTGGGAAGGGGAGCGGGTCGCGATCGTCCCCGTCCCGCCGCCCGGACCCACCCCGACCCCGTCCCCGACGCCGACGCCGACGCCGCTACCGAGCCCGAGCCCGGCCCCCGGCGGATAGCGCCGGGCGCTCCGCCCCTCGCCCCCAGCCGCTCATGGGGTATCGTCCCGGCGGGTCCGCGTGCGCCGCCGGCGTCGCGCGTGCGGGTGAGCGGGAGGAAGATCGATGTCCGGCCAGTGGAACGGTCCGCAGGTGGTGACGGTCGGTGGGGGTGGCGGCCCCGGGCTCCTCATCCGCGCGCTCTGGTTCATCCTCGTCGGCTGGTGGCTCGGCGGGGTGGTGATCACGATCGCCTATGCGCTGTGCATCACGATCATCGGGCTCCCCGTCGCCTTCGTCCTCTTCAACCTCATCCCCACCGCGATGACCCTCCGGCCGCGCTCCGAGGGGGACTCGGTCGTCCTCCAGGACGGCACGGGCCGCTTCGTCGCGATCGAGGGCTCGGTCGCCCAGGCGCCGCTCCTCATCCGCGCGGTCTGGTTCGTCCTCGTCGGCTGGTGGCTCGGTGCGATCTGGCTCCTGATCGCCTACCTCCTCTGTGTCGTCATCGTGGGGATCCCGATCGGCCTCCTCATGTTCAACCGGGTCGGCGGGGTGATGACCCTCCACCGCTACTGACCGGGGTGGCCGGCCCTCCCGCATGACGCTCCTTTCCACGACGATCCACGGCGCCACCCCCGCCCCGGTCCCCACGCGTCCGGCCGCTCTCCACGCCACCGGCCTCACGAAGCGCTACGGCGATGCGCTCGTCCTGGACGGCGTCGACCTCGAGATCCCGCCCGGCGAGGTCCATGCCCTCCTCGGCGAGAACGGCGCCGGCAAGTCCACCCTCATCAAGATCGTCGCGGGCGTCGTCACCCCGGACGCGGGCCGGATCCGCATCGCCGGGGCCGAGCTGACCCCGGGCTCCCCGCACGCGGCCCAGGCGATCGGGGTCTCCACCCTCTTCCAGGAGCTCGCCACGGTCCCCGGCCTCTCGGTCGCGGAGAACGTCTTCCTCGGCCGCCCGCTCCCCGCCCGCCTCGGTGTCGTCCGCCGGGACGTCCTGGAGAAGGAGGCGCGGGCGCTCTTCGCCACCCTCGGGCGGCGCGAGATCGACGTCCGCCAGGACGTGGAGCGGCTCTCCCCCGTGGAGCGGACGATGACCGCGCTCGCGCGCGCCCTCTCCGTGGACGCCCGCCTCCTGATCCTGGACGAGCCGACCGCCGCGCTCACCGACTCGGAGACCCGCGAGCTCTTCGCCACGATCCGCCGGCTGCGCGAACGGGGGGTCGCGATCCTCTACGTCTCCCACCGGCTCGAGGAGGTCGTGGAGATCGCGGACCGCTACACGATCCTGCGCAACGGCCGCCGGGTGGCCGACGGGTCGATCGCGGAGACGACCGTCCCCGCCGTCATCGCGGCGATGGCCGGACGTCCGGTGGACGCGGTCTTCCCGGCCTGGGAGCCCGCGCCGGGCCCGGTCCT
>JAFMJV010000102.1 GCA_017853275.1 Chloroflexota bacterium
GCGAGCAGCTCCAGGGCGGACTCCTCGAACCGATCCACGGAGGCGTCCATGCAGGCACGGACGGTCGTCCCGGACGGGTCATCCACGATCGACCCGGCGGTCGCCGCGTCCAGGTTCACGCGTAGGGCGCCGCGCCAGTCCGTCCAGGGGATCGCATCCCGGTCTGCTTCATGCCCGGGGACCACGCCTCCGGGGTCGGCGATGATCCGCACCGTCCGGTCCTCCATCCTGCACGGGACCGCGCCCGTGGCGACGAGAGCGGCGAGTGGATCCCAGTGGTAGTACTCGCCGGCAGCGGGGTCGACCGCTCGGTCGAGGACCGCACGGACGAGTCGTGCGGGGATGCTCCCCTCGTCGGCGAGCGCCTCGATCGCCGCGCGGAAGGGGGCCCGGAGCGGCGCGTTCCGGGTGGCGTCGAGGGGGACGAAGATGACCGGCACGCCCGAGGTGACCACGATCTGCGCGGCGACCGGGTCGGCGAAGAGGTTCCACTCGGCGGTCGTGTTGGGGATCATCTCCGTGAAGCCGGGGACGCGGACGTTCCCCGGCACGTCGAAGGCGCCTCCCATCGCGACGACCCGTTCCACCCTGGAGGCGAGCGCCGGGTCGGCGTCGAGCAGACGCGCAAGGGCCGTCATCGGCCCGAGCTCCAGGACGGGGAGGGGCTGGTCGCTACCGAGGAGCGCCTCGGCGACGACATGCGTCGCATCCGCCGCGCTCCAGTCGTCCTCGTCCGTGAGGGGTGGACCCCCGGCTTCCTCGATCGACCCGATGAGCAGGGCGGCGATCTCCCGGCGCCACGCATCCGGGAAGAGTCCGTAACCCTGGAGCGGGGCGCCTCGGTCGCAGCCGATCGGGATGCGCTCGGCGTCCGGCGTCTCGATGAGGACGAGGATCGCGCGGATCGCCACGTGGGCGCGGTCACAGCTGCCGAGGCCACTCGTGCTTGCCGAGACCGCGGCGATCCGGAACCCGGGGGTCCGGGCGGCGAGGACGAGCGCGATGATGTCGTCGCCGCCAAGGTCGGTATCGATGATCCAGGGCGCGCCGGTGGGCTCCGCGGGGGAGGGCGTGGGCTCGGCCGCCGCGACACCGCGCGCGGAGAGCGCGATCGCGAGCGAGAGACCGAGGACCGCAAGGACGGCGACCGCGAGCCCGGCGCTCCGCCGGTCGCCTGCCACGCGGTGCTCGTGGCCGGTGGCCGCGATCGCGAGGACCGGCGTCGCGATGACGATGAGGACGCCGAGCGTCGCCCAGCCCCACGGGTCGAGGGCGAGGATCGCGCCGGCCACGGAGCCGGGGTCGAGCGCGGCGCCACTCCCCACGGGCCGCCCCGCCGCACGGAGGACGAGCGCCATGACGAAGGCTGCGGCGGCGAGGAGCGACCCGGCCCGGAGGATCCGGCGGGTCGCGAGATGGGACGCGAGCGGGAGCTGGCTCATCCAAGCGCCTTCAGGGTCATCTGGAATGCGAACCATAGCGCGATGACGACGAAGGCGGCACGCAGCGCGGCAGGCGGGACCCGGCGCGAGAGCCGCGCCCCGACCCGTGCCCCGGCAAGGACGCCGAGCGCGACGGGTGCGGCAAGGAGCGGGTCGAGCCGCCCCTGCGCCTCGTAGACGATCGCGCTCGCGGCGGCCGTGGCGCCGAGCATGAAGGTGGAGGTCGTGGTGGCCACCCGCATCGGGACATCCATGACGAGCGTCATCACGGGGACGTTGATCACGCCACCGCCCACGCCGAGGAGGCCGCTCACCGCGCCGGCGACGGATGCGAGGGCCGCGCCCACGCCGACCCGCCGCGGCGTGTAGCCGAGCCGCCGTCCGGTGACCGGCTCCACGTAGGAGCGCGTGTGCGCCGCGGCGTCCTCGGTGGGGATGGCTCCCGTGCGCGGGCGGACGGGGCGCGCCATCTGGAGGGCGACGTAGAGGAGGAGGAGGGCGAAGGCGGCGGCGAGGGCCCGGGCGTCCAGGAAGGCCGCGGCGAGGCCACCCGCCAGGCCCCCGGCGGCGGTCGCCACGAGGAGGCGGAGGGCGAGCGCACGATCCACGGTCCCCGCCCGGAGGAAGGGCCCGGCCGCCCCGATCGAGACCGCGATGACACCGATCAGGCTGGCCGGGACCGCGACGGTGATCTCGTAGCCCAGGAGGGTCGTGAGGACGGGGACCACGATGAGCCCGCCGCCGATGCCGACCATCGAGCCGAAGCCGCCCGCGATGAGCGAGACGAGGAGGACGAGGAGGTCCGTGGGCACCCCGAGAGGGTAGCGGGAGGCGGCACGTCCGGACGCCTCCCGCGGGAGGGGTCAGCCGCCGGCCGGGCCCGTGATCGCGAAGGAGCGGATCCCGTCCCCCTCTGCCGCGACGACGATGACGAGCTGCTCGCCGGACGCGGTCATCGCCGCCTGGCGGACCGCCGTCGTGCCGGCCGGGAGCGGAGGGAGGGGCGCCATCTCGGTCCAGTCGCTCCCGTCCGGGGAGGCCCAGACGGCGAGCGTCCCGTCCCCGGAGAGCAGGAGCGCCCGGAAGCCATCCCCGGTGGCGAGGAGCTCCACGAGCCCACCGCCGACCGGCGCCCCGTACGCGAAGCTCCACGCGGCGCCGTCATCCGAGACGAGGATCGCGGGCGGGCAGGTGTGGCAGACGACGACGGTCGCCACGACCCGCGTGCCGAGCGTGGCGACCTGGCCGATCTCCCCATGCGTCTGGGGCGCCTCGCTCGCGGACCAGCGGAGGCCGTCCTCCGAGCGCCACGCCGTCCCCCAGCAGGCGCCCGACCAGGCCCAGATGCTCTCCTTGTCGAACGAGGGGAAGCAGGTGAGGCCGGTCGCGATCGCACCGTCGCCGTAGGGAGCCAGCGAGCGGATGCCGCCGGATGCCGGGTCCTCCATCGTGTCGATATAGCCACCGACCCCGAAGCCCTCCTCGGCCGTGGCGCGCGTCCAGCGGAGCCCGTCCGCGGACACCCAGACCGCCGCCAGGGGGGCGCGGCGCCCGTAGACGACGCCACCCGCGAGATAGCCGGTGGGCGTGCCCACGAGCGCCCCGGGGCGTGCAGCGGGCGGGAAGACCTCCGGGGTGGCCGCATCCCAGGCGATCCCGTCCACCGAGCGCCAGGTGGAGATCCGCGGGGCGGACGAGCGGCTCGGCGCGCTCCGGCCGACGAGGACGAAGCCGGACGGTCCGTGCGTCACCGCGATGAGGCCCACCTCCGGCCCGCTGAGGACCGGCCGGTACCAGCCGAGGACGACCCCGGAGCCCTCCGGGTCGACGGGCGTCCAGGTGATCCCATCGGCGCTCGTCCAGAGCTCGGGCGCAGCCGGGAAGAGCGGACCGTCCGAGCCGCTCGTGATCCGCGCGCCGATCGCGACGAGGCCATCCGGGCCGGCCGCGACGTCGTGGACGTTCGCGTCCGTTCCGGCGACGGGCGGCAGCTCCGCGATCGTCCACGCTCCCGTCGCGGGCGAGGGATCCGCGGCGGCGGCTCCTACCGGGACGGCGAGGCCGAGGGCAAGGATCAGGGCGAGGACGACGTGGCGCATGGGTGACTCCTCCGTACGGGCTTCACCCGATCGTGGGCCGGGTCGCGGGTGCGGTGGAGGGCCGAGGGCCCCATCCCGGGCAGGCGGG
>JAFMJV010000103.1 GCA_017853275.1 Chloroflexota bacterium
CCAGGGCAAGGCCGTCATCGTCACCGGTGGCGCGCTCGGCATCGGCCGGGGGATCGTGGAGGGCTTCGCGCGCGAGGGCGCGCAGGTCGCGATCGCGGACGTGGACCGTGCCGCCGCGGACACGCTCGCGCGTGCGATCGGGGCCGCGGGAGGCCGGGCGATCGCGACGATCGGGGATGTCTCGTCCGCCGCGGACGCGGAGCGGATGGTCTCCGAGACGATCGACGCCTTCGGCCGCCTCGACATCCTCGTGAACAACGCGGGGATCCAGCCGATGGGCTGGTACCACCCCGTGGACGAGATGCCCGAGGAGGTCTGGGACCGGATCATCGACGTCAACCTGAAGGGCGCCTTCCTGATGAGCCGGGCGGCGATCCCGCGCATCCGCGCCCAGGGCGGCGGGGCGATCGTGAACATCGCCTCCGTCCAGGGGCTGCAGTCGATGCCCGGCGTCCCCGCCTACGCGGCGAGCAAGGGCGGCCTCCTCTCCCTCACCCGGAACATGGCGCTCGACTACGCCCGCCAGGGGATCCGCGTCACGGCGATCTGCCCGGGCACGATCGATTCCGAGATGGTCCGGACCTCCGCGCGGGCCGAGGGCGGCGACCTCCAGGAGAACCTGCGCCGCTACGGCGACTTCCACCCGGTCGGACGGATCGGGCGGCCGGAGGATATCGCCGAGGCGGTCCTCTTCCTCGCCTCGGAGAAGGCGAGCTTCATCACCGGCGAGTACCTGTGCGTGGACGGTGGCTTCATGGCCCAGGGCGCGTGGGCGTCGAGCGCGGGTGCCTCCGCCACGGAGACGGCATGAGCGCCGGGAGGAAGGACGTGCGCGACCCGGGCGGATACGGCGGCGAGGACCTGCGCCGGCGGGTCGGCGACCGCTCCCAGGTCGTCTCCACGCGCGAGGTCCGGCTCACGGACGGGAACGAGGACGGCGTCCGGGCGATCGACGTGCGCGTCGCGGGCGGCCTCTCCGCCCTCGTCCTCGCGGACCGCGGCCTCGACCTGGGCCCCGCCTGGGTCCTGGGCCAGCCGCTCGCCTGGCAGAGCTCCACGGGGATCGTGGCCCCCGCGCACTTCGATGAGACGGCCTGGCTGCGCTCCTTCCATGGCGGCCTCCTCGTCACGTGCGGGCTCCAGAACGTGGGTCCGGCGTGCGATGACGAGGGGATCCGCCACGGCCAGCACGGCCGGATCTCCCATATCCCCGCCCGGAACGTGACCCACCGGGTCGTGGAGGAGGCGGGGCGGCTCGTGGCCGAGGTGGCGGGCGAGGTCCGGGAGACGGACGTCTACGGGAACGACCTGGTCCTCCACCGGCGGCTCCGCTTCCCGGCCGGCGAGCCGGTCGTGGAGGTCCGCGACGAGGTGGAGAACCGCGGCTACGCGCCCGCGATCCTCATGCTCCTCTACCACGTGAACATCGGCTGGCCGGTGGTGGATGCGAGCGCGCGCCTCCTCGCCCCGCCCGCGGACGTCATCCCCCTGAACGCGGATTCGGCCGCCGCGCTCGCCGATCACGCGTCCTTCGTCCCGCCGGAGGAGGGGATCGCCCCGATGGTCTTCGAGCACCGCCTGGCGGACCGCGCCGCCACGCGCGCCTCGATCGCCATCGTCAACCCCGCCTACGCCCCCACGGACGGGATCGGCGTGTCGGTGGAGTACGACCCGCGGGAGCTGCCGCGGCTCTGGCAGTGGCGGATGCTCCGTCCCGGCCTCTACCTCACCGGGCTCGAGCCCGGGACGGGCGGGATGCGGGGTCGCGCCGAGGAGCGCGCGGCAGGCCCGCTCCTCACCCTCGCGCCCGGCGAGCGGCGTCCCTCCGGCGTGACGATCCGGGCCCTCACCGGGCCCGCCCTCGCCGAGCACGTCCGCGCCCACGGCGCCGCGACCACGGGGAGCCGGTGATGCCGAGCACCCCGATCACCTCCGTGGAGGTGATGACGATCCAGGCGACCCTCCCGGCCCCGGTGATCTTCGGGGCCTGGGTGATGCACCACCGCGAGTTCGCGCTCGTGAAGGTGAGCGCGGGCGATGGCCCGGCCGGCTACGCCTACACGCTCACGCGGGACGGGGCGGTCGCCGAGCAGATCCGGAAGACGATCGCCCGCATCTACGTGGGGACGGATGTGGAGGACCGCGAGGCCACCTACACGCTCGCCTGGCGCCGCTCCCTCGCCTCCCACGCGGCCGGGATCGGCCTGCGCGCCCTGTCCATCGTCGATCTCGCCTGCTGGGACCTCGCGGCGCGACGGCGCGACCTCTCCATCGCCGGGCTCCTCGGCGGCACCACCCGGGCGATGCCCGCGACCGCGATCATCGGCTATCCACCCGGCACGATGGGCCCCGCCGAGACCGGCGCCCAGACCGCCGAGCTCTATGCGCAGGGCTGGCGGCGCTTCAAGGCGCCCACCGGCGGCTCGGCCGAGCGATCGGCGGCCCGGCTGCGCGCGGCGCGTGCCGCCGCCCCGGACGCGTGGATCGGGATGGATGCCGCGTGGGTCTATGACGACGTGGAGGCCGCGGCCGACTTCGTGAACTCGGTCCCGGACGTGGGGCTCGGCTGGTTCGAGGATGTCTTCCCGCCCGGCGACGCGGGGAAGCTGCGCGCGCTGCGCGACCGCACGAGCGTGCCGATCTGCCAGGGCGACGAGCAGGGCGGGATCTACTACCCGGAGGCGCTCATCCTCGCGAAGGCGGTCGATGTCGTGCGCATCGACCTCACCTGCATGGGCGGCATCACCGCGGGGCGGCGGATCATCGACCAGGTCCTGGACGCCGGCCTCTCGTTTGCGCCGCACATGTTCCCCCACGTCCATTCCCAGGTCCTGGGCGCGTGGGGCTTCCCGGACGTCCCGATCGAGTGGGGGATCCCGTTCACCGGTGTCCACCCCATGGACGACCCGCTCCCGCGGCCGGTCCTGGGTGCGGGTGGCCGGATGGAGCCCTTCCCGGACCTGCCGGGGTTCGGTCACCTCGTGGATGCCGACTGGGTCCGGAGCCAGCCCCACGACGACCCGGACGGGATCCTTGCCGGGCTCTGAGCGCCGGCCCGGCGGGGACCGGGGCTGGTTCCTCGAGGATGCGATCCCCGGCGCCACGATCCACCATCCCGGCGGCCGGACCCTGGACGAGGCGGACCACGTCTGGCTCGCCTGGATCAGCCAGAACGCGAGCGACGTGCACGGGAATGCGGATGCGGCGGCGCGCGGCGCGTGGGGCCGCCCGATCGTCCTTGGGGCGCTGAGCGCGGCGATCGTCATCGGTCTTGCCGCCCCGGGGACCCCGGAGCCTGCGCTCGGCGGAACCGGCGCCCTGGATGGCTGGCGCGCGATCCGCCTCACCGGGACCGTCCTCCCGGGCGACACCCTCGTCGCGGAATCGGAGATCCACGCGGTCCACGCTGCGCCGGGGGCGCCGACCGGACGGGTGGAGCGGACGATCCGCGGCCGCAACCAGCGCGGCGAGGAGATCGCCCGGATCGAGGAGGAGCGCACGGTCGCCCGCCGGCCTCCGGTCTGACGACCCCGTCCGGTCCCCGGGGTGTCGTACCACCCGAACATCCCCGTGGAT
>JAFMJV010000050.1 GCA_017853275.1 Chloroflexota bacterium
GTAGCGAACGGTCATCGCCTCGGACGAGCACGCACCCACGCCCGAAGCCGATCTCGATCGCCCGCGTGCACGCGGTCATCCAGCAGCTCGATCCGGCCGAGCAGGATCCTCGGATCGACCAGCCTGGCGTCGATCAGGGCTTCGGCGAACGCACGATCCTTGGGTCGACCCGCGACCAGCTTCGAGACAACGCAGTCGTGCGGCTCCAGACATAGACCGCGACCCGGCTCCGCGTCCGGAGGGTCGAAGACGATCAGTCGCTCCTGCCAGCCCGCGGGCAGGATGGCGGTCTCCAGACCGACGCCGTCGGCGTGATACCCGAAGGACTGGTCGAAGCTGGACAGCTCGCCGATCGCGCCCGAGATCCGATCGGCCAGCTCGCCATCCGGATCGTCGAACACGGCGAGGTCAGCCTCCAGGGACACGATCGCTGCCTCCGGGAGCGCTTCTTCGTCCCACGTCCCGAGCACCGACTGGCTGCCGACCACGAGCAGGTCGCGCCGGTCGACCACGCGGGACGCGGCCCGCAGCAGGTGCGCGAGGTGCTCACGACGCATGGGTCGCCCGCCACCAATCAGCGAAGGCAGCCATGATCCGCGCCCGCTCCGCCTCGTCGAGGACGCCCGCGAACGGCGAGTTCTGACGCAGCTCGTTCGCCCCGGGGTCCGGCGCCGTCAGCCGCTCCATCACCCGCTCCGGATCGTCCACGACCGCCGTCCACCTATCGATCCACGGTCCGCTCCGGGGGTGAAGGACCCGTGCTCGCTCCAGGTTGGCCCGCGCGATCGCCAGCACACCATCCGGATCCGCCGCAAGCCGGCCCGCCACGGCTCGATGCAACCACAGCGATCGCAGCTGCTGGCGGAGGATGTCGCGCGGCACGTCCGGCGGCGAGGCCGCCGCGAACCGCACCAGATCCGACCGAGCGATCCGGCGGTGCGTCCCGACGGTCCGGAACGGCAGGGCGCCGCTCCGGCACAGGTCGGTCACATGCTGCCGCGAGCACCCGAGGACGGCCGCAGCCTCCCCGGTCGTCAGCAGCTCGTCGTCACGCTCCATCCGCCCATGGTGCGCGCTAAGTCACAAAAACGCAACGACAAGGCGAGGCTACGGCCTACTCCCCGCTGAAGCGCTCGTCAGCACCAACGAAAGGGATAGCGCCGGATTCACAGACCGAGCTCATCGGCGGGTCGAACCTCGATCGCACGGCGCACGGCTCCGACCACCTGCTCGACCGCCGTGTCGGGATCGAGCTGACCGCCCGACGGCATCGCCAGCACGCCGGCCACCCCGTGGACCGCCGACCAGGCGATGAGCGGTGCTGCGACGCGCATCTCGGGTGCGAGTTGACCGACTCGATCGAGAGCGTCGAGAACGCCGACGAGTACCGACCACGCATCGGGCGAGTCCGGGCGAGACGGAGGGACGCCGCAGGCCACGAAGGCCATCGCGTAGAGGTTCGGTTCGTCGATGGCGAACCTCACGTACGCCCGCCCGGTCGCAGCCAGCCGTTCCCACGCCCGTGTCACGGGGTCCGCGACCGAAACGGCGGCAACGGCATCTTCGAGACCGGTGCCCAGGCGCTCCCGGGCACGCTGAGAGATCGCGGCGACGAGGTGGGCCAGAGATGGGAAGTGCCGATAGACGGCGGTCGGACTGACTCCCACCGCCGCGGCGAGGTCACGGACGGCGATCGCGCCAGGGCCACCGGTGGCCGCCGCGACCAGACCGGCCTCGATCAACGCCTCGGTCAGACCGCCGTGGTGATATCGCCTCTGCTGCACGAACCGGATGGTAGGTGATGTTGACACCGTACACATCATTGGGGCAGGATGTGAACGTCGTACACATCATCTCCCAGCGGGAGCGGACTGCATGCCGAACCCTCAGCGCGTCCTGGCCGACGTGCGTGAACCCGTCGTCGTGTTCCAGGTCGGGATGCGCATCAACCGGCTGCGGAGCGTTCGCCGCTGGCTCCCCGCCTTCATCGCCATGCCGCGGATGCTCCACGAGCTCGGGGTCGATCCTGCGCTGGGAATGCTCGGAGCCAAGACCTACCTGTCCGGCCGGACGGTCATGGTCGTGACCTATTGGCGGAGCTTCGAGGCCCTCGAAGCGTTCGCGAACGCTGCCGATCACTCGCATCGACCCGCATGGACCGCCTTCTATCGACGTTCGGCCGGCAGCGGCCGGGCGGTCGGGATCTTCCACGAGACCTATCGCGTCGAACCCGGGGCCGCGGAGTCGCTCTACGTCGATATTCCAGCCGGCTTCGGCCTCGGTGGCGCCGTGGGGACCATCCCGGTCAACGGCTCTCTCGAGACCGCGCGGCAGCGGAAGGATCGCGAACGGTCGGTATCGTGATCGTTCGCCGGCGTGCTCGATCGCACGCAGTGGCGCGGCCGGCGCGGACTCATGACCACTTGACGCGCCTCGAAACGCGCCCCTACTCCCCGCTGAAGCGCTCTTCCTTCCAGGGGTCGGCGCTGTTGTTGTAGCCGTAGCGCTCCCAGAAGCCGAGCTGGTCCTCGGTCACGAGCTCGATGCCGCGGATCCACTTGGCGCTCTTCCAGAAGTAGCGCTTGGGGACGAGGAGGCGGAGCGGGTAGCCGTGATCCGGGGTGAGCTCCTCGCCGTCCGCCGTGTCGCACAGGAGGACGTCGTCGTCGTCCAGGACCTCGAGCGGCATGTTCGTGGTGTAGCCCTGCTCGCAGTGGGCGATCGCGAAGCGCGCGCTGGGCTTCACCCGGGCGCGCTCCAGGACCGTCTGGATCGCCACGCCCGAGAAGTCCACGTCCAGCCGGCTCCAGCGCGTCACGCAGTGGATGTCCGTGTGGACCTCCTTGCGCGGGAGCGCCTTGAACTCCGCCCAGGTGATGGAGAACGGCTCCTCCACCTCGCCCCAGACGCGGAAGTTCCACGTCCGCAGGTCCGTGCTGGGGACCGAGCCGTAATGGAGGACCGGCCACTTCTCCGTGTAGTACTGGCCGGGCGGGATCCGATCCTTCTTCTCCGCGGAGAGCCGCGGGCCGCGCAGGAAGCTCATGCGTCGAAGTGTATTCAGGTCGCGCGACCCTGCACGCCGCGGCTCAGCCCGGGATCAGCCGCACGTACGGCTCCCCGCGGTCGTTGAGACCGTCCTGGTCCGGGACGCACGTCCCGCCGCGGACCGCCCCGTTGTTCCACGCCTGGCGGAGGCAGCTCCGGAGGGCGAGCTGGCCCCAGGTCCCCGGGTGGAACGACTCCACCTTCTGGTAGGCGGAGCCCGGCAGGTCCACGAGGCCGCCCGAGCTGAAGATCGCGTGGATCGCCACCACCCACTCCGAGCGGTCCACCGCGTCCGCGGCCTCCCAGGTCGCCGCACCGCCGGACGATCCCACGAGGCTGACCCCCGTCTCGCACAGCCGATGGCCGTCGAAGAGACCGCTCACGTCCATGATCCGCACGTTCGGCCGGCCGAAGGCCGTGACCGCCTCGCGGATCGTCTGCTCGATCCGGGCGAGCGCGACCCCGTTCGCCCAGTCCGCGTCCTCGTCCCAGAAGGGGCAGCCCGCATCCAGGCGGAAGACACCGCCCGTCTCCGGGTAGCGGAGGAGCGACCCGGTCGCAAGCGGCGAAGGGTAGGTCTGGACGAGGAGGGTCCAGTCCGCCGCGGTGTAGCCCGCCGCCTCCATCGACTCCTCCACCGCCGTGTAGGCGAGGACGAGCCGCTGACGGACGAGGTAGGCGTTCAGGTCCGTGAGGTGCGCGAGCGCGGACGCGTCATCCCGGCAGTAGTCCGGCGCCAGCGCGGACGAGAAGACGTAGTCGTTCGCGCAGGTCTCCACGATGGACGAGAAGGCGAAGTCGTTGCCGCCGATGGAGAGCACGACGAGCTTCACGTTGTGCGTGCGGGCGACCGCCTCGAGCAGCGTCGCCTGGCCCGGGAGGGTCGCGTTCGGGCAGTAGGCCTCGTCCGGGCAGCGGTCGATCCCCGGCTTGTCGCCGCCCGCGGTCACGCGCGTCTCCGTGGTGGCGCCCGAGCAGGCGAGGTTCACCGTCTCCACGGCCGGCCCATACGGGTTGTCCGCGATGTGGACCTCCGCGGATGCCGAGCGATGGCAGCCCGCGATCGCGCCCTCCGGCTGCGGCTGGTCGTACGCCGTGCTCCCCAGCGCATCGATGAGCGTCCACGAGCCGCCGGTATTCCCCGCCCAGCGCCCGCCCTCGCCGGCGATATACGAATCACCGAGGGCCACGATCGTGGGGATGCCGTCCGGCGGCCCGGACGGCGGGGTGGCCGTGGGGGTGGGCGTCCGGGTCGGGAGGGGTGTCGGTGTGGGGGCCACGGTGGGCGCGACGGTGGGAGCCACCGTGGGTGGCGGCGTCACGAGCCCGTCCGCGATCCCGCTCACCGTGAGCGCCTCCTGGCGCGCCGCGATGTGGCGGACGATCGTCCGCTCGTCCGGCCCGCGCCGCGCGATGCGCACCCAGATCCCGGGAGCGTCCGCGGGGATCGCGGACGCATCGATCGTCAGGGTCCCCTCCGTGGCGTATCCCACCGGGTCGTCCGGGGGCGCGACGTTCGGGAAGGTGACGAGCTCCGGGCCCCACGTGGCGGGCGCGGTCGCGCCGTCCGCGAGCGGGCCCACGGTGACCCAGACGCGGGCGTCGATCCCCGGCCCGCCGCTCGCGCGGTCCGTGGCGAGGAGCGTGAAGGTGAGGACGATCGGCTCACCGGTGCGCGCGCCGTGGACATACCAGGTGGCCGTGGCCCGGCCGAGCGGATCGCGCAGCCAGTGCCAGCCCGCGATCTCGTCCCCGTCCGAGCGGAAGCCGATGACCGGCTCCGCGCCGCGTGCCGGCAGGACGCTCGCGGCGAGCATCGCGCCCGAGAGCGCGAGCGCGACGAGGAGTGCGAGCCACGCCACGAACGGGATCGGTCGTGCCGCAGGGAGCGCGACCGCATGGGCATGGGCGTGCGGATGGGCGCGGGCATGGCGGCGGGCGTGCCGGTGGTGGTGCGCTCCGCCGTGCGCGGATCCGGCGCCGTGGTGGTGGGCCCGGGCGGCATGATGCCGGGCTCCCGGGGTCGTCCAGCTTCGTCCCATCGGAGACCTCCCCGTGCGGGGATGGGGGCAATGGGGGCTCTTCCGATCCGGAGCGTGCGCGCCCGGCGGGTGCCCCGCCAGTGCCCTTGGGACCGATGCGTGGGCGCCGAGGTCATCCCCGGCGCGGGCCGCGCGTCAGGCGGCGTCGAGCGCCCGGTCCACCGCGCGCAGGATGAAGCGCGCCGCCTCCGCGCTCTTCCCGCCCAGCTTCTGGCCCTCGTCCTGCTCGAGCGCGGCCATGAGGTCGCCGAGCGCCTGGTCGAGGAAGGGCGTCCGGACGAGCGCGCCATCGGCGAAGGCCTGCTCCAGGCGCGCGACCGCGGCGCGCGCGTTCTCCGTGGCGTGGCCCTTCGCCTCGATGAGCGCGCGGATCTCCGCGCGTGCCGCCTCCGCCGCCGGTCCCGTGCTCGCCATGGTCAGCCTCCCGTCCGTGCCGGCATCGCGTGGGCGGCCAGCCACTCGTCCCGCAGGATCCCCATCTGGACCTCGTCCCACCAGCGCCCGTCCCGCGCGATCGCATCGCGCAGCCGGCCCTCCACCACGAAGCCGGCCTTCGTGTAGGACCGGATCGCCCGCTCGTTGAAGGAGAAGACCGAGAGGCCCACCCGGTGGAGCCCGAAGCGCTCGAAGGCGAGCCGGAGCATGAGCTCCGTCGCCTCCGTCCCGTACCCGTGCCCCCAGCGGTCGTGCTCGCCGATCGTGATGTGGAAGAGGACGGAGCCGTTCTCCGGGTCGAGCGAGCTGAAGGTCGTGAGGCCGATGAGGCGATCCGTCCCCCGCTCGTGGATCCCGTAGGCGAGCGCCCCCGGCGAGAGGAGCCGCGTCTCGAAGTAGCGCCGGACCTCCTCGTCCGTCATCGGCCGGACGGAGTAGCGGGTGAGCCGCGCGACCTCGGGGTCCGCGTACCAGCGGAGGATCGGGCCGAGGTCCTCCGCGCGGTGGCGGCGGAGGACGACGAGCCGCCCGGCAAGGACCGGGGGATCCCAGGCATCCGTCTCCGCGAAGCTCGTCACGCCGCGATGCTACCGCGCCGGTGGGCGTGCGCCCGGACCGCGGCTACCATCGCCCGCATGGACCGCTGGTGCGCCCTCGCCCGCGCCGTCGCCGCCACCTCCAGCCGGACCGGGAAGGTGGAGGCCGTGGCGGCCTACCTCGCCGCGCTCCCGGAGGAGGATCTCGCCCTCGCCATCGCCTTCCTCGGCGCCCACCCGCTGTCGGGCTCCGATGCGCGCGCCACCGGTCTCGGCTGGGCGGCGATCGCGGCCGCGGCGGAGGCGGTCGCTGGGACGGGGGAGGGGAGCCTCGGCGCCGCGTATGACCGCTCGTCGGACATGGGGACCGCCGTGGAGGAGCTCCTCGCCGGTGCCGGTCACGCGCCGGATGGTCCCGTCCCCACGCTCCGGGAGGTCGGTGCGGCCTTCCATGCGATCGCCGGCGCGCGCGGGACGGCGGCTCGGACGGCGCTCCTCGCGGACCTCCTCCGGCGGACCCCGCCGCCGGTGGCCTGGGGCGTGGTCCGCGTCCTCTCCGGCGACCTCCGGATCGGGCTCCGGGATGGCCACCTGGAGGCGGCGATCGCGCGTGCCTTCGGCCGCCCCGCGGATGCGGTGGCCTGGGCGGCGATGTGCACCGGCGATCTCGGCGAGACCGCCCGGCTGGCGCGCGCGGACCGGCTGGTGGACGCCGCGCTCGCCCTCTTCCGGCCGCTCACCTGCATGCTCGCCACGGCGGCTGCGGACCCGGCCGAGGTCCTCGCGCGGATGACGCCCCCGGTCTGGGTGGAGGACAAGCTGGACGGGATCCGCGCCCAGCTCCACAAGGAGGGCGCGATCGTCCGCCTCTGGAGCCGCGACCTGAAGGAGATCACGGACGCCTTCCCGGAGGTCGTGGCCGCCGCGGCCGCGCTCCCCTGGGACGGGATCCTGGACGGGGAGATCGTGGGCTGGAAGGACGGGGCGGTCCTGCCCTTCCACGCCCTCCAGGCCCGGCTCGGGCGGAAGCGGCCTGGGGCGGAGCTCCTCGCGGAGGTCCCGGCGATCCTTGTCGCCTTCGATGCGCTGGCGCTCGGTCCGGGCGCCGGCGCGCCGGTCACGACCCTCCTCCGCGCACCGCTCCGGGAGCGCCGGGAACGCCTGGAGGCGCTCGGCCTCGCGGGGACACCGGGCTTCGGGCTCACCCTCCTCGAGCGCGCCGCGGATGCCGCGGAGCTGGATGCCGCCTTCACCGCTGCCCGGGCGCGCGGCAACGAGGGGCTGATGATCAAGGACCCGGAGAGCGGCTATACCCCCGGCCGGCGCGGGATCGCGTGGCTGAAGCTCAAGCGGCCGCTCGCCACCCTCGATTGTGTCGTGGTCGGCGTGGAGACCGGCCACGGCCGCCGCCACGGGGTCCTCTCGGACTACACCTTCGCGGTCATCGATGACCGGCCGGGTGCCGCCGAGGGACGCCTCGTCACCATCGGCAAGGCCTACTCCGGCCTGACGGACGCGGAGATCCGGGAGATGACCCGCTGGTTCGAGGAGCACACCCTCTCGCGCCACGGGCGCTACCGGGTCGTGGAGCCCGCGGTCGTCGTCGAGATCGCCTTCGATGTCGTCATGCGCTCCCCGCGCCACGCGTCCGGCTACGCGCTCCGCTTCCCGCGGATCGTCCGCATCCGGGAGGAGAAGAGCGCCGCGGAGGCGGACCGTCTCTCCACCGTGAGCGCCCTCCACGAGCGTCTCGCCGCAGGCGGTCGCGTCCGCCTCGCCGCCCCCGGCGCGCCCACCCCGTGACGCACGCGGCTGGCGCGACCTTGACGGACCGTCTATCCTTCCGCCCGTGCCCATCCCGAGCGGGTCGAACGACCGTTCGGTCCATACGCGTGCGGCGGTCCACGGACTTCGCCGGCCTCCACTGATGCCCGGAGGTCGCTGAGGGTCCACGGTCCGCTGTCCCGTGTTCGGAACGCGAGGTGATGGCGCAGTGGACCAGGCCCTGATCGGCGGACGCTACCGTCCGGTCGAGATCACGGGATCGGATGAGCGGGTCGCCCGCTACATCGCGATCGATGAGCGCTCCCTTGAGCTCGTCGCGATCATCGTGTCGCGCCGCAAGCTGATGCCCGGGAGCCGCGACGAGGCCTGGTTCCGCGGTCTCGCCCCCCGGATCGGCGGCCGCTTCGACCTCCAGGCCGGGGTGATCGTGGATCGCCTCACGGACGAGGAGATCGCGGGTCCCGAGCCCACCCCCGCCCCGGTCCGCACCGCCCCTCTCCCTGCACCGGTGGCCGGCGCTGCCCCCGCCCGCCGGATGGCCACCTCGCCCACCGAGTCGCCGGACGCCACGGGCCTCCGCGTCGTCCGGACCGCCGAGCCGGTCACCCCGCTCGAGGACCGGTCGCCCGCCGAGCGGCGCGCCCTCGCCGCCGTCTCGCGCCCGCCGCGCCGCCCGCTCGTGCGGATCGCGCTCCCCGCTGCCGCCGCCATCGGCGTCCTCGCCGTCGCCGGCGCCCTCGTCGCGACCTTCGCCCCCTTCTCTCCCGAGACCGGCCCCACCGCCGCGCTCCCCACCGCCTCCGCGGCACCGGACCGGACCGGCAAGGGTGACGCCAACCCGCGCCGCCGCTCCCGCCCCACCGCGATCGCCGCCGGGATCGTGGACGCCAGCCCGCTCCCGTCTGCGGCCCCCGTCGTCACGCCGCCCGCCCGCCGGATCGTCCCCGCGGTCGTCGGCCTTCCCTGGTCCACCGCATCGGAGCTCGCGGAGCGCGCCGGTCTCGCCGCGTCCGCCACCCGGCGCCTGACCGATTCCGTCACCGCGGGGACGGTCATCGAGCAGGACCCCGCCCCCGGGGCGCGCGTCGCCGCAGGCTCCACGCTGAATGTCGTCGTGGCTGCCCGGCCCGCCACCCCGGTCCCGCCGCAGCCGGCCGCGAGCGAGCCTCCGGCCGTGACCCCGGCCCTGGCCACCCCCACCACGCCGCCCACGGCACGCCCGGCGACCCCGGCCCCCACCGTCCGTCCGGCCACCCCCGCGCCGACCGCGCGTCCCGCCACTCCGGCACCCACGATCGCCCCGGCGATCGGCGGCTCCACGCCGCCTCCGCCCACGATCCGCCCCGTTCCGCCTCAGCCCGCGATCGGCCCGGTGGTCCTCCCCACGAACCCCCCGGCCACCGTCGCCCCCGCGACCCCGGCCCCCACCGCGACCCCGGCCCCCACCCCGCAGCCCACGGCCGCGTGGAGCGGCCCCGCCAAGGGGACGGGACGGATCGAGGGGATGATCCGCATCGACCGGAACGCGGATGGCGATTCCACCGACCTCGGCGAGGGCGGCGTGGAAGGCGCGATCGTGACCATCGAGGGCTGCGGTCCGCCGCGCACGATGAAGACCTGGTACGCCGGGATCTTCCGCTTCCGCGAGCTCCCCGCCGGCGCCTGCCGGATCAGCGTCCGGGTGAAGGGGGCGACCTTCGCCGGTGCCCGCCTGGAGCTCCCCGGCGACCCGAAGATCATGGCGATGCCGATGCGCGTCGTGATGACCCCGGGCCGCTGGGTCGGGATGACCGTCCGGATGGTCCCCGGGGCCGACTGACCGGCGCGCCCAGCTGCGCGCCGGGTGCTCGCCTAGCGGAGCGGCAGGCTGCAGATCCCTGCGGGGTCCGCGTCCCGGCCCAGGTCCCCGATCCACGTGTTCCGTGGCTCGCCGATCGTCACCGGAGAAGGAACGGTCTCGCGGCAGTCGATCCCCCGGTTCCGTCGCGCGTCGTTGCGCACGAAGCGGTCCCCGGAGTCATACGTGACGATCCCGTCCCCGCCGAAGCCGTGGACCTCGTTCTCCACGACCCGCAGGTTCAGCGGGCTGCACCCGAAGCCGGCGGCGCAGATCTCCGCGTCCGCCGTACAGGCACCGAGGCCACCGACGCCGCACGGGTCCGTGTAGCCCGGGTCCAGGAGGAGACCGCTCCCGGTGCCGCCCGTGAGGACGTTCCCACGATAGAGACCGGCGCTCCCCTGGAGGTAGCTGCCGATCTCCGCCTTCCGGACCACGTTCTCCTCGATCTCCACGAGGGCGTCGTAGGCGTCGATCCCGCCGTTCAGGCCGGCGCGCGTCGCGTCCGCGGCGACGTAGTTCCCGCGCACGATCCCGATCGCGCCGTCCACCACGATCCCCTCCGAGAAGAGGAAGATCCCGAGGAGTCCACCTGCCGGCCGCGCGCGCTCCAGGCCCCGGATCCGCGCAGCGTCCCGTGAGGATGCGGCGCACGGGGAGAGGGCGGGGCAGAGGACCCCGGTGTGGTCGAAGTGGACGGAGTTCCGCAGGACGCGCACCGGCGCATCGGCCTCGCCGATCGGGAACGGCTGGGTCACGAGGATCCCGAGGATCCGGAAGTTCCGGACGAGGTTCCAGCCCACGAGCGTCCCCGGCGAGCCGAAGGAGGAGATCCCGATCGTGAGGCCGCAGCGCGCCGACGCTTCGCCGGATCCCCCGATCACCCGGTTCCCCCGGACGATCGCGCCCGGAGATTCGAGGATCACGATCCCCTGCCCGAAGGTCAGACAGCCACCGTCACCCAGCTGCGGGGGCACGAAGACGCGCAGGCCGCGGACGACCACACCCGGCGCACCCACGACCGCGAGGACCCCCTTGTACTTCCCGGCGGGACGGGCCTGGTCCGTCACGAGGCTCGGCTCGCGCAGCGTCGCCGTCCACGGCGTCACCGCGGCCAGCGTGAGGCCCGGCGTCCCGATCTCGACCGCTTCGCGGTAGGTCCCGGGGCAGACCCACACGTGCCCACCCGCACCGGCCGCATCCACGCCGTCCTGGACCGACCGCTGGGCCTTCCCGCGGTCGTCACAGCCGTCCGGGCCGGCGCGGCCGTCCCCATCCACCCAGATCGCCGGGGCGGTGACCAGGTCGCCCGCCGGCCCTGCCGCCAGGGCAGGCACGGTGAGCAGACCCGCCGCGACGAGCGCAGCAAGGACCGGGGCGAGGGTGCGGCGGATCATCCGGGTTCATCCTCCTCGGGGGCGCGCATGCGGTGCGAGCAGCGTCGCCGGGAGCGTGGCGCCTCCGGCCGCCCGCCGTCAAGCCCGCGGTGGGGTCCCGCGGCCACCCGCGCCCCCCGGTGCGATGATGTCCGCGATGTCCGCGCTTCCCCCGCCCCGCGACCCGGTCGCCGCGCTCCGCGCGCTCCTGCCGCCCACCGGCGCGGGGATCCACCTGGACGCGGCCACGGCCGGCCCCTCGCTCGCCGAGACCGCGGCCGCGCTCACGGAGGCGGACGCCCACGAGCTGCGGGTCGGCCGCGGCGGGCCGGACCATCCCGCAGATGCCGCCTTCCGGCGCGAGGAGGCCGCGGGCGTCGTGGCCGCGATCCTCGGGGCGCTTCCGGACACGGTCGTCGTGGCGGACGGTCTGCGGGCCGTCACTCTCGCCGCGATCGCGGCCCTGCGCCTCCCCGGGACGCCGCTCCTCCTCCACCCGGGCCTCGAGCGCGGCCTGTCCACCGCGATCCGTGCCGCGCTTCCGGATGCCGCGGAGCTCCCTTCCGGAACCTCGCTCCCTGCCGGCGCGCGCGTCGTCGCGCCCGCGGTCCGGGATGACACGGGTGCGCGCGTGGAGATCCCCGCGCTTGCCGCCGCCGTCCGTGGCGCCGGAGGCCGGCTCCTCCTGGACGCGACCCTTCTCGCGGGGGCCTTCCCCGTGGATGCGCCGGCGAGCGGGGCGGACGGCATCGTCCTCGCCACGGACCGCTGGCTCCTCGGTCCGGACGGGAGCGCGGCCGCCTGGTTGCGGGATCCCGATGGGCCCGCGCGCCTGCGCGCGATCGTGGACCCCCTTCCGCGCCGGAGCGCCCTCGGTCTCGGCCGGAGCGTGGGCTGGCTCCTCATGTATGCCGGGCTCCCCTGGGTCCACGAGCGGACCGCCGCGGCGGTGGCGCGCCTCCACGCGGCGCTCTCCGCGATCCCCGGGGTGACCGTGCAGGCACCGCTCTCCGCGAGCGCGGCGCTCCTCGTGGTCCGGATCGCGGGCTGGGATGCGGATGACGCGGCGGACGAGCTCGGCCGGCGGGTCTTCGCGATCGTCGGGCGGGACACCGACGCCGGGACGCTCCGGCTCTCGCCCGGCGCATGGACCACGGACGCGGAGATCGACCGCTTCGCCGCTGCGGTGGCGGAGATCGCCGCGCACACCCCGGAGAGCCTGCCGCGCCGGCCGGCGCTCGTCGTCTTCTCCGGCCCGGACGCCGCCCCGGAGGCACCGTGAGCGATCCCGAGGACCCGCACGCGCCTCGTCCGGAGCCGCGGCAGCGCTCCGAGCTGGAGATCCGCTGGCGCCAGGCGCGGAACCCGCCGCCGCCGATCGTCCGGGCCGTCCTCGCGAACCTCGCGGTGGCCACCGTGGGCGGGATCCTCCTCCTCGCCTACGACTGGCTCGCCCCCCGGATGGCGCTCCCCGGCGGCGACCAGCGCGGGCTCGCGGTCGCGCTCTACGTGGTCGTGGTCATCACCGCCGGAAGCCTCCTCACCTGGCGCTGGGTGGAGCTCCCCACCGGGTCCGGGACGGAGCGGGCCCGCTCGCCCTGGGCGGCCGTGCTCGGCTTCTTCGCCTCCGTCCCCATCTGCTATCTCGCGCTCGTCATCTGCTTCCAGATCCTCCGGCCCGCGCTCGGATAAGGTGGGTCCGGCCGGCGGCCGGTGCTAGCATCGGCCGCACGGGGGAGTAGCTCAACGGTCAGAGCGGTCGGCTTATATCCGGCTGGTTCCTGGTTCGAATCCAGGCTCCCCTACCACCGGCGCTAGACTCATCGCTCGCACCACCACCCGTCCCGGCGACGTGCCCCGCCGCCCCGGAGATCGAGGAGGACCGCATGTTCAGCCGCAACCCCGAGCGTTCGCCCGTCCCGGGCACCACCCCCGTCCCTGCCACGGAGCCGGCCGCCGGCCGTCCCACCCCTGCGGCTCCGCCCGCCGTGGAGCGTCCGTCCGGACCCCCGCCGCGCCCCGAGCCCACCGGCGGTGTCGCGATCGTCACCGGCGTGCGGGACGTGGCCTCCACCCCCGGCCCCGCCCTCCAGGCGGCCCTGGCCGCGGGCACGGTGATCGCCCGCACGGACCGCTTCGAGGGGACGATCAAGGCGACGGAGGCGATCCGCATCCTCGGCAGCGTGGAGGGCCGGATCGAGGCCGCCACCCTCGTGGTGGAGGAGGGCGCCAAGGTCAAGGCGGAGATCGTGGTGGACGAGGCGGTGGTGGCCGGCGAGGTGACCGGCACGCTCACCTGCCGGAACCGCCTGGAGGTCCGCCCGAGCGGCCGGATCACCGGCCAGGTGGAGACCGTCCGCCTCATGCTTCACGAAGGCGCCTCCGTGGACGGCGAGATGCGCATGATGCGCGCCGGCGACCGGTCCGCGGACGATCCCGTCCCCGCCCCGCCGCCCGCCACGCCGAACCCCCGCGAGGGTGGCGTCCGCCGCGCCCCCGCCCGCGCCGAGCGTCCGGACCCCGGGCTCCTCGGCCTGGAGGGTGACGCCGGCCGCTGAGGCCATGGCCCCGAACGGCAGAAACGAAGGACCCCCGGGGCGATGCCCCGGGGGTCCTGTCGTGTGGGGGCCGCGTTGCGACCCCTCCGGCTCCTAGCCGCGCCGCTTCGCGAAGCAGTCGTTGCAGAAGACGGGCTTGCCGCTCGTGGGGCGGAAGGGGACGCGGGCGGTCTGGCCGCAGTCCGAGCACGTGGCGTCGAACATCTCGCGCGGGCCGCGATCGCCGTAGCCGCCACCGCCGCGGGAACCGCCGCCGTAGCCGCCGCCGCCACCGGAGCTGTAGCCACCGGAGCCGAAGCCGCTACCGCCGGAGCTGTAGCCGCCGCCACCGGAGCTGTAACCACCGGCGCCGCCGCCGGTCGCGCCGCGCTGGGCCTTGCGGGACTGGCGGCAGGGGCCGCAGCGGCGGGGCTCCGAGAAGCCGCGATCCGCGTAGAACTCCTGCTCGCTCGCCGTGAACGTGAACTCCTGGCTGCAGTCGCTGCAGGTGAGGATCTTGTCCGTGTACATAAAAAGAACGACCACTCCTTGCTCGTGCCGGATCCCGCGACCGTGTGTCTCGCGGGAGCCGTGAGAGAGGTGATCGTGTTGCCGGCCGTTGTGTCGCCCGGCGTGCCGGGCTGGTTACCCGTCCAACCTAGCGTATCCCGGGGGAGGATGCAAGCCCCATCGGTGCGTGGGTGCACCTCGGCGCTGCGGGGCCGCGGACCGGCGATACTGGAGCCCGGTCCGGCGGCATGCGCCCCGGCGAGAGAGGGAGCGCCGTGATGGCCGGGGTCGATCCGAGGACGACGGTGCGCGAGGTCCTCGCGCGCGAGCAGGCGACGCTCGTCGCGCTCAGCCACGCGATCCACGCGGACCCGGAGCTCGGCCTCCGTGAGCACCGTGCCGCGCGGCGGGTGGCGGACCTTCTTGCCGCACGCGGCTTCCGCGTGACCGAGGGGGTCGCGGGGATGCCCACGGGGATCGAGGCGGTCGCCGGCAGCGGCCCCTTCCACCTGGCCGTCTGCGCGGAGTACGACGCCCTGCCGGCGGTGGGCCACGCGTGCGGTCACAACGTCATCTGCGCCGCGGGCGTGGGGACGGCGATCGCGCTCGCCGCGGTCGCCGACGAGCTGGGGATGACCGTCCACCTGATGGGGACGCCCGCGGAGGAGACCTCCGGCGGCAAGGTCGGCTTCATCCTGGACGGGCGCTTCGACCCGATCCACGCCGCGATGATGGTCCACCCCTGGCCCCGGGATGAGGCGGAGCCCCGGATCATCGCGATCCGCGGGCTGAACGTGGAGTACACCGGGATGGAGGCGCACGCGGCCGGCTTCCCGCACCTCGGCGTGAACGCGGCGGATGCCTTCGTGGTCGCCCAGACCGCGATCGGCCTCCTCCGCCAGCATCTCCTCTCCACGGACCGGGTCCACGGGATCGTGACCAAGGGCGGGGATGCCGCGAACATCGTCCCCCACCACACCGAGGGCTACTGGTTCGTGCGGGCGCTGGACCTGGACCGCCTGGAGGAGCTCACCCGCCTCGTCCGGCGCTGCTTCGAGGCCGGCGCGCTCGCCACGGGGGCGACCCTCACGATCCGCGAGGACGTCCTCTTCGCGGACGTGCGCCATGACCCGGACCTTGCCCGGCTCTACCGCGGTCACATCGAGTCCCTGGGGCGGACGAGCGAGCCGCCGGTGAGCCCGGTCTCCACGGATATGGGGAACGTCTCCTACGTGGTGCCCACGATCCACCCGATGATCGGCGTGGAGGCCGGCGGGGCGGTGAACCACCAGGCGGCCTTCGCGGCGGCCTGCGGCACGCCCTCCGCGGACCGCGCGATCGCGGACGGGGCGCTCGCCCTCGCGCTGACGGCGATCGATGCGGCGAGCGATCCCGCGCTCCGTGCGCGGCTCATGGCCCATCGCCCGGACCCGGCCGCGGTGGCCCGGGTCACGGCCGGCTGGGAGCTCCCGGCGGATCCGTCGCTCGCTCGCTGATCGGG
>JAFMJV010000051.1 GCA_017853275.1 Chloroflexota bacterium
CGGGCCCGTGGCACCAGCCGGGCCCGTGGCACCAGCCGGGCCGGTGGCACCGGCCGGCCCCGTATCTCCGGCCGGCCCCGTATCTCCGGTCGGCCCGCCGGCAGGTCCGGTCGGACCGACCGGACCGGTCACGCCGGTGTCGCCCTGGTTCCCCTGGATGCCGGTGTCGCCCGTGAGGCCGGTGGTCCCCTGCGGGCCGGTGGAGCCCGTGAGGCCGGTGTCACCCTGGTTCCCCTGGGGGCCCGTGGAACCCGTGAGGCCCGTCGCACCCTGCGGGCCCGTCGACCCGGTGTTGCCCTGGACCCCCTGGAAGCCCTGCGTGCCGGTCGCTCCGGTCAGTCCGGTGTTCCCCTGCGGTCCGGTGGCGCCCGTGATCCCGGTAGCGCCCTGGACACCCTGGATGCCGGTGTCGCCCGTGAGGCCGGTGGTCCCCTGCGGTCCGGTGGCGCCCGTGATCCCCGTGGCGCCCTGGACACCCTGGATGCCGGTGTCGCCCGTGAGGCCGGTGCTCCCCTGCGGCCCGGTGGCGCCCGTGATCCCGGTGTCGCCCTGGACACCCTGGATGCCGGTGTCGCCCGTGAGGCCCGTGTTTCCCGTGAGGCCGGTGTCACCCTGCGCGCCCGTGTCGCCCTGGGGGCCGACCGGTCCGGTCTGGCCCGTCAGGCCGGTGTCACCCTGCTGGCCGGTATTCCCGCGCGGACCCTGGTCCCCGGTATCCCCGCGAGGACCCTGGTCCCCGGTATCGCCCTGGGGACCGCCGGCCGGGCCGGTATCACCCCTGGGGCCCTGCTCGCCCGTGGCGCCCGGGGCGCCCGCGATGGTGAAGTGCCTGGGCCGCTGCCCATCCGGGCACTGCCGGGAAGGGTTCGCCACGGAGAGGTAGATCGCCTTGTTCCCGGCGACGCAGAGATGGAGCTTGTCCGACCCCCCGATCCCCTCGTGGGCGACGCTCGCGATCGACGGCGCAAGGATCACCGCAAGCGCGACGCTCGCGGTCAGGGTGAGACCTGCAGCCCAACGGCTCATCTGTGACCTCCGGTGCCGCCTGCCACGGAACAGGCGGACTTGGACCGGTCGGCGACCCATAGCCGACCACACGACACCCCGTAGGCTAGCAGACGGGGGGCCACCCCTCGTTGCATCCGAGCCCCGGAGCTACGGGGCGGGCGAACCCGCCACGGGAGGCGCCACGACCGACGGGTCGAGCTCCGCCGCGCGGGCGAGCGCCACGGCCGCCTCCTCCGTGCGGCCGAGCTGCGCCAGGACCTGCGAGAGCCGGAGGTGGGCGCTCGCCTCGTTCGGGCGCACGAGCACGTAGCGCTGGAGGAGGTCCACCACCTCCGGGAGCGAGCCCGCATCGATCCGCAGGAGCGCCAGGTTCCAGAGCGCCGGGGCGTAGTCCGGATCCGTGGAGAGCGCCATGCGATAGCGGTTCTCCGCCTCGCGCGGGTCGCCGAGCTGGCTCGCCACGAGCCCGAGGTTGAAGATCGCCATCACGTTCGCCGGGTCGTGGCGGAGCGCCTGCTCGTAGTTGTCCTGCGCCTCCTGGAGGCTGCCCGCGTTGTGTGCCTCCACGCCCCGCTGGAGCGCCTCGGACGAGAGCTGGGCCTCGCTCTTCGTACAGCCGGTGACGGCGAGTGCCGAGACGAGGACGAGGGCGAGCAGGCCGAGCCGGCGAAGACCGGTGCCGGCGCGCGACACGGAGCGGGCGGCGTTCGTCATGCGGTGGATGGTAGCAAGTGCGCGGCGCGCGGCCGGTGCGGTCCTCAGGCGGGACGGGCTATCGTCCCCCGGATGAGCGACGCGAAGGAACTCGGAGCACCGTCCGGGCGATGGTGGGCGGACGCTCGGACCGTCGGGCTCATCCTGCTTCCCGCGCTGCTCGTGGCGCTCGGGGGGGTGATCGGGATCCCGCTCGGTCTCCACGTGGGCGATGTCGAGCTCTTCCGGTCGTGGTCCGACCAGGTCGCCCAGGGCGCGATCCCCGGACGGGACTTCGCCCTCTACTACCCGCCCGCCTCGCTGGTTCCCATCCTCCTCCCCGGGGTCCTCGGAGGCTCCGGTGACGGATATCTCGCGGCCTTTGTGGGGCTCAATGCGTTCGCTGCGGGAGCGATCGCGCTCGTCCTCGCCTGGATCGTGCGCGGCCACCCCCTGCGGCTCGTCTATCGGGTGCTGGCCGCGTGGTCCCTGCTCATCCTCCCGATCGCGCCGATCGTCGCGTGGCGCTTCGACCTGGTGGCCGTGCTGGCGGCAGTCGCCGGCGTCGCGCTGCTCGCTCGTGCGCGCCTCGCGGACGGAGGGGTGCTCCTTGCCGTGGGAGGCCTGGTCAAGGTCGCCCCGGTCTTCCTCGTGCCGGTCCTCGCTGCGCTGGAGGCCGGTGCCCGAGGTCGGGCCGCCGCGATCCGGGTCCTGCTGGGCGCCGGCGTCACCGGCCTGGTGGTCGTCGCGCTGGCCGTCGCGGTCGGCGGTGACGGGGCGTTCACCGTCCTCCGCCTCCAGGCGAACCGGGAGCTCCAGGTGGAGAGCATCGGTGCCTCGCTCCTCCTCGCCGGCGACCTGCTGGGAGTGATGGAGACGGGGGTCGCCTGGTCGGAGACGGCCCTCTCCTGGTACGTGACCTCCGACCTGAGCGGCGCGATCATGCGACTGCTCGATCTCCTCCTCCTCGGGGGGATCGCCGGGCTCATGCTCCTCGCCTGGCTCCGGGGGCGGTCCGCCGCGACCGATGCACGCCGCGTCCGCCTCACCCTGCTCTTCACCCTCGCCGCCGCCACGATGCTCCTCCTCCTCGTGGCGAACAAGGTCTTCAGCCCCCAGTACCTCGTCTGGCTGCTACCGTTCGCGGTGCTGTTACCGCGGCGGGAGCAGATCGGGCTCTTCGCGGTGTCGGTGCTCACGATCCTCATCGTCCCGATCGGCTATGAGGCGCTACTTCGACAGGAGCCGCTGCTTGTCGTTCTGCTCCTCCTCCGGAACCTCCTCCTCATCGGCCTCCTCCTCCGGGTCGTTCACCGCCTGATGCCGCGCGGACGCCGGGCGCCGGCCCTCTCCACGTCCAGCCCGCCCCAGGCACCCGGGGTCATGGACGAGCCGCAGCCGGATGCGCCGGTCATCCCCGAGCCGCCGCCGGGCCCGGAGCCACGCCTCACGATCGGCGGGGTGGTCCCCGCGATCCTCGTCGTCCTGATCGCGGGCTTCGCGCTCCGGTTCCTCCTTGCCTTCGTCGTCTTCCCGCAGTCCGGGCTCTGGTCGGACATCAAGCTCTTCGGGCAGTGGAGCCTCACCCTCGCGGACCACGGTCCGTGGGGCTTCTACACGAACGTCGCGTGGTCGGACTACACGCCCGGCTACATGTGGGTCCTGTGGCTCCACGGGATCGCGGTCAAGGTGGCCACGGGGCTCCTGGGCGGCGCGGCGCCCGAGGCGATCCCGTACTGGATCAAGCTGCCGGGGATCATCGCGGACCTCCTGGTGGCCTGGGTCTTCTATCGCGCCGTCCGGCGTTGGCACGGCGAGGCGTGGGGCGTCACGGTGGCGGCCGTCTTCCTCTTCCTCCCCGTCACCTGGTACGAGACCGCGCTCTGGGGGCAGGTGGACGCGGTCGGCGTTCTCGTAGGCGCCCTCGCGCTCATCTGGCTCATCGACCGACGGCCCGAGCTCGCCGCGGGCGCGGCCATGGCCGCCGTCCTCATCAAGCCGCAGTTCGGCGTCTTCCTCCCCGTGGTCGCGGTCGTCCTCCTCCGCCGCCACCTCCGCCGGCCGCAGCGACCCTTCACGGCCCCCCGCCTGGGCGATCTCCGCGGCTGGTGGGCCGATCAGGACCTGGAGGGTCCGCTGCGGATCGTCACGAGCTCGATCGCGGGGCTCATCGTCCTCCTCCTCATCGCCGTCCCCTTCGACCTGGAGACGCGTGCCCCGGCCGGCCTGGCAGGGATCCCCGTGGTGGGCGACATCGCCGGGCTCCTCTCCCTCGTCTCCACCACGGCCGCCTCCTATGGCGTCCTCACCGCGAACGCCTACAACCCGTGGGCGCTCGTGGGCCCCACGCCGCTGACCACCGCGATCGGCGGCAACTACCAGTGGACCTACGACACCCTCCCGATCCTCGGTCTCCCTGCCTCGCTCATCGGTGGGCTCGCCTTCCTCGCGGTCCTGATCTCCGTGATCGCCTTCCTCTGGCGCCGCCAGGACCGGGAGGCGATCCTCATCGCCGCCGTCACCCTGGCCGCGGCCTTCTTCATCCTCCCCACGCGCGTGCACGAGCGCTATCTCTTCGCGGCCGTGGGGACCGGGATCCTCCTCCTGCCGTACGGGCGCGCCTGGTGGGCGTGGCTGGCCACGGCGAGCGGTGTCCTCCTCGTGAACATGCACGCGATCCTCTCCCTGCCCTTCCGGGGGTACGGGACGGTGGAGATGCGCACCCTGCCGTTCGTGGATCTCGCCCGGACCCCGCTCGTGGTCACGATCGCGGCGCTCGCCTGTATCCCCGTCATGGCCTGGCCGATCTGGGCGGCGTGGCGCCGGCCTCCGACCCCGGGCGGGGAGAGTGGCGGGGAGTCGTCCGAGGAGGTTCCCGAGCTCGATGGCGGGGCGGCCGTCGCGCCGCCGGCCGGACCGGATCGCCTGACCCGGATCGCCTCGGGCTTCCGGGAGGGGCGCCTGCCCGGTCCTTCGCTCGCCTGGTCCGTCCTCATCCTCGTGGGGGTGAGCGCGATCGCCGCGCTCATCGCGACGCGGTTCTCCGGGTTCGGCGGTGGGTGGCTCTTCAACTGGGACCTGCCGCACGTCCAGTACCCGTTCGCCGCGTGGCTCCACGAGGAGATCGTCCGCGCGGGCCTTCCGCTCTGGCACGACGCGATGGGGCTCGGCTACCCGGTCTATGCCGAGGGGCAGGGTGGCCTCCTCTACGCCCCGTACTGGGTCCTCCACCTCCTCCCGCCCCTCTCCGCGCTCGACGTCATCCGCCTCACGCACCTCGTGCTCGCGGGGACCGGCGCGGGTCTGCTCGTGCTCCGTCTCACGGGAGTCCGCGCGGCCGCCGTGACGACGGCGGTTCTGGTGGCCGCCTCCGGCGGGATCGTGGCCAAGCTGGAGTGGACCGAGGTCCTCACGGCGTACGCGTGGATCCCCTGGGTCGTGCTCCCGTTGGCCTGGTCGCGCGGACGGATCGCCCCAAACGCGGTCCTGGCTGCCGGGGCGCTCTGGGGGATCCAGGCCCTCGCCTCCCACCCCCCGACCTGGTTCCTCACCGGCGTCCTCGCGATCGTCGTCATCCTCGTCCGACTGCGCTCCGTTCGAGGCGTCGGCTACGTCCTCGTGTTCGGGATCGTCGGAGCGCTCATCGGAGCGGTCCAGCTCATCCCCTACGCTGTCCTCACGCCGCTCTCCGTGCGATCGGAGGGGCTGGACCTCGGGGTCCTCTTCCGGTACTCGGCCACCCCCTTCGACTTCCTCGGCTTCGCCTTTGCGAACGCCTTCGTCCCGTCCGCTTCACCGGAGTGGGACCTCGTCGCCACCTGGCACCCGGGGAGCGTCTTCGGGTTCCTCGAGTCCTATGCCTACCTCGGCCTCCCCGCCCTCCTGCTCGCGGCGGTGGGTCTGCGGGTGCGGCGCGCCCGCTGGCTGATCGCGCCCGCGATCGTCCTCATCCTCATCCCCGTGATCGGGGCGTTCCGTCCCGCGATCTGGGCGGAGATCCCGCTCATCAACGGGCTCCGGCATCCCGTCCGCGCCTACCTCCTCGTTGGCCTCCTCCTCGCCATCGGCGCAGGGTTCGGGGTCGCCCGGCTCGGCCGCCCGCGGCCCACGTGGGTCCCCGGCGCGCTGCTCGTCATCCTCGTCGCGGGATACGCGCTCGTCAGCCTCATCGCCTCGGGGTTCCCGGCCCTCTTCGCGGATCTTGTCCGCACCTGGTGGGACCAGGGTGCGGGCGCTCCGGCCGAGGCGATCACCGCGCTCGCTGCGGATACCCTCTCCCGCCCCTTCCCGCTCGTCCTCGAGGTCGCGCTCGGTGCGGCCACGATCTGGCTCATCGGGTCGCGCCTCCGGCGACCCGCCGCCCGCAGCGCCGCGATCGTCCTTACGCTCGTCCCGCTCCTGCTCATCCCCGGCCTGAACGCGCTGCGGCCCGCGTCCGCCTTCACCTATGCCGAGGACCCGCTCGTCGTGGCGATCAAGGCCGCGGCACCGAACCGTGTGGCGCTCGTCAACGAGCCCGGGCTCGGCTTCTCGAACCAGCTCGCCGCCAACGGGATCCGCGATATCCACCCGTTCATCCCGCTCGAGCTGGCGCCCGGCAAGGAGGTCGTGGACATCTTCCGCTCCGGCGTCCCGGATGTCGGGCTCGCCCGGGCGATCGGGATCGACCTCCTCGTCACCTTCGCGGACCTCCCCTGTCCGGCCGGCGTCGAGATCGGGCGCGTGGACCCCTATGCCGCACGGCTCTGCCGCATCGATGGCGTCCAGACCGGCCCCTTCTGGTTCCCCGCCGAGCTCCTGGTCCCCGGCGCCGAGCCCGGCAGCCTCCTCCGCCCCGAGCGGACGGAGGCGGATCCGGCCGCGGCGGTGGCTGCCGCCGTTCCCGCGGCCACGCTCGCCCGGGATGACGGATCCGGGAGCTTCGAGGTGACCGCGCCCCGGGATGGCTGGCTCTTCATCGACCGCTCCTGGTATCCCTGGTGGGAGACCACCGTGGACGGCGTCCCGGTCACCGCCCGCGAGCTCTGGTCCGGCCAGGTCATCCCGATCGCCGCGGGCACCCACCGGATCGAGCAGCGCTTCGTCCCGCGCGATGCGCAGCTGGGGGCGCTCATCAGCATCGTCACCCTCCTCCTCGTGGCGGGCTTCCTCCTGCGCCGGAACCGGGAGCGGGTGCGGATGGTGGGGGCGCGTGCCGGGGCGCTCCTCGCCGGAGGGTCCGCGGTGACCGCGGTGCCGGACGTGGTACCGGACGCCGAAGCCGCCTCCCCCGTCCCGCCCGCGGACCGCCCGCGACCCCGGCTCTTCCTCGGCCGGATCGGGCGCCGCGAGCTGACGATCGCCCTCATCCTCTTCCTCGGCCTCGGGGCGATCCGGCTCCACCACCTGGAGCGGCCGTTCGGCTACTACTTCGATGAGGTCCTCTACGGCCGCGCCGCCACCGAGTGGCTCCAGGGCTGGCGCTACGGACGCCTCCACGAGACGAACGAATGGACCCACCCGCCCCTCTCCAAGGAGCTGATGGCGGCCTCGATCGAGCTCACCGGCGGGCACGAGGTGGCCGCCACCGGATCGCTCGGCGAGCGCGTGGTGGACGCGGTCATCGAGCCCGGATACGCCACCGGTGGCGGTCCGGCCGGCTTCGACCCGCTCCCGTCCTGGCTGATCGCGGCGACCCCGGACGCGCTCCTCGCGGTCCCCCTCGGCGATCCCTCCTCACCGGAGATCCGCCTGGGGATCCCGGATATCCGCCGCCTCGCCCTCCATCCGGACGACGGCCTCCTCTGGATCAGCGGCGGCGAAGGGGTCGTGGTCCGCTTCCAGACGGTGATCCTGGACCTGCTCGCGGATGGAGTGACCACGCTGGATGACCTCGCGGACGACGAGATCTTCCAGCCCACCGCGGAGCTCCCCGGCGCGGTGGACGGCCTGTGGGCCTTCCCCGGCGGAGGAGCGGCCGCGCTCGTGGGCGAGACCCTCTACATCCTCGGCCCGGACGGGATCGTGGGCCAGGCGGAGGTCCCCGGGCTCACCGATGCGGTCTGGGTGGGCACGGACGCCGATCCGCGCCTCGCGCTCGTCATCCCCTCCGGCATCCGGATCGTCTCCGTGCCGGATCTCACGCAGATCGGCTTCGTCCCGCTGGACCGGCGCCCGCTGGGAGCGGACCTGGTGCGCGGCACGGATGACGAGAACCGCGCCCGTGGCCTGCTCAAGGAATCGCGGCTCTACGTCGCCACCCGGGACGGGCTCGTCACGATCGGCGGGCTGATGACGGACGCCCCGTTCCGCGAGGCCTCCCTCCCGATGCCCGGTCCGGTGACGGACGTCCGCTGGAACGAATCGACGAACCTCGTCCACGTCCTCGGCGCGCAGGCCGAGCGACCCACGATCTACGTGGTGGAGCCGCGCGGGCTCTCCGTCTTCGCGGATGCGGAGCTCCCGGCGGAACCCGTGGCGTGGGGGCTCGATGTCCGGGACCGCGATCCCGGCGCGGACCGCCAGCGGGCGATCACCGTGGCCGCGGACGGGTCGGTCGCGGAGGTGGGGATCGGCGGGACCGCCTTCGCCACCCGGCTGCCGGGCGCGATCCTCGGCGCGCTCGCCGGCGCGCTCCTCTTCCTCCTCCTCGCGCTCATCAGCCGGCGGCGGATCGTGGGCCTCATCGGGGCCGGCCTGATCGCCACGGAGACCTTCCTCTTCTCCGAATCCCGGCTCGCCACCCCGGACATCATGACGATGGCCTTCGTCATCGGCGGCTGGACGCTCCTCGCCTGGCTCGTGGGCCAGGGGGCGGTGACCCGTCATCGATGGCGCGCGATCCTCGGCTTCCCGCTCGTGGGGATCCTCATCGGGCTCGCCGCGGCGACCAAATGGACGGGGCTCTACCCGCTCGCGGGGATCATCCTCTTCCTCCTTCTCGCCGATCCCCGCCTCCGCCGGCTCGCGCTCCTCCTCACGGGGATCGCCGCGGTCGTGGTCTCGGCGGCGTCGCTCGTCTCCGATCCGCCGGCCCTCGCCGTCCCGCTCGTCCTCCTCGCGGTCCTCGGCATCGGCGTTCTCTGGGTCCGCCGCTGGGACGCCCGCGCGCTCGCCGCCGAGGCGCTCCTCCCGCTCCCCATGACCCTCTGGGCGATCGTCTCGATCGTGGGCGTCACGCTCATCGTCTACGTGGTCTCGTTCATCCCGTATCTCTTCCTCGATGCGGGACGGCCGCAGCTGATCGCCGGCTGGCCGCCGGACAACACCGGCGAGACCTTCCTTCAGCTCCAGGGCCGGATGTACGCGTTCCATGAGGGGCTCCGGGAGAACCACGGGGCGGGGACGCCGTGGTGGTCCTGGCCCCTGATGCTCAAGCCCCTCTGGGCCTACATGGACGCCTTCGATGGGGCCCGAGCCGCCACGGTCCTCATGCCGATCAACCCGGTCGTGGTCTGGCTCTCCCTGCCCCTCCTCGCGTGGGCGGTCTGGCGGGTGGCGCGGCGCTTCGACCCGGCGCTCCTCCTTCTCGTCCTCGCCTTCGCGGTCCAGTGGCTTCCGTGGGCGCGGGTGGAGCGGGTGGCCTTCTTCTACCACTACGCCACGGTGCTTCCCTTCGCGCTCGCGCTCCTCGCGATCTTCCTTGCCCGTCTCCGCGCCGGCGTCTCGCCGCGCGGCTGGCGGGCGGCGCGGGCCGTGGCGGTCACCGTGGTCTTCCTCCCCGCGCTCTTCTGGCTCCTCACGCCGGCGCTGTGCGGCACGATCGCGCTCGATCCGGCGGCCTCCGTCTGCGCGCCGCAGGGCTTCTCCGCCCGCGCGCCGCTCATGCCGCTCCTCGGTGCGGTGGTCATCGCGGTGGCGGTGGGCGGCGCGACCGCGTGGTGGCTGGGACGGCGGGAGCGGGCACCGGAGCGGGCGGCGATCGACGCGCTCCTCGCCGCGGTCGGCGTCGCCACGATCCTCCTGGCGGCCACGGTCGTGGGGCGGATCGCGCCCCTCGCGGAGCTCCGGATCAGCCTCTCGCCGATGACCGGCTTCCTCCCGATCGCCGCGGCCCTCGCGCTCCCCGTGGCCGCCCTCATCGTCACGGCCCGGACGCCGCGGCGCGTGGTGCCCGCGGTCCTTGCCGCGTCGCTCGTCTGCTTCCTCGTCTTCTACCCGTTCCTCTCCGCCCTACCGGTCGATTCCGATCTTCCCTATGTGGCGCAGGCGCTCCTCCCCACGTGGGAGACGGGCTTCCGCTTCGCCCCGGGCTCCGGGGCGCTGCCGGCGGGCCTCCTCGTCCTGGGCGTCCCGATCCTCGTGGTGGGGGCGATCGCGTGGTGGGTGATCGGCCGCGTGGATGCCCGGCGGGCCCGGCGTGAGGGGGCCGAGAGCTCGTCGCGCACCCCGAGCGCGGGGAGTGCCCCGAGCACGGGAAGTGCCGCCGGCCCTTGAGCGTGGCGCGGACCCCGGGGAGTGCCGCGGCCACCGGCCGCGCCACGAACGCGGGGAGTGCTGCGGCCCTGGAACGTGCCCCGGACACCGGAGAGTGCCCCGGCCGCGAGCGTGCCCGCTACGCCGTCCGTGCCCGCGCCGCCGGCCGCGCCGTGCCCGCATTCCACAACCCGTGGACAGCAGCTCCTCTCGGGGTGCGATCCGGGCTCGTCCGCGGCCCCGATCGGGCGCCCGGGCCCGTTCCCACGCACGCGTTCCCCCTCATCCACGCGGCGTGAGCGCGCGGAGGCCGGCCCGGTCCTGCCCCTGACGCCCTCCGCGACCTCCGAACCCCGCCCGTTGTCCACGAGTAGTGGAAACCGCACCGCGCCGGCCCACGCCCCGTTTCCACACGTTGGAGAGAGACCGCGCTCCTGGGCGCGCCTCGAGCGCATCCGCGGCCACGGATCGCCCCGTTCGCCACGCTCCGAGCGCGCGTTCCGCCCATCTCACGCAGCGGCGTCACGCCACCGTGCGTGGATCGAGGCCGCGGACCCCGGGCGGGCGCCCCGGTGGCCGTGCATTCTCTACGCCCTGTGGAACCCGGCACCCGGACGCACCCCGGAGCGCCACGTCCGGTCGCCGGCGCCACCGATCAGGGAGTGCCCCGAACTCCAGGCGTCCCGCCCCCCGCTACCCCAGGTCGATGTAGATGTTCTTCGTCTCGGTGTAGAGATCGAGCGCGTCCATCCCCAGCTCGCGGCCGAGGCCGGACTGCTTCATCCCGCCGAAGGGCGCCCCGGTGTGGACGGACGAGTTGCAGTTCACGGAGATCACGCCCGAGCGGATCCCCTTCGCCACCCGCAGCGCCCGCCCGATATCGCGCGACCAGACCGAGCCCGAGAGCCCGTACGGCGAGGCATTCGCCAGCCGCACCGCCTCGTCCTCGTCATCGAAGGGGATCACGGCCACCACCGGCCCGAAGATCTCCTCCTCCACGATGCGCATCCCGGGCCGCGCCCCATCGAAGATCGCAGGCGTGAGGTACGCCCCCGCATCCCACGCCGGCCCGGTGGGGATCTCCCCGCCGCTCACGAGCCGCGCCCCCTCCGCGCGCCCCGCCGCGATGTAGCCCGCCACGCGGTCGCGGTGGCGGCGGCTGACGAGGCAGCCCATCTCCGTCCGCTCGTCCGCCGGATCGCCCACGACCATCGCGCGGGTCGCCGCCGTGAAGAGCTCCACCACGCGCTCATGGACGGACCGCTCCACCAGGATCCGGCTCCGCGCGCAGCAGTCCTGGCCCGCGTTGTCGAAGACCGCGTACGGCGACTCGCGCGCGAACTTCTCCAGGTCCGCGTCCGCGAAGACGACATTCGGGCTCTTCCCGCCGAGCTCCAGGGTCACCTTCTTGATCGTCCCGGCCGCCGCGCGGAGGATCTCCTGCCCCGTCCCGGTCTCGCCGGTGAAGGCGATCTTCCCCACCCCGGGATGGGCCGCGAGCGCCGCACCCACGGTGGCGCCCGGGCCGGTGATCACGTTGAGGACGCCGGCGGGGATCCCCGCCTCCAGCGCCAGCTCCCCGATCCGGAGCGCCGTGAGCGGCGACCACGAGGCGGGCTTCAGGATCGCCGTGTTCCCCGCCGCGAGCGCCGGCCCCAGCTTCCAGGAGGCCATCATCAGCGGGAAGTTCCAGGGGACGATCAGCCCCACCACGCCGATCGGCTCCCGGAGCGTGAGGTCCAGGCCCGGCTTCTCCACCGGGATCGTGGCGCCGTGGTGCTTGTCCGCCGCCCCCCCGTAGTAGGCGAAGACGGACGCTGCCGCACCGATCTCCCAGCGGGCGCCGGAGATCGGCTTCCCCACGTTCCGCGATTCCAGCTGCGCGAGCTCCTCCGCGTGCTCCCGGACGAGGTCCGCGAGCCGGACGAGCGCCCGGCCGCGCCGTGCCGCGGACCAGCTCCGCCACTCGCCCTCGAAGGCACGCTGCGCTGCGCCGACCGCAGCATCCACGTCCGCGGCACCCGCGGAGGGGACGTGCGCGATCGTCTCCCCGGTGGCGGGGTTCTCCACGGCGAAGGTCGCGCCGTCCAGGGCGGCCGCCGGGCGGCCGCCGATCGTCATCAGGGTGGGGGTCATGGCGCGCCTAGAAGTAGTTGACGGAGATGCCGCCGTCCACCACGAGCGAGGCGCCGTTCGTCCAGCGCGACTCGTCCGAGGCGAGGTAGACGGCGAGGTTGACGATCTCCTCGGGCTTCCCGAAGCGGCCGCTGGGGTTCCGCGCGAGGCGGATCCGCTTGGCCTCCTCGTCCTTCACGAGCCAGTCGAGCAGGAGCGGCGTCTCCACCGGGCCCGGGCAGATCGCGTTCGTGCGCACGCCCTTGGGCGCGAACTGGACCGCCATGCTCCGGGTGAGGGAGAGGAGCGCGCCCTTGCTCGCGGTGTAGGCGTCCTGGGGGACGGAGCAGCCGAGGATCGCCACGAAGCTCGCGATGTTGATGATCGAGCCACCGCCGTTCGCGATCATCGCCGGGATCGCGTACTTGCAGCCCAGGAAGACGCCGCGGACGTTCACCGCCATCACGCGGTCCCAGGTATCCACATCCGTGTCGATCACCGAGTGATCGCCTTCCGGCATGATCCCCGCGTTGTTGTACAGGCAGTCCACCCGCCCATACGTGGCCAGCGCGTGGTCGATCATCGCCTTCGCGTCCGCCTCGCGGGAGACGTCCGCCCGGACGAAGCTCGCCTCGCCGCCCGCGGCACGGACCTCGGCCACCGTCTCGTTGCCGGCCGCCTCGCTCACGTCCGCCACCACGACCTTCGCCCCCTCACGCGCGAAGATCACGGAGGCCACGCGGCCCATGCCGCTCCCGGCTCCGGTGATGACACAGACCTTGCCGGCGAGACGCATCGGGATCTCCTCTTCTCGTGGGTCGAGTGGCAGACGGCCGGGGCCGTCCGGTGGCGGGCGGAAGCGTACTCCCGCCCGGGCGCCGCCGCGCTCAGTCGCAGCGGAAGACCTCGCGCGTGGCCCGGGGTCCGGCGGCTGCGGAAGCGGGGTCCAGGTACGGCCCGAGCGCCGTCCGGAAGGCCTGGTAGGCAGGGCCCGCGGAGAGGGTGGCACGCGCCCGCTCCAGGTCATCCGCCTCGCGGTAGACCCACAGGTCTCCGTCCTCGAGCCAGACCCACTGCCGGCGGATCCCCGCCTCGCGCATCGTGGCGGCGAGCGCATCCGGGAGCGTGGCATGGATGCGGCGCACCGCGTCCATCGTCTCGGCCCCCGCGCGGAGCGGGACGCGGTAGGTCATCTGGTCCGCCCCGTGCTCGCCGTCCGGCTGGAAGGAGAAGATCTCCTCCGGCATCGTGGCGCCGCTCTCCTTCACGCGCGGCTGGAAGCAGGGCGTCATGTGGTCGATCCAGTCCTTGTGGACCGGGTCCTCGGGGCGGAGCTTCTCGCCCACGGTCGGCGTCTCGCCCTCGCGGGTGAGGAGGAGGTCGGTCCCGTCCAGCCAGATCGTGTAGTTCCGGATGCCCGCGGCGCGGATCAGGTCGTAGAGCTCCGGGAAGGGATCCAGGTGGTAGCGGACGTAGGTATCGATGAGGGCGGGATCCGGCTTCAGCCAGAGACGGAAGGCGACGCGGGGCATCCGGTGGTGGTCCTCTCCGGACGGGGTCGGGGAGGGGAGAGGGTCGCCGCCCGTCCGCCGGCGGACCCTCGGGATGGGGGTCTCGGTCAGCCGCGCTCCAGGTAGCGCTCGCGCTCCCAGGGGTGGACCACGCGGTCGAAGGCCTCCTGCTCCACGCGCGCGGCGTTCAGGTAGTGGTCCACCACGTCCTGGCCCAGGATCTCCGGGGCCACGGTGCTCTCCTCCAGCGCGCGGATCGCCTCGTAGAGCGCACGCGGCATCCGGTCGCAGCCGGTGGCGATGTAGCCGTTCCCCTTCCACTCGGCGGGCGGCTCCACCCGGTTCCGCACACCCCACAGGCCGGCCGCGATGAACGCGGCGTACGTGAGGTAGGCGTTCATGTCCCCGCCCGGGAAGCGGCACTCGATGTGGAGCCCCTTGCCGGAACCCACCACGCGGAACCCGGTGGTCCGGTTGTCCCGGCCCCAGACCACGTTCACCGGCGCCCAGCTCGCCACCGCGAAGCGCTTGTAGCTGTTGATGAATGGCGCGAAGAAGATCGCGAGCTCCCGCGAGAGCGCCATCTGTCCGCCGAGGAACCAGCGCATCGTCTCGGACATCCCGTAGGGCTGCGCGCCCTCCGTGAAGAAGAGCGGCCGGTCGTCCTCCACGCCCCAGGCGCTCATGTGGAGGTGCCCGGACGACCCGGTCCAGGTGTGATCCGGCTTGGCCATGAAGGTGATCCCCATCCCGTCCAGCCAGACGATCTCCTTGGCGCCGTGCTTGAAGATCACGGACCGGTCCGCCGATTCCAGGACGTGGTCGTAGCGGATGTTCACCTCGTGCTGGCCGGCGGCGGCCTCGCCCTTGGAGAACTCGATCGGGATCCCCGCCCGGTCCATCAGCCGGCGCAGCTTGCCGTGGACCGGCTCCGCCTTCGTCGCCTGGAGGAGGTGGTAGTCCTCGTTGTAGTGGCCGAACCGCTCGAGCCCCGTGAAGCCCTTCTTCACCGCCTGCTCGTACGTGTCCGTCAGCACGTAGTACTCGAACTCCGAGCCCGCCTTGATCGCCATCCCCTGGGCGGCCGCGGCCTCCACCTGGCGGCGGAGGATCTCCCGCGGCGAGATCGCGATCGGGCGCGCGTCCTCGTCCACCACGTCCCCAAGGACCAAAGCGGTGCGCTCGAGCCACGGGATCGTGCGCAGGGTCCCCCAGTCGGGGTCCACGATCCAGTCGCCGTAGCCGGTCTCCCAGTTCATCAGGGCGAACCCGTCCGGCGTGTTCATCTCCATGTCCGTGCCCAGGAGGTAGGTGCAGATGTGGACGCCGTGGTCGATCACGCCGTCCAGGAAGGCGGATCCGTTCACCCGCTTCCCCATGAGGCGGCCCTGCATATCCGTGAAGGCCACGACGAGCGTGTCGATCTCACCGGATGCGACCTGCGCACGGAGGCGTGCGAGGTTCGGGTGGTCGGATCGCGGTTCGGACATCCCGCACGCTCCCGGGCTATGGCACGGGGGACCTCCCCGCCCGATACGGTCCGCGGACCCGCCGCGGCGACCGCCAGTGTCGCCGGTCCGGCGCGCGGGTGCACGCACGGAGCGACAGGAGGATGCCCCGTTCGCCGACTGGACCCGGTGGAGTCGTCCGGTGTACCCTTTGCCGGTCCGCGCCAGCCCGTGAGGGGCGGGTTGCCGCGGATGGAACGAAGTAGTGGAGGCCACGGTTGGCGGAGCCGGAGCACGACATCCGGAACCCACGGCCGCGTGCGATGACCCATCGCCGCATCGCCGCAGTCGTCACGCTCGTCGCGAGCGTCCTGCTC
>JAFMJV010000052.1 GCA_017853275.1 Chloroflexota bacterium
GCCCTGCTATCGTCGGCCACGATGGAGCTGCGGATCCGGCGGGATGCCCGCGACCGGTACGGCCTGGAGACGGTCCTCTTCAGCGCGCGCGGTGACCTGGTCAGCGCGGACCCCGCGATCGCCCGCCGGCTCGCCCGTTCCCTCCACGCGCGGGGTGGGGACCGGCCGGATCGCCCCGCCCTCGCCGGCGAGCTCGCGGCCCTCGGGCTGATCCACGAGCTCTCTCATGCCGGGATCGCCCGGGAGCGCCGGCGGGGGGCCGGCGGACCGCTGGCGCAGGCCCTTCCGGCCATCGATGCTGCTCTCCCGCCGGGCCGGCTCGACGCGACGCTCGGTGCCTTCGAGCACCACTTCCCGGCCACGGACGTCCACCGCGGGGAGCGTTCCGTGGCCGAGCGCCTCGCCGGCGTCCGCGACGGGGTCCCCGGCCGCGAGGAAGCGCTGGAGGAGCTCCTCCTCCTCTGGGTGGCGAACCGCAACCCCGCCGCCTGCGTCTACGACGACCTGATCGGCGAGGAGCCGATCGCCACGGACGAGGGCTACGGCGCGACGATCGACCTCCTCCGCCGGACGCTCGCCCGGGCGGAAGGCCGGCCGGCCGGGGCGGATGCCTCGCTCGTGGAGCGTCTCCTCGCCCCCGCCCGTGCCCACCCGCGCTCGCTCGCGGACCAGCTGCGCTGGATCCGCGACCGCTGGGGCGACTGGATCGACGCCGCGCTTCTCGCCCGCCTCGAGCTCTCGATCGGTGTCCTCGTGGAGGAGGAGATGACGCTCGCGCGCGTGGGGTCGGGTGCGCCGGACTTCTCCGCCGGTCCGGGGGCGGCGGGCGACCCGCGGATCGCGCTCGGCCACGGCAGCGCGGGCGAGGTGGAGGCCTTCAGCCCGGACCGGGACTGGATGCCCACCCTCGTCCTCCTCGCCAAGAGCACCTATGTCTGGCTCGACCAGCTCTCGCGCCGCCACGGACGGGAGATCCGGACGCTCGATGCGATCCCGGACGTGGAGCTCGATGCGATCGCCGCCCGCGGGATCACCGGCCTGTGGCTGATCGGGATCTGGGAGCGGAGCGTGGCGAGCCGCACGATCAAGCAGCGGCGCGGCAACGCGGACGCGGCGGCATCGGCGTACTCCCTGATGGACTACCGGATCTCGGCCGACCTCGGTGGGGAGAGCGCCTGGGCGGACCTCCGCGACCGCGCCTGGGCGCGCGGGATCCGGCTCGCGAGCGACATGGTCCCGAACCACATGGGGATCGATTCGGACTGGGTCCGCGACCACCCCGAGCGCTTCCTCGGCCGGGATGACCCGCCCTATCCGTCCTACTCGTTCCGCGGCCCGGACCTCTCTCCGCACCCGGAGATGGAGGTCCGGATCGAGGACCACTACTGGGACGCCACGGACGCCGCGGTCGTCTTCCAGCGGGTGGACCGGCGGACCGGCACCGTCCGCTACCTCTATCACGGCAACGATGGGACGAGCTTCCCCTGGAACGACACCGCGCAGATCGACTTCCTCGACCCCGAAGCGCGCGAGGCGGTGATCCGGACGATCCTCGAGGTGGCGCGGCGCTTCCCCGTCATCCGCTTCGACGCCGCGATGGTCCTCGCCCGGAAGCACGTCCAGCGTCTCTGGTACCCGCTCCCCGGGGCGGGCGGTGCGATCCCCTCGCGCGCGGCGTCGGCGATCCCCCAGGCGGAGCTCGATGCCCGGATGCCCGCCGAGTTCTGGCGGGAGGTGGTGGACCGGGTCGCCGCGGAGGTCCCCGGCACCCTCCTCCTCGCCGAGGCGTTCTGGCTCCTGGAGGGCTACTTCGTCCGGACGCTCGGGATGCACCGGGTCTACAACAGCGCCTTCATGCACATGCTCCGGGACGAGCAGAACGCCGAGTACCGGGCGGTGATCCGGGAGACCGTCGCCTTCGACGTGCGGATCCTCGAGCGCTTCGTCAACTTCCTCAGCAACCCGGACGAGAAGACGGCGATCGACCAGTTCGGGGACGGGGACCGCTACTTCGGGGTCGCCAGCCTCCTCGCCACGATGCCCGGCCTGCCGATGATCGGCCACGGCCAGGTGGAGGGCTTCAGCGAGCGCTACGGGATGGAGTTCCGGCGCGCCCGCCTGGACGAGCAGCCGGTCGGTGCGATCGTGGAGCGCCACGAGCGGGAGATCGTGCCCCTCCTCCGCGAGCGCTGGCGCTTCGCCCGCGCGGAGCACTTCCGCCTGCTCGATGCGATCCGCCCGGACGGGACGGTGGACGAGGACGTCTTCGCCTACGTGAACCGCGCCGGCGATGCGCGCTCGCTCGTCGTCTTCCGGAACCGCTGGGCGGAGGGCCGGGTCCGGATCCACGGCATCGCGGACGCGCTCGGTGCGGATCCCTCCCCGGGTGCGTGGCTCATCCTCCGCGACGCGCGGACCGGCCTCGAGCACCTCCGCTCCGGCCGCGAGATCGCCGAGCGCGGCCTGGAGCTCGACCTGCGCGCCTACCAGGGCCACGTCTTCCTCGATCCGCGCGTCGTCCGGGACGGCCCGGGGACGGACTGGGGCGCGCTCGCCCACCGGATCGGGCTCGCCGGGGTGCCGGACCTCCACGCGGCCCTCCGCGACCTGCGGCTCGCGCCGCTCCGCGAGGCCTTCGCCCGCGTCGTCCGGCCGGAGCTGATCCGCGCGATCGGGGACGCGATCCCGGCCCGGAGCGAGATCGGCGCCGAGGCGATCGCCGTGGAGGCGGCCGGCCGGATCCGCCACGGCCTGGACGAGGTGGCCGCCTGCCTGGCAGCGGGGCTCGCCGGGAGCGGCCCGATCGCGGCCCGCCCGATCGTCCCCGCCGCGGCGCGCGCGGAGACCCTTCTCCGCGAGATCGTCCGGCGCGCCCGGCGCGACCGGATCCCCGCGGACCGGCTGACCCTCGCCGCCCTCACCGGCTGGGTCGCCCTGGACGCGCTCGCCGCGATCCTTCCCGCGCCCGGCCCGGAGGAAGAGGAGCCGGTCATCGCCGACCTCGTCCTCCGCACCCGGACGGAGCTCCTCCCGGCCGCGATCCGCGGCGCGGGTCTTCCGGACGAGCAGGCGGATGCCGCCGCAGCCGTGGCGCGGGCCCTCGTCGCGATCCCCGTGGACGCGCTGGGCAGCGCGCCGGCTCCCGACGGGACGCCGGAGGAGGCCGCCGCAGATCCGCGGCCCCTGCCGGCAGGTACCGCGCGCCCGGTCCTGCGCGCCCCCGTCAGGATCCCGTGGCTGCGCGCGGAGGGTGCCGCCGAGGCCGCAGGCTGGAACGCCTGGGAGGGGGAGCGCTACGTCCAGCGGGAGCGGATCGCGGCGCTCCTCACCGCGCTCACCGCCCGGGATGCGCTCCTGGGGAGCGTGGGCACGGATGCCGCCGCCACCCGGCTCCTCGAGCGGCTCGCGGCCGCAGGCTGGCGGGCGGTCGCCACGAGCCCCGTCACCGGACCGGAGCCGGCGGACCCGCTCACCGACGATCCGGCCACGCCCGGACCGGGTGCCGCACCGGCCGCCGAACCGGCGGGATGACCGCTCCGGGCCACGGCGACCTCGTCGCCGAGATCGTCACCTGCCGGCGCTGCCCGCGTCTCGTCGCGTGGCGCGAGGAGGTCGCCCGGACGAAGGTCGCGCGTCATCGCGACGATGTCTACTGGGGCCGGCCGGTCCCGGGCTTCGGCGATCCGGCGGCGCGTGTCCTCCTCGTGGGGCTCGCGCCCGCGGCGCACGGAGGGAACCGGAGCGGCCGTGTCTTCACCGGCGACGGCCCCGGCGTGAGCGGGGAGCTCCTCTTCCCCGCGCTCCACGCCACCGGCTTCTCCCCGCGCGAACGCTCCGTCTCGGCCGGGGACGGCCTCGTCCTCCGGGATGCCTGGATCGCCGCCGTCAACCGCTGCGCGCCGCCGGGCAACCGGCCCTCGCCCGAGGAGCGGGACCGCTGCCTCCCCTTCCTCGTCCGCGAGATCGCGCTCCTGCCGAACCTGCGCGCGATCGTCGCGCTCGGCGGCTGGGCCTGGGACGGTGCCCTCCGCGCGCTCGCCGCCGCCGGCCATCCCGTCCGCCCCGCCCCGCGCTTCGCCCACGGGGCCGAGGCCGAGATCGGTCCCTACCGCCTCCTCGGTTGCTACCACCCCTCCCAGCAGAACACCTTCACCGGACGGGTGGACCGGGGGATGATCGAGGCCGTCCTCGCGCGCGCCGGGGCGATCGCCGATGCCGGCGCCGGCACCCCGTGACCCGTCCGATCGGGGCGGTCATCGCGGGCGTCCAGAAGTCCGGCACCACGACCCTCGCAGCGATGCTTGCCGCCCATCCCGGGGTCGTCCTCGCGCGGGCCAAGGAGGCGCACCTCTTCGACCGCGCGGAAGTCCAGCGGGACGGCGTGCCGGACGGCCTCCTCGATGCTCGCTTCGGGCCCGATGACGGCCGGCTCCGGCTCGATGCCACCCCGGCCTATCTCTACCTCCCCGGCTGCCTCGAGGCGCTCGTCCGCCATGCACCGGAGGTCCGGGTGATCGTCCTCGTCCGTGAGCCTGCCGCCCGGGCCCTCTCCCACTACCGCCACGAGCGGCGCTTCCGGACCGAGCGGCTCCCCTTTCCGGCCGCGCTCGCCGCCGAGCCCGTCCGGCTCCGTCGTGACCGGGATCCCCTGGCGATCGGGTCCGCGCACCGGGTCGCCTCCTACCTGGACCGGAGCGATCTCCTCCCCCAGATCGCGCGGCTGCGGCGGCTCGTCCGACACGTCCATGTGGTCCCCTTCCCCCGGCTCGTGGCGGACCCGGCCGGGACGCTCGCCCAGGCCCAGCTCTTCCTCGGGCTCCCGCCGCTTCCCTGGGAGGGGCCGGCTCCCTTCCTCAACGCAGACCCCGATCCGCGTCCCTCCGTCCTCCTACCCGTGCTCCGAGCCCTGCTCGCCGGTCGCACGCGGCGGATCGAGGAGGCGCTCGGCTGGCCCCGGGGGACGCTCCGGGACCCGGTCCGGTGAGCGGCGTCATCGTCGCGGGGATCCACCACGCGGGGACCTCGCTCGCGACCGCGCTCCTCGTGGCGGCCGGCCGTCACCCCGGCGAGGTGCTCGTGCCCGATCCGGCCCCGGATGGGAAGCGTCTCCTGGAGGATGCCTCCTTCCTTGCCCTGCACCGCGCATGGATCGCCCCGCGCGTCCCGCCGGGGTGGGGGCACGCGGACTGGGGGATCTCGTCGGGCGGACCGCTGACCGGGACCGGCGACGCGGAGCTCCTCGCGGAAGCCCGCGCGTGGGTCGCGCGCCGCAACGGCGAGCGCGAGCGCTGGGTCGCCAAGGATCCGCGCGCGGCCCTCTTCCTCCCCGCCTGGGCGGCCACGGACCCGGAGATCCGCTTCGTCCTCGTCTACCGCGCGCCGTGGGAGGTGGCCGAGAGCATGCTCGGCACGCATGACCCGGGCTTCGTGGACGACCCGGGGATCGCCCGGCTCGGCTGGGAGCGGACCGCCGCGGCCCTCCTGGCCTTTGCGCGCGGGGAGCGGGGGCGTTGCCTCCTCGTGAGCGGCGAGGCCCTGGCCGCGGACCCCGGCCGGCTCGGTGCGCTGCTCGGCGAGCCCCTCCCCGCGGCGGCGCAGGTCACCGAGCCGGGGCGGATGGCGGCCCACCCGGATGCTGCCGCCCGCGCCGCCCTGGACGCGCTCCTCTACCCGGAGACCGCCCGCCTGCTCGGTGAGCTCGACGCGCTCGCGGACCTGCCGCGGCCGCCGGACCGGATCCCGGAGCCGATCGCCCTCCCCGGTGTCCTCCCCGGCGGCCGCCTCCCGCCCGGGACCGGGGTCCAGGTCGTCATCCCCTGCCGCAACGACGGCCGCTTCCTCCCCGAGGCCGTGGCATCGGTGGAGACGGTCGCGGACGAGCGGACGGAGCTGACGATCGTGGATGACGGCTCCGACGACCCGGAGACGCTCCGCCTCCTCGGCCTTCTCGCAGAGGCCGGCTATGACGTCCTCCGGCTGCCGGGGGGCGGCGGGATCGGTGGCGCACGGAATGCCGGGACGACGCGCTCCCGGACGGCCGCCGTCCTGCCGCTCGACGCGGACAACCGTCTCCGGGCGCCCCTCGTCCGCGCGGTCGGTGCGATCGAGCGGGACGAGGCGGACGTGGTCCACGGCGCGTGGCGGCGGTTCGGGTCGGAGGCGGCCGTCATCGAGCCGCCGGATGCGTCGCTGGGCACGCTCCTGCCCTTCAATCGCATCGATGCCTGCGCTCTCGTCGCGCGTCCGCTCCTCGAGCAGCTCGGCGGCTGGTTCGTGGGGGGCGGTCTCTGGGAGGACTGGGATCTCTGGCTCCGGTCGATCCTCGCGGGGGCGCGCTTCCAGCGGATCGACGCCGTCACCTTCGACTACCGGGTCCGTCCGGGGAGCGTGACCGGGTCGGACTTCGAGGAGCAACGCCGGCGGGACCAGCCCGTGCTCGAACGGTTCGCTGCCGCGCTCCCGTCCGCCGAGCATCCGGACCGCGCCGCGCTCGTGGCTGCCGTCCTCGCCCTCGCCACCCGTGCGAATGCAGAGGCCGCGGACCGGACCCGCGCCGATTCCCGCCTCCGGGCCGCCCGGGCCGCGACCACGGAGGCCGCCGAAGCCGCGCAGCGCCTCCGCCATGAGCTGACCGTCCTCCGGGACGAGGTCCGCGCGGACGACGCCGAGATCGCCCGGCTCCGCACCCGGACCGCGCTCCTCGAGGGGTCCACCTCCTGGCGGGTGACGGCACCGCTCCGTGCGCTCGGCCGTTGGGCGCGGCGCCTTCTGCGGCGACCGCCCCCGTCCTGAGCGCGCGGGGACTCCGGCGCGCCCGGCCGGGCCACGGAGACCGGACCCGGGATCCGGCCCGGATCAGCGACCCGGGGGAGGCTCCTGCTCCGCGTGGGCCGCGGAGAGGTGGCTCCGTGCGATGAAGCGCGCGAGCGCCGCGCGGACCTCCCGATAGGGCAGGGCGTCGCTGTTCGGCTCGTCCGCGACGACGTTCCAGTTGCCCTGGAGCCCGAGCAGCCACGCGGCGTACCCGGAGACGATCCACTCCTGGTCCTCGACCGGCAGCGCGCGCTCCCGGAGCATCGTCACGAGGCAGCCCAGGTTGTCCGCCAGCATCTGCGACTTCTCGTCGGTCGTGCGGGCGTGGAAGACCCGGCTCAGCCCCCCCGGATCCGTGTACTTGTCGTACCAGATGCCGTCGATCGCGATGGTCTCTCCGAAGAGCAGCATCTCCAGGGCCCAGAGGTCGTTCGAGAACTGCCCGTCCGAGCGGCCCGTCCGAAGATGCACACCCGCGTGCAGGGGCGCCGAGCGGAAGACGCCGCGCTGGTGCAGCCCCGCGATGTGCGGACCCCGCTCCAGGGCGGTCCGCACCCGCTCCAGCCGCGTGCCGCGGATCGACCCGCCCGTCATCTGCGCCCCATCGTGGATCCCGTGGAAGCGGACCCCGCCGTGCGCGGAGACGGCGTCCGGCGCCGCCTCGAGCGCGGCCACGGCCTCCGCGAGGTAGGTCGGCGTCAGCTGGTCGTCGTGCGAGATGAAGACGAAGTAGGGCGTCGTCACGGTCGCGAAGAGCCGGTTCACGTTCCCCACCCAGCCGCGGCGCTCCGGCTGCTCCACGATCTCCAGCTCGGTCCGTCCCATCGGGGGGATCTCCGGCAGGCCCGCCCCCGGCGCGTGGTCCAGGGAGACCCGGACGATCACCCGCGGATGGGTCTGCGCCGCCATCGACCGGAGAAGACCGCTGAAGCGCTCCGTGGGCCGGTAGGCGGGGACGAGGACGGTCACCGTGTCCTCCCGGACCGGAGGTCGGGAACGCCGGAGGTCGCCGGCCGGCATCCTCGCTCGCAGGGTCGGCGCGAGCGCCGCCGCTCCCAGCGCCCGGGTGGCGGCGATGCAGGCGATCCCCACGCGCGATCCCTCGAGGAAGGGGATGACCTCCAGCTCGTCCACCACCAGGCCCGCCGCCGCGAGCTCGGCCACCAGGTCATCGATCGTCCCGTGCGCCGCCGCGGGCTCCACCTCGGCATCCTCGCTCCATCGCCACAGCGCGCGGGTGAACGGAACAAGGTCGACCGTGAGGAGGAGGCGGCCCCCGGGCTTCAGCAGCTCGCTCATCCGCCCGACCCACGCCCTCCGGACGCCTGCCGGAAGGTGCTCGATCACGCTGACGCTGTAGATCGCGTCCAGGGCGGCCCCCGGTGCATAGGTCTCGAAGCGCTCCCGGACGCTCGTGATCCCCGGACGGAGCTGCCCGTAATCGAGGAAGCCCCACTCGTTCCACGTGTCGCGGTCCGCGAGCTCCCTCCGATCGGGATGCGGGTCGATCGTCGTCACGCTGTGCCCGTCGTCCGCCAGGAGCAGCGGGAGGACGTTCACCCCCGCCCCCACGTCCGCGACCCGCAGCCGCTCGCCCGAGCGCCGGACCCGCTCCAGCACCCACGGGTACTCGATGCAGCGCGGCGCATGGTCCGGGAAGAAGCCCAGCTCCCGCCGGGAGGTCGCAAGGCACTCGAGGAGGAGGCCGGGATCCGCACGCCCGAGGGCCACGGCACGCGTCAGGGTGGCTGCGCCGATCTGCCGCGGGTGATCATCCTCGCGGTCCGCCATGACGAGGTAGACCACCGCATCGCCGTCCATCGCGAGGGGGATCGCCGCGACCCCCGGCAGCCGCCGGATCGTCTCGATGAGGGGCTCGTGGAAGCGGCGGGACCCGGGCCCGCCGGGCGGCGGGGCATCGAACCCGGAGAGAAGGGAGGCCGTCCTCCCCGAAGCGACGGTCTTCGCGACCGCGCTCCGGTAGCTCTCCGGGTCCACGAGGTGCGGCAGATGGTCGAGGCAGACCGCAAGGTCGGCGAGCGGCGCCGGCGAGACGATGATCCCGCTCACCGCGGGCTCGTCCCCGACCCGATCCGCCACGGTGATCGCCACCTCCGCGTCGATCTCCCGGAGGATCTCCGGATCGGCCGCGCCGACCGCCACGACGGAACGGACCTCGAGGTGCCGGATCACGTGGCGCAGCGTGGCCCGCAACCGCTCCCGGCCGGCGCCGTCCCGGCCGCCGGACCTCGCTCGCCCTTCGGTCGCCTCCCGCGCCTGCCGGAAGAGCGGTCCCGTGCCGTTCTCCAGGCGCCAGCGCCGGATCGCCTCGTTCGCCCGGGCGATCTCTGCATCCACCCCGGGCCCGCCGGTCGGCCGGAGCTCCAGGTCCTCATCCACGTGCCGGTGATAGTGGAGGAGCCGCACCGGCTCCTCCACATCGGCCGGTCCCTGGTGCGTGGGCATGTTCCAGGCTCGTCCCAGCGGTGCGATCGGCAGCCCCAGCTCCCGCACCGCGAACGCGAACGCGATCTGGTCCACGTGCGCCGTCCAGCTCTCGAAGAGCGGTAGGCGCTCCAGGCACCAGCGGGCCCAGCGCTCCCAGCCGTCCGCAAGAGGCGCGAGCAACGGACCCGGGATCACGTAGAGGCCGCCATTGAAGTTGCCGGCGACCGTCTCCTCCCCGCGCAGGTCGGTCCGCGCGGGCGGGATCTCGAGGCCCGCCTCCGCCGCGATCCCCCGGATGACGCGCAAGGGCGGTAACGCCACGTCCACGATCTTCCCCTGGATCGCATCGCTCGCGGGGAGATCGAGCGGCCGGAGGGCGAAGATGTCCGTGTCCAGCAGGATCGTGCGGTCTGCGGGTCGCTCGGCGAGATGCCGCAGCTGCTGGAGCTTGTTGCAGTACGGGTGACCGAAGGGCGCGACCGAGCGTGTCGCCACGCCGTGCCGCCCGAGCTCCCGTGCCACGGCCGGATCGGCGCCGGTCACGATGTGGGCGACGATCTCCCCGGGTGCGACCCCCGCGAGCTCGATCAGGGACCGCACGAGGAGCGTCGCCTGGTACGGATAGGGCCCCGCGCCGTCCACGACGCAGCTGTAGATCGTGCTCATGCCCGGACCCGAGCCCCGCTTCCGGGCCGCCCCAGCCGCTCGCGGACGATCGCCGCTGCGCGCAGCGCCATCAGGGGGCCGAGCGTGTACTTCCCCGTATCCACGGAGAGGTAGCCCGGCCGGAGCTCCCGGACGCCGGGGCGATCGCGCTCGTGGAGCGGGCTGTCGGGGCGATCGATGTCCCCGTGGCCGTGGGCGACCACGTATCCACCCCGGACCTCCCAGGTGGAGCCGTCCCCCTCCACCACCGAGCGGGGCAGGCCGAGCCCGTCGAGGATGCGGTCCGTCAGCGCCGTGCTGTCCACCACCGGGATCGCCGGCGGGACCCCGTCGTCCGACCGGGCGAGCAGCCCCGCCGGGTACCACGAGAGGTAGGCCTCGCCGTTGTGGGTCCGGACGACATCCCCGTACCGCCCGAGGATCCGGGTCGACGGCGCGATCCCCCTGAGCGCGTCCGAGCCCTGCCCGAAAAGGGCGACCTTGTAGCGGATGGAGACCGGGTCGCTGACCGGCACGAGGCTGCGGTCGAGGACGGCGCGGTTCTCCCAGGTGCAGTTCACGATGACCTCGGCACCGATCGCCTCGCCCGTCTCCCCGTGGGCGAGCCAGCGTCCGGACGCCGGCTCGATCGCCGCGATCCGGGCGGCCACCACGGGGATCCCCCGCTCCCGGACGGCGCGCCGCACTGCCTCCGCCACGACACGGGTCGCAAGGTGCGCCTCCACCGTCCGCCATGCGGCGGCGATCGACCCCTGTCCGGTCTCCGCCTCCGCCTGCTCGGGGGTGAGCCGCTCCAGGGGTGCATGCCGTCCCGTTCGCCGTGCGTCGTCCGGCCGGACCCAGCGTGCGAGGCCCGGTGACCGCGCGGCCCCCTCCACGAGGAGCGCCGTCACGGCCTGCGCGCGCTCCCAGAGGGTCTCCGCCGGCACCATCGGATCGCGGTCCACGATGTAGATGACCGGGTCGGCGGACGCCTCCGCGGGGAGGGAGCCGCCGAGCACCCGCTCGAGCGTGGGGAGGAAGGCCGCGGCCCCCTCCTGCATCAGCCGTGCCGTGGCCAGGGAAGGCGTGCCGGTGAAGGTGTAGCCCAGGTGGATCTTCCCGTCGTTCCAGAGGCTCGCGCCGGTCATCAGATCGTCCTGCGCCTCGACGATCACGACCGCATACCCCGCATCCGCAAGCAGGCAGGCGGTCAGGCATCCCGCGATCCCGCCGCCGAGGACCGCGACCTGGGCGTCAGCCACGACCGGCCGTCCTGCTCGCGAGCGGCGTGGCGATCCGCCCTTCGCCTGCCCCGAAGCGGAGGAAGTGGAGGAGCGGGTCGATCCCGGCGGCCGCCACGTCCGGATAGCGCTCCCGGTAGGCGCGGCCATCGAAGCGGGGTCCCGGATCCCGTCCCTCCCGCCAGCCATGGGCGAGGTAGTGACGGAGGGGATCGATCCCCTCCCTGCGCACGTCCGGGTTCGTCGCCAGGTACCAGCGCACGGAGAACCACGGGTTCGGATCCCGGCCCTCCCGCCACCCATGGCGGCGCCAGTGCCACCACGCGCCCAGCCGGGCGCGCCGGACATCCGGATAGGTGGCGCGGTACCACGCCCCGTCGAAGAGCGGGTTCGGGAGGCCCACCCGCAGCCGGGCACGTCCGATCGCCCGACCCACGGCACGCCGGAGGACGAGACGCAGGCCGGCGCGACCGGTGACCCGCGGCTCGCTCGCCCCCGGCCCGGCCGGGGTGGCCGGCCTCTCGGGCGGCACGGCTGCCGGAGGTGGCGGCTCCCCCGCGGATGGGACCGTGATGGGACGGTGGTCCGTCCGCTCCCGCTCCGCACGGAGCGCATCCCGGGTCCGGCCGAGCTCCTCGCGCGTCCGCTCGTGATCCTCCCGCTCCCGGGCGAGCTGCCGGCCGGCGCGCTCCGCGCTCCGCTGGTGGTCCCGAAGACGCCGGTGCTCTTCCAGGAGCGCCGCCTCCCACGCAAGGGGGTCCGGGATCGGGAGATGGAAGCGGTCATGGACGCGGACGGGCGCGGTTCCCCAGGCCTCCGCCATCGCGGTCGCCGATCCCTCCGTCGCGATCCCCGCCCCGGCCGGCTGCGTGGCCCGGCGCAGGATCGGCTCGATCGCCGCGGCCGCCTCCGTCTCCCCGGCCGCCGGCGGAGGCGCGATCCCCAGCCGACGCAGGGCGGCGAAGATCTCCCCGACGACGCCCCCCGGGTCGGTGGTGAGGGCCGGATAGCCGACCGTGATGACCGGAAGGCCCTCGAGACCCGCTGCGAGGTGCCGGTGATAGGCGGCCCACAACGCCCCGCCGAGCGGGAGCGGGAGCCCGTCCCGGACCCAGAGCGACCACGCGACCTCGGCGGGGGGACGGACCGGCACGACCGCGATGAACCGGTCGAGGAGGACCTGGCGCCACCACGGGAGGAGGAGCGAGATCCGGGGATCCTTCAGGACCCACGGCGACCACGGCGCGAGGTCCCGCGCGACGAGCGTGCGGGCTTCGTGGACGAGCGCTGCGCGGGCCGGTGGCGGCCGGAGGGGTTCGGCGGCCGGGCCGTCCCACGTCCAGCCGAGCGAGGCCAGCAGGCGGTCGTTCAGGCCCACGAAGTCGCGGCGCTCGAGGAACCCCGCCGGGTTCTCCGGCCTTGGTCCGACCAGGCCCTCCTCGTCCCCGCAGGCAAACCCACCCGCCCTCAGCACGCGGGTGATCGCGGACGTGCCGGCCCGGTGCATGCCGAGGACGAGGATGTTCACCACGCACAGCCTACCGGCGCTCGTCCGACCGTGTCCCGCGACGCCCGGCGACCCTCCCTGACAGCCGGCACACGATTTGGCACCATCTCCCTACGGGCGGGGCCCACCGTGGGTGTCCCGCGTAACGACGGAGGATCGGAATGCGTTCCCGTGCGGTGGCGCTCGGCGCTGCCCTGCTCGTGCTGCTCCCCGCAGCCGGACCTGTCGCCGCGCAGGATGCGGCGCTTCCCGACGGCTGGTCGATGGTCGCGAGCGGGCTCCATGCCCCGCGCGGCATGGCGATCACCGCGGACGGCACCTTCTACATCGTGGAGGCCGGCCCCGGCGGGACGGACTGCGTGGACGGCTGGCGCGGGCCCCTCTGCGCCGGCCTGACCGGCTCGATCGGCATCGTCAGCGATGGCGTGGTCAAGGAGATCGTCACCGGGATCGCGGGCTTCGACGACGCGGGCGAATCGGTCGGTCCGGAGCACATCGTCATCGACGAGGACGGCACGATCCACGTCTCCGTGGGCGGCGGCTCGAACCGCAAGGAGATCCTCCCCCAGTACGCCGAGCAGCTCGGCTACGTGCACACCATCGCCCCGGACGGGACGCGCACCGCCTTCGCGGATATCGCGGGCTACGAGGATGCGAACAACCCCGACCAGGCCGACCCCGGCTCCGCGATCGACTCCAACATGTTCGGGCTCGTGCGCCATCCGGAGGATGGGCACCTCTACGTCATCGATGCGGGCGGGAACACCCTCTACCGGCTCGGGGAGGACGGCACGCCCGAGGTGGTCTCCGTCTTCCGCGCCCGGATGGTCCCGGCGCCGATGGATCCGGCGGCCTCGCCCGACCCGGCGGCGTCGCCTGTGATGATGCCGATGCAGTCCGTTCCCACCGGTCTCGTGGTGGGCCCGGATGGGGACTTCTACGCCGGTGAGCTGACCGGCTTCCCGTTCCCGCCCGGCCAGGCGAACGTCTACCGGATCCCGGCGGAAGGCGGGGACCCGGAGGTCTACGCCACCGGCTTCACGAACATCGTCGATGTGGACTTCGGCCCGGACGGGACCCTCTACGTGCTCGAGTACCAGCACAACGGGATGATGTCCGGCGATCTTACCGGCGGCCTCTGGGCGGTCCCGGCGGGCGGCGGCGATCCGGTCCTCCTCGCGACCGACCCGCTCGTCCAGCCGGGCGCGGTCCTGGTGGCCGAGGACGGGACGGTCTACGTCTCGAACCGCGCGATGGGCAAGGACTCCACCGGCGAGCTCCTCGCCTTCCAGCCCCCGGCGGGCTGACCCGATCACCGGCCGGCGTCGCCCCCGGGCACGCCGGCCGGGACACCGAACCGATGCACGCGCCCGGCCCTGCCGGGCGCGTCGTCATGCGGGGCTCGGTCCTGGTGGGGCTTCGCGGATCCGCCGGGTCCGCGGCGCAGGGGCGACCGGAGCGGAGGAGCGGGTGGGGGGAGTGGCGCGCCCGGCGAGACTCGAACTCACGACCTTCTGCTCCGGAGGCAGACGCTCTATCCACTGAGCTACGGGCGCGCGGATGCGCAGTGTAGCGGACCGCGCGCGCCGCGCCGCGGCAGGGCAGAATCGGGAACCCCGACCCCCAGCGGCAGACCGAGGTAACCGATGAGCGAGGCCACCCGCACCGAGACCGATTCGATGGGCGCCGTCCAGGTGCGCGCCGATCGCTACTGGGGGGCGCAGACGGAGCGCTCGCTCCACCATTTCGCGATCGGGGATCCCGCCGGGGACCGGATGCCGATCGAGGTGGTCCGGGCGATGGGGATCCTGAAGAAGGCCTGCGCCCTCGTGAACGCCGCGGATGGCCGGCTCGACCCCGAGCTCGCGCGTCTCATCACCGCCGCCGCGGACGAGGTGATCGACGGCCGCCTGGATGACCACTTCCCGCTCTACATCTGGCAGACCGGGTCCGGGACCCAGTCGAACATGAACGCGAACGAGGTGATCGGGAACCGCGCGATCGAGATCGCCGGCGGCGTGCTGGGGAGCAAGAAGCCGGTCCACCCGAACGACCACGTGAACATGTCCCAGTCGTCCAACGACACCTTCCCGACCGCGATGCATATCGCCGGGGCGCGGATGATCGCGGAGCTCCTCATCCCCTCGATCACGGAGCTGCGGGATGCGCTCGCCCGGCGCGCGGCGGAGTTCTCGTCCGTGGTGAAGATCGGCCGGACGCACCTCCAGGATGCCGTGCCGCTCACGCTCGGCCAGGAGTTCGGCGGCTACGTCGCGCAGATGGACGCGAACCTCGTGCGCCTGGACCAGATCCTCCCCGGCCTCTACGAGCTCGCGATCGGCGGGACCGCAGTGGGGACCGGCCTGAACGCGCCCAAGGGCTTCGGCGAGGCGGTCTCGGCGCGGATCGCGGAGCTCACCGGGCTCCCCTTCGTCTCCGCCCCGAACAAGTTCGCCGCGCTCGCCGCCCATGACGCCGTGGTCTACGCGAGCGGCGCGCTCGCCACGATCGCCGCCTCCCTGATGAAGATCGCGAACGACATCCGCTGGCTCGGCTCGGGACCGCGGGCGGGGATCGGGGAGCTGATCCTGCCCGAGAACGAGCC
>JAFMJV010000104.1 GCA_017853275.1 Chloroflexota bacterium
GTCCCGAGGGCATCGACCCAGGCGACCCGGCCGAGCGTGGCATGGTCCTGCGCGTACTCGGCGCTGAGGAGGTAGGCGACGAGCCGCCCGTCCGCGTCCGCCACGACCTCCGACCAGCCCGGCCGGCTGCTCTCCCCGGAGACGGAATGCGCCCACTCCCCGGGGGTCCACGCGAAGTGACCCCAGTGATCGCGGAACGCCTCGCTGTGGAGCTGTGCCACCCGCGGATCGGCGATCGGGACGGGGACCACGCGGTACCCGGCCGGGAGCGGGACCGCGTCCGGGTCCGGAGCGGCCGGCCGGTCCGCGAAGGTGAGGCGCAGGGTGGCGAACCAGCGGACCGCGCGGAACCCGTGGCGCGCGAGGAGGGCGTGGGTGGCCCGCGCCGCCGGGGTGACGGGGTCCGCCGGCCGGCCCGCCACCTCGATCCCGGCCGGTCCCACCGCCTCCGCGGCGATCCGTGCCCGCGCGGCGGCGATCCCCCACGCGACGAGCGGATCGGCGACCGGGCCATCCGTCTGTGCCGGGTCGAACGCGATGTCGAGGAGGACCTTGTCCCCGTCCCGCCCGAGCGCGGGATCGAGGAAGAGCGACGCGACGAGCGCACCGCTCGGATCCTCCACGACCCGGGTGTCCCGCTCGACCTCCACGCCGGGTGCCGTGAGCTCCTCCACGAGATCCCCCTCCGAGACGCGGAACGGGCTGCCGTTGCCGGCCCGGTCCGCGTTCTGAAGGTGGATGAGGGCGGGGAGGTCCCCGGGCAGGGAGACCGGGCGGGCGCGGAAGGCGGCCGGGAGATCGGCAAGGGGGTCCTGCATGACGGGGAATCTGCCACGGATGCCGTTCTCGCCTCGGGACGCTCGGCCCCCGGAGGCGGGCGCTCCGGCCGTGGCGGCGCCGTGAGGGGCGGGGCAGTCTCGGTGCATCCGCAGCGAGGAGGCTTCCGCGATGGTCGCGACCGCGATCCGCTCGGGGCCCCACCAGGGGCTCCTCCGATGGCTCGATGGGAACGGGATCGCCCACGTGGTCCACGAGCACCGAGAGACGTTCACGGCGCCCGGGACCGCCCGGGCGGAGGGGGTGGACCCGCACACCTTCCTGAAGATCGTGGCGATCCGCGCCGCCGATGGGCGGACGGTCCTCGCCGCGGTGGAGGCGACCGAGCACGTGGACCTGCGGAAGATCCGCCGGATCCTCGGCCGGGGCGAGGTCCGGCTCCTCACCGAGCAGGAGATGAGCGATCTCGCCCCCGACTGCGACGTGGGCGCGATCCCCGCCGTGGGCCGGCTCTTCGACCTGCCGCTCATCGCGGACTTCGCGCTCCGGGATGCCGCGGCGGTCAGCTTCAACGCCGGCAGCCATCGCTGGTCCGTGCGCGTGGAGCGGGCGGCGTGGGAGCACGCGGCGGGTGTCCTCTATGCCGACATCGCAAGCGGCGAGGACGACCGGCCGGCGTGGGTGCTCTCGTGACCGCGCGAGCGGAGGGTGGTGCCGGAGGACCGGCGCCGCTCCCCGTGACCCTCGTCTGGATCGATAGCCGGGAGGCCTACATCGCCCGCTGGGCGGAGGCTGGGATCCCGATCGAGCACCGCGAGTCGGAGGTCCCCGTCCATCGCCGCTCCACCGGCCACGTGGGCCATGCGCCCGCGATCCGGCACGGTGGCGGCGGCTCCCCGCAGGACGCGGGCGAAGGCCACCGCCAGGAGCACCTCGAGCGCTGGGTGGAGGAGATCGCGGAGCTGCTGCCCGCCCACGATGCGCTCCTCGTCCTCGGCCCGGGAACGACCCGGGAGCGGCTCATCCATCGCCTGGAGGCGGCGGACCGGCGGATGCGCCGCGACCGCCCCGTCCGGACGGAGGCGGCCGGACCGCTCACGGAGGCACGCCTGATGGAGCGCCTGCGCGCGGAGAACGGGGCGCCGGCCGCGCGGCACGTGGCCACCGTCCGGGGCTGACGGGATCGGATCGGATCGCGGCATCGCGGGGCGGTGCCGCGATCCCGTCTAGCGCACGATCGCCCGGCCGATCCCGAACCACTCCAGGCCGAAGAGCCAGGCGTTCGCCACGATCCCCGCGCCGAGCGCCACCCACGCCGCGCGACTCATCCCGTGGCGGAAGGCGAGCCCGAGGAGGAGCCACAGGATCGGGAGCGCATCCACGATGAAGCGGTAGCCCGCCTGCGCGAAGCCGGGGTTGCCGTGGAGCAGGTTCGGAAGCATGACGAGCCAGGCCACGAGGAAGGCAGCGAGCGCGGTCCGCCCGCGCGCGTTCGCGATCCACCACAGGACCGGCATCGTGAGGAGGATCGAGGTCCCCATGAGGCTCCCCACGAACCAGGGCGGACCGTCCAGGAGGTCGGGTCCCCGGAAGAGCATCGAGTGGAGGCCCTGGGGGAGGTAGTCGAGCGCGATGATCCCGTGCTCGTACCACGGCTCATCGAGCACGCTCTCCCCCGCCGCATTCCGGATCAACCCGTAGCCGAGCTCGAACGGGCTCCCGAACCGCGCCCACGCGTAGGCGGCAAGACCAGCCGCCGGGATCGCGACGCCTGCGATGAGCGCCGCCAACGGGGCGAGCGCGCGCGATCGGCCGGCCGGCAGGGCATCCATGGCCGGTTCTCCGTCCGGGCCGCTGGGCATGTCCGCGGTCGCGGCGGCGTCATCCGCCAGGCTCGCCGCACCGGGGCGGTAGAGCCAGAGGAGGAGCGGGAAGGCGAGGAAGACGGGGACCCGTGCCAGGCCCCCGAGGCCGAGGATCAGCCCCGCGAGGAGCGGGGACGAGCGCGTGGAGGCGAGGACGAGCGCGGCGAGGAGGGCGCACGCAGACGCCGCCTGGGGGGCGAGGTGCTGCCCTCCCGTCCCCGCGATCCAGAAGAGCTCCGATCCGAACGCCCATGCCACCGTGAGCCCGAGGCGCGCACGCACCTCCGTCCCGATCCGGCCGAGGAGGACCCACGCGAGCCAGACGGAGAGCCCGCCGAGCAGCGCACCGATCGTCCCCGTATCCGGCGCCAGCCCGATCGCCACGAAGGGGACCATGAGGAGGCTGATGAGGGGCGGGAACGGGGAGTACCAACCGCCCTCCGGCCGCGGCACGAGCTCCAGCCACGAGTACTCCGCGACCAGGTGGAGCCGGCCGGCGAGAAAGGCCTGCGCGACGGGAAGGTGAGAATCGAGCCCGCCCTGAACGGGGCCAACCACGAGGTAGACGAGGGTGGCGGCGAGCGCGATGAGGACCCCGGTCCAGCGCGAGGTGAGCAACCGCCTCCCCTTCCCCGGTGATGGCTCCCGCGGCGATCGGCCGCGACCCGGCACGGTCCAGAGGGTACCGCGGACGGGAAGGGGCGCCGCCTGCGCGAGTTGCGCTAGACTTCCGCCGTCACTGGCGAGTGGCCAAGCGGTAAGGCGCCTGACTCTGGATCAGGAGACCGAAGGTTCGAATCCTTCCTCGCCAGCCAT
>JAFMJV010000105.1 GCA_017853275.1 Chloroflexota bacterium
CCCGTGCCTGGGTCGCGTCCGTGGATGAGCCGAACGCGCGGCGGATCGAGGAAGGGCGCGCCCGCGCCGATCTCGTGGTGGGCGGGGAGCGGCTCGGCGGCTGACGGGAGGGACCGGTGGACTTGTCAGTCCGACTGGTGAGTGCTAATATCCCCCCATGGCCGATCACACGCTCGCCGAGCTCGCCGACCGCTCCGGGATCCCCGCGCGGACGATCCGCTACTACATCGCGCAGGGGCTGATCCCGGCGCCCGGGCGGGAAGGAGCCGGTACCCGCTATCCCGGCTCCACGCTCGACCGCCTGCAGCTCATCCGGCGCTTCCGGGAGGAGCACCTGCCGCTCGCGGAGATCCGGCGGCGGATCGTCGTCCTCTCGGATGCGGAGGTGGCGAGCATCGTCGGCGAAGACGTGCCCCGGCCGCTCGCCCTTCCCACGGGGATCGGGCGCTACGACGCGTCGTCCGCCGGCCGGTATCTCGTCGCGGACCGGGCGCCGCTCCGCCTGATGTACGACCCGCGCGCCGCGGCGGGGATCCCCCGGGAGGGGATCGGCGAGCGCACCACGTGGGAGCGGGTCGTCCTCGGGCCGGAGATCGAGCTCCATGTCCGCGGCCCGCTCGCCGGGCGCCGGCGCCGCATCGTGGAGCGGATCATCGCGTCCGCCGCACAGATCCAGTCGGGGGAGGAGCCATGAGCGCAGCGAGCGGCTGACCGCGGTCGGCGCTCACCTCCCCGATCCCGAGCGGGCGAGAGACCTGGCTCCCCGACCCCGCAGCGACCGACCGGTCCCTCGACCTCGCCGGCACGGTGCTCCTGCCAGACGCAACGATCGGAGATGGCCATGACGAACGAGAGCGAGAGCGAGACGACGACCCCGGCGGCCGCCGTCCCGGATATCGGCCCGATGGTCCTTGCGCAGCTCCTGGAGCGCCTCGGGATCGAGCCGGAGTGGCGGACCGCCACGGCGACCGAGGCCACGCTCTGGGAGCACCGGGTCCACCTGCGGGTCCGGGTGGACGGCCCGGTCGGCGAGGGTGAGGACGCGCTGTGGCAGCTGCGCGGCGAGATCCCGTTCCTCACCGGGGTCCCGGACGCTCCCGAGGCGTGGGCGATGATCGACCGGCTGAACCGGGAGGGCGGTGCCGGGGCCTGGACGTTCGATCCGGAGGTGGGCGCGATCTCGTGCCTGCTCCGGATGGACTTCACGGCCTCGATCGCCTGGTGGGTGCCGATCGGGTGCGGCCACGCCCTGGGGCTCGCGCTCGCGCGGGCATGGGTCGCCGCCGGGGAGGACCACGGGTCGCTCCGGCGCGTGAGCGAGCCGCACCCGGTCGCCGGGTCGCGGCCGGGACCCGGCCCGGTCGTCCGGCGGATCCCCTTCCCCGGCCGTGACCGTTCCATCTCCATCTTCGAGGGCGGGGTGATCGAAGGCTTCGCCGAGCACCTCCGGACGTCCGGGATCCCGGCCGTGGCCGGCCCGGAGACCTCGGCGATCGCCACGCTCGGAGAGCCCTCCGCGCCGCGTGCCTTCTGGATGATCGGGACGAGCGACGACCGCTGGACCGGACCCGGGGTCCTGACGAACCTCGCCCTCGCCGGTGAGCACGGGCCGCGGAGCGCCGCGTGGATCGCGAACGAGCTGAACCTCCGGACCCAGCGGGACGTGCGCGCTCCCCGGATGCCCAACCCCTTCGGTGCCTGGATCGCGCAGGGCGGCACGGTCGTCCACCGCAGCGTCATCCCGGCCTCGGTCGCCCGCGACATCTCGCCGGCGGGCCCGTCACGGTTCGTGGACGCCCAGTTCCAGATCGGCCTCGCACGCCACGCGTGGCTGGAGGCGATCCACGAGGAGATCATCACCGAGGCGGCCGGCCGGTTCCCGGAGGAGGCGATGGCGCTCCCCCCGTCGGAGAGCCTCGCGGCGATGTTCGTCGCCGTCACCCAGGGCCTGGCAACGAACGAGGACCGTCCGCGGGTCGGCGGCCCGCGCAAGGAGGGCGAGGAGCCCGGCTCGATCGCGCTCGCCCGCGAGGGCCGGATCGCCGAGGCGGAGGTGCGCGCCGGGGAGGAGATCGAGCAGGGCCGGGCCGGGATGCGCCGGGCCCTCCGCTGGCGGAGCGGGCTGCGTTCCCGGCTCGAGCGTTGGGAGGAGGCGCTCGCCGACGCGGACGCCTCGCTCGCGCTCGAGCCGGAGGCCGAGGAGCGGGCGATCATCCTCGGGGACCGCGCGTGGTACGCGTGCCGCCTCGGCCGCTACCTGGAGGGCCTTGCGAACGCCGACACGGCGCTCGCCCTCCATGCCGTGGATCCCTCCGCGGAGGCGGTCCTCCTCGTGAACCGGGGCATCAACCTGACCGGGCTGGGACGGCGCGCGGAGGCCGTCGCCGGCTATCGACGCGCCCTGGAGCTGGACCCGGAGTGCGCCATGGCTGTCTACAACATCGCCTGCGACGAGGCGGTCACGGGGGCCTTCCCGGCCGCGCTCGCCACGCTCCGTCGCGCTGTGGGGATCGATGCAGGCCTGCGGCTCCTCGCCCGCGGCGATGACGACTTCCGGGCGCTCGCCGCGGACCCGGTCCATGGTCCGCAGCTCCGGGCGCTGATCGGGGCGAACGACTGATGGGAACGGTCGCACCGGAGCCCGGCGGCCTCGAGCGGTTCGTCATCGCCCAGGGTCCGGTCTGGGAGACGGTGATGGCCGAGCTCCGGGCGGGCCGGAAGGAGAGCCATTGGAGCTGGTTCGTCTTCCCTCAGCTCGCCGGGCTTGGCACGAGCGAGATGAGTCGCCGGTTCGCGATCGCGTCCCTCGCCGAGGCACAGGCCTACCTCGCCCACCCGGTGCTCGGGGATCGGCTCCGGACCGTTGCCCGGATCCTCCTCGCGGTCGCGGGCCGGACTGCGGTGGAGATCCTCGGAGAGACGGACGCGAAGAAGCTCCGCTCGTGCATGACGCTCTTCCACCACGCGGACCCGGACGAGCCGCTCTTCCCCGCGGTCATGGACCGCTTCTTCGCGGGGGAGACGGACGCTCTCACGGAGGCGATCCTCCGCGAGGAGCCGGATCCCGGTCCCTGAGCCGATCGCGGGCGGATCCGGCCGGGAGCCGTCATCATTGGGGGACCCCACCCGACGCGCCGGCCCGCGCGCCTCCCCTGGTACCCCATGTCACCCACCGACCTTCCCGATCCGGACGCGACCGCGTCTCCTGACCCCGCTGACCTCGCGGACCTCATTCCTGCGGCCCCCGCCCCGGATCCCGGCGCGACCGCGGAGACCGGACCTGCCGCGGCCCCCGCCCCGGATCGCGTCACGGCCGAGCATGACCCCGCCCCGATCGCGGCCCCCACGCAGGCACCGGACGGCTTCGCCGCGCTCGGCCTCGCGCCCGGGATCCTTGCCACCCTGG
>JAFMJV010000106.1 GCA_017853275.1 Chloroflexota bacterium
ACTCGGCGGCGGACCGGCTGCGGGAGACGGTGAGCGTCGTGGAGATCGAGGTCGCCCGGTACCAGGTGGCGGAGGACGGGGCGCCCGGACGCGGCTGACGCGCCGGAAAGAGCGCGTCTCCCCGGTCAGAGGCCCGAGCTGCCCCTCCGCATCCGGTCCAGCTCGCGCCGCAGCCGCTTGCTCGGCCGGCCGGCGCCGCGCGTCCACTCCATCCCGGGCGGCAGCGGCTCCTCCACCGGCGCCGGGCTGTGGTCGATGTAGCAGGCGACCGCGATCGGGGCGCCGACCCGCGACTCGATGACCCGGACGACCTCCACCTCGCGATCGCGGTCCGCGATCCGCGCCGCGATCCGGTCACCCACACGGACCCGCGTGGACGCCTTGGCATCGCGCCCGTTCACCTTCACGTGGCCGCCGTCGCAGAGGTCCGTGGCGAGCGGGCGCGTCTTCACGAGCCGCACCGCGGTCAGCCACCGGTCCACGCGTGTCTCGTCCAGCATCGAGCGGATGCTAGCGGCGGGTGGGAGGGAGCGCAGCCACGAGGAGAAGGGCACGCGCCGCGGGATCCGGCGCCGGATCTCCCCCCGGATCCGGGCCCCCCATCACCGGCTGCGGCACGCGCCTTGGGCATGGTACCGGGAAACCCTTCGGTGGATACAGAACGGGCTTTCTGATGCGTTCCCCGGAACGACGGATATCCCATCCTCTCGGGATCCATCCATCGATGCATGGCCTGACGGAGCGTGACGGAAGTCCATCGTCCGCCATCGTCGCAGGAGGTGACGTCTCCGGCCCCCCGGATCTCCGCTCCGGTGCGACAATCCGCGGGATGTCCGAGACCCCCGCCCCCACGACCGGGATCGCCCTCACCGACGAGCAACGCCGCATCGTGGAGTGGGAGGACGGCCCGCTCGTGGTCATCGCGGGCGCCGGCACGGGCAAGACGCGCGTCATCGTGGAGCGGGTGCGCCGGCTCCTCGCCACCAAGGGCGCCGTGGAGGACGCGGAGGCGGGCCGGGACCCGCTCCTCATCCCTGCGGAGGCCGGCGAGGCGGGCACCTCCGGCGATCCGTTCGCGGGGCCCCTCCTTCCGGAGCAGATCCTCGTCCTGACCTACAACGTCCGCGCCACGCGCGAGCTCTCCACGCGCTTCGAGGATGCGCTCGGCCCGGCGGCGGCGAGCCGTCTCATGGTCGCGAACTTCCACAGCTTCTGCCAGCACGTCCTCATCGGCTCGGCGGCCGATGCCGGCCTCCCGGAGATCCCGGACGTCCTGGACGGCGTGGGACAGGTGCTGCTCCTCCGGGACCTCCGCCCGTCCCTCGGTCTCCGCTACTACGACACCGCGGGCGACCCGGCCTTCTACCTCGGGCCCTTCGCGGGGATGATCAACCGGGCGAAGGACGAGCTCGTCACGCCGGACGACTTCGATGCCTACGTGGAGGGGGAGCAGGCGGCCTTCGAGCGCGAGTTCGGGTCGTACCCCGCGGCCCTCGCGCGGCTCGAGGCGATGGGGAGCTTTCAGCCCCTGAAGCCGGTCCGGCGGGAGATCGCGAAGGTCCGCGCGGTGGAGCTCGGCGTCTCGGAGGACGAGGAGGCGGATCTCGAGCAGGCGCGGAAGATCGCGGACCGCGAGGCGCGCCGCACGGTCTCCGAGACGGGGAAGGCGGAATCGTACAAGCGGCTCAGCCCGGAGCAGGGGGAGCGGGCGCGGGCGCTCGCCGAGAGCTACCTCGTCCACGCCGCCGCCCTGGAGGTCCTCCGGGTCTCGGAGCTGGCGCGCGTCTACCGTGCCTACGAAGAGGAGCGGCAGCGCCGCGGGGCGCTCGACTTCGGGGACCAGATCGCGGCGGTCGTCCGGCTCTTCCGGCGGCGCCCCAACGTCCTCCGCCTCTGGCAGCGGCGCTTCCGCTACATCCTCGTGGACGAGTTCCAGGACGCGAACATCGCCCAGATCGAGCTCGTGGAGCTCCTCGGGCGGACGCCGGACCGGCCGGACAACGTGATGGTCGTGGGTGATGACGACCAGTCGATCTACCGCTTCCGCGGCGCGAGCTACGCGGCCTTCGTGGAGCTGGACCGGCGCTTCGCCGCGCCGCCGCCCCATGACCCGGCGGGGCCCGCCCCGGGACCGCCGCGCCGGCTGCGGATGGAGGAGAACTTCCGGAGCCGGCCACCCGTCCTCGCCGTGGCGAACCGCCTGATCGGCCGGAACCGGCTGCGCTACGTGCCGGACAAGTCGCTCATCCCCACCCGCACGGAGGGCCCCGCGGCACCCGTGGAGCTGTGGCGCTGTGACGGTCCGGACGGCGAGGCGGCCGCGATCGTGGAGGCGATCCGCGCCACGGCGACCGCGGCCACGGGCGGCGATCCGGAGGCGCGGCCGCCGTGGGGCTCCTTCGCCGTCCTCTACCGGAAGCACCGACACCGGGAGGCGATCGTCTCCCGGCTCCGCGAGGAGGGGATCCCCTACACGGTGGCGGGCGGGCTCTCGCTCTTCGCGCTGCCGGAGATCCGGGACCTGGAGCAGGCGGTCCGGATGCTCGGCGATCCCTTCGACGATGTGGCGGTGGCGCGCGTCCTGACGAGCGGGCCGTGGCGCCTGGACGCCGTGGAGCTGCTCGGGATCACGCGCGCGGCGCGGCGCGCGGAGCGCCACCTCGTGGAGACGATCCGGGACGCGGTCCGTGCGGGCGAGGTGGAGATCGATGCCCTCCCCGGGCCGGAGGGCGAGGCGGTGGAGACGGCGTCCGCGGCACCGGCAGAGCCGCCGGGTCGGGACCGCCGCCGCGTGCCGGCACGGACGGTCGCGCTCGGCGCGGAGACGCGCGCGAAGCTCCGGCGCTTCCTCGAGACCCTGGACCTCCTCTCGCCGGAGGCCACCCGCGAGGGGCCCTTCACGATCCTCGAGCGCTGGCTGGAGCGGACGGGGATGATCCTCGACCTGATGACCTCGGACACGATCGAGGCGAAGCGCGCGGTGGCGAACCTCGCGAGCTTCCTCCGGTTCGCGGCGGACTGGCAGCGCGAGCATCCGGCGGGGAGCCTCCAGGTCTTCGTGGACTACCTGGACGGCTACCAGTCGGCGGGCGGCGAGCTCCCCACGAGCGTGGAGGTCGCGGAGGATATCGAGGGCGTCCGGCTCATGTCCCTCTACCAGGCCAAGGGCCTGGAGTACCCCCACGTCTTCATCCCCGCGCTCCTCCAGGGCGAGTGGCCGGTGCGGGACCGGGAGGACAGCCTCTTCCCGCGGGCGCTCGTGCGCGAGGTCGTCCCGCAGGGCGATGTCCACACGGAGGAGGAGCGGCGCCTCCT
>JAFMJV010000107.1 GCA_017853275.1 Chloroflexota bacterium
CGACACGGACCGCGCGGGCGGTCTCGCCGATCCGATCCCCGGGGCGGGCTGAGCGCGTGCCGCTGGCCCGCCGGGCCTCCACCCGGATCACCGCGCTCGGCATCACCGCGCTTCTCCTCGCGGTGGTCCCTGCCGTCCCGGCTGTGGGGCTCTCCCCCACCGCCTGCCGGGTGACGAACACGACGACCGGGAAGGTCGTCCGGTCGCTCCCCACCGCGGTGGCGAAGGCGAAGAAGGGCCAGACGCTCGAGATGCGCGGCGTCTGCACCGGGCCGGTCACGATCGCCCGGGATCTCACGATCCGGGGGGTCCGCCCCGCGGGTGCCGCCGTGCCCACGATCGATGGCGCCGCGGGTGGATCCACGATCGTCGTGACGGATGACGTGACGCTCCGCCTCTTCCGGCTCACCGTCACCGGGGGGACCGGGACCTCGATCCTCGGCGTTCTCATGGGCGGCGGGATGCGCGTCCTCGGGCGTGCCGAGCTGACGAAGGTGACGGTCACCGGGAACAGCGCGGACAACGGCGGCGGCATCGCGCTCGAGGGCGCGGAGCTCATCCTCACCGGGTCCACGATCTCCGCCAACAGCGCCACGGACCTGGGTGGCGGGATCCATGCCAACCAGGCGGAGATCGATCTCCGCGGCGCGAGCCGGGTGACGGCCAACAGCGCGGACGCCGCGGGTGGGATCTACGCCGGACCCGCCTCCCTCTCCCTCGCCGGGACCGCCCGCGTGGACACGAACACCGCCGTGGAGAAGGGCGGCGGGATCCTGCTCGGGGGCGGGAGCTTCCTGCAGATGAGCCAGTCCACCAAGGTGGACGGGAACGTGGTCAGCGCCTCGGACGGCGCCGGCGGCGGGATCCGCTCGGAGGGCGCGACGATCATCCTGGCCGGCGCGGCCGTGGTGACCGGCAACCGGGCCGCCTATTCCGGCGGTGGCGTCTCCCTCGCCGGGGGGAGCCTGACGATGCGCGGCACGAGCGCGGTCCGCGCGAACGACGCGGACGGGACTGCGCCCAAGGGGAACGGCGGCGGGGTCCACGCCATCGGGGTGGGAGCCACGGTCGTCCTCGAGGATGCGGCGCGGATCGAGCTGAACGATGCGGCGGATGCGGGTGGTGGCGTGTTGATCGTCTACGGCCCGTCGCTCACCCTCTCCGGGACGGCGGCGATCGCCCAGAACACGGCCGGGGGCTCGGGGGGCGGGATCTACGCGAACGGTGCGACGAACGGCGCCACGATCGACCTCCGGGGCTCCGCCACGATCACCGGGAACAGCGCCGGCTCCACCGGCGGCGGCGTCTACGCCTGGCAGTCCACCCTCTTCCTCACCTGCACCTCCGGCGCCACCGCCGCGATCTTCGGGAACACCCCGGACCAGTGCGCCCCGTGATCCGGGGCGCCGCCGGCGCGCTCCTCGCCGTGACCCTCCTGTCGGGCGGGCTCGCCCCGGCGGCGGCCGCGGACCCGGACCCTTCCGGCGCACCCACGCTCGCGGCGGTCCGGGCCTTCGTGGACCGGGCGATCGGCCACGTCGCGGAGGTCGGCCGGGAGGCCGCCCTCGCCGACTTCACGGACCCTGCCGGCCCCTTCCGTGACGGGGAGCTCTACATCTACGCCTATGACCAGGACGGGACCGTGATCGCCCACGGCGGCGACCCCTCCCTCGTGGGGAGGAACCTCATCGCCCTCCTCGATCCGGACGGGCTCCCCGTCATCGCATCCCTTGCCCGGCTCGCGCGGCAGGGGGGCGGCTGGCTCGCCTACCGGTGGCCGCACCCGGCGACCGGGGAGGATGCCGCCCGGAAGATCGGCTATGTCCGGCCGGTGGACGAGACGTGGTTCCTCGGCTCCGGCGTCTACGGGGCAGCCGCGGAGCCTCCCGGGGAGGACGAGGCGCGCGACTTCCTTGCTGCCGCGCTCGCCGAGCTCGCCGCGCTTCCCCGCGAGGAGCTCCTCGCCCGGGTCGCGGATCCCACCGGACCTCATGCCGCAGGCCACCTCCGCGTCCTCGTGTCGGACCGCGCCGGGACCCTCCTCGCGGATCCGGCCGCCCCCGAGCTCGTGGGCCGCCCGGTCCTTGCCCTTCCCGGACCGGATGGCACGCCGCGGATCGACGCGCTCCTCCGCGCCGCCACTGACCCCGGCGCGCCGCCGGTCGCCCTCGTGGAGGTCGCCGCCGTGGATGGCTTCGCGATCGTGCCCCGGCGGGCCGTCGCCGCCCTCGCCACGGACGAGCTCATCCTCGTCGTGACCTACCCGGACCCCGCGCCGGCCGGCTGACGACCGGCCACGAGCCGATCCACCGGGCGGCCGCGACGGCCCCCGCGCAGCGACGCGCTACGCTCGCCTCGTGACACACGACTCGCCTTCCGCCGGGGTCCTCGTCCTCCACGCGTGGTGGGGCCGGACGGATGACGTCCGCCTCTTTGCCGCCGCCCTGGAGGCCGACGGGTTCGCCGTGGCCGTCCCGGACCTCTTCGGCGGACGGACGGCGGGCACGGTCGACGAGGCGGAGCGGCTCGTGGGGTCCGTCGATCCCGCCGCGGTCGAGGCGGCCGCGCTCGCCGCCCTGGATGCGCTCCGCGATCGCGTCGGGCCTGCCGGCCGGGTCGCCGTCCTCGGCTTCTCGTACGGCGCCGCGGTCGCCCTTGCGCTCACGCGCCTGCGGTCCGAGGTGACGGCAGCCGTCCTCTACTACGGGACGGGAGACCCGTCCGGGGCGGAGGCGTCCCGCGCGCCCGTCCTCCTCCATCTCGCCGCGGACGATCCCTACGAGGATCCCGGCTGGGTCGCGGGCTTCGTCTCCGCGCTCCGCACTGCCGGCCGGACGGTCACGGAGCGGACCTGGCCCGCCACCGGACACTGGTTCGCCGAGCCCTCCCGGGCCGCCTTCGTCCCGGATGCTGCGGAGGCGGCGTACGCTGTCACCCTCGCCTTCCTCCGCGAGCCCCGCACCGACATGACCCCCGGAGGTCCCGGATGACCACGAACCCGCCCACCCCCCGCCGCCCGATCGCCGCGAACGAGGATCCCGTGTGCGGGATGACCCCGGACCCGGCCGGCGCCCGCGCGAAGGGGCTCGCCCTCGACCATGAGGGACGCGAGTACGTCTTCTGCGGGAAGGGGTGCTTCCTCGAGTTCCGGGATGACCCGGAGCGCTTCCTCGCGGAGGGCTACGCGCCTTCGATGTAGGGCCGCACCCGGCCCCGGGCCGGCTGCGCTCAAGCGGTGCCGGGGAAGCCCCGGTCCGCCAGGAAGCGCCGGCCGAGCCGGAGCGCCACG
>JAFMJV010000053.1 GCA_017853275.1 Chloroflexota bacterium
CGGCTCGGGGGTGGCGGATGGCTCCGGCGTGGGGAGCGGGGAGGGATCCGGGCTCGGGGTAGGCAGCCCCGTCGTGCCCGCGGCCGGGGCGACGGGGCGGAACGGGACGGCTGCGCCCGCGGGGACGGCCCCTGCGGGGAGCAGCGTGGCGGCCAGGAGCAGGGCGAGCGCGATGGGCGCCCGCGATCCGGGCCGCCGCACCGCCGCTCCGCCGGCCGCGACCCCCATCCTCAGAAGTTGATGCTCCGGCCCGCGACCGCGAGGGTCGCCTCCCCGATCACCTCGGAGAGGGTCGGGTGCGGGTGGACGGCGGAGCCGACCTCCCACGCGGTCGCCTCGAAGAGCATCGCGGCGCTCGCCTCCGCGATCAGCTCCGTGACGTGGGCACCGATGAGGTGGATGCCGAGGATCTCGTCCGTCTCGGCGTGGGCGAGCACCTTGGCGAACCCGCCGGTCTCGCCGTGGATGACCGCCTTGCCGATCGCCTGGAAGGGGACCTTGCCCGCCTTCACGGGGATCCCGTCCCGCTCGCACTCCGCCTGCGTCCGCCCGATCGAGGCGATCTGGGGCCGGGTGTACGTGGCGCGCGGCATCTTCGTGTAGTCGAGGGTGTGGACCTCCTCGCCGGCGATCGCGGAGACCGCGTTGATCCCCTCGTGCGCCGCCACGTGGGCGAGCCAGAGCCCGCCGATGATGTCCCCGATCGCGTAGAGGTGCGGCTCGGCGGTCGCCATCGTCGCCTGGTCCACCTTCACGAGCGTCCGCTCCACGACCGCCTTCGTCGTCTCCAGGCCCACGCCGTCCGTGTTCGCCGCCCGGCCGGTCGCCACGAGGAGCTGCTCGGCGCGGAGCTCGGCGGGTGCCTCGCCCTCGCGGCCCACCATGAGGCGGACCCCGTCGTCGTCCGCGGTCACCGCCGCCGGATCGAAGCGGGCGTTCGTGACGATCGCGATGCCGCGCTTCGTGAAGGCGCGCTCCATCTCCTTCGCGACCTCGGCGTCCTCGAGCGGGGTCACCGCCGGGGCGTACTCGAGGACGGTGACCTTCGTGCCCATGTCCGCGTAGAAGGAGGCGAACTCCATCCCCACCGCGCCGGCGCCCACGACGACGAGGCTGGCGGGTGCGCGGTCCGAGCGGAGGATGTGGTCGCTGGTGACGATCCGCGTCCCGTCCGGGGTGAGCCCGGGAAGGCTCTTCGTGCGCGACCCGGTGGCGAGGATCGTGTCCCGGGAGGTGAGGACCCGCTCGCCGGCCGGCTTCCCGTCGTCATCCAGGAGCGCGACGTGGATCGTGGTCGCCCCACGGAGGGTCGCCTCGCCGCGGATCAGCTCCACCTTGTGCTTGCGCACGAGCGAGAGGAGCCCCTTCGTCATCCGCTCCACGATCTGGTCGCGGCGGGCGGCGATCGCGGGCAGGTCCGGGGTGGGCTCGCCCACGCCGATCCCGAAGTCCTTCGCGTGGCGGATCCGGTCGAGAAGGTCCGCCGACTCGAGCATCGCCTTGGTGGGGATGCAGCCCCAGTGGAGGCAGGTGCCGCCGATCCGGGCGCGGTCCACGAGCGCGACGCTCATCCCGAGCTGCGCGGCGCGGAATGCCGCGGCATAGCCGCCCGTCCCGGCGCCGATGACCACGAGGTCGAACGAGGAGGTGGTCTCGGTGGACATGGGGATCTCCGGAACGGGTGCCGACGGCCGGGATGGTAGCAGAGGGCGGGGAGGCCAAGACCGCCCCCCATCGGGGCGCTATCGTCCCCCCCACATGGATCCGACCCTTCTCCAGGCCCTCCTCCTCGTCATCGCGGGCTATCTCGCGGGCTCCCTCCCGATGGGCGTCATCGTCGCCCGGCTCACGGGGGCCACGGACCCGCGCACGGTGGGCTCGGGGCGGACCGGCGGGACGAACGCGCTGCGCGCGATGGGCCTGCCGCGGGCGATCCTCGTCGCCGTGCTGGATATCGGGAAGGGCTTCCTCCCGATCCTCATCGCGCAGCAGCTCGGCGCGCCGCCGGCGGTGGGGGCCCTCACCGGGCTTGCCGCGGTCACCGGCGCCTGGCGCTCGATCTTCCTCCGCTTCCACGGCGGCCGGGGGGTCGCCACGGGGGTCGGCGGGATGGCCGCGGTCTCCGTCTGGGTCGTCCTCGTGGGGCTCCCCGTCTTCGTGGGGACGATCGCGATCAGCCGCTACGTCTCGCTCGGCTCGCTCCTGGGCACCGCGGCGGGGGCGCTGACGAGCGCCGTCTTCGTGGCGGCGGGGGCGCTCGATCCGGGCTGGCTCCTCTACACCTTCCCGGGGACGGCGATCATCTGGCTCGCCCACCGGGACAACATCGGCCGGCTCCTCGCCGGGACGGAGCGCAAGGTCGGTCGCGCGGCAGCCCCGCCCGGCCCCTGAGGGCAGGCGGCGGGGTCAGCGCCGCGGGCGGCGGAGGACGGCGCTGCCGAGGACGAGCACGGTCCCGCCGATGAGGACGACCACGACGAGGGGGACCCCGGCAAGGATCCGGTCCATCCCGGGGATGAGGGCGCTCGCCACATCCAGCCCGAGCACGACGGCGACGACCGCACCGAGCAGGAGGAGGACGCGCCGGTCCCGGACGACCGGATCGTCGCTCACGCCGGGTCCGCCTCGGCGGGGATCCCGATCGGCGCCACGAGGACGCGGCCGGCGAGCGCCTTGCCGATCCGTGTCGCGTGGCCGCGCTTGGGGCGGTGGAAGGTGACGGTGAGGTCGGCGCGGATCACCGGGTCGGAGGGCTCGCCGGAGGTGAGATCGACCGCGGTCGGGGTATCCACGGCGAGGATCGGCACGCCGAGGCTGCGGGCGCGCATCGCCAGGTCCACCGCGGTCCGGACCGGCTCCCGGAGCGGCCCCCGCACGCCGCTCCCCAGGAGCGCATCCACGACGAGCGCGGCGCGCTCGATCCCCGTGTGGAGCATCGCGACGTCGTGGGCGCTCGAGGCGTGGATCCGCTCCGCTCCCTCCACTCCGTCCAGGCGCTCCCAGTTCCGGGCGGCATCCGGGGTCCCCGGCCCCTTCTCCCCGGACACGAGGACGGCTGCGGCACGGATCCCCGCCCGGGCGAGGTGACGGACGGCGACGAAGCCATCCCCGCCGTTGTTCCCCGGGCCGCACAGGACGAGGACGACCCCGTTCCCGCGGCGGTTCGAGGTGAGGAGCGCGCGTGCCGCGAGCGCGACGGCGGCCCCGGCTTCCTCCATCAGCGCATCGCCCGGGACGCCGAGCCGCTGCGCGCGTGCATCCGCGCCGCGCATCTCCTCCGCACCGATCCGCGGGCGGGCCGCGATCGGCGCCCAGCGCCGGCGGAGGGTCGCGAGATCGAGGCCGGGGACGGCGAGGGTGGGGTCGTTCGTGGGGAGGGGGAGATCGCCGGGGAGCGCCGTGGTGGTCACGAAGCGGATGGTAGACGGACGCCGCCGTCCGGGCCGCGCTCGATCAGCCCCTCGGCGGCGAGCGCCGCGAGGGCACGCTCCACCGCAGCGGCATCGTGGACCCCGAGGGGCGCCTCGATCCGGCCCCAGTCATCGCCGGGGAGCGCGCGCAGGCGCTCCAGGATCCGCCCCCGGAGCCAGCGGGCGGTCTCCGGGAAGGGAGTGGCGGGACGGCGCGCGCGGGGGGCGGCGGATCGGCCCGCCCCCTCCCCCGCCGGCGCGACCGGGAGGGCGCACCAGGTCCGGAGGGGGCAGGGAGCGCAGCGCGGCTGGCGCGGCCGGCAGTGCGTCGCGCCGAGGTCCATCACCGCGTGCGTCCAGGCAGCCGGCTGCTCCGGGTCCACGAGGGCATCCGCCCAGCCCTGGAGGACGGCGGGGCGGGGAGGAGCGCCGGGATCGTCCGGGGCACCCGCCGCCGCCACGAGGCGGCCCACGACGCGCCGCACGTTCGTGTCCACGGCCGCGACGGGCGTGCCCCAGGCGATCGCCGCCACGGCGCGCGCGGTGTACGGGCCGATCCCGGGGAGCGCCTGGAGCTCCTCCACGCTCCGTGGAAGGAGACCGTCATGCCGCTCCACGATCTCGCGCGCCGCCCGCTGGAGCATGATCGCGCGGCGGTTGTAGCCCATCCCGGCCCAGGCGCGGAGCACCTCCGCGGGCGAGGCTGCGGCGAGCGCTGCCGGCGTGGGGAAGCGCTCCATGAAGCGCGGCCAGGTGAGCTCCACGCGGTCGATCCGGGTCTGCTGCGCCATCACCTCCGTCACGAGGACCCCCCACGGGGTGGGGTCGTCCCGGAAGCGGAGCGGCCGGGCCTCGCGCGCCCACCAGGCGCGGAGGGCGGCACGGATCGCGGGAACGGAGCCGGGGAGCGGCGCGGGGAGGCTCACCGGCGAATCCTATCGGCCGGAAGGGCAAGGTGAAGGAACCTTCATCTCTCCTTGCGCGCATCCCGACCGGATGTTCGGCATACTCCCGTCGTGTCGATGAACCCGGCGCCCCCCGCCAGGGCCCCCCGGAGCACGCCCGGCAGCCGAGCCGCGCGCCGCGTTCTCCGGCGCTCGCGCGACGCCGCCTCCCGGAAGAAGGGTGGGGTCATCCTCCCGCTGCTCGGAATCATCGCCGGGATCGTGGGCGTCCTCGTCCTGGCCGGCGCGCTGCTCGCCGGCGGCGGGGCGGCCGTCATGATCGCGGAGCTGGACCGGGACCTGCCGCCGGTGGAGAGCTTCGAGTCGCTGCAGTACGCGGAGCCGTCGGTGGCATACGACCGGACCGGACGCGTCCGGCTCGCCACCTTCTTCTCGGAGAAGCGCAAGGTCGTCGCCTTCACGGATATCCCCAAGCTCGTCCTGGACGCGACCACCTCGGTGGAGGACCGGACCTTCTGGGAGAACCAGGGCGTGGACCTGGTCGCCACCATCGCCGCCCTCGCGAGCGACGTCTCCGGCGCGGATAACCGCGGCGGCGGCTCCACGATCACCCAGCAGTTCGTGCGCGCCCGCCTCCTGCCCCCGGATCTCGTGAACGACCCGGACCGGCTCTATGAGCGCAAGGCGAAGGAGATCCTCCAGTCGTTCAAGCTCACCCAGGCCTTCCCCGGCGAGGTGGGCAAGGAGCGGATCCTCACCGCCTATCTCAACCAGATCTTCTACGGCCACAACGCCTACGGGATCTCCGCGGCGGCGGACGTCTACTTCGGCAAGCGCCTCCAGTGCCCCCTGAACGATGCGGGCGAGAAGGCGGACCCGCAGTGCGAGGAGCTCACGCTCATGGAGGCGGCCCTCCTCGCGGGGCTCCCTCAGTCGCCCTCGGTCCTTGACCCCTACCGCTACGCCGAGGAGGTGGAGCTGGAGGCGGAGGACGGCAAGACCCGCACGGAGCTGCGCGTCCCCACCTGCGGCTACCCCGCCAAGGCGGGCTGCGTGGATGTGGCGCCGGTGATCCGGCGCGATTTCATCCTGCGCTCGCTCGCGGACGGTTACGGTCGCTGGACGCAGGTCTCGGAAGCCGAGCTGCAGGCGGCCCTCAACGAGCCGATCCGCCTCATCGGCGAGCGCCCGGTCCGCTGGCAGGCCCCGCACTACGTGTGGGCGATGAAGACCCAGCTGGACCAGATCCTCGCGGACCGCGAGCCCGCGGAGCGGGGTGGCTACCGGATCATCACCTCCCTGGACTGGAAGGCCCAGTCGATCGCCAGCCGCTACGTGCGCGCCGCGGCGGAGTTCACCCAGATGGACTACACGCCCTACCTGCGCGCGCTCCGCCAGTACAAGGTTCCCGCCCAGGACCGGACGTGGCTGAACTTCCTGCGCGGAAAGTCGATCAAGAACGCGGCCCTCGTGGCGCTGGACTACCGCTCGGGAGACGTCCTCGCCTACGTGGGGAGCGCGAACTACTACGGCCGGAACTCCAAGAAGATGGACCCCAAGTTCGACGTGGTCCAGGGCTTCCGCCAGCCGGGCTCGGCGTGGAAGCCGATCCTCTACGCCACCGCGATCGACACCCGGACGATCACCGCCGGGACCGTCCTCCTGGATGTCACCACCGGCTTCGGCTCCTCGTGGGATCCCAAGAACGCCGGCCTGGACGAGCGTGGTGCGGTCCTCGCCCGGAAGGCGCTCCAGTACTCGCTGAACATCCCCGCGATCCGCCTCATCCACCGGACCCGGCCGGAGGTCGTGGGCCAGTACGCCGCCCGCGCCGGCATCCAGTTCCTCGGCGGCCGGCGGGCGATGGCCCTCGCGGGCCTCGCGGGCGCGATCGGGACGGTGGAGACCCGGATGCTCGACCTCGTGGCCGCCTACGGCGCCTTCGGCAACGACGGCTTCGTCACGCGCCCCCGCTTCATCCTCAAGGTGACCCGGGTGACCAAGGACTCCGAGGGGAACCCCGTGGAGGAGCCGGTCTACGAGGCCGGCGCCCCGGAGCGGGCCAAGTTCATCTCGCCCCAGGCCGCCTTCATCATGGCGGACATCCTGAAGGGGAACACGAACCCCGCGGACAACATCTACTGGGGCGAGCGCTTCCAGCTGAACAACGGACCGGGTGGGAGCTACCGGATCGCCGCCCTGAAGACCGGGACCACGAACGACATCCGGGATCTCTCCGCCTACGGCCTCCTGCCGCAGCCCGCGAACCGCAAGGACCCGGCCGTCGCGGTCGGTGTCTGGATGGGCAACTCGGACCACTCCCAGCCCACGCTCTCGGGGAACCCCCTCTTCGCCTCGGACGGGCCGGGCGAGATCTGGCACGCCTTCCTCCGCGAGTACATGAAGGGGAAGCCGGTCACGGACTTCCAGCCGCCGGAGAAGGGTCTCGTCCAGGCCGCCATCGACAGCTACTCGGGTGGGAAGCCCGGGCCCTGGACGCGGGACACCTACACGGAGTGGTTCATCAAGGGGACCGAGCCGGGGAGCGAGGGCGCGATCGACCCGGAAGGGCTGATCTACGTCCGCGCGTGCGGCGGCTGGATGGTGGACCCGCTCCAGGCGGAGAACCGCGGCGCTCCCGGCTTCTGGAAGACGGCCGTCCGGGACTGGATGGCGCGTGCCCGGGGCGGGGTGGGCGTTGCGTCCCGGGAGTTCGGCACGATCACCCGCTACCTGGAAGGTCGCTCCTCGTGGGGCGGGCCGATCGGGTATGCCGGCGGCGCCTGCCCCACCGAGAAGCCCAAGCCCTCGCCGGATCCGAACGCCTCGCCGGACCCGAACGCCACGCCGGAGCCGGAGCGGACCCCGCGCCCCACACCGCCGCCGGAGCGCACGCCCAAGCCGGGCAAGACGCCGCGCCCCACGCCTCCGCCCACGCCGAACCCCTGAACCGGGGCCGGGGTGCCCGGCGCTCCCCCTCCGCTCGCTATCATCGCGGGCATGCCCGTCTACCAGGACCCCGATGATCCGCGCGCCCTCGACGCCGGTGCGCTCACCCGCTGGACCGCCGCGGTCGTGGAACGGCTGGGGACCCCCCAGGACGTGGCCGCGGATGTGGCCGAGATCCTCCTCGCCTCGGACCGGCGGGGGATCGCCTCCCACGGGACGGCCCGTCTCCCCCAGTACGTCGCGCTCGTGGATGCGGGCGTGGTGGACCCCGGCGCGCGTCCCCTGCTCGAGAAGGACCTGCCCGCGCTCGCCCGCTGGGATGCCCGGAACGGCTGGGGGCACCACGCATCCCGGGTCGCCCTGGACCACGCCATCGAGCGTGCCCGGACGGCCGGCTCCTGCACCGCGGTCATCCGCCGCTCGAACCACTACGGGATCGCCGGCTGGTACGCGATCCGTGCCGCCGAGGCGGGGATGATCGGGATGAGCCTCACGAACAGCTCCCCCCTCGTGGCGCCCACGCGGGCACGGATCCCGATGATCGGCACGAACCCGATCGCGGTGGCCGCCCCGGCCGGCCGTTTCGGGACCCTCTGCCTGGACATGGCCACCTCCACCGTGCCGCGCGGAAGGATCGAGGTCGCCGCCCGGCGCGGCGAATCGCTCCCCGTGGGCTGGGCGATCGATGTGGACGGGAGCCCCGCCCGGACGCCGGAGGCGGCGCTCCGTGGCGCGCTCCAGCCGCTCGGCGGCGGGGAGGAGACGGCCGGCTACAAGGGCTATGGCCTCTCGCTCATCGTGGACGTCCTCACGGGCATCCTCGGGGACGCCGCCTTCGGGCCGAACATCGTCCCGCTCTTCAGCACGCACGCGGGGATCGCGGATCTGGGGCAGCTCTTCTGGGTGATCGACCCGGCGGCCCTGGACGATGCGGACGGCTTCGTGGCGCGGATGGAGCGCTACTGCGAGCAGCTCACGAGCGCGCCGCTCATCCCGGACGCCCCCGGCCGCGTCCTCATCCCCGGCGAGCCGGAGGCGGAGGCGGAGAGGATCGCCGCCCGGCGGGGGATCGTCATCGACCGCGAGCACCACGAGGCGCTCGGGCGGATCGCGGAGCGCTTCGGCGTCCCGCTCCCGCCCGCCGGCGCGCCGGCCGCCTGACCCCCCGACCCGGACCACGAAGGAGACCACGTCATGATCCGAGCGAGCCGGGCCGGTGCCCTCCTCACCCTCGTCCTCGCCGCCTCGGCGGTGGCCGCGCCCGCGCTGGCAGAGACCCCGGCGAACACCTTCGCGATCGTCAGCTCGGTCACCCGGGCCGCCGGTGCGGACCCTGCCACCTCCGTCCTGGACGCCTCGCTCCAGGTCTTCGCCCTGGATGCCCCGGAGGGGCTCGTCCTGGCTGCCACCCGGCCGAGCGGCCACACGACCTGGGACAAGGACTTCCGGACGAACCTCATCCTCTACGGCCCCGGCTGGATCGAGGACCCGGAGGCCGGCGAGTGGGGCTGGGTGAGCGAGCGCGTGGAGATGGACCCCACGATCGCCGATGCCTGGTTCGCGGACGAGCTGGGCGGCACCTGGGAGATCGGCTGGGGTGAGCGGACCTTCGCGGTGGACGGGTCGATCGGCTACGTGCCCGCGGCGGACCGGCGCTACCCGGAGCTGGATGCCGCCTCCGAGGCCGCCTTCCTCGCCGCGCGCGGCGCTGCGGAGGTGGGGAGCCTCTCCCTCTCGCTCTCGGCGAGCACCGGATCGACCGGCGCCTTCCTCGTGGACCTCATCATCATCGACGAGGCCGGCGACTGGAACGAGTACGTGACGCTCCGCTCCGGGACCGACTTCGAGCCGATCGTGCTGGAGTCGCCGATCCCCGCCGGTGCGATCCTCCTCCTCACCGCGCGGAGCGAGGTGCCCACCGCCCACGGCCCGGACACGGTCCTCCACCGGAACCACGCGACCACGATCTACGGCCTCCCCGAGGTCGCGCCGTGAGCGGCGCGGCGACGCCGGTGGAGCGCGCGGACGTCGCGATCGTCGGCGGCGGGATCGTGGGGCTCGCCACGGCGAAGAAGCTTCTCGCCCAGCGCCCGGAGCTCCGGATCGCGCTCATCGAGAAGGAAGCCGAGCTCGCGACGCACCAGACCGGCCACAACTCGGGCGTGGTCCATGCCGGGCTCTACTACCAGCCCGGCTCGCTCAAGGCCCGCCTCTGCCGCGAGGGGAAGGAGGAGGCGGAGCGCTACATCGAGGAGAAGGGTCTCCCCTACGAGCGGTGCGGGAAGCTCGTCGTCGCCCTGGACGAGAGCGAGCTCCCGCGCTTCCAGGCGCTGAAGGAGCGCGCGACCGCGAACGGCGTCCCCGGCCTCGAGGAGGTCGGCCCGGAGCGGATCCGGGAGATCGAGCCCCACTGCCTCGGCATCCGCGCGCTGTGGAGCCCGGGGACGGGCATCACGGACTGGCGGAAGGTCGCGCTCGCCTACGCGGAGGATGTCCGCGCGGCGGGCGCCACGATCGAGACCTCCCGCGCCGCCACCTCGATCACCCTCCGCGGCGCGGAGACCGTGGTGGGGACGAGCCGGGGAGACCTCGTGGTGCGCAAGGTGATCGCCTGCGCCGGCCTCCAGGCGGACCGCGTCTCCGCGATGACCGGCGAGGACGGCCCGGACGTGCCGCGGATCATCCCCTTCCGCGGGGACTACTACACGCTGACGCCGGATGCGCGTGCGCTCGTGAAGGGGCTGATCTACCCCGTGAACGACCCGCGCTTCCCCTTCCTCGGGATCCACCTCACGAAGCGCGTGGACGGGGAGGTCCTCGCAGGGCCGAACGCCGTCCTCGCCTTCCGGCGCGAGGGCTACCGGCGGAGCGATCTCTCGCTCGGGGACCTGCGCGAAGCGCTCGCCTACCCGGGCTTCCAGAAGCTCGCCCGGAAGTTCTGGCGGATGGGCGCGATGGAGATGTGGCGCGACCTCAGCAAGGGCGCCTTCCTCGCGGAGCTCCGGCGCTACGTCCCCGACCTGCGCGGCGACCAGCTCGTCTTCGGGCCCTCCGGCGTCCGCGCCCAGGCGCTCGGCCGGGATGGCGCGCTCGTGGACGACTTCCAGCTCGGCGGGAGCGACCGCGTCCTCCACGTGCGCAATGCCCCCTCCCCCGCCGCCACGAGCTCGCTCGCGATCGGGCGGGTCCTCGCAGACGAGGCGATCTCGCGCTTCGCGCTCTAGCGGGCTGGAACGGCGAGCGGGCGGGACGGCCCCCCGCCGAGGCGACGATCCGCCCTCCCCGCGGACGTGCGCCGCAGCGACCCTGATGGCGTTCGCAGGGGCCACCGGCCCGGGGGAGCCAACGCCATGTCCGAGGAACGGGTCCTGATCATGGGCGCCGCGGGGCGCGACTTCCACGACTTCAACGTCGTCTTCCGGGAGGACCCCGCGGTCCGGGTCGTCGCCTTCACCGCGGCGCAGATCCCGGGCATCGACCATCGCCGCTACCCCGCGGAGCTCGCCGGCCCGCGCTACCCGGACGGGATCCCCGTGGAACCGGAGGCGGAGCTCGAGACGCTCATCCGGGAGCTCGGCGTGGAGCGGGTCGTCTTCGCCTACAGCGACGTGAGCCACGAGACCGTCATGCACACCGCGTCGCGGGTCCTGGCGGCGGGGGCGGACTTCGCGCTCCTCGGACCCGACCGGACGATGCTCCCGGCGCGCCGGCCGGTGATCGCGGTCTGTGCCGTCCGGACGGGCGCGGGGAAGAGCCAGACGACGCGCGCGATCGCGGAGATCGCGGAGGCGGCGGGGATCCGGCCGGTCGTCATCCGCCACCCGATGCCCTATGGGGACCTCGTCCGCCAGCGGATCCAGCGCTTCGCGACGCTCACGGACCTGGAGGCCAACCGGACCACGATCGAGGAGCGCGAGGAGTACGAGCCGCACCTGGATGCCGGGCGGGTCGTCTACGCCGGCGTGGACTACGCGGCGATCCTCGCGCAGGCGGAGGCGGAGGCCGACCTCCTCCTCTGGGACGGCGGGAACAACGACTTCCCCTTCCTCCGGCCGGATCTGCTCGTCGTGGTGGCGGACCCGCTCCGGGCCGGGGACGAGCGCGCCTTCCACCCGGGCGAGGCGACGCTCCGGATGGCGGACGTCGTGATCGTCAACAAGGTGGACAGCGCCGCGCCCGCCACGGTGGAGCGGCTCCGGGCGAGCATCGCGGCGCTCGTCCCGGGGGTTCCGATCCTCCTCGCCCGCTCGTCGCTCACGCTGGAGGGGGGATCGATCGCGGACAAGCGGGTCGTGGTGGTGGAGGACGGGCCGACGCTCACTCACGGCGGGATGACCTACGGGGCGGGGATCGTGGCCGCGGGCCGCTTCGGAGCCGCCTCGATCGTGGATCCGCGGCCGGTGGCGGTGGGCGAGATCCGCCGGACCCTGGCGCGGCATCCGGCCCTTGGGCCGCTCGTGCCGGCGATGGGCTACGACGCCCGGCAGGTGGCGGACCTCGCGGCGACCCTGGATGCGGCGGGCGCGGACGTCATCCTCTCCGCCACACCGATCGACCTCGCCCGGATCGTCCGGCTCCGGACCCCCGTGGTCCGCGTCCGCTACGCGCTGGAGCAGGTGGAGGGACCGCCGCTCGCGGAGCTCGTCGCCCCGGTCCTCGCGGCGGCGCGCCCGGTCCTTGCCGCGGTGCGCTGACGCGCCGGAATCGCTCCCTGGCGGGGATGTCGGATAATCGCGGCATCAACCCAACCCGCCAGGAGGTCTTCCCCAGGGATGGAGCTTCACACCCGCGTGCGCGCACTCGGCGCCCTCAGCCTTGCGACGATGCTCGTCGCGAGCGCCGGCGCCGTCTCCGCGCAGTCCCCCGCCCCCTCCATGGATCCCGCCGCCTCGGCGGAGCCGATCCCCACCCTGAGCGCCGCCTGCGCGTTCGACCAGCTCCAGACGAAGACCGCCGGCCGGCTCACGATCGGCGCGGACAACCCGGCCTATCCGCCCTGGTTCGGCGGCCAGCCGGCGGAAGGCTCGATCTGGGACCTGGGCGACCCCACCACCGGTGAGGGCTTCGAGGCCGCGATCGCCACGGCCGTCGCGGAGACGCTCGGCTTCACCCCGGACCTCGTGGACTGGAAGCAGGTCCCGTTCGTGAAGTCGTTCGCGCCCGGGGCCAAGGCGTTCGACATGTACATCACGCAGGTCTCGATCCGCCCCAAGCGCGCCGAGGCGGTCGACTTCTCCGACCCCTACTACTTCTTCAACCAGGCGATCATCGCCCTCTCGGACAACCCGATCGTGGGCGCGACCTCGGTGGAGGCGCTGAAGGGCTACCGGCTCGGCGCACAGACCGCCACCACGAGCCTGGACACGATCCTCGACGTCGTGGCTCCGTCCGAGGAGCCGCGCGTCTACGCGGACAACGACAAGGCGCTCCGCGCGCTGAAGAACGGTGCGATCGACGGCCTCGTCGTGGATCTCCCCACCGCCTTCTACATGCGCGACGCGCAGCTCGAGGACTGGGACACGCCCGATCCGGAGGCCACGATCGTCGGCCAGTTCCCGCTCCTCGGGACGCCCGAGGCGCTGGGCATCGTGCTCGAGAAGGAGAGCCCGCTCACCGCCTGCGTGAACGAGGCCCTCGCGATCATCCGCGCGAGCGGCGCGTACGACGCGATCTACGACCAGTGGCTCGGCGCGATCGCGGCGACCCCGGTCCCGTTCTTCGAGGGTGCGACCGGCGTCCTCGCCTCCCCGGCGCCCAGCCCGGCCGGCTGACCCAGGGATGACCGGCCCGGCGGCCTCGCCCGACGCGGCCGGCTCACGCAGCTCCCGACTCCTCGGCTCGCCCTCGGCGGGCCGGGGAGTCATCGTCTCCCTCACGAGCGCCGTCCTCTTCTTCGGCCTCATCGGCTGGGCGGTGGTCAACTCGCCGAACTGGGATGAGTTCCAGAGGGCCTTCCTCGACCCGGAGGTCTTCGCCGATGCCTTCCCGAAGATCCTCGGCGCCTTCTGGCTGAACGTCCGGCTCTTCCTCCTGTGCGAGGTCCTCATCCTCGTCCTCGGGCTCGTCATCGCCGTGATGCGCAGCCTCCCGGGGCCGGTCTTCTTCCCCCTCCGCCTCGTTGCCGTGATCTACGCGGACTTCTTCCGCGGCGTCCCGGGGATCGTCGTCATCTACGTCCTCGGCTTGGGGCTCCCCTCGCTGGGGATCGAGGGTGTCCCGGTGGACGAGTTCTTCTGGGCCGCCGTTGCGCTCACCCTCATCTACTCCGCCTACGTCTCGGAGGTCTACCGGGCAGGGATCGATTCGGTCCATCCCAGCCAGGAGGCGGCGGCCCGCTCGCTCGGGCTCTCCCGGACCCAGGCGATGCGCCACGTCGTCCTGCCCCAGGCGGTCCGGCGCGTCATCCCGCCCCTCCTCAACGACTTCATCGGGCTCCAGAAGGACACCGCGCTCGTCGCCTTCATCGGCGTGGTGGAGGCGTTCCGCCGCTCGGAGACCCTCTCCGGCGCCTCCTTCAACCTCACCCCGTACGTGGCCACCGCGCTCATCTTCCTCATCCTCACCGTCCCGATGGCGCGCTTCGTGGACTGGCTCGTGGCGCGCGACCGGCGCCGCTTCCTCGCGAGCGCCCGGTGAGCGCGGAGACGCTCCGCCCCGGCCACGTCCCGCTCGGGGAGCCGCGGCTCGTGGTGGAGGGGCTGCACAAGGCGTACGGGCCGCTCCCCGTCCTCCAGGGCTTCGATCTGACCGTGCGCGAGCACGAGGTCGTCTGCCTCATCGGGGCGTCCGGCTCCGGGAAGAGCACCTTCCTCCGTTGCGTCAACCTCATCGAGCCGGTGGATGCGGGGCGGATCCGGATCGGCGCGGACGAGATCACCGCCCGCGGCGTGGACCTGGACCGGATCCGGCGCCGGATCGGGATCGTCTACCAGGCCTTCAACCTCTTCCCCCACCTCTCCGTCCTCGGCAACGTCTGCCTCGCGCCGCGGAAGGTCCTCGGCCTCTCGCGCGCGGATGCGGAGGCGCGGGCGCACGAGCTCCTCGCCCGCTTCGGGCTGGACGACAAGGCGGGGGCCTACCCGGACCGCCTCTCCGGCGGCCAGCAGCAGCGGGTCGCGATCGTCCGGGCGCTCGCGATGGAGCCGGAGCTCCTCCTTCTCGACGAGGTGACGAGCGCGCTCGACCCGGTCCTCGTGGCGGAGGTCCTGGATGTCGTCCGGGAGCTCGCGGCGGGCGGGATGAC
>JAFMJV010000108.1 GCA_017853275.1 Chloroflexota bacterium
ACCCCAGGGCCTCACCGGTCCCACCGGCCCCCAGGGTGATACCGGCATCGTCGGCGCTCAGGGCCCGACCGGCCCCCAGGGCGATACCGGCCTGGTCGGCGTCACCGGCCCTCAGGGCGAGACCGGCATCGCCGGACCCACCGGTCCCACGGGCCCCCAGGGCGATACCGGTCTCGGCGGCACCACCGGCCCCAAGGGCGACACCGGCGAGACGGGCCCCACCGGACCCCAGGGCCCGGCTGGCGGCCCCACGGGCGATACGGGTGTCACGGGTGCGACGGGACCCATCGGCCCGCAGGGTGCGACCGGCCTGACCGGTGAGACGGGCCCGATCGGCCCGCAGGGTGCGACGGGTCTGGCGGGCGAGACTGGCCCTTCCGGGGCGACCGGCCCGGCCGGCCCCCTGGGCGCCACGGGCCCGACCGGCCCCCTGGGCGCCACGGGCCCGACCGGCCCCCTGGGCGCCACGGGCCCGACCGGTGCCACGGGGGCTGGCCTCACCGTCTTCCAGAACCGCAGTACTACCTCCCTCACGGTGAACACCACCAACTACTCGACCTACACCGGGGGGGCGAGCGTCACCACCACTGGCCTTGATGCCGGCAGTCATACCGCGCTCGTCACCGTAACGCTTGCGGTCTCGACCACTTCGACGGAGAACAACTGCCTCATGAGTTTCACGGGCGGTTCCGTCAGCGCCGCGGCTGACGGGTTCTCCGTGGCGCTAGCGCGGATGAAATCCGGATACTTCGCCCAGTCAAGCGCGACCTTCTATGTGACTTTCACGGGAAACATCACATTCACGGCGCAGTACAAGGCGAACACGGGGACCTGCACCGTGCCGAACAGTTCGATCATTGTTCAGGTCCTCAGTTAGAGAGCCCCAGGCGCCGCGTCAGGATCAGTCTTAGGATGAAGACTTGATCGTGATCCTCCCCCTCCTCCCCGTCGCGCTCGGCGCGGCGCTCCTCTTCGTCCTGGAGCTTCTCGCCGGGCGCCTCGTGCTGCCGGTCTTCGGGGGCGGGCCGGCGGTCTGGACCACCTCGCTCGCGCTCTTCACGACGGTCGTGCTCGCGGGCTACGCGTACGCGCACCTCCTGGTCACGCGGGTGGCGCCCGCCCGCCAGCCGGCGGTCCAGGTCGGGGTCCTGGCGGTGGCGCTCGTCGCCTTCCTGCTCGTGCCGGCGGAGATCGCCACGCTGCGGATCGAGTCCATGCCCCCGGCGCTCAACGTCATCCTCGCCGTGGGGGTGATCGCCGGGCCGGCCGCCTTCGCGCTCTCGTCCACCACGCCCCTCCTCTCGCGCTGGCTCGCGGGGACCGGCCGGAGCCCGTGGTGGCTCTATGCCGTCTCCAACGCGGCGAGCCTCCTCGGCCTCCTCCTCTATCCGTTCGTCCTGGAGCCGCTCCTCGGGCTTTCCGCGCAGCGCACGCTCATCGCGGCGGGGCTCCTCGTCCAGCTCGGCCTGACCGTTCTTGCCGTCCGCACGATCCGTGCCATGCCGCCGGTGGAGCCCGAGCCGGAGCCCGATCCGGTCCTCCCCCTCGCCACCGACGAAGCCCCCGTGCCCACCGCCGGATCCGGCCGCTCGATGTCCGCCAAGGCCGCCCGCCGCGCCGCCGCGCGACCCGACCCGCAGCCCGAGAGCCCCCCCGCCCTCCCGCGTTCCCGCTGGGCGTGGTGGATCGCCGGGGCGTTCGTCCCGGCCGGCCTGATGGCGGCCACCACCACCTTCCTCCAGCAGGACCTCGTCTCCGCGCCGCTCATCTGGGTCTGGCCGCTCGCGGTCTATCTCCTCTCGTTCGTCGTCGCCTTCTCGCGGCGCGGTGGACCGGTCGTCCGCGGCTGTCTCCGCGCGGTTCCCGTCGCGCTCCCGGTCCTCATCGCCCCGATCATCGTCCAGTCCGTCTGGCCGCTCTGGGTCATCCTCCCGCTGGAGCTGGCCGGACTCTTCGTCCTCGCCACGGCCCTCCATGGCCGGCTCGCGGCGATCCGCCCCGCGCCGGACCACCTGACCGGCTACTACCTCGCGATCTCCGCGGGCGGCGCGCTCGCCACGGGCTTCGTCGCCCTGGTGGCGCCGGTGATCTTCAACGATGTCTGGGAGTACCCGCTCCTCCTCTGCGCCGCGCTCGTCGTCCTCGCCTGGATCCCCGGGGTCCGCCTGGGCCGCTTCCTCGCCCCCGTGCGCTGGGAGGAGGTCCGCGGCGTCCTCATCTCCCTCGCCCTCTACGGGATCGTGGCCGGGGGGGTCTACCTCGCGCTCCTGGGCCTCGACCCGCAACTCGCGGGGACCTCTGCCGGGTTCCTTGCCTCCGGCATCGTTCTCGTCCTTCTCGCGATCCGCCCCCGGCTCGTGGCGATCGCCGGCAGCATCCTGATCGTGGGGATCCTCCTCATCCAGCCCGTCCCCTTCCTCAAGGTCCGGACCTTCTTCGGCGTCATCACCGTGGATGACATCGGCGCGGCGAACCTGGAGTACCACGGCACCACCCTCCACGGCCTCCAGTTCAGCGACGACCGCTTTGCCCAGCCCACGACCTACTACGCGGAGACGGGACCGCTCGGTGGGGTCTTCACCGATCTCCGGTCGCGGACCAGCGCGCCCCGGATCGGGGCCGTGGGCCTGGGCGTGGGGACGGTGGCGGCCTATGCCCGCGACGGCGACACCTTCGGCTTCTTCGAGATCGATCCCACGGTGGAGGCGATCGCGCGGGACGAGCGGTACTTCACCTATCTCAGGAACGCGGCGGTCCCGATCGGCGTGGTCATCGGCGACGCCCGGATCTCGCTCCAGCGCGAGGCGGATGCTTCCTTCGACCTCCTGATCCTGGATGCCTTCAGCTCCGATTCGGTCCCCGTCCACCTGATGACCCGGGAAGCGGCCGAGCTCTACCGGCGCGTCATCCGGCCCGGCGGGGTGATCGCCTGGCATCTCTCCAGCCGCTACTACGACCTGGTCCCCGGCGTGGCGACCACGGTCCGCAGCATCGGGCTCGTCCCCCTGGTGAAGAGCAGCTGGGCGGACGCCGGCGCCGCCGAGCAGGCGGGGATCGTGACGTCGCTCTGGCTCGTCTCCGTGGCGGAAGCGGACGCGGAACGCTTCCGGGCGGATGGCTGGCAGGACATCCCCGAGGGCGGCCCCCTCTTCACGGACGACCGCGCGGACCTCCTCGCGCTCCTCCGCTAGGGGAGCTGGGGGTCAGGGGCGG
>JAFMJV010000109.1 GCA_017853275.1 Chloroflexota bacterium
AGCCCGGGGTGGATCGCGTCCGCCGCCTCGAGGATCGTCTCCAGCTCCGGCGTGGCGAGGACCTGGACATCGGCCCCGGCGCGTCCCTCGAGGAGCCCGAGCCGGGCGGCGCGGAGGTGGACCTGCTCCGCCGACTCCTCGCCGGTGGCATAGAGGACGGCCCGGCCATCCGGGCTGCGCAGGACCCCCGCAGCGAGCTCCAGGACGAGGGTCGACTTTCCGATCCCCGGCTCGCCACCGAGGAGGATGAGCGCGCCGGGGACGAGACCCCCGCCGAGGACCCGGTCCACCTCCGGAGCGCCGATCTCCATCCGGCCCACGGGGGCCGGCGCGACCTCGCGCAGCGGGCGCGGGCGTGCGGCATCACCGGATGCGCGCTCGGGGGAGCGGGCGCTCACACCGGGCCGGACGATCGTCTCCACGAGCGACCCCCAGGCGCCGCACTGGTGGCAGCGGCCCTCCCAGCGGGCGCTCGTCGCCCCGCACGCCTGGCAGACGTGGCGGCTCTCCGGCCGCGCCACCTGCCTAGACCGCCTCGACCGGCGTCTTCTCCGGGGCCGGCTCGATCGTGAGCCCTCCGTCCGCCGCGCGCTCGATGAGGATCGTCTGCCCCGCGTGGAAGCGCCCCACGAGGAGCGCCTCCGCGAGCGGGTCCTCCACGAGGCTCTGGATCGTACGGCGCAGGGGGCGTGCGCCGTAGTCGGCGTCATACCCGAGCGAGATCAGGTGGTCCTTGGCGGCCTGGCTCACCTCCAGGTCGATCGCCTGGGCCCGCAGCTGGACGCGGACACGATCGAGGAGGAGGTCGACGATCCGGCGCATCTCCTCCGAGGTGAGGGAGCGGAAGACGACGAGCGAGTCGACGCGGTTGAGGAACTCCGGCTTGAACTGCGTCTTCAGCTGCTCGAGCACCTTGGTGCGCATCCGGTCGTACTGCTGCTCGCGCTCGCGCTCCTCGTCCGGGCTGACCGGGCGGAACCCGAGCGTCGTGTCCTTCAGGAGCGACTTGGCGCCGACGTTGCTGGTCATGATGATCACGGTGTTCCGGAAGTCGACCCGGCGGCCCTTGGCATCCGTGAGGTGCCCATCCTCGAGGATCTGGAGGAGGATGTTGAAGACCTCCGGGTGCGCCTTCTCGATCTCGTCCAGCAGGACGACGGAGTAGCTCTTGCGGCGGACCGACTCGGTGAGCTGGCCGCCTTCGTCGAAGCCGACGTAGCCGGGAGGCGCCCCCACGAGCCGGCTCACGTTGTGGCGCTCCATGAACTCGCTCATGTCGATCTTGATGAGCGCGTCCTCGCTGCCGAAGAGGAACTCCGCGACCGCCTTGGCGAGCTCCGTCTTCCCGACGCCGGTGGGCCCGAGGAAGATGAAGGAGCCGATCGGCCGCTTGGGGTCCTTGAGGCCGGCACGCGCACGGCGGACCGCGCGCGAGATCGTGTCGATCGCCTCGTTCTGGCCGATCACCCGCTTGTGGAGGGCCTCCTCCATGTGCATGAGGCGCTCGGATTCCTCCTGGGCGATCCGGGTGACCGGGATCCCGGTCCACATCGCCACGACCTGCGCGATCTCCTCGTCATCCACGACGGGCGTCCTGCCCGCCTGCTCCGCCTGCCAGTCCGCGCGCAGCTGCTCCACGTGCGCACGCTGCGACGCCTCGTGGTCACGGAGCTGCTGGGCACGGTCGAAGGCCTGGTCGTTGACCGCGGCTTCCTTCTCGCGAGTCACCCGTTCGAGCTCGCGGATCGCGGCCTTGAGCTCCGGCGGCGTGGAGCTCACCCGGAGGCGGACGCGGCTGGCGGCCTCGTCGATGAGGTCGATCGCCTTGTCCGGGAGATGGCGGTCCGTGATGTAGCGGATCGAGAGGTCCGCCGCGGCGCGGACGGCCTCGTCCGAGATGCGCACCTTGTGGTGCTGCTCGTAGCGCTCGCGGATCCCGAGCAGGATCTCGATCGTCTGCTCGAGGGTGGGCTCCTCCACCATCACCGGCTGGAAGCGCCGCTCGAGGGCGGCATCGCGCTCGATGTACTTGCGGTACTCGTCCAGGGTGGTGGCGCCGATGCACTGGAGCTCGCCGCGGGCCAACGGGGGCTTGAGGATGTTCGCGGCGTCGATGGCACCCTCTGCCGCGCCCGCGCCCACGAGCGTGTGGAGCTCGTCGATGAAGAGGACCGCGTCGCTCGTGCTGCGCAGCTCCTCGATGATCTTCTTCAGGCGCTCCTCGAACTCGCCGCGGTACTTGGTCCCCGCCACGAGCGAGCCGATATCGAGGGTGAGGACGCGCTTGTTCGCGAGGGTCTCCGGGACGTCACCGGAGACGATGCGCTGCGCGAGACCCTCCGCGATCGCCGTCTTGCCCACACCGGGCTCGCCGATCAGGGCCGGGTTGTTCTTCGTCCGGCGCGAGAGGATCTGGATGACCCGCTCGATCTCCTTCTCGCGCCCGATGACCGGGTCCACCTTGCCGGCGCGGACCGCGTCCGTGAGGTTGATCCCCAGCTGGTCGATCGTGGGGGTCCGGCTCTGACGCTTGGTCTCCTGGGCAGGCGAGGCGGAGCTGGACTGCGAGAGGACGCGGATCACCTCGTGGCGCACCTTGTCCAGGTTGACGCCGAGCGATTCCAGGACGCCTGCGGCGATCCCCTCGCCCTCGCGCACGAGGCCGAGGAGGAGGTGCTCCGTCCCGATGTAGTTGTGCCCCAGCCGGCGCGCCTCGTCGATGGCGAGCTCGATCACGCGCTTGGCGCGCGGCGTCAGCCCGACCTCACCGACGACCGGACGGTCCCCGCGGCCGATGATGAACTCGACCGCGGTGCGCACCTTCGCGAGCTCCACGTTCATGTTCTCGAGGACGCGGGCCGCGACCCCCTCGCCCTCGCGCACGAGGCCGAGGAGGAGATGCTCGGTGCCGATGTAGTTGTGGTTGAAGCGCTGCGCCTCGTCCTGCGCGAGCGTCAGGACCTTGCGCGCGCGATCGGTGAACTTGTCGAAGCGATCCATCGGGTGGGGACGGCTCTCCGTACGGCGGGGATGTGCGCCCGCGGCGTCATGGTACCACCCACCCCTGCACGGACCCTCCCGGGGCCCGGCCATACCGGGAATGACGATGGCCCCGGCGGGGATCCCGCCGGGGCCATCGCGCTGGTGTCGCTGGAACGGTCAGGCCTGCTCGGCCG
>JAFMJV010000054.1 GCA_017853275.1 Chloroflexota bacterium
ATGAGCGCCTGCGAGACCATGAGGTCATCGATGAACAGGCTCGCGACCCCGATCTCGCCGCGCGGCATCTCGCCCTCCACGAGCCGGTAGCGCAGGACGATGTCGTCCGCGGTCCCCGATGCGTCACGGGTGACCGAATCGACGCCGATGAGCTTGATCACCGTGTTCGTGACGCCGTCGCCGCCGAGGACCGAGAGGACCGCGTTCGGGGCGACCCCGTCGAATGCCGCGACGAGCTCCGGCCAGAAGCCCTCGAGCATCGCCGGGCTGATCTGACCTGCCTGGCGGTACGGACGATCGGTGAACCAGGTGACCGCGGGGACGCCCCGGAGGGTGAGCGTCTCGCCATCCGCGTCGGCCGACGGCGCGCTCGCCACGAAGAGGTAGGTCGGCTCCTCTGGCGCAGAGGACGGCGCCGGGGACGCGTCCTGGGCGTGCACGGCTCCGGCGGGCACGAGGAGCGCGAGCGCGAGGAGCGGGGCGAGCGAACGGCTGCGGATCTTCATGGGCTGGGCCTCCGGTGGTGGGAGCGCGGAAGGAGTGGACGCTAGCAGGCGGGTCGGCCGCCTCCGGCCCGGATATACGGGTGACACGACACGGCAGGGTGGGCGCGCGGCGTCCGCCGAGCCGCTCCTACCAGGCGAGCCAGGCCGCCGGGTTCGCCACCAGGAGCTGCTCCACCGCGTCGCCGCGCCCGGCCGCCTCGAGCATCACGGGGATGTCGCGGATCAGGTGGTCGTAGCCGTGGCCGCCGTACGCGGTGAGCCGGTGCTTCTGGCAGATGTCCTGCGCGATGAGGGTCCGCTCGCCGAGGCCGGCATCGAGGAGCGCTTCCACGATCGCCAGCCGGCCACCGTCGTTGGGCATCCGGACGAAGGGCGCGAGCGGGTAGTAGGCGGTCTCCAGGCCGAAGCAGTCGATGCTCGGGCGGACGCCGGTCCGCGCCAGCTCCACGATCGCGGCGGGGGACGGGAGGGTCCGCTCCGTGTGCGCGATCGTCGTGCGGGAGAGGTCCGCCCCCACCGCGTCCAGCTCCCGGACGATCTCCGCGGGCGCGTCCGGATGGCGGCCGGGATGGACCATGAGCGGGGCGCCGGTGGCGCGCTGGGCACGGCCGGCGGCGCGGAGGCTCTTCCGCTCCCGGTCGGTCATCGGCCAGGAGCAGCCCACCTCCCCGATGAAGCCCGCCCGGACGGGCGTCCCCGCGGCACCCTCCTGGAGGTCACGCACGATCCGCTCCGCGATCTCCTCCTCGCTCGCCGCCTCCAGCCACTCGGGGTGGGAGCGGTGGACGTAGTAGCCCGCCCCCATGACCACGTGGACGCCCGTGGCGCGGCTGATCCGGGCGAGCGCGGCCGGGTCCCGGGCGATCCCGTCCGTGGTGGGATCGGCGATCGCGCCGCCACCGGCCGCCCGGAAGCGGGCCACCTCGGCGGTGGCCACGGCCTCCGAATCGAGGCGCAGGTTGTCCCGCACCCCCACCCACTGCTGGCGGACGTACCAGCGCGTGGCGAGGGAGACCGGCTGCTCGCCGAGCTCCCGTCCCTCGGGGGTCTCGACCGGCGTGTAGGCGACATGGTCGAGGAGGGTGAGGAGGTGCTCGTGGATGCTCGTCCGCCCGAGCGCGTCGGGCGCGACCGGGCCGAGGACGGTGCGGACGTGGTCTGCCATGTGGGCAGGATACGGCGCCGCGCCGCCCCTAGAATGCCGGGACGACCTGCGGACCTGCCGTCCGTGGGCGGAGGAGAGGGACCCCACGGATGCGGATCGAGAAGGTCGAGGGGCTGCTCATCGGGAGCGACCTGCTGGGAGCGAACTACGTCGTCCGGATCACGACGGACACCGGGATCGTGGGGATCGGCCAGTCCGGGACCTGGGGCTTCCCGGACGCCACGCAGAAGGTCGTGGATCAGTACGCGACCTGGCTCGTGGGCCAGGACCCGCTGCGCATCGAGTTCATCCAGAGCTACCTCTACCGGATGCGCCCCTTCCGCGGGAACATCGTGTCGGGCGCGCTCTCCGCGATCGACATCGCGCTCTGGGACATCAAGGGGAAGCACTACCAGGCGCCGGTCTGGGACCTCCTCGGCGGGAAGGTCCGGGACAAGGTCCGCCTCCACCTCCTCCTCGCGGGCGGGAACCCGGACGAGATCCGGAAGAACGCGAAGATCGCCGCGGAGGACGGCTACACCGCGCTGAAGTACGACCCGCTCCAGGCGGGCTACCAGGACCAGTCGCTCGCCCGCCTCATCGAGGGCGCGCGGGATATGGCCGCGGCGGCGCGTGAGGCGGTCGGCCTGGACGTGGACCTCATCTTCGAGCTCCACCGGAAGCTCACCCCGATGCAGGGGATCGCGGTCGCGGAGGCGCTCGCGGAGTTCCGGCCGCTCTTCATCGAGGACCCGATCCAGATCGATTCCATCGTCCTCCAGGGCGAGCTCGCGAAGCGCTTCACCTTCCCGCTCGCGAACGGCGAGCGGATGAACACGATCTGGGAGTTCCGGGACATGCTCACCGCGGGTGGGCCGCAGTACGTCCGGCCGGACCTCGGCGTGGCCGGCGGGATCACCCAGGTGAAGAAGATCGCGGCGGTCGCGGAGAGCTTCCATTCCGCGCTCGTCACGCACAACTTCCAGGGCCCGCTCATCACCGCCGCCGCGATCCACGTGGACGTGAGCATCACGAACTTCATCACCCAGGAGTTCCTCGCCCTGGACGAATCGCCGCGCCCGGCGGATGCCGTCTACCGGACCGCCTGCAAGCGGGTCGGCGGCTACATCCCCACGCCGGACTGCATCGGCCATGGCGTCACCCTGGACGAGGAGATGCTGGGCAAGGCGCAGCCGGTCTACATGCCCACGAACAGCCTCGTGAAGCTGGACGGCTCGCCGGCGCTGGCGGTCTGACGGAGGCCGCAAGGGAGAGGGGGGCGCGATCGGGATGCGCATCCGCGAGGTCCGCACGATCGCGCTCGGCTCCCAGGGCGTCCCCCCGCCCAAGGGGGTCGGGAGCGTCCTCGTCACGCCCCGGAGCGTCCTCTTCGAGCCGCAGCAGGACCGGGTCGCGGGTGGCCCGCCGATCGAGACGCTCATCGTCCAGGTCGTCACCGATGACGGCCTGACCGGTCTCGGCCAGGTCGGTGCGGCGCTCGGCCACGCCCGCTACACGATCGACCACCACCTCCGCTACTGCGTCCTCGGGGCGGACCCCTGGGACGTGGAGGTGCTCTGGGAGCGGATGTTCCGGGAGTCGATGAACTACGGGCGCAAGGGGATGGCGCTCGAGGCGATCAGCGCGATCGACATCGCGATCTGGGACATCCTCGGCAAGGCCGCGGGCGTCCCCACCTACAAGCTCCTCGGGGGCCGGACGCGCGAGCGGATCCGCTGCTACGCGAGCCGGCTCTACGCCACGGAGGACCTGGAGGCCCTCGCCGCGGAGGCGCGTGCCTTCGTGGCCGAGGGCTTCACGATGGTCAAGCAGCGCTTCGGCTACGGGCCGCGCGAGGGGCTCGCCGGGATGCGCCGGAACCTCGCCCTCATCCGGACGGTCCGCGAGGCGGTGGGCCCGGAGGTGGAGGTCGCCGCGGACGCCTACATGGGCTGGACCCCGGACTACGCGATCCGGATGATCCGCATGCTCGAGGACGCGGGGCTCGATCTCGCCTGGGTGGAGGAGCCGCTCATCCCGGACGACCACGAGGGCTACGCCCGCGTGAAGGCGGAGGTCCGGACGCCGATCTCCGGCGGGGAGCACGAGTTCACCCGCTACGGCTTCCGCCAGCTGATCGAGCGGCGGAGCGTGGACATCCTCCAGCCGGACGTGAACCGCTGCGGCGGGATCACCGAGGCACAGAAGATCTGGGCGCTCGCCGCGGCCCACGACCTGCCGGTCGTCCCGCACGCCGGCCAGATGCACAACCACCATCTCGTCATGGCGCACCTGAACAGCCCCTTCGCGGAGTACTTCCCGCCGCCCGCGCCGGACGCTCCGCCGGATCCCAACGAGACCTTCTGGCGCGTCTTCCGGGGCGACCCGCTCCACGAGGGCGGCTTCGTCAGCCTGAACGAGACGCCGGGGCTGGGGATCGAGCTGAACGAGGAGACCGTGGCCCGCTTCCGGCTCCCGTGACCCTTTCGGCGCACGACCCCCGCTACCCGCTCGGGGAGGTGGACGCCTCCGGGCTGCTCGATCTGGGGGACGGGGACCGGATCTGGTGGGAGGCGAGCGGCGCACGGGACGGGACCCCCGCGGTCGTCCTCCACGGGGGTCCGGGCGGCGGCTGCAGCCCCGGCGCGCGGCGCTTCTTCGACCCGGCCGCCTACCGTCTCATCCAGGTGGACCAGCGGGGCTGCGGCCGGAGCCTGCCGAACGTGGCCGATCCCACGGTCAGCCTCGCGCGGAACGAGACCGGGCAGCTGGTGGCCGACCTCGAGCAGCTGCGCGCGCACCTCGGCGTGGAGCGCTGGCTCCTCTACGGCGGATCGTGGGGCTCCACCCTTGCGCTCGCCTACGCGCAGCGCCACCCGGAACGGGTCCGGGCGGCGGTGATCATCCTCCCCACCACGGGCCGGCGCGCGGAGACCGACCTCCTCACCCGTGGGCTGGGGATGATCTTCCCCGAGGCGTACGCGCGGTTCCTGGCGGGCGTTCCCGAGGCCGAGCGTGACGGTGATCTCGCCGCCGCCTACGCGCGTCTCCTCGACAGCCCGGACCCCGCCGTCCGCGAGCGCGCGGCGCGCGACTGGTGCGACTGGGAGGCCGCGATCGTGCCGTCATCGCCGCCGTACCGTGGCTTCGCGGACCCGGACTTCCGGATGACCTTCGCCCGGCTCGTCACCCACTACTGGTCGAACGGCTGCTTCGTGGACGATGACGAGCTCCTCCGGGGCGCGCGACGGCTGGCCGGGATCCCGTGCACGCTGATCGCCGGGTCGCTCGACCTCGGGAACCTCGCCGGGACGCCCTGGCTCCTCCACGAAGCCTGGCCGGGGAGCGAGCTGGTCATCGTGGATGACGCAGGCCACGACGCGGTGAACGGCGGGATGCCCGGCGCGATCGTCCGGGCGACGGACCGCTACCGGGGGATCGCCTAGCCGGTCGGCACACGCCGCCGTCAGGCGGGGAGGCCGAGCAGGCCCTCCGTGCCGAGGTCCGCGAGGAGGAGGTCGAGCTCGCCGATGAGCGCCGGGTCGCTCCCCGAGGGCGAGCGCAGCCGGGTGGAGCGCACGATCCCGCGCCGGTGGAGGAGCTCCAGCTGGAGCGAGAAGAAGGTGTCCATATCCCGCGTCGCGAGGGCGATGAGGGGGAGGTGCCGCGCGAAGAGCCGGCGACCCTCGTCCAGGTCGCCCCGGTCGTGCAGCCGCTGGATCGCCACGAAGAGCTCGGCCATCGCGACGCCGGGGACCGTCCCGTCCGCGCCGCGCCGCAGCTCGTGCCAGAAGTCGATCCCGCCCGCGCCCCCGAGGAGCGCGACCCCGGCCCGGTCGAGCGGCGCGATCCGGCCCACCTTGGGGGCGGGCGGGAGCGCCTCGATCTTCAGGGCGCAGACCTGGGGGACCTCGCGGGCGATCCGGGCGAGGAGCTCGGGGGACATCGTGGTGCCGGTGAAGCCGGGCGCGTCCTGGACCACGATCGGGACGCCCGCCTCGCGGCCGATCGCGGCGTAGTAGGCGGCGATCCCGTCCGGGGTCGGTGAGGCGACGGCGCCGGGCGGCGTGACCATCAGATGGGTCGCCCCCGCGGCCACCGTGTCCAGGGCCCGGCCGACGGCGGCGCGCGTGCTGTTCGCCCCGCACGCGGCAAGGACGGGAAGCCGGCCGGCGACGGCATCCGCGACCACGCGGACGAGGCTGTCCCGCTCGCGGTCCGTGTGCCGGACGATATCGCTGCCGAAGCCGATCCCGACCGCGCTCACCCCGGTCCAGACGAGATGGTCCGCCTGGCGGGCGAGGTCGTCCACGGCGATCCGCTCGTCCGCGTCGTAGGGGGTGACGAGGATCGGGGTGATGCCGCGGAGGGGGTCGGGGCGGGTCGCGTCCATCGCCGGAGGGTGACAGGGCGCGCGGGTGGCCGCAAGCGCGGGCGCGCGACCCGGGCAGGGTCGCCTTGACGCTCGGCTGCCGGGCGCGCCACGATCGGCAGCGCGGGATCCCGGCGCATGCCGGAGACGCTGACGGGGGGCCGATGGGACGGGGGGAGAACGAAGGAGACCGGTCCGGGCCGGTGCGCGCGTCCGATCCCGCTGCGGCGGCCGCGACGTGGGCGCTCTACGGACGACATGCGGAGCTCTTCGCGGCGGGCGGGCCGCGGCCGGCGATCCACCGCTCGGCCGGGACCTTCGCGGCGTTCGCGGGCGCCCCGCACGGGGAGCTGAACCAGGCGGCGATCTTCGGGCCGGCGCAGGCGGACGAGGTCCGGGCGCTCGTCGCGTTCGTCGCGGGGAGCCGTCTCCCGGCGCTCGTGGGGCGCTCGCTCGGCGCGCCGGAAGAGAGGGTGGCACCGCTCGTGGCGGCCGGGTTCCGGAGGCTTCCGGACCGGGAGCTCCTCTTCGCCGCGGAGGAGCTCCCGCCGGTGCGCCCGAGCCCCTTCGCGATCCGCGCGATCCGGACGGCCGCGGACGTGGCGGCGCTCCGGCCGATCGCGCACGAGATCCACGGCTACGCGCCGGAGCTTTCGGATGCCTTCCTCGGGTGGCGCGCCGTCGCGGGGGATCCGCTCTCCGGCTGGCTCGCGTGGGACGGGCCCGAGGCGATCGCTGCGGCCTTCGTCACGCGTCTCGGACGGACGCTCGGGCTGTGGAACGTGATGACCGCCGGCGCGCACCAGGGACGGAAAGCCGGATCGGCGGTCGTGCGGACGGCGCTCCGCGAGGCGGAAGCAGCAGGATCGGAGCCGATCGAGCGGATCGTCTTCTGGGCCTCCCCGGCCGGCGGCCCCTTCTATGCCTCGCTCGGCTTCCGGGGGATCGACACGCTGGAGGCGTGGGTCCTGGACGCGCCGGACTGAGGGTCACCCGGGTCGCCGCGCGGCGCAGGCCCTCTACCCCACGTTCGCGCCGATCGCCCGGCCGATGAGGAAGGTGACGAGCGCCGCGGCTCCGCCGAGCGCCATCTGGCGGATGCCGAGCGGGAGCCACGGCCGGAGGGTGAGCCGGCTCACCCCGACGCCGAGGATGAAGAGCGCGACGAGGGAGATCGTGATGCTCCCGAAGAAGGCCGGGTCGCCGCTGAGGACGAGGAAGGGGAAGAGGGGGATGAGGGCCCCCGCCACGAAGGAGAGGAAGGAGCTGATCGCGGCCGCCCAGGGTCCGCCGATCGCCTTCGGGTCGAGGCCGACCTCGTCGCGCATCATCGCCTCGAGCCGCCGCTCGGGATGGGCGAAGAGCGTGGCCACGATCGAGCGCGCCTCATCCTCCGTGAAGCCGCGCTCCTGCCAGATCCGCTCCAGGATCGCGCGCTCCCCCGGCTCGTCCTCGGCGAGCTGGCGCATCTGGAGCCGGCGCTGCGCATCGAAGAGCTCGTGCTGGGACTTCACGGAGACGTACTCGCCCACGGCCATCGAGAAGGCGCCCGCGAGGAGGCCCGCGATGCCGGCGATGACGATCGTCGCGTTGTCGGACGAGGCTCCCGCCACGCCCATGACGAGGGCGAGGTTGCTGACGAGGCCGTCGCTCCCGCCGAAGACGGCCGGCCGGAGGAAGGCGGTGGCCCGGCTCTCGTGGGGCGATTCGGGCTCGGGGATCCTGCTCCATGCGCGGAGCCGCGCGATCATCTCCATGAGCGGATGATGGCGGTCCGCGGCGCGTCCGTCCCCGTGCCGTCGGTCACCCCCAGGACAGGCCGCCGGGCGCGCGGGCGCGCGGGCGCTCCGCTACGCTCGGCCCCGCGAGAGCGCACCCCACCGCACCGGATCGGAGACCACGGATGTCCGCACGCCACGATGCCCTCCGCGCGACCCTCGGGCGGGTCGGCGTCTGGAGCTTCGCCCTCCAGAACCACCCGGCCGCGGCGGCCGGTCCGATCCTGGCCGCGTGGCGGGCGGCCGGTCTCCGCGCCGTCTGGTACCCGGAGAGCCTGGGGAGCAAGGAGGCCTTCGCCCACAGCGCGATCCTCCTCGCGCAGGACCCGGGGATCGTGGCGGCCACGGGGATCGCGAGCATCTACGCGCGGGACGCGATGGCGATGATCAACGGGGCGCGGACGCTCCAGGATGCCTATCCCGGGCGCTTCGTCCTCGGAATCGGCGTGAGCCACCAGCCCTCCGTGGAGGCGCGCGGGGCCGCCTACGGACCGCCGGTGGAGACGATGCGCGCCTACCTGGACGCGATGGACGCGGTCGCCTGGGCCGGGCCGGCCGGGGTGGAGCGGCCGCCGGTCGTCCTCGCGGCGCTCGGACCGCGGATGCTCGCGCTCGCCGCGGAGCGCGCGGACGGTGCGCACCCGTACTTCGTCCCCGTGGAGCACACCGCGTTCGCGCGCGAGCGGCTCGGGGCGGAGCCGGTCCTCGCGGTGGAGGTGACCGCGGTCCTGGACGCGGACCGGGCGCGGGCGCGGGAGACGGCCCGGGCCTTCTCCGCGCGCTACCTCGCGCTCCGGAACTACGCCCGGAACCTGGAGCGGCTCGGCGTTCCGCCCGCGGAGATCGCGGACGGCGGGAGCGACCGGCTGATCGATTCCGTGGTGGCGCAGGGCGATGCCGCGGCGATCGTCGCGCGCGTCCGGGCCCACCTGGACGCGGGCGCGGACCACGTCTGCCTCCAGCTCCGCGCCGGCGATCCGACCGATCCCTGCACGGCCGGCTATGCCGAGGTGGCGGCGGGGCTCGCGGAGCTCCTCTGACCCGGAGTCGCGCCTACCCCGGCAGCTCGATCATCCCCTTGAGGGCGGAGCCCCGCTCCCCCGCCCAGCGCGGGAGCGCCTCGGGGATCGCATCGAGCGCGACCCGCTCGCCGATCCACGGGACGGCATCGACCCCGCCCGCCCGGACATGGGCGATCACCTGCTCGGTGTCCGCCGCGGTCGCGTTCCGGCTGGCCACGATCGTCAGCTCCCGGCGATGGAAGTCCGGGTCGTGGAAGGTGATGTCGCCGGTGAAGAGCCCCACGTAGACGAGCCGGCCGCCGGGCGCCACGAGGTCGAGCGAGGCGTGCATGGAGACGCTGCTCCCCGTGGCATCGAAGACGACGGTCGGCAGCTCGCCGCCGAACACCGCGCGGACGGCCGCCGGCCCCTCGTCCGCCGGGTCGATCGTCCGGTAGCCACCCCAGCTGCCGGCGACCGCGCGCCGCTCGGGGACGAGGTCGGCGATCACCGGCTCCGCCCCGCGCGCCCGGACGAAGGTGGCGACACCAAGGCCGATCGGGCCCGCCCCCACGACGAGGACGCGGTCCGTGGCATCCGGGGCGCCGCGCCGGACGGCATGCGCCCCGATCCCGAGCGTCTCCACGAGCGCGACCGCGTCCGGCGAGAGGCCGGGCGCCGGGTGGAGATAGGCGGCAGGGAGGACGATCCGCTCGCGCATCCCGCCATCCACGTGGACACCGAGCGTGGTGAGCCGCTCGCAGGCGTTCGTCACGCCGCGCGCGCAGGCATCGCACGCACCGCACGCGATGTAGGCGCGGACCGCGCACAGATCCCCCGGCCGGATATGGGTGACGCTCGCCCCGACCGAAAGGACCTCCACGGCGAGCTCGTGGCCGAGGATCCGCGGGTAGCTGAAGAAGGGCTGCCGGCCATGGAAGGCGTGGAGGTCCGTGCCGCAGACGCCGACGCGGCGGACCGCGAGGAGCGCCTCGCCCGGTCCCGGGGCGGGCGGCTCGGGGAGGTCGTCCACGACGACGAGCGAGCCGGGCTCGCGGAGGATCGCACCCTTCATCCGGAGACTCCTTCCGTGTCGAGGAGGGCGGCGAGCCGGACCGGCTCCCGGCCCAGCCGCTCCCGATGGTCCGCGAGCGTGGGGATGAGCCGCGTCGCGAGCTTCGTCTCGTGGTGGAGCGCGATATCCGCGAGACGGTGGTCGAGGTAGGGGTTCCGGAAGCGCTCGAGGACGCTCCGCGCGAAGCCCGCGCCATCCTCGACCCGGTCGCCGAGCGCCGGCACGATCTCGTCCAGGAGGAGCGCCTCCAGCCAGGCGGCGATCGCGGGATCGGCCATCGCCTCGCGGACGAGCTCGATCCCCGTCCCCCGGCAGCGCGCCACGAGCGCAGTGTGCGCTCCGTTGAGGATCCGGATCTTGCGCAGCGCGAACGGGCCCACATCCGCGACGCGGGCGATCGCTGGGTGGAGGATCGGGAGCGGCACGGCGGCCGGGAGCGCCACGTGCCACGAGGCGAAGGGCTCGGCGGCCACCGCAAGCGGGTCGTCCGTCCCGTCCGGGAGGGGGAGCAGGGGCGTGGTCACGATCCGGTCGACGAGCGTGACCCCCCAGGGCGTCGCGCGGTCGATCCGCGCCACGGTCACGGGATCCGTGCCCTGCCGCGCGGCCTCCTCGAGGACGAGCGACCGGAGCCGCTCCCCGTTCCGCTCCACGAGCTCGCAGGGAAGGACGGGGACGGGCGCGAGTCCGGCCGCGTCGCGGGCGAGAAGAAGCGCGAGGAGCTTCCCGGGATAGGCGCCGGTCGCGGGCGGGGTCGCGGGATCCGGGTCGGTGACGTAGCCCGCCTCGGTCACGTTGCTCACGATCGCGCGCAGGTCCGGGTCGCAGGCTGCCGCAAGGACCGCCGGCCAGTCCGCCCGGGCATCGATCGTCCGGTCGATCGCGGAGATCCGGGTGACGCGCTCCACCGGGCGACCATCCACGAGCCCGCGCACGACGAGGTGGTAGGCGCTCCCCTGCGCCGCGAGCCGGGCCGCCATCCCGGAGCCGGTCGTCTCCACGGCGATGATCCGCGGCGCGTCCGCGGCCTCGCTCGCGAAGGCCGCCACGAAGCCGCGCAGGAAGCGGCCGGTCCCGACCTGGAGGATCGTCCCCGCCGATGCGCGCGTGCTCACCCGCGCATCGTGCCGGAAGCGGGGGCGCGGCGTCGCGCGGCGCCCCAACACGGGCCCCGCCGGCTCGGCTACCCTTCGCGCATGCTCGAGGCCGCGCTCTTCGGGGCGCTCGCACAATCCGCGCTGATCATCGGGGCGCTCCTTGTCTGGCGCTTCCGGTCGCTCACCCGTTCCCGGCCGGTCGGCCTGCTCATGGCGTTCGGTGCCGGGGCGGTCATCTCGGCGGTCGCCACGGACCTTGTCGCGGTCTCGTACGAGGAGGCCGGCGAGGGCCCCACGGCGCTGGGGATCGCGATCGGCTGCGTGGGCTACTACCTGATCATCCGCTTCCTCGAGCGGCACGGGGCCTCGGAGAAGCCGGCCGAGGAAGCCGTGGAGGTCATGGAGACGGCGGCGGCGGGCGGTGAGATCCCGGCCGCCACGCAGACCGAGGCGCGCAACATCACGATCGGGATGCTCATCGACGGGGTCCCCGAATCGATCGCCATCGGCCTCTCGCTCCACCTCGCCAACCCGGGCGTCTCGCTCGCGCTCGTGGGCTCGATCTTCATCGCCAGCCTGCCGGAGGCGATCGGGGTGGCGGCTGCGCTCCAGGCGGGCGGCTTCCCGCTCCGCCGGATCCTCGCCCGGCTCTCGATGATCGTCGTGGTCGCGGCGGTCTCGGCCGCGCTCGGCTACACCGTCCTCGAGGGTGCGCCGCTTCCGCTCATCGCGATCATCCAGTCGATCGCCGCCGGCGCGCTGCTCGTGGTGGTCGTGAACGAGATGGTCCCGATCGCGATCCGGGGCGTGCAGCGCCATGCGGGCCTCGTGGCCGCCGCGGGCTTCGTCTTCTCCGCGATCCTCGCCTGGATCCCCGAGGGCTGATCGCCGGGCTCAGCCCGCGGCGAGGATCCGCCGCCAGCCCGCGTCGTCCTCGAGCCGGCGCCGGACCGCGTTGATGAAGCGCGCGGCGAGCTCCCCGTCCACGATCCGGTGGTCCGCGGAGAGGGTGAGCGTCATCCGCTGACGGACGGCCATCCCGTCCCCCACCGCCACGACCGCGGGCTCCACGCTCCCCACCGCGAGGATCGCCGATTCCCCGGGGTTGACGATCGCGACGAAGGACCCGACCCCGAACATCCCGAGGTTGGAGACGGTGAAGGTGCTCCCCGTCAGCTCGTCCGGGGTGAGCCGGCCTTCCCGCGCCCGGCCCACGAGCTCCGCGGCGAGCGCATGGAGCTCGTCCGGCGAGCGCCGGTCCGCATCCCGGATGACCGGGACCACGAGCCCGTCCGGGAGCGCGACCGCCACCCCGAGGTGGACCCGCTCCCGGCGCCAGAGCGAGCGCCCGTCCGTCCGCGCGTTGACGAGCGGGAGCTCCACGAGCGACTGGGCGACCGCGTGGTGGACGAGGTCGGTGATCGTCACTGCGGACCCGTCGCGCCGGAGCTCCGCGCGCAGCGCGACGAGCGCGCTCGCATCCACCGCGACCGAGACGCTGAACTGGGGGATCGTCGTCACGCTCTCCGTGAGGCGCGCCGCGATCGTCCGGCGCATCCGGCCGAGCGGCTCCGGCGGGAGCTCGCCGGGGACGGTGGGACGCGGCGCCTCCGCGGTGGTGGCGGGCGCCTCCGCCGGCGCCACGGCCGCGGCGGCGAGGATGTCGCGCTCCACGATCCGGCCGGCCGGGCCGGTGCCGGTGACGCGCGCGGGATCCACCCCCAGGGTGGCCGCGGCCCGGGCCGCGCGCGGGCTGATCGCGCGGCGGGGGGCGGCATCGGACGGCGCGGCGACGAGGGGGGCGGGAGCCGGAACGGGGGCAGGGGCCGGGCTCGCCGGGGCGGCCGCCGCTTCCTCCGGCGCGACGGCGCTCCCCGGAGCGGGCGTGCCCACGGGCGGCAACGGATCCCCCGGCGTCCCGATCCACGCCACCACGGCGTTCACCGGGGCGGTCGCGCCGACCGGCACATCGATCCGCAGGAGCGTCCCCTCGGCGAAGGCCTCGATCTCCATCGTGGACTTGTCCGTCTCGATCTCGAAGAGGACCTCGCCCTTCCGGACCGCCTGGCCTTCCGTCCGGAGCCACGCGGAGACCGTGCATTCCTCGGTCATCTGGCCCGGGCGCGGCATGAGGATCGGGGTGGCCATCAGATGAGCCCGCGCACAGCGGCGGCGATCTCGTCCGCGCTCGGCAGGAAGGCGCGCTCCAGCCCCTGGGCCTGCGGGGAGATCCCGTTCCGCGCCCCCACCCGGGCGACCGGGGCATCGAGATCGTCGAAGGCTTCGCCGACGATCCGCGCCACGATCTCGTTCACGTAGCTGCCGATGAGGACGGCCTGGCTCGCCACGATGCAGCGGCCCGTCTTCCGGACGGAGGCCAGGACGGTCTCCATGTCCAGCGGCACGAGCGTCCGGAGGTCGATCACCTCGCAGGCGATCCCCTCGGCGGCGAGCGTCTCCGCCGCAGCCAGCGCATCGAGGACGGCCGGCCCCCAGGCGACGATCGTGGCGTCCGATCCCTCGCGGGCGACCCGCGCGACCCCGATCGGGACGAGGTGCTCCGGGTCGTCCGGGACGATCCCGCGCGTGGCATAGAGCGCCTGGCTCTCCACGAAGAGGACCGGGTCGTCGCTGCGGATCGCGGATTTGAGCAGACCCTTGGCATCCGCGGCGGTGGCGGGGTAGCAGACGACGAGCCCGGGGGTGTGGGTGAAGAGGCTCTCGAGCGACTGGGAGTGCTGGCCGCCGTAGCCCTTGCCGGCACCCACGGAGGCACGGATGACAAGGGGGACCGTGGTCTGGGCACCGCTCATGTAGTGCCACTTCGCGGCCTGGTTCGCGATCTGGTCCGAGGCCATGAGCGCGAAGTCCATGTACATCAGCTCCACCACCGGCCGGAGCCCGGCCATCGCCGCGCCCACCGCCGTGCCGCAGATCGTCGCCTCGGAGATCGGCGTGTTGAAGACCCGGTCGCGCCCGAAGGCCTCGAGGAGCCCCTTCGTGAGCTTGAAGGCGCCCCCGTACTCCGCCACGTCCTCGCCGTAGAAGATGACCCGGCCGTC
>JAFMJV010000110.1 GCA_017853275.1 Chloroflexota bacterium
GCCGCGCCTCGGGCCTCCAGGAGGCCGGCGATCCGGTAGTCCCGGAGGTGCATCATCGCGTTCGTCGCCCGGAAGGTGGTCCGGATCCGGCCGTCCCGGCCAACGGGGACCTCCTTCACCGTCTTCCAGGTATCGCCGTTCTCCTCGCGGTGCTGGACCTCCAGCATTCGGCCGTCGAGGGACGGGCGGAGCTCGGCAGGGACGCGTGCATCCACGCGGTAGGTGTGGCCGATGGCGAGGACCGGCGAGCAGCGTCCGTCCTTCAGGCGTCGCACGCCGAGGCGCTTGCCGTCCTCGGTGCGCAGGCGGAGGTGCCAGCGCTCGGGTCCCGGGACCCCGTGCTCCGCGTGCTTCTTCACGTCCTTGCGGGAGCACGCCTCGCCCTTGTCCGGCTTGCCGGGCTTGTCCGGCTTCCCCTTGTCGTGGGTGGGCGCGGCGCCGGCCGGGCTCGGGCCGGCGGCGAACGTCGAGACCGGCAGCGATGCTGCGACGATCATGGTCAGCATGAGCGCGATCGTGAGCGTCCTGCCCACCCGCGGTCGGATCCCGGTCATCCCCTGCTCCTCCTTCAGCCCATCGGCTGGATCACCCGAGCCCGCACGGCGCGGGTCCGGGGAGTGAAGCAGACCCGGTCCGCCCCACTCCCCGGGTTGTACGGTTAGCACGACATCTTCTCCATCCGCGTGCCGGACGGAGTCGATGGTCACTCCGCCGCCGGGCCGCGCAGGGTGAACGTGTGGACGAGGCCGGCCTCGGGATCGAAGGTGCTCACGAGCTCGCCGGAGACGCCGGCGTAGCGGCCGGTCCCACCGAGGACCGCGCGGGGAACGAACGCCTGCGCGGGGTCGGGCATGGCCCCCTCGCGATGCAGGTCGCCGACGACGATCGTCGATCCGTCGGTGAACTCGAGGACGGTGAGCCCGGCGATGGCCCGGTCCGGGGCCTCCGTGCTCGCGGCCCCGAGGGCGATGTCGTAGCCGTAGGCGACGCCCGCCTCGCCGTCATCACCCACGAACGGGAGCGCCCAGCTCCGGTGGTCGCCGAGCGAGAGACCGGCCTCGCCGCGATCGACGGGTCGGACTGCGCTCAGCTGCTGCAGGAGCTCCTCGATCGCCCCGCCCGCCTCCAGGTCCGAGCGCAGGACGAGCGTCCGCTCGACGGTCCCCTCGGGCTCGGTGAGGAAGTCGAAGGTCTTGATGTTCTTCTCACCGTCCCGGACCACCGTGGCGGTCCCGCGTACGCCCGCGAAGCGGCCGGTGCCACCGATCAGCGAGGCGGTCGTTGTCCCGGCGACTCTGCCGGAGGCGTCCACCGTCTGGGATGCGATCGCCATGATCAGGTCCCCGCCGATCAGCTCGAGCCAGGTCCCGACCGTGACGGTCTCCGACCCGCCGTCGGCGGGCCCGCGCGCGACCGTCTGGGCTCCGTTCGTCTCGACGGGCAGCCCATCCTCGGTCGTGGTGGCAGAACGGAAGAACCGGAAGTCCCCGGCACCCGTCCCGCCATCGCCCGTGAGGTCGGCGAACCCGGTCTCCCGCTTCGTCGTCTCGTAGCGGATGGCCAGCGCCGGATCGACCGGCCCGGCGGTCTCGTAGGCGAGCGTGTGCGTCCAGGAGCCGTCCTCCCCGCGCACGCTGCGGATCTCGCCCTTCGCGCCGGCGAAGGCCCCGGCGCCGCCGATGATCGCGTTCACGAGCTCCGTGCCCGGCTCGATCTGGCCGAGCGGTGTCGTGACCGGGACCAGGCCGGCGAAGGCGACCGAGTCGCCGTTCCCGAGGTCGAGGACGGAGGTGCCGATGCGCACCTCGGCGTACAGACCCTCGGTGGGCAGATGGACGACCTGGTGCTCCCCGACGATCGTCCCCGTCCGGCCATCCTCGGCGCTCGCCGGGGCGATCCACGTGTAGAGGTCGCCATGGCCGATGCCGTCGCCGGCAAGGTCATGGACGGAAACGTCGAAGGGGTCCTGCCGGACGACGAGGGTCTCGGGACCGGCGCCCTGGACGGCGGCGGCAGGGATCAGGAGCGCAAGGGCGAGGGCGCCGGCAAGAGCGGCGCGGCGGGTGCGGGAACCGGTCATGGGGCGAGTCTCCTATGAGGTGACGGGCGAGGCGCGGACCCTAGCAGCCGTCATCTCGGCCGCTCCCCGGGATGGGCGGGTGCTACGACAAGGGCCCCGGGCACCCCGGCCGCGCGAAGGTCGTCACTCGAGCCGGGCGACCCGCTGGAAGAGCGCCATGTCCACGCAGGAGACCACGGGATCCCCGGGTCGCTGCAGCCGGACCGAGCCGATCAAGTAGGCGGTCACCGTTGTGAGCCGGTAGAAGAGGAGGCCCGCTGGTTCCCCGGCTCCCCCGGATCCCCCCGACGCGCCGGCACGGATCGTCGGACCGAGCTGCTCGCCGCCGCCCTCGGCGCAGGAGGCGTCACCAAGGACGATCCGGTATTCGACCTTGCGCAGGGCGAGGATCGTGAGCACCACCTTCCCGTCGGGACGCTCCGCGATCAAGGGCACGGCGAGGCCGATCCGCAGAAGCCGGGCGAAGTAGCGCACGCGCGACCCGATGTACTCGATGCGCGGGCAGTCATCCTGGCTCGGGTCGACGTCACAGGAGACGCCGTCCCGGTCCCCGTGGGCGAGGGTCCGGCACGCGATCACCGTGTTTCCCACCATGAGCCGGACCGAGGCGATCGTGTCCACCCCGTCCGCCGCGCCGGATACGTAGCCCGCGGCGAAGCGGCCACCCACTGGGTGGAACGTGCCGAGCCGGACGGTGGAGAAGCCCACCGTCCCGCACGGTGCCGTCGCCCCCTGGAGGGTGACGACCCGGAAGCCGACCCCGGTCATCCCGATCCCCACGAAGAGGCCGGCGGGTCGCTCCTCGAGGACGACGATCCCCTCGGGTCCGCCGGGCTGTCGGATGACCGCGTACGCGTGCTCGGGCTCCGCCCTCACCTCGGCCGCCGACGCCCCCGTGGGGAGGAGCGCGGCGATCGCGATCGCGGCGAGGACGATCGCGGTGAGCCGGCGAGTGAGGGTACGGGGTGCGGTCATCGCGTGGCCTCCTTCGTGGTGGGTGGTTCGGGGGTCCGGGCTAGGCCGCCGGGCC
>JAFMJV010000021.1 GCA_017853275.1 Chloroflexota bacterium
GCACCGCCGGCATCGGGCGGCGGCCGGGGTCCGGTCCTCCTCGCGGGCGGCATCATCGCCGCCGCCGCGGTCATCGCGCTCGGCGTCCTCATCGTCCTTCTCCAGCCCGGCGGCGGGGGCGGGACCGCGGTCGTCACGCCCACCGCCACCCCGTTCGCCACTCTCGAGCCGCTCGAGATCCCCAGTGCCGAGCCCACGGTCGCCCCCGTGCGTGTCCGGAACCCGGACCTCACCGGCACCTCCGTCGCGGACGCCCAGCGGATCGCCCGCCGGAGCGGGATCCGCGTCGAGGTCACCTACGAGGTGAGCGAGGAAGCGGATCCGGACACGGTCATCGGCCAGTACCCGCCCCCCGGTGCGGAGCTGAACAGCGGCGATCTCGTCATCCTCCGCGTCGCCTCCCAGCCGCCCACGGTGGGGGTCCCGGACCTGCGCGGGATGGATCTCGATGAGGCGATCACGACCCTCCTCGAGGCGGACCTGCGGCCGGGTGCACAGAGCGAGGCCTGGCATCCCACGATCGCCGCCGGGCTCGTCGTCTCCACGGACCCGGCCCGGGGGATCCCCGTCCGCCGGGGCACCGTGGTCAGCCTCGTCCTCTCCCTCGGCCCCGAGCCCACCGTGAGCCCCGTCTCCACCCCCGTCACCACCGTCATCCCGGATCTCCGCGATGCCACGATCTCGGAGGCCATCTCCATCCTCCTGGAAGCGGATCTCGACCCCGGTACGCTCGTGCGGGAGCCGAGCGACGAGGTCGCCCGCGACCGCGTGATCCGCACCGACCCCCGGGACGGGATCGAGGTCGCGCGCGGCACGGTCGTCAACCTCGTGATCTCCACCGGACCCGCCGCGCTCCCCACGCCGGTGCCCACACCGGAGCCCACCGCCCGGCCGACTCCCGAGCCCACGCTCGCGCCGACCCCGGTTCCCACACCGGCTCCGACGCCCGAGCCCACGCCCGAGCCCACCCCTGAGCCGACGCCTGCGCTCGTCCCCGTGCCGCGGATCCGGGAGATGGACGAATCGTCCGCGGTCTCGGCGCTCCTCGAGGCGGACCTCGTCCCCGGCGAGCGGACCGAGCGGTATCACCCGGAGATCGCGGCCGGGCTCGTCATCGGCAGCGATCCGCGTGCGGACGAGCTCGTCCCGCGCGGGACCGCCGTGAGCTACGTCCTCTCCCTCGGCCCCGAGCCCACCCCCGAGCCCACCCCCGAGCCCACCCCTGACCCGACCCCGGAACCCACGCCGGAGCCGACGGACGACCCCGGCCCACCGTGGGCTGACGAGATCGCCACGATCGGCGCGGAGATCGCCGCCGCGCGCGGCCTTGGCACCGACCTCCCGGCGCTCGTGGAGCTCGCCCCGCGCGAGCAGCGACGCGCGATCCGGGATGCCTGGGACGCCACCCACCCCGAGGCCCAGGTCCGTGCCGAGCAGGCCCTCCTGGAGCGGCTCGGCCTCCTCCCCGCGGGCAGCGACCTGCGCGCGCTCACCTTCGACGCCCTCGACCGCCGGACGGGGACGTGGCTGAACCCTGCGGACGGGACGCTCGCGGTGATCGACCGCGGGGACGGCTGGGATGCCGCCGATCGCGTCTCCGCCGCCGCAGAGCTCGACGCCGCCCTCACCCTCGGCGCGTTCGGCGTGGAAGCGCTCGTCGTCGGGGATCCCGCCGAGCGTGACCGGGCGATCGCCCGTGCCGCCTTCGGCGAGGGGGAGAGCGCGCTCGTCGCCGCCGACTGGGCCGCCACCGGCCTTGCGCCGGACGAAGCGTGGGCGCTCACCGCCGCGCTCCCCGCGGTGAATCCCGCCGTCCTTGCCGGCCTGCCGCCGATCGTGGCGCAGGAGGCATGGCTCGGAACGACCGCGGGGGCCGCCTACGTCCGTTCCCTCCGCGATGCGGGCGGCTGGGAGAACGTGGATGCCGCCTGGGTCAAGCCGCCCGCTTCCACGGAGCAGATCCTCCACCCCGATCGCGGCCCGGACGACAGGCCGGTCCGCGTCCTCCTTCCGGACCTCACGGGCCTCCTCGGCGAGGGCTGGACCGAGGCCACGAGCCAGGTCTTCGGTGAGCTGCGGACCCTCGTCCTCGTGGCGGATGGGGCCGTGGATGGCACGGACCCGTCCGGCCGGCCGATCCCCGCGAACGCGTGGGCCGCGGATGGCTGGGGCGGTGACCGCATCGTCTCCCTGGACGGACCGGACGGCGCCTGGGCGATCGTCTGGCAGACCGCCTGGGATACCGACGCGGACGCCGAGGAGCTCGCGGCGGGCGTGGAAGGTGCGCTGGCGGACCTTCCCGGCGCGCATACCGTCGTCCGCGGCGCGGACCTCGTGGGGGATCTCCCCGCACCCGTCCTCGTCGTGGTGGCGAGCGACGAGGTCGTCCTCGCCTCGCTCCTCGCGACCCTCGGGCTCGGCGGCTGACCGATCGCGGTGCGGGCCCCCACCGGGGCCTGCACCGCCGCGCTACATCTGCTCCGGGGCGGAGATGCCGAGGAGCGCGAGCGCGTTCCGGAGCGCGATCCGCGCTGCGTCCACGAGCGCGAGACGCGCTGCGGAGGTCGCCGGGTCCGCGGGATCCACCACGCGCCGGTCGCGGTAGTAGGCGTGGAAGCTCGTGGCGAGCTCCGTCGCATACGCGGTCACGCCCTGGGTCTGCCCGTCCGTCGCGGCGTCCTCCACGACCTCCGGCAGGCGGAGGATCTCCCGCGCCAGGGCCCCGGCCACCGGGTCGTCCGCGATCGCGCCGGCGAGGGAGGGGGCGGGGGCGATCCCGCTCTCCACCGCCTTGCGCAGGATCGAGGCGATCCGGGCGTGCGCGTACTGGACGTAGTAGACCGGGTTCTCGGCCGACTGCTTCTTGGCCAGCTCGATGTCGAAGTCGATCGGCGTGCTCGGGGTGCGCGAGCCGAACGACCAGCGCGCGGCGTCCACGCCGACCTCGGCGAGCAGCTCGTCCAGGGTGATGAACTCCCCGGCCCGCTTGCTCATCGAGACTTCCTGCCCGTCACGCACGAAGCGGACCCAGGCGACGAGGCGCATCTCCACGTGCTCGCGGTCGTAGCCCATCGCCTCCGCGGCGTTCCGGACGCGGGCGACCGTCCCGTGGTGGTCCGCCCCCCAGATGTAGATCAGGTGGTCGAAGCCGCGGCTGAACTTCTCCGTGACGTACCCGATATCCGCGGCGAAGTAGGTGGGCTCCCCGTTCCCGCGCGTGATCACGCGGTCCTTGTCATCGCCGAAGGTGGTGGAGCGGAACCAGGTCGCGCCCTCCTCCTCGTAGATGTGGCCGCCGGCGCGGAGGCGCTCCACCGCCCGATCGACCCAGCCATCCCGGTGGAGCGAGGCCTCGCTCTTCCAGACATCGAAGCGCACGCCGAGGTGCTCGAGGCTCGCCTGGATCCCGGACCGGATCCGCTCCGACGCCCACGCGCCGATCATCCCGTCCCGGTCCGCCCCGGGGGCGGTGGCCGCGCTCCAGGTCTCCGCGGGGAGCGCCCGGGCGAGGTCCTCCACGTAGTCGCCCCGGTAGGCCTCCTCGGGGAGCTCCTCGCCGAGCCGGCGGGCCGCCACGCTCGCCCCGAGGACGCGGACCTGGCGCCCCGAATCGTTGAAGTAGTACTCGCGGGTGACGGTATGCCCGCCCGCCTCCAGGACGCGGCAGAGGAGGTCGCCCACGAAGGCGCCACGGGCGTTCCCCACGGTGAGCGGACCGGTGGGGTTCGCGGAGACGAACTCCACGTTCAGGCGCTGCGGGGCCGCGACCCGGACGCGCCCGAAGGCAGCATCCGCGCTCCGGACCGCGTCCAGCGCGGCCTCGATGGCCCCCGGCGCCAGCCGCATGTTGAGGAAGCCCGGCGGGGCGACGGAGACCTCCCCGAGGAGATCCGCGGCCTCCGCCCGGAGCGCGCCCGCAAGCGCCTCGGCGATCGCCATCGGCGGGCGGCGGAGCGGCTTGGCGAGCTTCAGCGCGAGGTTGCTCGCGAGGTCGCCGTGCTCCGGGTTCCCCGGGTGATCGATCTCCACGACCGGGGCCACGGCATCCGCGGGGACCGCGGGGAGCGCGCCCTCCGCGGTCGCGCGCTCCCAGGCGGCCTGGACGGCGCGCCGGACGGCGGCGCGGAGCGGCTCGGGGGCGGTGGCGGGATCGGTCACAAGGTCACCTGCGCGGCGGAACGGGTCGGGTCGCTCCGGCACGGCGTCCGCGGGCCGCGTCCGGTGCGCGTCAGTCTACGGGGAGGACGAGCCCGGGTCGCGCGAGGAGCGTCTCCCCCGGGAAGCGGGAGCGGGCGGCGGCGAGCGCGCGCTCGGGATCCGTCTCGGCGGCGAGATGGGTGAGAACGAGCCGCGCGGCCCCACCGGCGACCGCCGCCTGCGCGGCCTCGTCCGCGGTGAGGTGGTTCGCGCCGGGGTCCGCGATCTCCGCGCCCCAGAAGGCCTCCGAGAGGAGGGTGTCCCCGGGCCGGATGAGGGGGACGAGGTCCGTCCAGCGGCCACAGTCGCCGCTGTAGACGAGCCCGGGCGCACCCGGCGCATCCGCACGGGCGATGCGATACGCCCGGCTCCCCGCCCCGTGGGTGACCGGCGCGGAGACGAGCGCGAGGCCACCGAGCGTGGCCTCCACCGTCTCCCCCTCCGTCACGTCGAAGGAGGCGCCGAGGAAGCCACCCTCGCCGAGGAAGGCGTCGTAGCGCGCCGCGATCCCGGCCGGCGCGATGAGGCGAAGGCGGGCGGGTGGGAGGCTTCCCCAGCGGAGGAGGTGGCGGAGCGCGACGAGATCGACGTGGTGGTCCGGGTGGAGGTGGGTGATCGCGATCGCGTCCAGGGTGAGCGGATCGCGGATCGCCGCCAGCGCACCGAGCGCCCCCTGCCCGAGGTCGAGGAGGAGCGCACCCGCCGGCCCCTCCACGAGGTAGGAGGAGGAGGGCGCTCCCGGGACCCGCGTCCAGGCGGCGGCGGCCCCGATCACCGTGAGCCGGAGACCGCTCGGACCTCTTCCGCTCATCGTGCGCTCACCGGGAGGGGCCAGGCGGCGTCGATCCGCTCCACGAGCTCGGCGAGCGAGCCCACGACGAGCGCCGCCTCCGGCGGGCGCTCCGCGATCGCGCCCCACGGGCCGCGCCGGAGCCAGACCGCGCGCATCCCGGCGGCCGCGGCGGGCCGCACGTCGTTGTCCGGCCGGTCCCCCACGTAGGCCACCCGCGCCGGGTCCGCGTCGCCCATCAGCGCGAGGCAGCGGCGGAAGAAGCCGGGGTCCGGCTTGGCCACGCCGATCTCGTCGCTCATCGCGATGATCTCCGCCTCCACGCCGATCGCGCGCAGCTCCGCCGTCCGCTCCGCGGGCTGGTTGCCGATGATCGCGACGCGGTAGCCACGGGCACGGAAGCCGTCCAGCGCGGGCAGCGCATCGGGATAGAGATCCTCCGGCCGGAAGGCGCCGTAGCGCGCCCGGATCTCGGGCATCCGGCTCCGCCAGTCGTCCACCCCGACCATCGGGAAGACCGCGGCGTGCTCCCCGCCGCGCGCCACGACGGCCCCGAAGGCGGCCATGAAGGTGAGACGCGGCAGTCCGAGGAGATCCGCCCAGGTGGACCAGACGCGCGTCTCGTCGATGAGCGTCTCGCCGATGTCCAGGCAGACCCAGCGCCGCCCGTCGTCCACCGCCGGCCGCGGCCCCGCGTCCATCCTCAGCCGATCAGCCCCAGCTCCCGCCCGACGCGCGCGAAGGCATCCAGGGCGGTCGCCAGCTCTTCCTCGGTGTGCTCGCTGCTCACGATCGTCCGGATCCGGGCCTTGTCCAGGGCGACGGTGGGATAGACGACCGAGGTGGCGTAGACCCCCTCCTCGTAGAGACGGCGGGACATCCGCTGGGCGACCGCGGCCTCGCCCACGATGACCGGCGTGATCGGCGTCTCGCTGATCCCGGTGTCGAAGCCGAGGTCCACGAGCCCCTTCTTGAAGCGGCGCGTGTTCGTCCACAGCCGCGCCAGGCGGTCCGGCTCGCCCTCGAGGACGTCGATCGCGGCGAGGCAGGCCGCGACCACGGCAGGCGGGTGGGAGGTGGAGAAGAGGAAGGGGCGGGCCCGCTGGATCATGAAGTCGCGCAGGTGGGTCCGGCCGGCCACGTAGCCGCCCACGACCCCGAACGCCTTGGAGAGCGTCCCCACCGTGACGTCCACCCGGCCGTGGAGGCCGAAGTGGTCCGCCGTCCCGCTCCCGGCCCGGCCGAGCACGCCGGAGGCGTGGGCATCGTCCACCATGACGGCCGCTCCGTAGCGCTCCGCCACGTCGCAGATGCCGGGGAGCGGCGCGATGTCGCCGTCCATGCTGAAGACCCCGTCCGTGATGACGAGGATCCGGCGATAGGGTCCGCGCGGACCACCCTTGGCGCGCGCGTCCCGGAGGACGGTCTCCAGGCCGTCGCAGTCCTTGTGGGGGAAGACCGCGCGCGACGCCTTCGAGAGCCGAACGCCGTCGATGATCGAGGCGTGGTTCAGCTCGTCGCTGACGATCAGGTCCTCCTCCGTGGTGATCGTGGGGATCACCCCGGCGTTCGCGGTGAAGCCGGACTGGAGGGTGAGGACCGCCTCCACGCCCTTCCACGCCGCGAGCCGGCGCTCGAGCTCCTCGTGGAGCTCCATCGTCCCGGCGATCGTGCGCACCGCGCCGGAGCCCACGCCGAGGTCGCGGACCGCGGCGAGCGCCGCCTCCACGAGCCGGGGGTGGGTGGCGAGGCCGAGGTAGTTGTTGGAGGAGAGGCTGATGACCGGCTTCCCGTTCATCGTGGTGCGCGGGCGCTGGGCACCGCTCATCACGACGAGCGGCCGGTAGAGCGACTGCTCGCGCAGCCGCTCCAGCTCCGCCCGGAGATCGTCCAGGGGGTCCGTGCGCGTCCCGTCCGTCATGCGTCCCTCCACGGGAGCCGGCGTCCTGCCGGTCCTCCTAGCAGGCCTGCTCCGGGGTGACCGGGCCGTCCTGCCACTGCTCGGCGAAGGTCTTCAGCTGCGCCGCGTCCAGCTCCGGGAGGAGGAGGGCGCGATCCCAGGCGACCGCCGCGTAGGGCTCGCTCATCGTGTCGAAGCGGACGCCGATCACCTTGTTCTTCAGGCCGCACGGCTCGGAGAGCGGTCCGGGTGCCGCCTCCTCCACGACCGCCTCGAGCTCCGCGATCGCCTCCTCCCCGGGGTCGCCGCGGTAGAGGATGACGACGTAGCCGTGCTCCAGGTTGTGGACCCAGTTCCCGGGCGCGAGCTGCTCGTTCGGGCCGTAGAAGTCGCGCCGGAGCGGCGCGAGGTTCGCGACGTTGTAGTGCTGGCCGCTCGTGGGCGGGCAGTAGAGGTAGTCCACCGTGGTCCCCTGGCCCACATGGCCGCGGCCCAGATCCGTGGCCACGAAGCCGAGCCGCTGCGTGGGCTGGGGCTCCGGCGTGGGCGCCGGGACCGGGCTCGCCGCCGGGTCGATGCTGGCGGCCGGGTCGACGCTCGCGACCGGCTCCGCGGTGGGCGCGGGTGCGAGGCTCGTCTCCGGGCGTGGCGTGGGCGCGGGCTCCACCGGGCCGGGGGTCATCTGCGTCTTGCAGGTGTAGGGGGCCGCCGTCGCGGAGCCCACGAGGATCGTCCCCACGACCACGAGGCCGATGACGATCGCACCCGCGAGGATCGGGAAGCGGAAGCGCTCCAGCGCGCTCGGCCCGCTGCTCGGCGCCGGCGCCGGGGTCTTCCCCGACGAGCGCTGCTGGGCACGCGTGGCGCGGCGGGTGGGGCGGGGCTGCTCGTTCTCGCTCACCGTTCTCCTCGTTCTGTCCGTCTGGGGGTGGTCAGGGTTCGCTGAACCAGGTCCGGGCGGATGGCCGCCGCAGCCCGAGGATCAGGATGATCGCCACGATGAAGGCCGGCCAGCGCAGAGGCCCGACGAGGATCAGGAGCGCGCCGCCCTCCGGCGGCAGGAAGATCAGCGTCAGGCCGACCGACGCGAGGCCGAGGGCGAGAGCATAGCCCGCCTGCTTCCGCTGCAACACCATCGTGATCGTGAAGATCAGGTAGGCGAGCAGGAGCATGTCGATGACACCGGAGAGGGAGACCGGCGCCTCCACCGCTTCCGAGATGACGAGCGGCAGGGTGAGACCCACCACCGCGAGCATCGCGAAGGCGTAGACGAGGAAGAGGATGACGACCGGGGGCATCCGGCTGGCTGGCTCCACCCCGGGATTCTGCCACGCGGGCGGGAACGGGCCGATCGGGAGTTGACATTCGGGGATCCTCCCCATTAGCGTCCGCTGAACCGGTTTACGGAAGGACGCGCCGAGCCGCGGCGCGATGGCGCGCCCGGCACGGTGCTCGCGCTCCCGGGACCGGATCGGAGGACAGGTGGCGGAAAGGTCGAGCGAGCGTGTCCGGATCGCCGATGTCGCCCGCGAGGCGGGTGTCAGCAAGGCGTCGGTCTCGTTCGCCTTCAATCGCCCCGAGCGCCTGAGCCCGGAGACGGTGGCCCGGATCCACGCGGTCGCGGAGCGGCTCGGCTACCGGCCCCACCCGGTCGCCCGGATGCTCAGCGCGGGATCCACGGCCACGATCGGGATCCTGTCCCCGCAGGCGCTCGGCACCGTCCTTGCGAACCCCTTCTTCGCGCTCTTCGCGGAAGGGGTCGCCTCCGTGGCGGAGGAGCGCGGCTTCGGCCTTCTCCTCATCTCGCCCCACCACGGCTCGCTGGAGCGGGCCCTGGCCCGGGCCACCGTGGACGGGATCGTCGCGCTCGGCCTGGACGAGCGCCACCCCGAGGTGGGCGCGATCCGCCGGACCGGCCTCCCGGTCGTCCTCGTGGATGCGCCCGCGTGGCCCGAGCACGGCGCCGTGCGCGTGGACGACGAGGGCGGCGCCCGTGCCGCGGCGGAGCATCTTCTCGGGCTCGGCCACCGGAGCTTCCTCGTCATCGCCGTCGAGCCGCCCACCTTCGGCGATCCGCGCGCGGAAAGCGTGGCCGGGGCCCGCCTGCGCGGCTACCGGAGCGCGCTCACCGGCGCCGGGATCGACCTCCCCGACAGCGCCGTCCGGATCGCCCCGGCGACGATCGCCGGGGGCGAGGACGCCTTCCTCCGTGCCTGGCGCGAGGGATCGCGCCCGACCGCCGTCCTGTGCATGAGCGACGCCGCCGCCGCGGGCGTCCTCCAGGCCGCGCGGTCCCTTCACCTGCACGTGCCCGACGACCTCTCGGTCGTGGGGTACGACGATCTGCCGCTCACCCGTCTCACGGACCCACCCCTCACGACGGTGCACCAGCCGGTGCGCCGGAAGGGAGAGGTCGCCGCCCGGATCCTCCTCGCCGCGCTCGGAACGCCGGCGGGGCCGGAGGCCGGACGGCACGAGGTCCTCGAGACGCGCCTCGCGGTCCGCCGCTCCACGGCGGCGGCCCCGGGCGGGCGCCGGATGGAGGTCATCGCCTCCGCCTGACGCAGGGAGCGTCCCCAGCAACCCCCGTGCCGCCCGGCACGGGACCACAGGAGGTCAGCGAACAGGATGAAGCGCTCGTTCCTCACTGCCGCCATGGCGGCGTCGCTGGTCGTCTCGGCCGGCGCCGTCCCGGTCGCGGCCCAGGATGCCCTCGAGGGCGATCTCACCCTCTGGCACACGTACAGCTCCGGCGCCGGCACCGAGCTCGACGCCCTCAACGCGGTCCTCGCGAATGTCGCGGCCGCGAACCCGGGCCTGAACGTCGAGGTCCTCGAGGTCCCCTTCGGCGACGTCTTCAACAAGTGGCAGCTCGAGGTCGCCTCGGGCGAGGGCCCGGACCTCATGATCGTCCCGAACGACAGCCTCGGGCAGCTCACCCGGGACGGCCTGATCGCCGACATCACCGATATGGTTCCGGCCGAGGCGCTCGCCGAGCTCAGCCAGCTCTCGATCGACGGCTCGTCCGTGGACGGCCGGCTGATGCAGGTCCCGGAGTCGCTCAAGGCCGTCGCGATGTACTACAACAAGGACAAGGTCGCGACCCCGCCGGCGACGACGGATGAGCTCCTTGCGGCCGTGGAGGGCGGGCTCAAGCTCGGCCTTCTCCAGGGCATCTACCACAACTTCGGCTTCGCGGGCGCCTTCGGCGGCTCGCTCATGGACGCCGACGGCAAGTGCACCGCGGACGCGGGCGGCTTCGCCGAGGCGCTCCAGTTCCTCGCCGACCTGAAGGCCGCCGGGGCGGTCATCGACCCGTCCTACGACAACATGGCGAACGGCCTCAAGGACGGCACCTACGACGCGATCATCGACGGCCCGTGGGCGGCCGGCGGCTATGCCGCCGCGGTCCCGAACCTCGGCGTCGCGGCGATGCCGGCGGGCCCTGCCGGCCCCTCGCTCCCCTTCGCGGGCGTGGACGGCTGGCTGATCAACCCGAACGGCAACATGGAGCTCGCGGTCAAGGCGGCCCTCGCGATGACGAGCGCGGAGAACCAGAAGATCTTCGCGGACACCGCCTTCCACATCCCCGCGAACACGACGATCGCGATCGACGATCCGATCAGCGCCCAGTTCGCGACCGCCGTCGCGGAGGGCTTCCCGCGGCCGCAGAGCGCCCAGTTCGGCGCCTTCTGGGGCCCCTTCGGTGACGCCCTGAACAAGGTCCTGGACGGTGGCATGGCTCCGGCCGATGCGATCGCCGAGGCCTGCGTGGCGATGAACGCGGCGAACGGCTTCTAGGCCGTTCGGGAACGATCGGGACCCGGGCGCTCGCCCGGGTCCCGATCCCCGCCTTCCCCTGCCGATCCGCGCCCGAGCATGAGCGCTCCCGCCCTCCCCGCACCGCGACCTGCGCCGCCGGCCCCGCGCCGCCCGCGCCTGGGCCGGGACTGGAAGACGGCGCTGCTCTTCCTCGCGCCCGCCTTCATCGTCATGGGGGTCATCACCTTCTTCCCCCTCGCCTTCCAGACCTACATCTCGTTCACCGAGTTCACGATCAAGTACATCCGCCCCGGCGCGGACCCGGCGCCCTGGGTGGGGCTCCAGAACTACGAGAAGATCCTCTCCAACAACCTCGGCATCCCGAACTTCTTCTTCGTCCGGCAGGTCATCTACAACGTCTGGTGGGCGGTCTCGAACGTCGCCATCCACGTCGTCCTCGGGGTCGCGATCGCCCTCCTCCTGAACGTCAAGGGGCTGCGCTTCAAGCGCTTCTGGCGGGCGCTCTACATCCTCCCGGTCGTCATCCCGCCGATCATCGTGGCCACCGTCTGGCGGAACATGTTCGACACCCAGCACGGCGCGGTGAACCAGATCCTCGCCGGGGTGGGCTCCCTCTTCCGGATCCCCGCGGAGGCCTTCCGGATCGACTGGATGCGCCAGAGCTCGGAGGTCTTCCCCTTCCTCCCGGATGACGTGAGCTACTTCATCCCGCTCGCCTTCTTCGCGCTCCTCGCGGCGAACACCTGGCTCGGCTGGCCGCTCAATGCCGTGGTCGCCACCGGCGCTCTCCAGAGCATCCCCGGCGAGCTCTACGAGGCGGCGGAGATGGACGGTGCCGGACCCTGGCAGCGCTTCCGCAACGTCACCCTCGTCTACCTGCGGCCCGCGATGATCCCCTACGCGATCTACGGCTTCGTGGTCACCTTCAACCTCTTCCACCTCGCCTACTTCATGTCCGCGGGTGGGCCCTTCGGACGGACGGAGCAGCTCGTCACCCAGGCCTTCCGGCTCGTGAACGAGCAGCGCCTCTACGGCGTGGCGGCCGCCTTCTCCGTCTTCATGTTCTTCATCCTCCTCGCGATCACGCTCGTCACGAACCGGGCGGCCAAGGCGACCGCGAGCTTCGAGGGATGACCGGCATGACCGCCCCGAGCCGCCTCCCGAAGCCCCCGTCCGGCGGGCTGCGCACGCTCTCGTGGCGCCGGCAGGCCCTCTACCAGGGGCTCTGCCTCTTCATCGCGCTCACCGTCCTCTTCCCGATCTTCTGGGTCGTCTCGCTCGCGCTCGACCCGCGCGACATCTCGCGCCCGGACGGCCTCTCGATCATCCCTCCGGGCGCCTCGCTCCAGCACTTCATCAGCGCGGTGGAGGAGCCCACGAGCAACCCGGTCACCTTCTGGCAGCTCGCCCTGAACAGCTTCATCCTCGCGATCGGGACCTCGCTCTTCTCCGTCGCGATCGGCGTCTTCGCGGCCTACGCCTTCTCCCGCGTCCGCTTCCGGGCGCGCTCCGTCCTCATGCTCGCCGTCCTCGCCGTCCTCATGCTCCCGGCGGTGGCCACGATCGCCCCCCTCTTCATCCTCCTCAACCAGGTGAAGATCGGCGACTTCAACCTCCGCCAGTCGCTCGTGGGGGTGGGGCTCGCGGTCGTCTCCGGCCTCCTCCCCTTCGCGATCTGGAACCTGAAGGGCTACCTGGACACGATCCCCAAGGACCTCGAGGAGGCGGCCTTCGTGGATGGCGCAGGCCGGACCCAGGCCTTCCTCCGGGTGATCCTCCCGCTCGCGATCCCGGCCCTCGCGGTGACCGCCTTCCTCGGCTTCGTGGCCGGCTGGACGGAGTTCTACTTCTCCGTCACCTTCCTCAACGACCCCCAGTCCTTCACGCTCTCCGTGGCGCTCAACGGGATGGTCGGCCAGTTCGCCACCACCACGCCGTGGGGGAAGTTCAGCGCCTTCGCGATCCTCTTCGCGCTCCCCGTCTCGCTCGTCTACATCGTCTTCCAGCGCTGGATCGTGGGCGGCCTCGCGGTCGGCGGGGTCAAGGGCTGAGCCGCTGGGGCAGAATCGGGCGATGAGCGTGGATACCCCGGCCTGGGCGCGATCGGCCGTCTTCTACCAGATCTTCCCGGACCGCTTCGCGATCAGCGCACGCGTCCCCAAGCCCGGCCCCCTGGAGCCGTGGGACGCCACGCCGACCTGGCACGGCTACAAGGGCGGGGACCTGCTCGGGATCGTCGAGCGCCTCGATGAGCTCGATGACCTGGGGGTCACCGCGCTCTACCTCACGCCGATCTTCGCCTCCGCCTCGAACCATCGCTACCACGCCTACGACTACCTCCGGGTCGACCCGCTCCTCGGCGGCGACGCGGCGCTCCGGGAGCTTCTGGACGCCGCCCACCGGCGGGGGATGCGCGTCGTCCTGGATGGCGTCTTCAACCACTGCGGCCGCGGCTTCTGGCCCTTCCACCACGTGGCGGAATCGGGCGGCTCATCCCCGTACGCGGGCTGGTTCCACCTGGACGAGGGGGTCCTGAACGGGCACCGCGGCCTCTACCCCTATCCGGGCGCCGCGGAGGAAGCGGACCAGCACCGGCGGCTCGGCGAGGGGATGTGGGCGGGCGAGGCCTCCCGGCGGACCTACGGCTACGAGGGCTGGTGGGGGCTGCCCGCCCTGCCGAAGCTGAACACGAACCACCCGGCGGCGCGGGAGTACCTCCTCGGCGTGGCGGAGCACTGGCTCCGCTTCGGGATCGACGGCTGGCGGCTGGACGTGGCGGAGGAGATCGACGGCGACTTCTGGGCCGAGTTCCGCGCCCGCTGCCGGGCGGTGGACCCGGACGCCTACCTCGTGGCGGAGATCTGGACCACGAAGCCCGAGTGGCTGACCGGCCGGCAGTTCGACGCGCTGATGAACTACCCGCTCGGCGAGGCGATCATCGGCTACGCCGGCGGACCGAGCCTGGACCTCGGGGTCGCCCGCTCCCACGACGCCTACGGCTCCGGGATCTTCCACCGGGACGGCGCCTCGCTCGCGGGGGAGATCGAGCGCCTCCTCGCGGTCTACGACCCGGATGTCGTGAACGTGATGCTCAACCTGATCGGCTCCCACGATGTGCCGCGGGTCCGCTCGGTCCTGGGCGGCGATCTTGCCGCGGTGCGCATCGCGAGCGCCCTCCAGCTGACCCTCCCCGGTGCGCCCTGCATCTACTACGGGGACGAGATCGGCCTCGAGGGCCATCACGACCCGTACTGCCGCGGTGCCTTCCCGGCGGAGCTGCCGGGCGGGGCCCAGGGCGAGCTGCGCGCCTTCGTGCGGGAGCTCGTCCACCTGCGCCGGAACCACCGCGCGCTCCGCGACACGGAGACGCGGATCGTCCATGCCGAGGGCGCTGCTCTCGCCATTCTCCGGACCGACGAGCCGGAGGCCTTCCTCGTGGCGCTGAACGCCGGGACGGAGGCCGCCGCCCTTCGGCTCACCCTCCCGGGGGTGCACGGGGATCCGATCCCCGTCCGGCTCTCCGGATGGCCGGGAGCGGCCGAGCTCGCCCCGGCCTGGGGAGCGGATGGCACGCTCTCCCTCCACCTCCCCGCCCGCAGCGGCGCGATCGTCCGGCTCCACGCGGGGCGGGGCTGAGCGGCCCCGCGCTATCCTCGCGCGGATGGCCGACCAGACGGTCCGACTCGCCGACCCGGTCCTCCGGGCCGCCCTCACCGCTGCCGCGGATCCCGAGGGCCGGATCCCGCGCGCCCTCGCGGAGCTCGGGCCGGTGGACGGGCGGGACTGCCTCCTCCTCGATCCGGATGACGGGCTCCGCGCCGCCCAGCTCACCGCAGCCGGAGCGCGCGTGACCGGCGTGGCGCTGGACGCGCTCGCCGCGGTCCCGGATGCGAGCGTGGATCTCGCCGTCGCCTGCTGGAACGCGATCGCGCCCGGGGAGCCCGCGGCGGAGGTCGAGATCGCCCATGTCCTCCGGGTCCTCCGCCCCGAGGGCCGGATCCTCGTGGTCCACGACTACGGGAAGGACGACATCACCCCGCTCCTCGGCCCCGTGCCCGCCGCGCGCGCCGCGTGGGGGACGCCGCGCGGCCCCTTCCTCGCGAACGGCTTCAAGGTGCGCGTCCTCCACTGCTGGTGGAGCTGGGATTCGCTCGATGCCGCCGCGGGCTTCCTTGGTGCTGCGTTCGGTGAGGCGGGCGCTGCGGTGGCGGCGGGGATGCGCCGGCCGCGCCTCGCGTGGAAGGTGGCCGTCTACCACCGCGACCGCACCCTCCAGCCCTACATCCCGAAGAAGAAGCGGGCGGCATGAGCGCGCTGCGGATCCTCATCCTCCTCGCGGTCGTCCTCTCCGCGATCGTGTCGGCGGCCGGGCTCCTCGTGGTCCGGGGCGCGCTCGCGATCCCCGTCACCGTGGCCGGGCTCGTCGTCCTCGGCGTCTCGCTCCTCGTCTCCGGCCTCCTCCTCGGGGGGAGCGGCCTGCGCCGGGGCCGGGAGGGCGCGGGCTGTGCCGGGACGATCGTGGCCACGGCGGGCGGGATCTGCCTCATCGTGGGCGCCGTCGCGCTCGCCGGGGCGATCGTGCTCGGGCTCCTCGTGGGGACGATCTAGCCGAGGGCGCCTCCACGGGCCCGGCGGGTACACTTCCGCTCTGCGCCCCCATCGTCTAGAGGCCCAGGACGCCACCCTTTCAAGGTGGAGATCACCGGTTCGAATCCGGTTGGGGGTACCACCGCTTCCCCGCCCCGCCGGCCGGCCGCCGGGCTCCGTCGCGACCCGGCGCGCGCGCGGCTACAATCCACTGCGTGAGCGCGACGAGCTTCCGGGGTGGCCGGATCATGGGCATCCGGATCCCCACCGTCTTCGACGAGAACGATGCCAAGCGGTGCGAGGGCTGCGGCGACCCGATCGCCGGGATCCCCTTCCGCGTCTCGATCATGGATATCGTCGCCCGCGAGGCACCCCCCACCTGGGCGGAGGCAGCCCCCCTCAACCCCGGCCCCCACCAGTTCCACGCGGACCCGGAGCACGTCCGTGCCTGGGCGCGCCGGAAGGGTCACTACATCTGCCGGCTCTCCGGCGTTCGCGAGCTGATGCGCCCCGTCCCGCTCCCCACGGATCCGCCCGCCTGGGGGATCTGCGACGGCCTCCACCGCGAGGCGCACGAGTTCGTCCCCGCCTGATCCCGCCCGGGCCGGCGCGGCATCCGGCCCTCACCCGTCCGCCGGCAGCGGTGGACCAGGAAGGCACCGCGTGGAGCTGAAGATCCTCCTCCCGGCGATCACCGCCCTGCTCGCGGCGATCTTCGCCCTTGCCCTCGTGGACCAGTGGCGCGACCGGCGCCAGGCCTTCCAGGCGGTCTGGGCGATCGGCATGGCCTGCTACGCCGTGGCGGCCGGTGCCGAGACGATCGCCCTTCTCAGCGGCTGGAACGAGGCGCTCTACAAGGCGTGGTACCTCACCGGCGCGGTGATGACCGCGGGCTGGCTCGGCCTGGGCACGGCCTTCCTCCTCGGCCGCACGCGCTTCGGCTTCGCCTTCGCGCTCTGCCTCTTCTTCGCGGGCCTCTTCACCTTCCTCACCTCCCGCCGGCCGGAGTACGCGGGGGTGGGGCTCTTCCCGATGATCTACTTCCTCGGCGCGGGCGTCCTCGCCTTCGCCGTGGCGATGGAGACCTACTTCCAGAACACCCGCTGGCCGCGGATCGCGGCGATCGGCGTCGTGGGGGCCACGCTCGTGGGCCTCATCGCGATGCCGCTCGTCAGCCTCCCCGCGCCGGGCTACGCGCTGAGCGAGACCGGCGCGCCGCTCGCGAGCGCGATGCCCCCCGCCCTCCGCCTCCTCACCCCGTTCATGAACGTGACCGGGGCCTTCGCGCTCATCCTCGGTGCGCTCTTCTCGGCGTGGGTCTTCATGCCCAAGAAGCGCGTCCTCGCCTACTCCCTGGACCTGGACCAGCCCGGCGATTCCTTCCTCTTCCAGGCGATCATCTCGCTCATCGCCCTCCCCGTGAACTTCGTCGCCTCGCTCGGCGGCGCGGTCCGCGCCCTCTTCCGCGGCGAGCTGAACAGCCGCGTCCCGGCCACGATCCTCATCGCGATCGGGGCCTTCATCCCCACCGTGACGGATAGCCTCAACCGCTTCGGGAGCACGGAGCTCTACGAGCTGGGCAAGCTCCTCGGCGTCCTCTTCCTCTTCGCCGGCTTCCTCGTCTCCACGGAGACCTTCCACGAGATCCGCATCCCCTTCACCTCGATCGTCCTGAAGACGCGCGCTCGGCACCCGGGTCCCGCGGGCGGATCGTGACCGCCGCCTCCGGCGGTCCGGTCCTGCGCGGGGTCCTGCTCACGCTCACCGCGACGGTCACGTACTCCACCGTCGGCGTCTCGTCACGGCTCGCCGCGGACGCCGGCCTCGGGATCTTCCCCTTCCTCGCCTGGCGCGCGCTCGGCGCCACGATCGCCCTCGTGCTCGGGGTGACGCTCGCCACCCGGGCGGGCCTCCTCCGCCTGCCGCCCGCGGGCGCGATCCCGCGCGCCGAGCAGGGGCGCCTCGTGGGTGCGGCGCTCGCGAACATCGTGATCACCGGGGCGATGATGCTCGCCTTCGCCCGGATCCCCGTGGCGCTCGGGCTCATCCTCTTCTACGTCCATCCGGCGATCGTGGCGGTCGTCTCCGCGCGGCGGCACGGGGAGCCGCTCACCGGGCGGCGGATCGGCGCGCTGGCGCTCGCCTTCGCGGGCCTCCTCCTCGTCCTCGTCGTCCCGGCGCTCGGGGGTGGCGGGATCGCGGTGGACCCGATCGGCGTCGCCCTCGCGCTCGGGGCCGCGCTCCTCCAGGCCGTCTACATGCTCATCGCCGCACGTGGCTACCCCACGATCCCGTCCATCGTGGCGGTGCTCACGATCATGGCGCTCTCGATCCCCGGCAACCTCCTGATCGCCGCGGGGACGGGCGCCCTGGACGAGCTCGCCCTCCCGCTCGGCGACCCGCTCTTCCTCGCGCTCGCCCTCGGCGCCGGGCTCGTGGGCGCGGCGATCCCCGCGACCGCGCTCCAGGCGGGGCTGCGGCGGCTGGGCGCCACCGGCGCGACCGTCCTGATGATGCTCGAGCCGGTCTCCGCCGCGCTCCTCGCCTTCCTCCTCCTCGGGGAGCAGCTGGCGCCCGTCCAGGTGCTCGGCGGGGCGATGGTCGTGCTCGGCGGGATGCTCCTCCAGCTCCCCGAGCGGCCGGTCCGCGCACGGTCCGCCGCGTGAGCGCCCCGCGCCCGGCGCGCGCGGCCGATCTCTCCGGCGCGGGGCTCACCCTCGTCGCGGCGATCGGCTTCGGGACGGTGAGCGTCACCTCCCGGCTCGCCGCGGAGGCGGGGCTGGGAACGCTCGGCTACACGACGTGGCGCGCGATCACGAGCGTCCTGCTCCTCCTCGTCTTCGTCCTCGTGGCGACCCGGATGGGGCGCCTCCGGATCCCGGCTCCCGGAGACCTGCCCGCGCGGGAGCGGCGTGCGCTCGTCGCGGCGGCGGTCGTCAACCTCCTCCTCAACGCCGCCGTCCTCCTCGCGATCGCCCGGCTCGGGGTCTCGCTGGGGATGATCCTCTTCTACACCTGGCCCGCGATGGTCGCGGTGGCCGCGAACCGGTTCCAGGGCGAGCCGATCGACCGGATCCGCGCGGCTGCGCTCGTCCTCTCCTCGATCGGCCTCGCGGTCGTCATCCTCGCCCCCCTTCTCTCCGGTGCGGCGATGACGCTCGACCCGGTGGGCGTCCTCCTCGCCCTCGGTGCCGCCGTGGGCCAGGTGGTCTACACCCTCATCGCGGCGCGCGGCTTCCCCTCCGTCCCCTCGCTCGCCGCCTCCACGACCCTCGTGGCGATCGCGGTCCCCGGGAACATCCTCCTTGCCCTCTTCCTCGGCGTGGGGGCGCAGGTGGTCGTCCCGCTCACGGACCCCTCCACGCTCCCGTGGGCCGTGGTGGGCGGGATCGTGGGCTCGGCGATCCCGGGCGTCGCGCTCGTGGCCGGGATCCGGCGCCTGGGGGCGACCCGTTCCTCGATCCTGATGATGATCGAGCCGGTCGTGGGGGTCGGCCTCGCGTGGCTCCTCCTGGGGGAGCGGCCGGGTCCGCTCCAGCTCGTGGGCGGCGCGATGGTCGTGGTGGCCGGGATCCTCCTCCAGCTCCCGGGCCGCGGGGGTCCGGTCCGGCGCCGCCGCGCCCACCCGGGGTCCGGCGGGTAGGCAGGCGTTCCCTGTCCGCTCCGTGCGCGTCCGTGGAGGGTCACCGCTAGACTGCGGCGCACGTGGGCGTGAGCCCGCCCGTCCCGGCGATGGCCGATCGCCGGTCCGCTCCCACAGCGAGGTCCGATGCGCGTCAGAAAGGCGGTCTTCCCCGCCGCCGGCTGGGGGACCCGGTTCCTCCCCGCGACCAAGGCGCAGCCCAAGGAGATGCTGCCGCTCGTCGATCGCCCGGTCATCCAGTACGCGATGGAAGAGGCGGTCGCCGCCGGCATCGAGCAGGTGATCATCGTCACCAGCAGCCAGAAGCGGGCGATCGAGGACCACTTCGACCGGAACTTCGAGCTCGAGCGGCTCCTCGAGGAGCGCGGCGATATCGAGATGCTGCGCCGGATCCGGCGGATCGGGGACCTGTGCCAGGTCGCCTATGTCCGCCAGCCGGAGCAGCTCGGCCTCGGCCACGCGGTCCTGATGGCCAAGGAGCTCGTGGGCCACGAGCCCTTCGCGGTCATCCTCTCGGACGATGTGGTCACCGGGGAGCGGCCCTGCATCGGACAGATGATCGAGGCCTACCACCGGACCCACGCGAGCGTCGTGGCGGTCCGGCGCGTGCCGCGCGAGCAGACGCGCCGCTACGGGGTGGTGGACCCGGCCCCCGACCAGGCGCCGGACGAGCCGCTCCTCCGCCTCCGGGGGATCGTGGAGAAGCCGCTCCCGGAGGATGCGCCGAGCGATCGCGCGGTCATCGGCCGCTACGTCCTCACCCCGAAGATCTTCGAGAAGCTGGAGCAGACCCCCCGCGGCGCGGGCGGCGAGATCCAGCTCACGGACGCGATCTCCGCGCTCCTCGCCGAGCAGGAGGTCTACGCCTGCTCCTTCGAGGGCCACTACCACGATGCGGGGACGACGATGGGCTGGCTGAAGGCCTCGGTCCAGCTCGCCCTCGAGCGCCCGGATACCGGGCCCGAGCTGCGCGGCTTCCTCGCCGGGCTCGACCTCGGCTAGGCGGACGACGGAAGGAGGCGGACGATGCACGATCCGGCAACGGACGGGGCCCCCGGTCAGGTCGTCAACGGGCGCTATCGCCTGGAGGCGCCGATCGGCCGCGGGGCGACCGCGACGGTCTGGCGCGCGCAGGACCTCCAGCTCGGCCGTGAGGTCGCGCTCAAGCTCTTCCCGCCCGCGCTCGCCGCGGACCCCGCCTTCTCCGAGCGCTTCCTGCGCGAGGCCCGGGCCGCCGCCCGGCTCTCCCACCCCGGGATCGTGGCGGTCCACGATGCGGGGAGCGACGCCGCGGGGGCCTGGATCGTCATGGAGCTCGTGGAGGGGGGCGACATGGCGACCCTCCTCGGCCGGCGCGGCCCGCTCTCCGCCGCTGCCGCTGCGCGCGTGGGCCGCCAGGTCGCGGATGCGCTCGCCGCCGCCCACCAGCTCGGGATCGTCCACCGCGACGTCAAGACCTCGAACCTCCTCCTCACCCGCTCCGGGACGGTGAAGCTCGCCGACCTCGGGATCGCCCACCTGGAGGATGGGGCGGGCCCGCTCGGCACGGAGCCCGCGGGGGGGACGCCGGGCTCGATCCATGCCCTCGCCCCGGAGCAGCTGCGCGGCGAGGCCGCCACGCCTGCCTCGGACATCTACGGCCTCGGCCTTGCGCTCTTCGAGCTGCTCACCGCGCGGCGTGCCTTCGCCGGGGAGACCGCGGAGGCGGTCGCCCGGGCCAAGCTCTCCGGCCAGGTGCCCTCCCCGGCGGTCGTGCGTCCGGACCTCCCCCAGGAGCTCGATGCGGTCGTCCGCTGGGCGCTCTCCCCGGACCCCCTCGCCCGTCCTGCGGCCGGGGATCTCGCGGGGGCGCTCGCCCGGATCGCCGAGCCGCCCGCCCCGGCCCCCGCCCCTGCACCGCAGCCGATGGCGGCTCCGCCCGCGTGGGCTCCCCCGCCCGCAGCACCGACCGAGCGGTTCTCCGCCGTCGGGGTGAGCGCGCCTCCGGCGCCGGAGAGCGGGAAGCGGAGCACGGGCCCGATCGCCGCGATCGCCGGCTGTGGCGTCCTCATCCTCGCCGCGGTGATCGTCTTCCTCATCCTCACGATGGGTCTGGGCGGCGGGACCCCGGCACCCACCCCCACGCCGACCGCCTCGCCCGCTCCCACCGCCAGCGCGGTGCCCACCGCGGCACCCACGGCGACCCCCGCGGCCGCGGCCACGCCCTTCCCGGTCCCCTCCCTCCTCGGCCTCCGGCTGCGCGACGTGGAGGCCCTCGCCGCCCAGCAGGGCTTCCTCCTCGAGGTGACCTACGAGGAGACCCTGGACGAGCGTCCGGACGTCATCCTGGACCAGGATCCGCTCAACCCCACCCCGGTCTATCCCGGTGAGACGGTCTACCTCACCGTCTCCGCGCGTCCCGCCACGGTGACGATCCCGGACCTCAAGTTCGCCACCGAGGACGAGCTGATCGACACCCTCCGCGGCCTCGGTCTGAAGATCGGGACCCGCTCGAACGCGTACAGCGGCCAGGTGCCGGAGGGCCGGGTGACGAAGACGGACCCTGCGGCCGAGAGCCAGGTGGCGCCGGGGACGCTGGTCGCCTACTGGATCTCCCGCGGGCCCAAGCCGAGCCCGGCCGCCTCGCTCCCGCCGACCCCCGCACCCACCCCGAGCAACCGGGTCGCGGTGGGGGACTACTACTGCCTCACGCTCGATGACGCGGAGGTTGCGCTCCTCGCGGATGACCTCACGCTCGGCAGCGTGACGACCGATCCCGCGGACCAGCCGTTCGACGGCTCGTGGCGGGTGATCGGGCAGCAGCCCGCGGAGGGGACGCTCGTGAAGATCGGCCGCAAGGTCGACCTCATCGTCCAGGACCCGACGAACCCCTGCTGAGCGGCGCACCCGCGCCGCCGGCCCTCCGGACGCATCTCCCGCAGGCCTCGTCGCCGTCCCGTTTCCGAACGTTCGTTTCAGAAGAACCGTCGTTCCTGTTCACTTTGCGCAAAATGTAGGTACACTTCGCGCGTGGCGACGTGGCGCTGCCCCCACTGCGGGACGGCCCAGGCGGAGACGACCCGCTGCTGGGCGTGTTCGCGGACCCCTGCCACCTGTGGGACCTGTCGCAGCTACCGCCGCGGAGTGGACGGCCGGACCGGCTGGTGTGCGGAGGACCGCCGCCGCCGGATCGTGGCCGCGGATGCCGTGGAGCCGTGCTGGGGAGCCCCGGAGGCGGCCGCCGCGCAGGGTGGTCTCTTCGCCGGTCTCGTCATCGCCGACCCCGGTTCCGGCGGACCACCGGTGACCGACCCGGACCCGCTCCCGTCCCGGACCTGGATCGCCCCGATCCCGATGCGCGTCGCCGCCACCGTGGGCACCGTCCCCGGGCGCGGGATCGACGAGCCGCTGAAGCTGCGTGCGATGGCTCCCTGGATCCCCGCCGCGCCACCGCCGCCCACGGAGCCGGCCCGCTGGCCGGACCCCGTCCCCGATCCCTTCCCCCGGCCCGCGCCACTGCGGCACATCTCCCCGGAGCCCCCGGAGGAGGACCTCTCCGCCGCGAGCGAGACCGGACCGGAGGCCGCCGTCGCGCCGCCCTCCGCGGACGACGAGCCCTGGGACGATGCCTGGGACGAGACCGCGCTCGCGGCCACGCAGGAGACGCCGGTGGCTGCTCCCCTCTCCGACCCGGATGAGACCCGGCCCCGCCGGCCGGCCGCCGCTGCGGCACGTCTCGTCCAGGCGGTCCCGATCGTCCCCGACCGCGCAGCGGATCCCGCCCCGGCCGAGCCCGCGCTCGCCCTCCGTGGCCGCTCCGGTGGGTTGCTGGAAGCGCCCACGGTCCCGCCCGCCGCACCGCTGGGCCGGATCGCGCCCGCCGACCCGTCGCTGCCGGAGGCGGTCAGCCCGGGCGGCGAGCGCTGGGTCTGGCCGGACGCCTCGACCTGGCCGGATGCCACCACCTGGCCGGATCCGGGGGCCTGGCCGGAGCTCGCCTGAGGCGCCTCCGCGCGACGGACGCGGGCCGGTCCGCTACTGGATCTGGAAGGTCCTGGCCACGGAGAGCGAGGCGGCGCCGTCCCCGAGCTCGACGCGGGCGGTCACCATCCCCTCGCCGGCGGTCGCCCCCTGGCGCTCGAGGAGGACGTCCGCCCAGACGGCGATCCCGTCCGCATCCGTGGTGGCGGTCCAGGTCTCCGCGGGGAGCCCGGGAGGCGAGATGCTGAACTCGACGACCGCCCCATTCGCCGGCTTGCCGTCCGGGCCGCGGACCTCCACCCGGATATCCACCTTGCGCGGAAGCTCGTCCAGGCGGATCGAGGCGGGGCTGATCTTCAGGATCGCCTGGCCCTCCCCGGCGCCCACCGTCACGATGAGGATCTCCTCGCGGACGTTCCCCAGCGCATCCTCCACCGAGACCGCGATCCTGTTCGCGCCCTCGCTGACGCGCAGCTCCGTGTCGAACGCGCCCTGCCCGTCCGCGGTCACGCTCTGCTCGGCGCCGTTCGCGGTGTTCCGGATGACGACCTCCACGCCGGGATCGGTCGTGCCGCGGACCGGGATGATCGACTCGGCCACGATCGCCCCGTCCTCCGGCGTCCGGATCTCGAGGGGCGGCGCCTGGTTATCCACGGTGATGACGACCGGCGCCGAGCGGGGTCCCTCGGCCGCCCCGTTCACGAGGACGGCTTCGATCCGGTTCTCGCCGCGCTTCAGGGGGATCTTCTTCACGAGCGTCGTCAGCCCCTTCACCTTCACGAGCAGCACGGGCTCCGTGCCGTCCCGGTAGATGCGCAGCTTCAGGTCCTCGAAGGGGACGCCGGGGTCGGGGATCGTCACCCTTGCCGTCCACTCCGTCTCGCGGATCGTCGCCGGGTCCGGGGGCTCGATCTCCGGCGCGACGCCGGTCACGGGGAGGTCGGGGTTCGCGGTGACGACCGGGCGCGCGGTGGCCTGACCGCCGTTCCCGTCCGGCGCGCGCGTGGGATCGGGGGCATCCGGCGCGCTCGTCCCCGTCATCGCGAGGAGGATCGCGAAGAGGAGCGAGCCCACGACGGCAGCCACGCCGGCGCGACGCCACGGCGAGAGCGGCGGCAGATCGCCGGCGGCCCCGGCGCTGCTCCCGCGGCGTGCGGTTCCGGCCCCGGGTCGGCGGGCGACCCGGGGTGTGCGGCGCTCTTCCGATCCCCCCGGCGCGTTCGTCATCGCCCGATTGTCGCAGAGGTGTCATCCCCTGCCCCGATCGGCCTGCCGGATGGCGGGAGACACGGTTTGCCGGGGAGACTAGGATTCATCTGACGCCCGCGCCCGGGCGTGGGAGGCCGTGTGGATGATCGCGGGCGCCGCGAGGCGCCGAGGAGAGCCGGAGACGGGTCGGGTCGGACGGTCGGGGGCCGTCCCCTTCCGCCGCGCCCGCCGGCCGGTCCGTTCGCGCGCGTCTCGCCGGCCCTCCCGCGTGTGGCCGCTGCCTCCGCGCAGATCGCCGCCTCCCGGACGCGCCCCGTCTTCGGGCTCCCCGGCGCGCGCCGGAACATCTGTCCCCACTTCTTCCTCACCGGCCCGCGCGGCCCTGTCCCCGTGAGCGCGCCGCACATGCTCCGTGCCTGGATCCGCCATGACGCCGCGATCTGCCGCTGCAGGATCCGGGGTGGCGTCCACCTGGACACGGAGTACGTGACCGAGGTCTGCGCCTCCCCGGCCTTCAACCAGTGCATCTTCTACGAGGACCGGCTGGCCGGCCGATGATCCGGCCCGGGCTCGCCGCGTGACCGACCCCGGCGCGGAGGCGGTCGCCGTCGCCGCCCTCCAGGCGCGCGGACGCTTCGGGATCCGGCTCGGGCTGGGGCGGACCCGGGCCCTCCTCGCGGCGCTCGGCTCGCCCGAGCAGGAGCTCCGCGGCGTCCTCATCGGCGGCACGAACGGGAAGGGGAGCACGCAGGCGATCGTCGCCGCGATCCTCCGCGCGGGCGGGATCCGGACCGGCCAGACCCCCAAGCCGCACCTCGTCGCCTACCGGGAGCGGATCGTGGTGGACGGCGCGCCGATCGCGGGCGATGCGCTCGCGGCGCTCCTCACCGAGGTCCTTGCCGCCGCGGACCGGGTCGCGCGCCGGCACGGCCCGCCCACGGAGTTCGAGGCGCTCACCGCGGCCGCCTTCCTCCATCTCGCCCGGGAGCGCGTGGAGGCCGCGGTCATCGAGGTCGGGCTCGGCGGCCGCCTGGACGCGACGAACGCCTGGGATGGCGGGGTCGCCGCGATCGTCAACGTGGCGCTCGACCACATGGAGCATCTCGGCCCCACCGTCGCCGCGATCGCCCGCGAGAAGGCGCCGATCATCAAGCGCGGCGACCGTGCCGTCACCGGGGCGACCGGGGAGGCCCTCGCGATCGTCCGCCGCCGGGCCGCGCGGATGGGCGCTCCGCTCACCGTGACGACCCCGCTCCTCGTCCACGGGATGGACCGCGACGGCCTCCGCGTGGAGGACCCCGCGCTCGGTCCGCTCCGGGTCGGTCTCCTCGGCCGGCACCAGGCGGAGAACGCCGCGGTCGCGCTGGGCATCGTGCGCGCGCTGGACGCCGCGGGGATCGCCCGGGTCCCGGAGGCGGCGATCCGGCGCGGGCTCGCGGAGGTCCGCTGGCCGGGGCGGCTCGAGCTCCTCGACCTCGCCCCGGGGGACCTTCTGCTCGATGGGGCGCACAATGCCGCCGGGGCTGCGGCGCTCGCTGCGGCCGTGGAGGAGCTCCGTCCGGGCCTGGCGCCGGGCCGGCCCGTCCTTCTTCTCGGGGTGATGGCGGACAAGGAGGTGGGCGAGATGATCGGAGCGCTGCAGGGGTCACCGGCTCTCGCCGGTGCGCGCGTCCTCGCGGTCACCGTCCCGGACGCGCCCCGTGCCCTCCCCGCGGACGCGCTCGCCGCGGCCTGGGGCGCGGGCGCCGAGGCGCTCCCCTCGCTCGATGCCGCGATCGGAGCGCTCCGCGACCACGTGCGCTCGGAGGCCGGCCCCGCGATCGTGGCGGGCTCGCTCTACCTGGTGGGTGCGGTCCGCGGCGCCCTCCTCCCGGGTGGGACGCCCGCATGAGGTCGATCCCGCTCACCCTCCGCGGCCGGACCTTCACGTGGGGCGAGCGGACCTACGTCATGGGGATCCTCAACGTCACCCCGGACTCGTTCAGCGGGGACGGCCTCCTCGCGGAGGGGGATCCGGTCGCCGCCGCCGTGGCGCGCGCGCTCGCGATGGCCGAGGAGGGGGCGGACATCCTCGATATCGGCGGGGAATCGACCCGCCCGGGCCACGCGCCGGTGGACGTGGAGGCGGAGATCGCCCGGGTGATCCCGGTGATCGCGGCCGTCCGTGCCGCCCTCCCCGGGATGCCGATCGGGGTGGATACGACGAAGCGGGCCGTGGCCGAGGCGGCCCTCGGTGCCGGCGCGGACCTGCTCAACGATGTCCGGGCGACCGACCCGGCAGCCGAGCTTGCCGAGCTCGCGGCGGAGCGGGATGTCCCGCTCATCCTGATGCACGGGCGGCGCGCGGAGCCCTTCACCGATGTCGTGGACGACGTGATCGCGGACCTCGTCCGGGCGCGGGATGCGGCGCTCGATGCCGGCTGCCGCCCCCAGCACCTCATCGTCGATCCGGGGATCGGCTTCGGGAAGACGGCGGACGAGAGCCTCGCCCTCCTCCGCGACCTGGCGCGCTTCCACGAGCTCGGTCACCCGGTCCTCCTCGGCGCCAGCCGGAAGTCGGTGATCGGCCATGCGCTCGGCGGGCTGCCGCCGGAGGAGCGCCTGGAGGGGACGCTCGTGACGACCGCGCTCGCGGTGATGGATGCGGTGGACCTCGTCCGCGTCCACGACGTGCGGGCGAACCTGCGCGCGGCGCGGATGGCGGACGCGATCGTCCGCGCCGGCGAGCCGCGTGACGGGATGGGAGGATGAACGGGATGAGCGACACGATCACCCTCGCCGGGATGCGCTTCGAGGGCCGCCACGGCGTGAGCGCCGAGGAGCGCGCCTTCCCGCAGCTCCTCGAGCTCGACCTCGTCCTGGAGGTGGATCTCGCCCCCGCCGGCCGCTCGGACGATCTCGCCGACACGATCGACTACGGGCCGCTCGTGGAGCTCTGCCGCGGGGCGGTGGAGCGGAACTCCTTCCGGCTCCTGGAGGCGCTCGCCGCGGCGATCGCGGACCGCGTCCTCCATGCCACGCCGGCGGCCGCCGTCACCGTCCGGGTGCGCAAGCTCGCGGTCCCCGTGGAGGCCGATCTCGACTTCGCCCAGGTGGCGATCCGCCGGGAGCGCGCCCGCCCCTAGCCCTGGGCGGGCCGGACGCCGAGGACGATCCGCAGGACGATCGTCTCTCCGCCGCGCAGGACATCGAGCGCGAGGGTGTCGCCCGCGGCGTGGTCCGTGAGGAGGAGGTCGAGCGGCGCTGCCGCGTCGATCCGGACCCCGTCGATGGCGAGGACGATATCGCCGTCCCGGATCCCCGCCGCCTCCGCCGGGCTTCCCGGGATGACCGCCGATCCTGCCTCGCCCGCAGGGAGCGCCACGAGGACCCCGTGGTCCACCGGGAGCCCGGCCCGGTCCGCGAGCGCGGGCGTGATCGGCTCGTGGACGATCCCGATCCAGGGACGGGTGAGCGGCGCACCGGCGGCGGCCTGGCGCATGAGCGGGCGCGCGATCGCGATCGGGATCGCGAAGCCGATCCCCTCCGACCCGCCCTCGATCGCCGTGTTCACGCCGATCACCCGGCCATCGATATCCACGAGCGCGCCGCCGGAGTTGCCGGGGTTGATCGCCGCATCCGTCTGGATCAGGCCGCGCAGGGTCCGGCGCATCCCGCTCCCGCAGCGGTCGTCCACGGTGAGCTCCCGCGCGGTGGCCGAGACGACTCCGCTCGTCACGCTGTTCGTGTAGGTGCCGAGCGGGCTGCCGATCGCGATCGCCACCTGGCCCGGGCGGATCCCCGAGGAATCGCCGATCGGTGCCACGGGCAGGTCGTCCGCGCCCGCGATGCGCACGATCGCGAGGTCCGTGAGCGTGTCGATCCCGTAGGTCGTGGCGGCGAGCTCGCGGCCGTCCTTCAGCCGGACGGTGAGCGCATCCGCATCGCAGACCACGTGGCGGCTCGTGAGGACGAGCCCGGAGGCGTCGTAGACGATCCCGGAGCCGACACCGGTCGCCGGCAGCGCGAAGGGATCGGCGGCGACGAGCGCACCATCGCCCGCGCGCGTCGTGATCGTGACCACGGCCGGGCTCACGGCATCCACCGCCGCGGTCACCGCGGAGAGCTCCACCGTCCGGGCGGCCGGCGCCGGTACCGGGGATCCGGCCGTCCCGGAGCCGGCTCCCGCCCCGAGGACGAGCATTCCGAGCACGAGGACGACCGCCGCTCCTGCCGCTCCCGCCCCGGCCGCGATGAGCGCGACCCACGCGAGGAGGCGTCCGTCGCCACGACGCTCGCGGCCACCCCGGCCCTTGTCCGCGCGACCCGTGCGCGGCGGCCGGGCGAGCGGATCGCGCCGGCCCGGGTCGTACCAGCGCGGCTCGGGGAGGGGTGGCTCGGGGGGTCGTTCGGTCATGCGGGCTCCCTCCCGGTGGTCCGGCGTCCCGGCGGGAGGCCGGCGCGCGCGGGCAGGCTGAGGGTGAAGGTGCTCCCGGTGCCCGGCTCGGAGACGACCTCGATCCGGCCTCCGTGCAGCTCCGTGATCGAGCGGGCGATCGCGAGGCCGAGCCCCGATCCGCTCCCGCGCTCCGGGGAGCGCGACCCGCGCCAGAAGCGCTCGAAGAGATGGGGGATCTCGTCCGCGGGGATCCCGATCCCCGTATCCGTGACGGCGATCCGGGCCCCCTCGAGCGTCTCCGTGAGGGTGATCGTCACGCGTCCGCCCGCGGGCGTGAACTTCACCGCGTTCCCCACGAGGTTCGCCACCACCTGACCGAGGCGGGGCGGGTCGTGGGGGAGGCGGACCGGCGCCTCCGGCATCTCGACGACGAGCTCCACCCCCTTGCGCACGGCGACCGGCTCGGCCTGCTGGAAGGCCGCCTCCACGACGCCGCGCAGGTCTCCCGGGCGCAGATCGAGGGTGATGAGGCCGGAATCGATCTTCGAGAGCTCGAGCAGGTTCGAGGCGAGCCAGTCGAGCCGCTCGATCTGGCGCCGGCTCTGCTCGAGGAACTCCTCGCGGGTCGCCGGGTCCTCCGCGGCGCCGTCGATGAGGAGCTCGTTGAAGGTGCGCAGGGCGGCGATCGGGGTGCGCAGCTCGTGGGAGACGTCGGCCACGAAGTCCCGGCTCCGGTCCCGGTCCGCGCGGATCGTGGCGATCGAGCCACCGAGCCGCTCCGCCACCTGGTTGAGCGCCTCGCCGAGCTCGCGGACCTCCGGGGCCGCGCTCTCGGGGACGCTCGCGCGGACATCGAGCTCGCCCTCCGCGAGCCGGCGCGCCGCGCGGATCAGGCGGTTGATCGGGTCCGCCAGCCACTGGGTGAGGAGGAGCGCCACGATCCCCGAGGCGAGGAGGCCGATGACCGCCGCCACGACGAGGATCCGACCCACCGCGTCCAGCGAGGCGGCCCGCGAGCTCCACGGGTCCGACAGGGTGACGACGACCGGACGCCGCCGCGCCTCCCCGCTCGCCTGCGACCAGTAGCGGTCCGGGACGAGGACGGTGGCGCTCGCCCGGAGCGATTCACGCTGGCTCCCCGGCCGGACGACCTCCGTGGAGAGCGGGGCGCTCAGCTGGTAGACCGGGCTCCGGCCGTCCTGGCGCGCCGCCGGGCTCTCCCAGATCTCCACCCGCAGGTCCGCGAGCGCGATCCGTTCCGTGAGATCGGCGAGGAAGCCGCGCGCCGGGGTCCCGAGCGCGGCGATCAGGGTGTCGCTGGGGACCGGCGGCTCCTGGGTCTCCATGATCACCGGCCGCTGGAAGTCCTGGCCGGTGGTGGTCACCGTCCGGATCTGGCTCGCCACGAGCTCCGCCACCGCCTCTGCCCGCGAGCCGAGCGCCTCGCGGTCCTGGGTCCGGAGGTAGTCGTCCAGGAGGCGCGGGACGGAGAGGACGAGGATCCCGAGCGCGAGGATGACGACGAGCGCGAGGGCGAGCGCGAGCCGGAAGCGATAGCCGCCGTGGGAGCCGAGGGCGCCGCGGATCCGGTCCAGGGGAGGGGGTGGAGGCGTCCGGCCGGCAGCGTCGCGCCGGGCGTCAGCGCTCCGCGAACGCGTAACCCGCACCGCGTACCGTCACGATGAAGACCGGCGCGGCCGGGTCGTCCTCCAGCTTCTCGCGCAGATGGCTGACGTGGACGTTGATCGTCTTCTCGTCCTGGTCCAGCGCCTCGTAGTCGCGGACGAGCTCCAGGAGCTCGCGGCGCGTGAAGACGCGCCCCGGCCGCTGGGCGAGATGGCGGAGGAGCTCGAACTCCGTGGCCGTGAGCGCGATCCGGCGCTCGCCACGCAGGACCCGCCGGCGCTCGAGGTCGATGACGAGGTCGCGGTGGCGGATCTGGCGCCCGCCGGTCGCGTCCGCGAGGTCGCCATAGGCGCGCCGGAGGAGCGCTCGCACCCGGCTCATCAGCTCACGCAGCCCGTATGGCTTCGTGAGGTAGTCGTCCGCGCCCAGCTCCAGGCCGATCACCTTGTCCACCTCGTCCGCGCGCGCGGTGAGCATGAGGACGGGTGCCTTGGAGCCCGCGGCACGCAGCCGGCGGAGCGTCTCGAACCCGTCGATCCCGGGGAGGCGCACGTCAAGGATGACGAGGTCCGGGGCGAGCTCGGAGGCGACCGTGAGCCCGGTCTCGCCGCTGGGAGCGACGGTCACCTCGTAGCCTTCCTGCTGGAGCGCGTACTGGAGGCCCCGCGCGACCGCGGATTCGTCTTCGACGACGAGGATGGTCGGCATGCTGCTTCCGATGGTACCCCGCCGCACCCTGCGACGCCCGTGGTACCATCCCGCTCCGCTCCCGCACCTGCGCGGGAGAGCCGGGCGAGGAGCGCGGAACGCGCGCCGCTCCACCCGCGACAGCCAGCGCCGACCCCCAGAGGACGACGACCCGTGAGCACCCGATCCCCTCTCGCGGCCACGAGCCGCACCGTCACCGGCAAGAAGCTCGGTCCCCTCCGCCGCTCGGGACGCGTCCCGGGGGTCATCTTCGGGGCCGGCCGCGCCTCGCAGCCGATCTCCGTGGATGGGCTCGACTGGGAGATCCTCCGCCGCAAGCACGTCACCCGGAACTCGATCCTGGACGTGACCGTGGATGGCGGCGCCGCGGAGACGGTCCTCGTCCAGGCGATCGTGGAGCACCCGGTGAACCGCCGGCCGGTCCATATCGACCTCCACCGCGTGAACCTCGCGGACCCGATCACGGCCGATGTCCCCGTCGTTCTCGTGGGCAGCGCGCCCGCGGCCGCGGACGGCGGCGGGACGGTCATGCACCTCCACGAGACCCTCCACGTGCGGGCCCTCCCGGAGGCGCTCCCCGAGACGATCGAGGTGGACGTCAGCGGCCTCGCGGACTTCGACGCGATCATCCACGTGGGTGACGTCCGCGCGCCCAAGGGCGTGACGATCCTCACGGACGCCACCCAGCCGCTCGTGCGCGTCCAGGCGCCGCGCGTGGAGGCCGCCCCGGAGGCGCCTGCCGCCGCGGAGACGGTCGCCGAGGCTGCCCCGGAGGCGGAGGCCGCCCCGGAGGCCTGATCCCCGCCGGATCGGAACGATCGCGACGCCCCGGCCCACCGGCCGGGGCGTCGTCCTTTCCCGGGTGCCGTCCATCCGCCGCGAGCGCTCGCCGGTTTCCGGCTACCCTTTCTCCCTGATGACGAGCGCCCCTCCGCCGCCCCCGGGCTCCTGGCAGCAGCCGCCGGTCCAGCCCACGCCGCCCTGGCAGCAGCCGCCGGTCCAGCCCGAGGCTCCGGCACCGCCCCCGGCCCCGCCCGCACGCGGCCGTCCGCGGATCGTGGATGCGCTCATCGAGATCGTCACCACGGTGGCGCTCGCGGTCATCCTCTACCTCGTCATCCAGACCTTCATCGTCCAGACCTTCCGCGTGGAGCAGCAGTCGATGATGACGACGCTCCACCCGGACCAGCACCTGCTCATCGACAAGCTCACGCCGCGCTGGGACGACTACAGCCGGGGCGACATCATCGTCTTCAAGGCACCCGGTCGCTACAGCGCGGACGGGACCCCCTTCATCAAGCGGGTGATCGGCGTCGCCGGCGATCGCGTGGAGGTGAAGGAGGACGGAGCCTGGATCGACGGCATCCGGCTCGTGGAGCCCTACGTGGATGGCTACCCCACGCAGCCGGAGGGGAAGGAATCGAGCTGGGAGGTCGGCCCGGGGGAGCTCTTCGTCATGGGTGACCACCGCGACGCCTCCGTGGACTCCCGCAGCTTCGGCGTGATCCGCGTGGATGACGTCATCGGGCGGGCCCTCATCCGCTTCTGGCCCCCGAACACGCTCGGCATCGTCCAGACGCCCACCTACCCGGAGCTGGAGGCCGACGCGGCCCCCTGACCGCGCGGCCCCGCGGGCGCCGTCCGCCACCGTAGGGGGAGGGGATGTCCCAGGATCGCGAGCCGGCTTCCGGCCTTCTCGTCCGCGTCGCGACCCTCCTGCCCGGGCTCGGCGTCGCGCGCCGCTACCGGCGCTCCTGGCTGCGCCACGACCTCGCCGCCGGCCTCGCGCTCACCGGGATCCTCGTCCCGGCCGGGATGGCCTACGCGGAGGCCTCCGGCCTGCCCGCGATCGTCGGCCTCTACGCCACGATCGTCCCCCTTCTCGCCTACGCGCTCGTGGGGCCGTCACGGCTCCTCATGCTCGGCCCCGATTCCTCGCTCGTCCCGCTCGTCCTCGTGGCGCTCGCCCCGTTCGCGGCGCTCTCGCCGGAGGCGGTCCTCCCCGCGGCGGCGCTCCTCGCCCTCCTCGTGGGGGTCCTCATCGCGGGCGCAGGGGCAGCCCGGCTCGGCTTCCTCGCTGACCTGCTCTCGACGCCCGCCCGGATCGGCTTCCTCGCCGGGATCGCGCTCATCATCCTCGCCAGCCAGCTCCCCCGGCTCCTCGGCTTCTCCGTCAGCGGCGATGGTCCGGTGGACCGGATCGGGCAGCTCCTCGCGGGGATCGCGGAGGGGCGGACCGACCCGGCCTCGCTCGCCGTCGGGCTTCTCAGCCTCGCCGTCATCCTCGGGGTCCGCCTCCTCCGCCCGTCCCTTCCCGGGGTCCTCATCGCGGTCGCCGGCGCGACGCTCCTCTCCGCGCTCCTCGACCTCGCGGGCCGGACGGGGATCGCCGTCGTGGGGCCGCTCCCCCAGGGGCTCCCCGCCTTCGCGCCTCCGGCGATCACGCCCGGCGAGATCGCGAGCCTCCTCCCCGCCGCGGTGGGGATCGCGCTCGTCACCGCCGCGGACACCGTCCTCCTCTCGCGCACCTTCGGCGCGCGCCACCGCGAGCCCGCGGACCCGAACCGCGAGCTCGTCGCGCTCGGCGTCGCGAACGTCGCGACCGGCCTCTTCGGTGGCTACCCGGTGAGCAGCAGCGCCTCGCGCACGGCGGTCGCCGAATCGGCCGGGATCCGCTCCCAGCTCGCGGGCGTCATCGGGGCGCTCGCGATCGTCCTCCTCATCACGCTCGCCCCCGGTCTCCTCGCGGCGCTCCCCGTCCCCACGCTCGCCGCGGTCGTCATCGCCGCCGCGATCACGATCGCGGACCCGGGGGCCTTCCTCCGACTCTGGCGCGTGCGGCCCGGCGAGCTCGCCCTCGCGGTCGCCGCCTTCCTCGGCGTCATCCTCCTCGGCGTCATCGAGGGGATCTTCCTCGCCGTCGTCCTCTCGCTCCTCGCCTTCCTCCGCCGCGCCTGGTGGCCGCACGACGCGATCCTCGGCCGCGCCACCGGGGTGAAGGGCTACCACGACCTCCACTTCTACCCGGATGCGAAGCGGATCCCCGGGCTCGTCCTCTATCGCTTCGATGCCCCGCTCCTCTTCTTCAACGCGGAATCGTTCCGGGAGCGGGTCCTCTCCCAGGTGCGCCGGACGGAGCCCGCGGCACGCTGGGTCGTCATCGCCGCCGAGCCGATCACGGATATCGACACGACCGCCGCCGAGTCGCTCGAGGAGCTGATCCGCGAGCTCGACGGGCTCGGGGTGACGCTCGCCTTCGCGGAGCTGAAGGACCCCGTGAAGGGGCGCCTGCGCGCCTACGGGACGATGGAGCGGATCGGGGAGGAGCGCTGCTTCCCCACCGTGGGGACCGCGGTGGATGCCTACCTTGCCGCCACCGGGGAGACGTGGGTCGACTGGGAGGATGCCGCCCGGACGGGCGCTTCCTAGGGGACCCGGCCGGGCCGCCGGCAATCCGCACGTGTGCCTGCGGGCGAAGAGAGGAGGCGCGGGGTCTGGCCCCGCCCTTCCCCAGAAGCACGCGAGGCTGACCCGAATGACCGCGATCGACTACGTGGATGGCTCCTCCGGCTACCAGCCCGGGGCCTGCAACCTGGGCAGTGCCGAGATCGCCCAGCGCCGCCGCGTGGGGATCCTCGGGATCGCCGCGAGCGTCGTCCTCGCCGCCGTCCTTCTCGCCATCGGTGCCGACCCGTTCGTCCGGCTCCTCCTCTTCGTCCCGCTCGCGGGCGGCTTCGTGGGGATCGTCCAGGCCCGGGAGCGCTTCTGCATGGGCTATGCGCTCGCCGGGATGTACAACGTGACGGACCGGATGGGGACCCCGAGCCGCGTCGAGAGCGCGGCGGCGCGGCGCGCGGATCTCCGGCACGCGGTCGTCGTGCTCCTGAAGGCGACGATCCCGGCCGCCCTGATCACGCTCGTCTTCTTCCTCCTCCCCGTCTGACGCCGGGGCCCGCCCGGCAGGGACGGCCCGCTTCCGCCACCATCCCCGGCGCATGACCGCGACCCTCTCCCCCGCCGACCCCGTCCGCGCGCTCGAATCGCTCCTGCGCGCCGATCTCGGCGAGCGGGTCAGCTCCGCGCCCGCGGAACGCGCGCTCTACACCTCGGACGCCTCGAACTACCGGAAGGTCCCGCGCCTCGTCGCCCACCCGCGGAGCGCGGACGAGCTGGCGGCCGTCGTGGTGCGCGCTGCGGAGACCGGCGTCCCGATCACGATGCGCGGGGCCGGCACGAGCATCGCCGGCAATGCCCTGGGGCCGGGGATCCTCGTGATCACGCGCGGGATGGACCGGATCCTCGCGATCGACCCGGAGGCGCGGCGCGCCACGGTGGAGCCCGGGGTCGTGCTCGGGGAGCTGAACCGGCGCCTCGCGCCGCACGGGCTCCGGGTCGGCCCGGATCCCTCCACCCATGCGCGCTGCACGATCGGCGGGATGGTGGGGAACAACGCCTGTGGCGCCCACTCCGTGGCGTGGGGGACCACCGCACAGAGCACGCTCGCCCTCGATGTCATCCGGGCGAACGGCGACCGGATGCGGCTCGTCTCCCCGGCCGCCGGCGTGGACGGCCCGCCGATCCTCCCGGACGCCGCGTGGCCTGCGCCCCCCGCCGCGCTCGTGGCCGCCCTCCATGGGATCGTGGACCCGGACGCGGAGCGGATCCGGGCGCACCTCCCGGACTGGCCGCGGCGGGTGAGCGGCTATGCCCTGGACCGCCTCCTCCCGGAGCATGGGGCGGATCTCGCGCGTGCCTTCGTGGGCACGGAGGGGACGTGGGGGGTCGTCGCGTCGGCCACGCTCGCCCTCGTCCGGCCGCCCGCCGTGCGCGTCCTCCTCGTCCTCGGCTTCCCGGACGACCTCGTGGGCGCGGAGAGCGTCCCGGCGCTCCTCGCGGAGGCCCCCTTCACGATCGAATCGATGTCCACGGAGCTCCTCGCCCTCTCCGGCGTGGACCTCGCCGGCTCCGGCCTCCCGGACGGTGGCGCCTGGCTCATGGTGGAGGCGGGGGGCGAGAGCGCAGCGGCCGCCCGGGACCACGCACAGCGGCTCGCCGCGGCCGTGGGGCGGCGCCTGGACGAGGCCGGTGTCCGGCTCCTGGAGGAGCCGCGCGCCCAGGCCGCGCTGTGGCGGATCCGGGAGGACGGCGCGGGCTACGCAGCACGCCTTCCGGACGGCGGCCCGGCATGGCCCGGCTTCGAGGATTCCGCGGTCCCGCCCGCGCGCCTCGCGGGCTACCTGCGCGAGCTCCGTGCCCTCCTCCGCGACCACGGCCTCGAGGGGATCACCTACGGGCACTACGGGGAGGGCTGCATCCACCTCCGGGTCGGCTTCGGGCTCGACCGTGCCGGCGGTCCGGAGCGCTACGAGCGCTTCCTCCACGCCGCGGCCGCGCTCGTGGGGCGCCACGGAGGCTCGATCTCCGGCGAGCATGGCGACGGCCTCTCCCGCTCCGCGCTCCTCCCCGCGATCTACCCGCCGGAGATCCTCCGCCTCTTCGAGCGGGCGAAGGAAGCGTGGGACCCGGCCGGCGTCCTCAACCCCGGGATCATCGTCCGGCCGCCCGGCGTCACCGCCGATCTCCGCGCCAGCCGGGCGCTCGCCCTCGCCACGCCGCCTGCCCTTGCCTACACGCACGATGGGGGATCGCTCCGCGCCGGGGTGGAGCGCTGCATCGGCGTGGGCCGCTGCGTCTCCACCCAGGGCCAGGCGCTCATGTGCCCCTCCTTCCGCGCCACCGGCGACGAGCGCCACTCCACGCGCGGCCGTGCACGTCTCCTCCAGGAGCTCCTCACCGGGGAGCTCGCCCCGGACGGCTGGCGCTCCGAGGAGGTCCGCGAGGCGCTCGATCTCTGCCTCGCCTGCAAGGGCTGCCTCTCCGACTGCCCGACGAAGGTGGATATGGCCTCCTACAAGTCGGAGTTCCTCCACCACCACTACCGCGGCCGCCTCCGGCCGCGCGCCCACTACTCCCTCGGCTGGCTCCCCACCCTCCTCCGGGTCGGCGAGCGGATGCCGCGCCTCGTCAACCTCGTCACGGGGAGCCGCCTCACCCGCCGGCCCTTCGCCTTCCTCGCGGGGATCGAGCCGGACCGGGGGATCCCCCCGCTCGCGCGGATCACCTTCCGCCGTGCCCACCGGAAGCGGTCAGCGGCCCCCCCGGCCGCCGGCGCCCCGCACGGACGCGTCGTCCTCTGGCCGGACACCTTCACCGATCACCTCTCCCCGGAGGTGGGCCACGCCGGCGTGCGCGTCCTGGAGGCCGCGGGCTACGCCGTGGCCGTCCCCGCGGGCGCCGTCTGCTGCGGTCTCACCTGGATGACGACCGGCCAGCTCGATACCGCCCGCCGGGTCCTCCGGCGTACGCTCGCCGCGCCCGAGCTCGCGGGGGACGAGCCGGTCGTCGTCCTCGAGCCGAGCTGTGCGGCGATGCTGAAGACCGACCTCCCCGAGCTCCTCCCGGACGATCCCCGCGCGGCATCCGTGGCGGCGCGCGTCCGGACCCTCGCGGAGCTCCTCGATGCGGTCGGCTTCGTGGCCGACCCGGAGGCCCCGGCGGAGGCGCCCGCGCTCTCCCAGCCGCACTGCCACCACCAGGCGGTCCTCGGGCTGGACGCGGACCGGCGCGTCCGGGAGCGGAACGGGATCCCCGTGGGGACGGAGCTCGTGGGCTGCTGCGGTCTCGCGGGGAGCTTCGGTGCCGAGCGCGGCCACGGGGAGGTCGCCCGGAAGGTGGCCGATCTCGCGCTCGCCCCGGCGCTCGCGGAGGCGGACGCGAGCACACCGATCCTCGCGGATGGCTTCAGCTGCCGCACCCAGATCGCCTCGCTCTCCGGGCGGCGTGCCCGCCACCTCGCGGAGGTCCTCGCCGAGCGGCTCCCGGACGCGCCGCGCTAGCCCTCCGGCAGCGGGTCGTCCGTGAGGAAGCGGCCCCCGTCCCCCGGCCGGAGGATCCGGCAGGTCCCCCGCGCGAGGTCCCACTCCCGCCGGGTCACCGCGGCCGGCTCGTCGCCGTTGATGACGAGGAGCCAGGCCGGGTCGCCGTTCCCTTCCAGGTGCCCGTGGTCGTGGATGTCGTCCGGGTCCATGAGGGTGAGCGCCGCGTGGGCGCCGAGCGCGTCCCGGGCGACCTCCGCCACGCGCGCATCCGTCCCCGGGCCGTCCGCGCGGTAGCGGCGATGCGTCTCCACCCCGGCGATCGGCGCCATCACGACCCACGATCCGTGGTCATGGACCGGGCTCATCATCCCGCGCGGCCGGCGCACCACCTGGAGGCGCGGACCGCGGGTGGGGATGTGGAGGCGGATCCGGGCGATCCCGTGCGCATCCGCCACGAGCCGCGGCGCGAGGTAGTCGTGGTCCTGGGAGAAGGCGATGAGCGCCCGGCCGATCCGTGCCAGGTCCGGGGCCGCCGGATCGTCCGCGGCCGCGATCTCGGCGAAGAGCGCCCGGAGCGGCGCGTCCAGGGCGGGGAGCGCCGCCCACGGGTCCGGGCGGCCGGGGCGGAGCGGCGGGCGGGCCGCGGTCATCGGGGTGCCGCCGGCGTCGCGGGACGCTCGAGGAGCTCGACCCAGTACCCATCGGGGTCCGCCACGTAGACGATCCTCCCGCCCGCGTTCGCGCCCGCGGTGATCGGCACCACGCGCTCCGAGCGCGACCGGTAGCCCATCGCGATGAGCCGGGCGTGGATCGCCTCCGCGTCCTCCACCTGGAGGCAGAGGTGGCCGTTCCCCGGATCGGACGGCCGGGCCGCGGCCGGGAACCGCTCCGCGTCCAGGTACTCGAGGAGCTCCACGATCGCGCCGCCCTCCGTCCCCGGCACGCGGAGGAGGACGTAGCGGAGGGCGCGGAAGGGGACCGCGAGCGTCTCGTGGAGGTAGGGGGCGTCCCGCTCCGCGTCCAGCGTCACCTCCAGGCCGAGCCCGTCCCGGTAGAAGCGGAGCGAGGCGTCCATCGCGCCCACCGTGATCCCGGCGTGATGGACGCCGAGGACCCGCCCGCCGCTCATGCCCGGACCGCCGGCGAGACGAGGACCTTGACGCCCGGCAGGTCGGAGCGGCCCACCGACGCGAAGCCGTCCTCCACCGCCCGCTCGAGCGGGAGGCGGAGCGCCACCACATCGTCCGCCCCGAGCGCGCCGCGCTCGAGGAGCCGGACCGCGGCCGCGAAGTCCTCGTCCCAGACATGGGACATGACGCCGATCATCTCCAGCTCCCGGACCGCGAGATCGAGCGTGTCGATCTCCGAGGGCCGTGCCGAGATCCCCACGACCGCGCAGCGCCCGCCGCGCCGCGCGAGCGCGAGGGCGGTGGCTGCAGACCCGGGGACGCCTGCCGATTCCACGACGAGATCGGCGCCCCGGCCCTCCGTGACGTCCCGGACCTGCTCAAGGGCATCCGGTGCACCGGGATCGAGGACGAGGTCCGCGCCGAGCCGCGCGGCGAGCTCCCGCCGGGCACCGTTCGGGTCGAGGACGATCGTCCGTCCCGCGCCGGCCGCCCGTGCTGCCGCCAGCGATGCGATCCCGATCATCCCCGCGCCCACGATCGCGACCGATTCGCCGAGCCGGAGCCGGCCGCGCCGGAGCGCGCGGACCCCCACGGAGAGCGGCTCCGCGAGCGCGGCGCTCGCCGGGTCGGTCCCCGCGCTCACGACGACGCACTGGAAGGCCTCCGCGATCACCTCCTCGGCGAGCCCGCCATCGCGGGAGAAGCCGAGCGCCCCGTAGGCGGGGCAGAGGACGATCTCGTGGCGCAGGCACCACCAGCAGGTGCCGCAGAAGAGGTTCGGGTCGATCGCCACGAGGTCGCCCACGCGCAGCCCGTCCACGTCCGGCCCGATCTCGAGCACGTGGCCCGCGATCTCGTGGCCCAGGGTGATCGGTGCGATCGCGCTGGTCAGCGGGTGGGGCGCGTTCCCCGGGATGAAGAGCGGTCCGTGCCGCCACTCCTCCCGGTCCGTGCCGCAGATCCCCGTCCAGGCCACGGCGATCCGGACCTGGCCCGGACCGGGCGCGGCGGGCCGGGCGACCCGGTCCACGCGGACATCATCCCTGCCGTGCCAGCGGACGGCGCGCATCGTGGAGGAGGAGTCGCTCATCGCCCGAGGGTCGCATCCGCGAGCGAGCGCTGTCAACGCGAGCCGCGCGCGGAGGCCCTACGCTCCCCGCGATGGATGAGCAGCGCCTCGCCGAGCTCCGCGCCGCATGGGTCACGGAACCCCCGCGCCACGATGCGCCGATCGTCCTCGCCGAGCCCGACCCCGGCTGGCCCGCGACCTACGACGCGCTCGCCGCGCGGATCCGTGGCGCGCTCGGGTCGCGCGCCCTCCTCCTCGAGCACGCCGGCTCCACGAGCATCCCGGGGCTCCCGGCGAAGCCGGTCATCGATGGCGTCCTCGTGGTGGCGGACCCGGGTGACGAGCCCGCATGGCTTCCGGACCTGGAGGCGGCCGGCTTCCGGCTCGCGATCCGCGAGCCCGGCTGGCACGAGCACCGGCTCGTGAAGGCGGCCGATATCGCGAGCAACATCCACGTCCTGCCCCCCGGCTGCATCGAGGTCCGCCGGATGCTCGCCTTCCGCGACCACCTCCGGCGGGATGCGGACGACCGCGCCCGCTACCTCGCCCGGAAGCGCGAGCTGGCCGCCCGCACCTGGGACTACGTCCAGGGGTATGCCGATGCGAAGGGTGAGGTCGTGGAGGAGATCCTCGTCCGGGCGCTCGCCGCACCACCGGGGACCCGCCGGAGCGCGCGGCTCGCCTTCGATCCGATCGCCGACGCGGACGCGCCCGCGCTCCACGCGGCGCTCGACCACCCGGACGTGGGCACCTGGATCGGCGGGCCGGACGTCACCACCGTCGCTGCGCTGCGCGAGCGGATCGCCTACCTTCAGGCCGGACCGCGGCCCGGCGGCTCCGACCGGGCCTGGCTCAACCACGTCGTGCGCGCGGGCGGCACGGTGATCGGCCGGGCGGAAGCGACCCTCCACGATGGGTGGGCGGAGCTCGCCTGGGTCCTCGACCCGCGTGCGTGGGGGCAGGGCTACGGCACGGAGGTCGCGACCTGGCTCGCGGGCCACCTCGCCGCCGAGCACGCGACGGGCGATCTGTGGGCCACGGTCGCGCCGGGGAACGTGCGCTCGGAGCGGCTTGCGGCACGGGCCGGGTTCCTCCCCGAGCTGCCGCCCTTCCGCCGCGACCCGGGCTCGTATGACGACGGCGACCTCGTCTTCTCGCTGCGCATCCCGATCGTCCCGTGTGCCTGCGGCGGTGTCGTCCCCACATCCGGCGAGGGCGGCTGACCGCGTCCCGGACGGCGCAGGCACTCCCGCGCCCCCGCTGCGTGGCACCATCCGGGGATGGACCGACTCCCCCTCGCGCTCGTCGGCTGTGGCCCGATGGGCCGCCGCCATCTCCGCGGCCTCGGCGCCCTCCACCGCGCCGGGCTGGACGTCATCGATCTCGTCGCCGTCTGCGACCTGGACCCGCGCCACGCGGAGCGCGCCGCGGACGAGGCGGCCGCGCTCACCGGCCGGCGCCCGCGCGTGGTCCCCTCCATGGACGATCTCCTCGTGGACGATGCGGTCCGCGCGATCGATATCGCGACCGACCCGGCCGTCCACCACCGGATCGCCGTCCCCGCCCTCGGCGCCGGTCGCCACGTCCTGTGCGAGAAGCCGCTCTCCGTCACGATCCGCGGCTGCCGGGCGATCCTGGACGCCCACGCCGCCGCGCCGGCCGGGACCGTCCTCGCCACGGAGGAGCACTTCCGGCGCGGCCCCGCGAACCGCGTCGCCAAGGCGGTGGTCGCCTCCGGGATGCTCGGGGCGATCCACCTCATCCGGACCACCTGGGCGGGCGGTGATGACCGGATCCTCCTCACGCCCTGGCGCCATCTCCGGGAGAAGGGGCCGATCGCGCTGGACAACGGCGTCCACATGGCGGACGTCCAGCAGTACCTCGCCGGGGTCCGCTGGGACTCCGCGTGGGGGCGCGGCTTCATCGCCGAGCCGGTCCGCCGGAAGGGCCCGGTCGACTTCTCCGCGGACATGTACGCGGAAGCGATGGCCGCGGCACCGGACGAGGTCGTGGCCACCGGCGAGGACTCGATCGTCGCCCTCTTCCGCATGGAGGATGGTGCCTCCGCCTTCCTCTCCTGGATCCCCTCCGGCCCGGGCCACCTCTACCTCGAGCGGAGCATCCACGGCCGGGACGGCTCGATCGTCCTGCCGCCGGACCGGAGCGGCGGGGACCTCCTCGTCCGCCTCGCCGGCCGGACGCTCGGGATCGCGGACCTCCTCCGGGAGCTCCCTGCCGGCACGATCGATGAGCCGACCGAGCGGATCTTCGGCGACCCGGTCCACCCGGACCGGCCCTTCGCGGAGATCGATGCCGCCCACCTCGCGGTCACCCTCCACGACTTCGCGCGCGCCGTCCTGGATGGCCGGCCGCCGGAGGTGGATGGCGCGGAGGGGATGGATGCGGTCGCCGCGATCCTCGCCGCGTTCGTCTCCGAGCCGCTCGGCCGCGCGGTGACGCGGGAGGAGATCCTCACCGGTACCGTGAGCGACGGGCTCGCGGATGTCGATCGCGCCCTCGGTCTCGCCTGACCCCATGACCCCGGAGGAGGATCGGATGTCCCTCGCGCGCCCCTGGAAGCTGGGCTACAACACGCTCACCTGGAACGAGACGCGGGACCCGGACCTGCCGCGCGTCTTCGCCACGATCCGGGAGGCGGGCTGGGAGGGGATCGAGCTCCTCGACCCGGACCTCGGCTGGACCGGGCCGCCGTCGCGGATCCGGCGCATGGCGGACGAGGCGGGGCTCCCGATCGTCGCCCTCCTCGGCGTCATCCAGGCGGACGACGCGCGCCGGCGGCGCCAGACGGAGATCCAGAAGCGGCTCATCGACTTCCTCGCCGAGCTCGGCGGATCGCACTACGTCTTCATCGGCGGCGACCGCGTCTTCCGGCGCCTCCCCACGGACGACGACCTGAAGCGGGTGGCGGAGGTCGCGAGCGAGCTCGCCGCCTATGCCGAGCCGCTGGGGATCGACGTGAGCCACCACTCCCACCCGCGCTGCGTCGTGGAGCGCGAGAGCGAGCAGGACCGGATGCTCGCCTTCGCGGATCCGCGGGTGAAGGTGTGCATCGACATCGGGATCTCCGCCTTCATGGACGAGGACTACCTGGGCCAGATCCGGAAGTACGCGGGGCGGACCGCCTACGTCCACCTCAAGGACTGGGCCTTCGGGAAGTACTGCATCCTGGGGGACGGGACGAAGGGGATCGACTGGGCGGAGGTCCTCGCCACCTTCACCGCGACCGGCTTCACGGGCTGGATCACGACCGAGCAGAGCTGGTACGGGGATACGGACCCGGACGAGAGCTGCCGGCGGAGCCGGGCACACCTGCGCACGATCGGGTACTGACCCGTCCCGTGACCGGCCTCCGCGCGCGTCTCGGGTCGATCCCCGCCGCGCTCGTGGAACGCCGGGACCACGCGCCCGCGCTC
>JAFMJV010000111.1 GCA_017853275.1 Chloroflexota bacterium
CGATCACCGTGGTCACGCCCTTCCTCCAGTCCACGATCCTCCCCGGGCTGAAGGGTCTCTCCGCCCTCGCCGCGGGGATCGTGGTGGGGATCCTCATCCTGCCGCTCGTGGCGTCGCTCTCGGAGGACGCCCTGCGAGCGGTCCCGCGCGCGCTCCGGGAAGGCTCGATGGGTCTCGGGGCGACGCGCTTCGAGACGATCCGGCGGGTCCTCTTCCCGGCCGCCCTCTCCGGCATCGCCGCTGCGGTCATCCTCGCCCTCTCGCGCGCGGTGGGCGAGACGATGGCGGTCGTCCTCGCCGCCGGAACGAACCCCACGCTCACCTTCAACCCGATGGACTCGGTCCAGACGATGACGGCGTTCATCGTCCAGACCTCGCTCGGCGACAACCCCCAGGACTCGCTCCAGTTCAAGGCGATGTTCGCCGTGGGCGCGACGCTCTTCGTCATCACGCTCGCGCTGAACATCCTCAGCTCGTGGGTGGTCCGCCGCTTCCGGAACTCGTACGAATGAGCGCGATCGTGGACCGGCCGCGCTCCGCCGCCTTCGAGCCCGAGCTCGCCCGGCGGCGGCTCAAGGGGACCCTCTTCCTCGGCGCCTGCGTGGCGGCGATCGGGATCACCCTCCTCGTCCTCCTCTTCCTCCTCCTCGACATCCTCGGCCGCGGCCTCCCGGCCCTCGATCTGGCCTTCCTCACCTCCGGGCCCTCCCGCCGCCCGGACCAGGCGGGCGTCATGCCCGCCCTCGCAGGATCGATCCTCATGGCCGTCATCGTGGGGATCGTCACCTTCCCGATCGGGGTGGGCGCGGCGATCTTCCTCCGCGAGTACGCCACGGACACCTTCATCAGCCGCCTGCTGCGGACGAACATCGCGAACCTCGCGGGCGTCCCCTCGATCATCTACGGCATCTTCGGGCTCGCCCTCTTCGTGCGGGCGCTTTCGCTCGGCTTCACGCTCGTGGCGGGTGCGCTCACGCTTTCGCTCCTCATCCTCCCGGTCGTGATCATCGCGTCCATCGAGGCGCTGGACGCGGTGCCGTCCGGGCAGCGCGAGGGCGCCTACGCGCTCGGCGCCACCCGCTGGCAGATGGTCCGCGGCACGGTCCTCCCCGCCGCAGGACCCGGCATCCTCACGGGGATCATCCTCGCGATGGCGCGGGCGATCGGGGAGACGGCGCCCCTCATCCTCGTGGGCGCGGTGGGCTTCGTGAGCTACCTGCCGCGGCCCTTCGACGGCGGCTACACGGTCCTGCCGATCCAGGTCTACCAGTGGGCGAGCCGGCCCCAGGAGGAGTTCCAGGCGCTCGCCGCCACGGGGATCATCGTCATCCTCGTCCTCCTCTTCGTCCTCAACCTCGCCGCCGTCACGATCCGCATCCGCCTCACGAGGCACCTCCAGTGGTAGAGGAGCGTCCGATGTCCGAGCAGCCCGGTCCCGGCCCGGAGGCCGCCCCGAGCGAGATCGAGGTCCGCGAGATCGTCCGGGTCGTCCCGGTGCGCAGCGGAGTACCCGGCGGGGATGGCGGCGATGCCGTCCGGCTGGAGAACGTCTCCTGCTACTACGGCCGCTTCCGCGCCGTCCGGGATGTCTCGCTCACGGTGCCTGCGGGCCGGATCACCGCCTTCATCGGACCGTCCGGGTGCGGCAAGTCCACGGTCCTCCGGACGATCGACCGGATGAACGACCTCGTGCCGAGCTTCCGGCTGGAGGGCCGCGTCCTTCACGGTGACGAGGATCTCTACGCCCCGGGCGCCGATCCCGTCGAGATCCGGCGCCGGATCGGGATGGTCTTCCAGAAGCCGAACCCGTTCCCGAAGTCGATCTACGACAACGTCGCCTTCGGGGCGCGGGTGAACGGCTACAAGGGGAACCTGGACGAGCTCGTGGAGGGGAGCCTCCGGCGCGCCGCGCTCTGGGACGACGTGAAGGACAAGCTGAAGCAGTCCGGCCTCGCCCTCTCCGGCGGCCAGCAGCAGCGGCTGTGCATCGCCCGGGCGATCGCGACCTCCCCGGACGTCCTCCTGATGGACGAGCCGTGCTCCGCGCTCGACCCGCGGGCCACGATCCAGATCGAGGACCTGATGCGCGAGCTCGTGGCGGACCTGACGATCGTCATCGTCACCCACAACATGCAGCAGGCGGCGCGGGTCTCGGACCGGACCGTCTTCTTCAACATGGCGGAGGACCGGGCGGGCTACGTCGTGGAGGACGACGAGACCACGAAGATCTTCACGAACCCGCGCGAGCAGCTCACCGAGGACTATGTCTCCGGCCGGTTCGGCTGAGAGGAGGAGCACGATGGCGGAGAAGGAGGGCCTCGGCCCCGTCCACGCGGAGATGGCCCCGGGGGGGACGCCGGCGATCGACCCCGGCGCGGTCGTCCGCGATCGCTTCACCCCTGCGCCGCCGGCACCGGCGATCCCGACGCTCGGCCGGCGCGACCCGCTCGACCGCGAGGAGCGGGAGATCAAGGACAACGTCCTGCGGCTCGGCTCGCTCGTGAGCGACCAGGTCCTGCGCGCGATCGAGGCGCTGGAGAAGCACGATGAAGCGCTCGCGACCGAGGTCATCGTGGGCGACGCGCGCCTGAACGAGGCGCAGCGGCTGATCACGGCGCTCGTCACCCGGACGATCGCGACCCAGCAGCCCGTGGCCCGCGACCTCCGCTTCCTCCTCGCCCTCGACCATGTCGCCTACGACCTGGAGCGGATGGGGGACCACGCGTCCTCGGTCGCCAAGCAGGCACGGAAGCTGGCGCCCCACCCGCCGCTCGGCACCTACGGCCACCTCTCGGAGATGGGCCGCCTCGTGGCGGAGCTCGTGCGCGACGTCCTCCGGGCGCTCGTGGATATCGACGAGGCCGCCGCCCGGCAGGTCGCCCGGCGCGACGACGACGTGGATACCTACTACCACGCGACCTTCGACCAGATGCTCATCGCGATGCGCGCGGACCCGGAGAACGTGGACCGCGGTGCGCGGGTCCTCTTCGCCGCCCACTACCTGGAGCGGATCGGGGACCGGGTGACGA
>JAFMJV010000055.1 GCA_017853275.1 Chloroflexota bacterium
CGATGTTCGGCCCTTCCGGGGTCTCGATCGGGCAGATCCGGCCGTAGTGGCTGTGATGGACGTCGCGGACGTCGAAGCCGGCGCGCTCCCGCGAGAGACCGCCCGGTCCGAGCGCCGAGAGGCGCCGCTTGCTCGTCAGCTCCGCGAGGGGGTTCGTCTGGTCCATGAACTGGGAGAGCTGGCTGCCGCCGAAGAACTCCTTCATCGCCGCCACGACGGGGCGGATGTTGATGAGGGCGTTCGGGGTCGCCTTCTCCAGCTCCTGGATCGTCATCCGCTCCTTGACGACCCGCTCCATCCGGAGGAGCCCGACGCGGAAGGCGTTCTGGATCAGCTCGCCGTTGGCGCGGATCCGGCGGTTGCCGAGGTGGTCGATGTCGTCCTGCTGGCCGAGCCCGTTGTTCAGCTCGATGAGGTGACCGACGATCGCGGCGATATCCGAGCGGGAGATCGTGCGCGAGGTGGAGAGGTCGATCCCCATCCGCTCGGCGGTCGGACCGAGCTTCTTGTTCAGCTTGTAGCGGCCGACCCGGCCGAGGTCGTAGCGGCGCCCGTTGAAGAAGAGGTCGCGGACGAGCTTCTCCGCGGCATCCGCGGTGGGCGGGTCGCCCGGGCGGAGCTTGCGGTAGACCTCGATGAGCGCCTCCTCGGGGGTGCTCGTCGTATCCCGCTCCAGGGTGGAGGCGATATAGGCGATCTCGCCGCGATCGACGCCCGCGAAGAGCGCCGCGATCTCGTCGTTCTTCTCGTAGCCGACCGCGCGCAGGAGCTTGGTCGCCTCGAGCTTGCGCTTCCGGTCCACCTTCACGTAGAGGTGGGTCTTGGAGGTCTCGAACTCGAGCCAGGCGCCACGGTTCGGGATCACCTTCGCGCTGAAGAGCGCGCGGCCGGTGGCCTGGTCCTCCGAGCGCGTGTAGTAGACGCCGGGGGCGCGCACGAGCTGGCTGACGACGACGCGCTCCGCGCCGTTGATGATGAAGGTGCCGTGCTCGGTCATCACGGGCAGGTCGCCCATGTAGACGCGCTGCGCGATGACCTGGTCCGACTCCTTGAGCACGAGCTCCACGTTCACGTAGAGCGGGCGGGAGTAGACGAGGTCCCGGGTCCGGCACTCGTGCTGGGTCCACTTGGGCTCGCCCAGCTCATAGTCCAGGAAGCGCAGCTCCATCACCTTGCCGGTGAAGTCCTGGATCGGGCTGATCTCGTCCAGGAGCTCCCGCAGCCCGGTGTCGATGAACCACTGGAAGGACTCGCGCTGGAGCTCGATGAGGTCCGGGATCGGGAGGACCTCCGGGATCCGGCCGTACTCACGCCGGCTGGCGGCAGGCACGGGCGATCGGCGGGCGTCGGTCATGGACAGCATCGCGCACTCCTTGCGGGAGGAAACGGGCAGGAGGAAAGAGAGCGCAGGGTCACGATGGGGTGGAAGGCCGCACTCACAGACAGTGGAGCATATCGCCCGGAAGCCGCTCCGTCAATGCATCTGTTGAGACGCCGAAGGCCCGCCTGACGGCGGGCCTTCGGTCCTCCCCCGGAACGGTGCTCCCGGGCCGGACGCCGCGCGGGGCGCGCCGTCCGGCAGGATCGGGCCGTGGGCACGGCCCGGACCGGGTCTCTACTTGATCTCGACCTTGGCGCCCTGCTCCTCGAGAGCGGCCTTGATCTTCTCCGCCTCGTCCTTGGCGATCCCCTCCTTGATCGGCTTGGGGGCCGCGTCGACGAGGTCCTTGGCCTCCTTGAGGCCGAGGCCGGTGAGCTCGCGGACGACCTTGATCACCGGGATCTTGTTCGCGCCGACATCGGCGAGGACCGCGGTGAACTCGGTCTGCTCCTCGGCGGCAGCGGCCGGGGCGCCACCGGCGGCCGGCATCGCGGCCATCATCATCCCCGCGGCCGGGGCCGCGGTGACGCCGTAGCGCTCCTCGAACTTCTTGATGAACTCGGAGAGCTCGAGCACGGTCATGCCGTCGATCGCCTCGAGGATCTGCTCCTGGGTCAGGCTCGCCATCGTGGTGGTTCCTTTCGGGTCGGGTCGGGATGAGGACGGCGGATCGCCGTCCGGTTCGGTGGGCGTTCGGCCCGGATCGGTCGCGGCCTAGGAGCCGGCTCGCTGGTCCCGCAGAGCCGCGAGGGCATAGCCCAGGTCGCGGATCGGCGCGGCGAGGAGGCCGGCCATCTTGCTCACCGGAGCGGACATGCCGCCGGCGAGCTGGCCGAGGAGGACGGGGCGGGGAGGAAGCTCCGAGAGACGCGTGACCGCGTCCGCATCGAAGGTCCGGCCGCCGGCGGCTCCGCCCCGGATGACCACGACCTTGTAGGGCCGGAGGGCATCGAGGGTCGCCTTGGCGAGCGCGGCTTCATCTTCGCCGCCGAGCGTGATCGCCGTGGGTCCGCTGAGAAGAGGGACGAACTCGCTCCGGCCGGCGTTCTCGGCCGCGATCTTCGCGAGCCGGTTCTTCACCACCCGGTAGCTGACGCCCTTCGCGCGCAGCTCGCGGCGGATCTTGCTCAGATCCGAGACGGTGAGGCCGCGGTACTCGGACACGATCGCGCGGTCGCTCTCCGAGAAGGCCTCGGTGAGCTCTGCGACCGTGGCGCGCTTGGCCTCGGTGGGCATGGAGCCTCCTTTCCCTGGCAGGTCGCCGGTCTCCCGGCGCCCGATGCACGGTCCCGCACGGTGGTCGTGCATCGCCGCGTCTGCGGCTCTGCCCGGGAAGGTTCCCGGTGGTCGACCCAGCCTCGGCGTGCCCGCCGGCGTCCCCCGGTGCTCACCGGGTCCGGTCGGCGATTTCGGCCCGGTCCGTCCGTCAGGTCACCCTGCCGGCGGCGCGGCGGCCCGGAGGCCGCCTCGGACGCAACGCTGTCTGTGGCGGAACGTTCTCCTTGATCCGGCACCGGGTCTCCCCGGCGCCGACCCTCAGGCCGCTGCCCTCGCGAGCAGTGCGGGGACCTCGACACGGATGCCGGGGCCCATCGTCGATGCGACCGTCAGGGTGCGGAAATACTGCCCCTTCGCGGCGCTCGGCCGCGCGCGGTTGACCGCGTCCACGAGGGCGGCGAGGTTGTCGAGGATCTGCTCCTCGCTGAAGCTCGCGCGGCCGAAGGGCACGTGGATGATGCCGCCCTTGTCGACCTTGAACTCGACCCGGCCGGACTTCACCTCGCCGATCGCGCGCTCGAGATCGAAGGTGATCGTCCCCGACTTCGGGTTGGGCATGAGGCCCCGGCGGCCGAGGATCCGGCCGAGGCGGCCGACCATCCCCATCATGTCCGGGGTGGCGAGGGCGATGTCGAAGTCGAGGAAGCCCGCCTCGACCTTCTTCACGAGGTCCTCACCGCCGACCTCGTCCGCGCCGGCGCGGAGCGCCTCCTGGGCCTTGTCGCCCTGGGCGAAGACGACGACCCGCACGACCTTGCCGGTCCCGTGCGGAAGGACGACGGTCCCGCGGACCATCTGGTCCGCATGGCGGGGGTCGACGCCGAGGCGGATGTGGGCTTCCAGCGAAGGGTCGAACTTGAGGGTCGCCGTCTCCTTGATCAGGGCGGCGGCGCGGTCCGGTCCATAGACCGTCTCGCGGTCGACGAGCTTCGCGAGCTCCGTGTAGCGCTTGCCGTGCTTCGGCATCAGAGGATCCTCCGTGGCGGCCCGGGTGGGCCTCCCCCTGGGACGCGGGGTGGACGTGCCGGTGGCCGGATCGCTCCGGCGGTCGCTCCCACCGGCTCCGGCAGCCGGCGGGTCCGGGGCGTGCCCCGGTCTCTTCCTGTCAGCCGCGGACCTCGATGCCCATGGAGCGGGCGGTCCCGGCGATGATCTTGGCGGCAGCCTCCAGGTCCACGGCGTTGAGGTCCGCGAGCTTGGTCTGGGCGATCTCCCGGACCTGGGCCTGGGTCACCGATCCGACGACCTCCTTGCCGGTCGTCTTGGCACCGGACTCGATCCCCGCCGCCTTGCGGAGGAGGTCCGCGGCGGGCGGCGTCTTGAGGACGAAGGTGAAGCTCCGGTCCTCGAAGATCGTGATCTGCGCCGGGATGATCGAGCCCGCCTGGGCGGCGGTCTTCTCGTTGTAGGTCTTCGTGAACTCGACGATGTTGATGCCGTGCGGGCCGAGCGCCGTACCGACCGGCGGGGCGGGCGTCGCCTTGCCGGCGGGGAGCTGGAGCGTGAGCACGATGCGGATCTTCTTGGCCACGGGTCGGTTTCCCTACTGCTGCGCGGCGCGACCGCGCGGGGCGGCCTGACGGCGGGGGCTGATGATAGCGGTCACAGCTTCTCGACCTGCAGGAAGTCGAGCTCGACGGGCGTCTCGCGGCCGAAGATGCTCACGAGCACCTTGACCTTGTTCCGCTCCGGGTTCACCTCGTCGACGGTGCCGATGAACTCCGCGAAGGGCCCGTCCGTGACACGGACGCTCTGGCCCTTCTGGAAGGCGACCTTGAACTTGGGTGCCTCCACGCCCATCTGGCGCAGGATCTGCTTGACCTCGTGCTCCTCGAGCGGGATCGGCTCGTTGCGGCTGCCGGGGATGTTCCCGCCGCCCACGAAGCTGGTGACGCCCGGGGTGTTGCGCACGACGAACCAGGAGTCCGGGTCCAGGATCATCTCCACGAGCACGTAGCCCGGGTAGACCTTCTTCTGGACGGTGACGCGCTGGCCGCCCCGGATCTCGATCTCGTCCTCTTCCGGGACGAGGACCTGGAAGATCCGGTCCTCCATGCCCATCGACTCGATGCGGTGCTCGAGGTTCGTCTTCACCTTCTTCTCGTAGCCCGAGTAGGTGTGGATGACGTACCAGCGCTTGGCGGGGGCCTTCTCGGTCAGGTGGTCGAGGAAGTCGGTCATCGTCATCAGATCGCGCGGGTCACGGCGACGAGGACCTCCGTGAAGATCGCATCCCAGGCCGCGATGAAGACGCCGATCACGGCGCTGATCGCGAAGACCAGCACCGTGAGGTGACGCACCTGCTCCCGGGTGGGCCAGGTGACCTTCTTCAGCTCGGAGTAGGACTCCTCGAAATAGCGGCGGATCCGGGCGATCACGTTCGGGGTTCGTCCCTTCGCTGCGGGGAGGGGGTGGCAGGCGCGGCCGGACTTGAACCGACAACCACTGGTTTTGGAGACCAGAGCTCTGCCAATTGAGCTACGCGCCTACGGTCTGGGCTACTTCGCCTCCCGATGGTCCGTATGCCGACGGCACCGCGGACAGTACTTCCGAAGCTCGATCCGGTTCGGGTCGTTCTTCTTGTTCTTCTCCGTCGTGTACGTCCGCTCCTTGCACTCGGTGCAAGCGAGCTGGATGACGGGTCGGTTCTCGGCCTTGGCCACGTCCTACTCCAGGATCTGGGTGATCGCGCCGGCACCGACCGTGTGGCCGCCTTCGCGGATCGCGAAGCGCTGCCCGGTCTCGAGGGCGATCGGGGTGATCAGCTCGACCTGCATCTGGACGTTGTCCCCGGGCATCACCATCTCGGCGCCGTTCTGGAGGCCGATCGCGCCGGTGACGTCCGTCGTCCGGAGGTAGAACTGCGGCCGGTAGCCGTTGTAGAAGGGGGTATGGCGCCCGCCCTCTTCCTTGGTCAGGATGTAGACCTGCGCCATGAACTTCGTGTGCGGCTTGATCGAGCCGGTCTTCGCGAGGACCTGGCCGCGCTCGATCTCGTCGCGCTCGATGCCCCGGAGGAGGACGCCGATGTTGTCGCCGGCCTGGCCCTCGTCGAGGAGCTTCTTGAACATCTCGACGCCGGTGACGACGATCTTGCGGGTGGGGCGGATGCCGACCAGCTCGACCTCGTCCGAGACCTTGACGATCCCGCGCTCGACGCGGCCGGTGGCGACGGTGCCGCGGCCCTTGATGCCGAAGACGTCCTCGACGGGCATCAGGAAGGGCTTGTCCACGGCCCGCTCGGGGGTCGGGATGTAGCTGTCCACCGCGTCCATGAGCGCCTGGATCGGCGCGTAGGCCGCGTCATCCGGGTTGTCCGAGGCCTCGAGGGCCTTCAGCGCGGAGCCGCGGATGATCGGGATCTCGTCGCCCGGGAAGTCGTACTTGCTGAGGAGCTCCCGGACCTCGAGCTCGACGAGCTCGATCAGCTCGGGGTCATCCACCATGTCGCACTTGTTGAGGAAGACGACGATGAAGGGGACCTCGACCTGGCGGGCGAGGAGGATGTGCTCCCGGGTCTGGGGCATCGGGCCGTCCGTCGCGGCGACGACGAGGATCGCCCCGTCCATCTGGGCGGCGCCCGTGATCATGTTCTTGATGTAGTCCGCGTGGCCCGGGCAGTCGACGTGCGCGTAGTGGCGCGCCTTCGTCTCGTACTCGACGTGGGCGATCGCGATCGTGATCCCGCGCTCCCGCTCCTCGGGGGCGTTGTCGATCGTGTCGAACGCGCGGTAATCCGCCTGGCCGCGGAGGGCCAGGTACTTGCTGATCGCCGCGGTCAGGCTCGTCTTGCCATGGTCGATGTGACCGATCGTCCCGACATTGACGTGCGGCTTCGTTCGCTCGAACTTCTGCTTGGCCATCGTGCGTGCGCTACCGGCTCCTCAGGATGCGGGGCTGCCGCTGCGGGGGTGGAGCCCACATTGGGATTTGAACCCAAGACCTCTTCCTTACCAAGGAAGTGCTCTGCCACTGAGCTATGTGGGCCCGGGGGACGGACCGAAGATATTGGTGGGCAGGGAGGGAATCGAACCCCCACAGTCGAAAGACGGCTGATCTACAGTCAGCGGAGCTCACCACCTGCTCAACCTACCCACGGTTTCCCTGTGCTCCTCCGGAGCTTGCGCCCCGGTGGCGAAGAGGGGTCGAGCACAGAGTCCTCTTCAGTTGGAGCCGACGACGGGACTCGAACCCGGAACCGGCGGTTTACAAAACCGCTGCTCTGCCAATTGAGCTACGTCGGCGGCGACGGCGAATGATACCGCAGGCCCTCCGGGTAATGCAACGGGGGGCCCAGGGGTGGCTCAGCCGGGGAGGAGGTCATCCTCCGCGGGGGCTTCCGCCGGGGCCTCGGCCGGGCCTTCCGAGGCCGGAGCCGCGGCCGCTGCTCGCCTCGGTGCGGCACGCTTCCGGACGGGTGGAGCGGCATCCTCGGCAGGCGCCGGAGCCTCCATCTCCGGGACGGAGGGTGGCACCGTCTCCGCGATCGGCGCCGCGTCCGTCACCGGATCGGCGCCCCCCTCCCCTTCGGCGGGCGGGGCCGGCGGCCGCTGCATCGACGCCTCGAAGAGGAGGATCGAGCCCGCCACCGCCGCATTGAGGGACCCCACGCGGCCGCGCATCGGGATGCTCACCGCGAGGTCGATCCGGCGCCGGATCGGGACTCCGATCCCCTGGCCCTCGCTCCCCACGACGAGCGCGAGCGGGCCGCGGAGATCCGCGTCCCGGGCGGTCATCGGGGCATGCTCGTCCGCGCCGACGATCCGCAGGCCGTGGGCGCGCAGGTCGGCGAGGCCACCCGCGAGATCGTCCAGGGGGACGAGGAGAAGGTGCTCGACGGCGCCTGCCGAGGCCTTCACCGCGGCCGGCGTGATCGGCGCGGCCCGGCGGGTGGGGAAGAGGACGCCGTGGACGCCACAGGCTTCCGCGCTCCGCAGGAGGGTGCCCACGTTCTGGGGGTCCTCGAGCGAATCGAGGACGAGGACGAGCGGCGGCTCGCCCCGCTCGCGCGCCCGGGCGAGCACTTCGTCGATCGTCGCGCTCCGCCGCGGCTCCACGACGAGCGCGATCCCCTGGTGGCCATCGAAGCCGGCGAGCCGGGTGAGCGATCCGCCCTCCACCTCGACGACGGGGATCCGGAGCGCCGTCGCATGGAGGACGAGCCGCTCGAGGGCATCGCGCCGGTCCGGCACCACGAGAAGGCGGCGCGCGGGACGACGCGCGGCGAAGGCCTCCTCCACGGGACGGCGGCCGGCGACGAGCTCCTCGTTCTCGGCGAGCTCGGCCGCGGCCCCTTCGCTGCCGGGGCGGGCATAGCGGGGTGCGGAGCCGCGATCCCACGGACGGGGTCCGCCGGGTCCGCGGCGGTCGGGGCGGAAGGGCGGGCGGCCGCGACCCCCGGGGACGCGGTCGGGGCGGGATCCGGGGCCGCCCTCCGAGCGCTCGGGGCGTCCTCCGCCCGGGCCACCCGCGGGGCGCGGGCCGGCCGGCGGGGTCGGCGACCAGGGCCGGTCACCGCGCGGACGCTCCTCGCCGGGTGCCGGGCGCGGGCGGGGTCCGCCCGGTCCCGGCGGACGACCGGGTCCCGCGGGGCCGCGGCGCGGCCCTCCGGGACCTGCGGGAGCGGGGCGATCGCCCTCGCGCCACGGTCCGCGGCCTCCGGGACGGCTGCCGCCCGGACCCGGCGGGCGGCCGGGGCCGGGTCGTCCTCCAGGGCGGCGATCGCCGCCGGGGCGCCCCTGTCCCCCGGGCTCTCCGTCAGATCGTCCCATCGTTTCCTCCTGTCAGGCGCCAGCGCTGTCCGTCGCGCGTGTCTTCCACGCTGACCCCCAGGGCGGCAAGCTGGTCCCGCAGGGCATCGGATCCGGTCCAGTCCCGTGCCGCACGTGCGGCGGCCCGGGCGTCGAGAAGTGCCTGCGCTCCCTCGGGGAGCGCCTCCCCATCCGGCTCGGCGACCGCGAGGACGCGGTCGAGGTCACGGATGAGGGCGGCGGCGGTGACCGCGTCCGAGGTGGAGATCGCCCGCTCGGCGAGCCGGCGGTTGAGGTCCCGGACGAGGTCGAAGAGCGCCGCGAGGGCGGGGGCGATCGAGAGATCGTCGTCCAGCGCGGCGGTGAAGCGTTCCCGCGTGGCGGCGAGCAGCGCGGGCAGCTCGGGGTCCGGCGCCCGCTCCTCGCGGTAGCCGTCCAGCGCAGCAAGAAGGGTGGAGAGGCGCTCCACCGCGGAGGCGGCCGCCGCGAGCGATGCCTCGGTGAAGTCGAGCGAGGCGCGGTAGTGCGCGGAGAGGAGCGCCAGGCGGAGGGCACGCGGCGAGGTCCCGCCCGCGTAGATCTCGGCAGGCCGGGCCACGTTCCCCGTCCGCTTCGCCATCTTCTCGCCGCCCATCTGGAGGTGCGCGCAGTGGAGCCACGTCCCGACGAAGGGGAGGCCGGTCGCCGCCTCGGACTGCGCGATCTCGTCCTCGTGGTGGGGGAAGACGAGATCCACGCCGCCGGTATGCAGGTCGAAGCTCGGACCGAGGTAGCGCATGCTCATCGCGGAGCACTCGAGATGCCAACCGGGCCGGCCCTCGCCGATCGCCGTGCTCCAGCTCGGCTCACCGGGGCGCGCGCCCTTCCAGAGCGCGAAGTCCCGGACGTCGTCCTTGGCGTACTCGTCGCTCTCCACCCGCTCTCCCACGCGCTGGGCCTCGGGGTCGATCCGCGCGAGGCGGCCGTAGGCGGGCCAGGAGGCGATCCGGAAGAAGATCGAGCCATCCTCGGTCCGGTACGCGTGCCCACGCTCGAGGAGGGTCTCGACGAGCGCGACCATCTCGGGGATGTGCTCGGTCGCGCGGGGCATGACGTCCGGCATCGTGATGCGCAGGGTGCGCAGGTCCTTGAGGAAGGTCTCCGTGTAGCGCGCGGTGAGATCGCCGATCGGGACCCCTTCCCGCTGGGCGTCGCGGATGATCTTGTCGTCCACGTCCGTGATGTTCATCACCCACGTGACGGCATAGCCCTTCCACGCGAGGTAGCGGCGGAGGAGGTCCGCGAAGAGGAAGGAGCGGAAGTTCCCGATGTGCGCGGGCGCGTAGACCGTGGGGCCGCAGCTGTACATCCCGACCCGGCCGGGCTCGCGCGGGACGAACGGCTCGAGCGCACCGCCGAGCGTGTTCCGGAAGCTCAGGCTCATCGCGCCACCACCCCCACGAGCGCATCGGCCGCGATCACCCGGCCGGCCCCTTCATCGCCGGAGAGGTTCCCGGTGGCGGCCTTCACCGCGACCCGCTCGGGGGCGATCCCGGTGAGGAGCGCGACCTCCGTGCGCATCCGCTCCAGCCGGGCTGCCCCGAGGCGCGGGCGCGCGCCGGTGATCGTGAGATCGACCGACCAGGGTCGCAGGCCGGCCTCGGCGAGCCGGTCCACGACCGCACCGAGGAGCTCGCGGCTGTCGATCCCGCGCGTCCGCGCCTCGCCCGCCGGGAAGAGCCGGCCGAGGTCGCCGAGCGCGCCGGCGGCCAGGAAGGCGTCGCAGATCGCGTGGAGGGCGGCATCGCCGTCCGAGTGGCCGTGCAGCCGCGGCGCCTCGTCGATCGTGATGCCTCCGAGGTGGAGCCCGTCCTGCGCCCCGAAGGGGTGGCGGTCGCTCCCCGTCGCGTGACGGATGACCGGCGGGGCGTCCAGCGCCCGCGCCAGCGCGAGATCCTCGGCCAGGGTCACCTTCAGGTTCCTCCCCTCCCCCTCCACGACGCGGACCTCCGTCCCCGCCCGCGCGAGGAGCTCCGCCTCATCCCCGAAGAGCTCCGGGCCGTCCGCGTAGGCATCCACTGCCGCAAGGAGGAGGCTCCGCCGTGCCCCCTGGGGGGTCTGCGCGCGGCCGAGCCCCTCGCGAGGGACGGGCGCCACGATCCTGCCCTCGCCATCCACCTGCTTCAGCGAGTCGGCGACCGGGATGACAGGGATCGCCGCGCCGTGGCGGTCCGCAGCCTCTGCGACCCGGTCCACGAGGCCCGGCGTGACGAGCGGTCGCGCGCCGTCGTGGACGAGGACGATCGGCGCCTTGCTCGCCCGGACACCGGCCGCGACCGAGTCCTGCCGCCGCAGGCCGCCGGCGATGACGCGTGCGCCCGCCGCGCGCACCCAGGGGCTCTCCGCCAGCTCGGTGACCGCATCGGGCGCGGTGACCACGATCACCTCGGCCACGGAGCGCGCGGACCGGACCGCCGCGAGCGTCCGGCCAAGAAGCGGACGGCCGCCGAGATCGGCGCGGAGCTTGTCGATGCCGCCCATCCGCCGGCTGGCGCCCGCCGCGACGACGACGACGTCCGCGTACGCGGCGCGATCCATCCCGGGATGCTCCCCGGGGAGGTGGTTCGGCGCGGCATCGCTCCGCGCGGCGCGATCAAGCACCGCCGACCTGCGCGAAGACCATCCGGCCTGCCACCGTCTGGATCACCCGGGCGACCGCGACCTCGACCTCCGACTCGAGGTGCTCGCTGCCACCCTCGACGACGATCATCGTCCCGTCCTCGAGGTAGCCGATCCCCTGCCCGGGCTCACGGCCCGCCTGGACGATCCGCACGCGCAGCGCGTCCCCGGGGAAGAGCGCCGGCTTGAGCGCGTTGCCGAGCGCATGGAGGCTCATCACCCGCACGCCGTGGAGCGCGGCGATCCGCTGCAGCCCCTGGTCCGTGGTCACGATCCCCGCACCCCGCGCCTGCGCGAGATCGACGAGCCGGGCATCGGGTGCGATCTCCGCGCCGAGCCGCTCGGCGGAGAGCTCGAGCGCCACCCGGTGGTCCTTCTGGAGGATCTCCAGCTGATCCAGCCCCCGCCGTCCACGCGCCCGGCGATCCGGCCGCGCATCGTCCGCGATCCGCTGGAGCTCCTCGAGGACGAAGCGGGGGACGACGAGGCCGCCCCACAGGAAGCCCGAGGCCACGATGTCCGTCAGCCGGCCATCGATGATCGCGCTCGTATCCAGGTAGGTCACGGGGTCCGGTCCGGCGGCGACCGCGGTGGCCTCCCCGGAGCGGCCGTCCAGTCCGAGCCCCGCAAGCGCCCGGCCGAGATCCGCCCGCTTGGCCACGGTGAGCCCCATCATCCCCAGCCCGAGCACGAGCGAGACGCCGAGCGGAAGGAGGAGGCCGTAGGGGTCGGGCAGGTTCGCGAGCGGCAGGCCGAGGAGGAGCCCCATGAGGAGGCCCACGACGAGGCCCGCGACTGCGGCCACGAACTCCGCGGTGGACATCCCGGCCGCGGCTGCGGCAAGGCGGCGCGCCGGGACCACGGTGAGGTAGGGCAGGATGCCGAAGCCCACCACGAACCAGGCGGCGATCCAGGCAGCGAAGAGAAGGCGGGCCTCGAGATCGGCCGAGAGGAGCCCCGTCTCGGACCCGCCGATCCCGGCGAGCGAGATCGCGACGATCACCCCGAGGCCGCCGCCCACGAGTCGGACGAAGCGGTTCATGCGTCGCGGAGGCTACCAGCCGCGGTCCGCGAGGGTGGCGCGGCGCCGTCGCGGAGCGGGAGGACGCGGCCGAGCGCGTCCGCGAGGGTGCGGACGGGACGGACCACGAGCCCCTCGACCTCGGCCGGGATCCCTTCCGTGACCGGGACGATCGCCTCCCGGAAGCCGAGGCGGGCCGCCTCCCGGAGCCGCCGCTCGAGACCCCGGACGGGACGCAGCTCACCGAGGAGCGAGACCTCCCCGCAGGCGACGATCCCGGCCGGGACGGGCCGGTCGAGGTGCGTGGAGACGAGCGCGAGCGCGAGCGGAAGGTCGAGCGCGGGCTCCTCCACATCCGCGCCGCCGGTCAGGCTGGCGTAGAGATCGTGGCCCGCCAGGTTCGTGCCGCAGCGGCGGGCAAGGACGGCGACAAGGAGGGCGAGCCGGTTCGCATCGAGACCGGCCACCGTGCGGCGCGGGACGCCGATCCCGGCCGGGGCGACGAGCGCCTGGACCTCCACGAGGAGCGGCCGGGTCCCCTCGAGAACGGCGGCGACGGCGACCCCCGGGGCATCCCGGAGCCCCTCGCCGAGGAAGGCGCGGGCCGGGTCCGCGACCCCACGCAGCCCCTCCCCGGTCATCTCCAGGACGCCGACCTCGTCCGTGGACCCGAAGCGGTTCTTCGCGCTCCGGAGGAGCCGGAGCGGACCGTATCGGTCGCCCTCGAGCTGGAGGACGACGTCGACGAGGTGCTCGAGCGTCCGGGGGCCGGCGAGCGTCCCGTCCTTGGTGACGTGGCCCACGAGGACGACGGGGACGCCCCGGGCGTGGCTCCACGCGCCGAGCCGCGCCGCGGCCTCGCGGACCTGGCCGACCGATCCGGCCGGGCCGTCGAGACCCGGGCAGGTGAGCGTCTGGACCGAGTCGACGATGAGAAGCCCGGGGTGGATCGCGTCCGCCGCCTCGAGGATCGTCTCCAGCTCCGGCGTGG
>JAFMJV010000112.1 GCA_017853275.1 Chloroflexota bacterium
GCCCTCGAGCTCGGGCCGGACCGCAACGTCCGCGCCGGCAGCCGTGAGGCGCTCGTCGCGGCGCTCGGGCGCGGTGCCGACCTCCGGATGTACACGGAGTTCATCTTCGAGGAGCACATCGAGCCCGGCTGGGCGGGCGATCCCGCGCTCCGCGGCCCGATCCGCGAGGTGATCGACTTCCGGGAGACGATCATCGTGGAGGGGCGCCACGCGGCGGGGATGACGACCCTCCGGCAGCCGCTCCACCCGCCCTTCGGGTTCAACGGCACGGACGCGAAGATGGCCTACTTCTTCTACACCTCGGATGCGGACCAGGCGCGCGCGAACCTGCTCATCGCGGGCCCGGAGGCGGACGCGGCGCGGGCGGCAGGGATCGCGCCGGGCGGACCGGTCGTGCACCAGCCCCCGCCCGGGATGACGAAGATGTCCGCGGAGGAGGCCTTCGACCTGAGCACGCTCGCGCCCTCGCGGAACTTCGTCTACGAGATGGAGACCTACCGCTTCATCGTCCGGGATGACTGGGAGGAGATCCTCGCCCATGACGCGGACGGCCAGGTGACGGGCGGCTCGATCGATGCGCTCGAAGCGGCCCAGATCGCCGGCCGCGAGATCAGGGTCGCGATCCGCGGCCTCGCCGCGGAGGTGGCGCGGGGCATCGGTCTCCCGGAGCTCGACCACGAGGTGATCACGAACGTGGGGTCCGGCTTCTTCCACGTGGGCCCGCGTCTCTACAACGCCCTGACCCACCCGATCGTCCGGGTCGCCCCGGCGGTCCCGCTCCGCTACCGGAGCCGCGGCTGGGACCTGGTCTGGGTCCACCTGCGCACGGACGGCCGGGCGACCGTCCGGCGGCTCGACCCGCTCACCCAGGCCTGGTCGGACACGCCCGCGCGCTTCGCCGCGCGCTGGTTCGCGCGCTAGGGAGCCGCGCTCCCGGCCGACTCAGACCCGCTCCACCACGAGCCGGTCCACGTAGCGGTGGAACCAGCGGATCCGGAGGTCCGGCTCGGTACCGGGGCGGACCGCGATCGCCGGGAGTCGCTCGAGGAGCATCCGCGTGGCCGCGATGACCTCCGCGCGCGCCAGCTGATAGCCGATGCAGAAGTGCTTGCCGAGCCCGAAGCCGAGGTGGCCGGCGACCCCGTCCGCCCGGCCGCCGGCGCGGCTCTCCTTGCCCAGCCGGAGGTCCGGCCGCGCCGGGTCGAAGCGGCGCGGGTCACGGAAGACGCTCTCGTCGTTGTTCGCGGAGGTGATCGAGACGCGCACGATCTCCCCGGCCCGGATCACGCGGCCGTGCCATTCCACGTCCCGGGTGAGCTCGCGGTCCTCGTAGACCACGACGCCGTCCCGGCGCATGAACTCGGAGAAGGCCGCGTCCAGGAGGGCGGGCTCCGCGCGCACCGCGGCGAGGAGGCCGGGGTCGGAGAGAAGGGTCCACCAGAAGGTCGAGAGGGCGCGGTCGGTCGTCTCGCCGCCGGCCACCATGAGGAGGCTGATGAAGGAGGCGATCTCGGTGCGCGAGAGCTGCTCGCCCGCCTCGGTGCGGCCGGTCGCGATCGCGCTCACCAGGTCCGGCCCAGGGTCGCGCTCCCGGGCGTCGATGAGCCCTCCGATCCGCGCGCTGAAGCGCGCATGCGCGGCGATCCCCTCCGAGCGCGCGGGCTCCTCCCCCGCGAGCGCGGCGATCACCCGGTTCGTCACCTCGTGGAGGTACGCGTCCTCCTCCACGGGGAGACCGAGGATCGTGGCCACCACGCGCAACGGGAGCGGACCGGTGACGCCGGCGATGAGATCGACGGGACCCGCCGCGGGGAGCCGGTCGAAGAGCCCCTCCACCACCCCGTCCACGAGCCCGAGGTAGTGCTCCTCCAGGCGCCGGCCCACGAGCGCGGGGGCCACGATCGCGCGGCGGACATCGTGGTCCGGGCCGTCCATCTGGACCATCGTGGGCCCGATGACGTCCGTGAAGATCCGCTGGTAGGGGCGGGTGGAGTAGGTCTCGTGGTCCCGGAAGACGGCCGCCACATCGTCATAGCGGGTGAGGAGCCAGCGGTCGTCGATCGTGTCGTGGAAGAGCGGCTGCTCATGGCGCAGCCGCTCCCAGACCGGGAACGGGTCGCGGGCGTACGCGTCCCCGTGGAGGACGGCGGCGGTGATCGGCTCGGACATCCTTCCTCCCGGATCGGCGGTGCCTGCGCGGCGTCTCCCGGCGCACGGTAGGGAGGGGCGGGGTGGGCGTCAAGGCGGAAGACGGCCATCCGCTCGCAGCTCGGCTAACATCCCTCCCGCGGGACGGTCGTGGGGCACCACGGGGTGCCCGCCGCTCCCGGACAGGAGGTCTCATGTCCCTGGTTCGCACCGGCTCGCGCCGGATCGCCGTCGCGGCCGCCACGCTGGCGCTCGCCGTCGTCCCCTTCACCGCGAGCGGCGTCGCCGCCGAGGACGTCACGTCCATCCTCCCGGCGGAGCTCGTCGCGAAGGTCGTCGCGCTCCACGACGCCGAGGATGCGGCCAGCGCCGGCTTCGGCGACTACGAGGCCCTCATGGCCCAGATCGAGGCTGCGGACGAGGCCGGCCTCGCCGCGATCATCGCGTCGATGGAGGCGTGGGACGTCTCCGAGGCGGAGCTCCACGCGGCCCTCATCGAGGTCCACGACCTGCTCGAGTCGGGCGAGGCGGACATCGAGGAGCTCTACGACGCGGATGAGGACGGCACCTGCAACGACGCGATCGAGGCGGCCCTCCTCCTGGAGTCGGTGGAGGACATCATCCGCCACAACATCATCGAGGCGCTCTCCGCGGGCGAGCTCGACGATGCCCACGGCCACCTCGAGGATCTCGACGACATCGACATGGACGAGGGGCTGAGCGCGGCGCTCGAAGGCTTCGAGG
>JAFMJV010000113.1 GCA_017853275.1 Chloroflexota bacterium
CCCCAGCCGAGCTGGAAGAGCCCGAGGTCGATGCAGCGCGTCGCGCCGGTGGACGGGTAGATATATGCGGCACGGATCTGCGCGACGGTCTTCACGCCGAGAAGGTGGACCGTGACGCCGGGCTTCCCACCGATGATGAAGCCGGTGATCATGTTCCCGACCTCGTCGCACGGCGCATCGGCGAGCCGGACCCGCATCATCGGCATCTCCCGGACGAGCAGGATCTGGGCCACGACCTTCCCCACGCTCGCGGCCCCCGGGCCGGCCCGCTCCTTGAAGCTGGGGAGGATCCCCAGCTTGAGGAGCTGGCCGAAGGCTCGGGCGTTGGGGATGACGTACTCCCGGCGCGGGCAGTCGGGCTGATCGGGGTCGATGTCGCAGGAGACGCCGTCCCGGTCCCCGCGGACGAGGGTCCGGCAGGCGATGAGCTCGGTGCCCGCCATGATCCGGACGGAGGCGATCGCATCCACCGAGTCCGTGGCGCCGCTGATCCAGCCCGCGGCGAAGCGGCCATCCACGGGGTGGACGGTACCGAGCCGGACGGTGGAGAAGCCGACCGATCCGCAGGGTGCGCTCGCCCCCAGGATGGAGATGACCCGGACGGGGACCCGGACCAGCCCGACGCCCACGAAGACCCCGGCGGGGCGCTCCTCGAGGACGATGATCCCCTCGGGTCCGTCGGGCACGCGGATCACCCCGTAGGCGTGCTCGGGCTCGGCTGCCGGCTGGAGCGCGGACACGCCGGCGGGCAGGAGGGCGGCGATGAGGACGATCGCGGCCACGATCGGGACGAGTCGGATGCGGAGACGCATGTGCGGGACCCCCGTGTGCTGGAGCGGGCCGCGGCCGAGCCGGTCGCGGGTCACAGGTCCGGCCGGATGATCGCGCATCGCCGGCGGGCAGGCTGGACTCTAGCGGTCACGGTCGGCGACATCCACGGGGATGTTCGGGTGGTACGACACCCCGGGGACCGGACGGGGTCGTCAGGGTCGGAGGAGGACCTCGCGGGCGATCGCGTTCGTGGCCGGGTCGCCCGGCCGGACGAGGAGGACGGTGCGGGACCCCGGCGCGACCTCGGTGATCCCCGAATCGGTGACCACGACGCAGGGCAGCGCGTGCTGTGCGGCGCGCCAGCCCGCGGGCGTCGCGGCGGCGAGCCGGACCGGCCAGCCGGCGGCCTCCCACGCATCCACGGCCGCGCGCCACCCGGCGTCCGCACCGTCCGTGGTCGTGCCGTCCGCGCCCTCCTCCGCCGGGCGGTCCGCGCCCATGAGCGCGGCGTGCCCCACCTGCGCGGCCGCCTTCCCCGCGCTCATCGCCAGACCGGGCGCGAGCGCCACGAGCGCGTGGATGCCGGCAGGCTCCGGCGGCGGTGGCCCGGCCAGCTCCGCCGCTTCCACCGCGTAGGCCTGGAGGTTGCGCAGGAAGCCGTCCGCCGCGCTGCGGCGGCGGACCGGGAGCGCGGCGATGATCGGCTCGCCGGATGCGGGATCGTCCGCGAGGACGTGCGTCTCGCGATCGAGGAGGCGCGCCCAGTCCCGCTCGTTCGCCCGGAGGGTCACCTTGCGGTAGCTCTCGGCGTGCCACGCGTCGAAGGCAGCGGACCAGGCCGGTTCGCGGCGGAAGGTCCGGTCGCAGCGGATCGTCGCCGCGGCAGCAGCGGCAAGAAGCCCCGCGAACGACGCCACGCGCTCCCGGCGCACCACGAGATAGAGGACGTACGGATCGGGGTGCGCGCGGCGGGCGGCGGCGCGCTCGGGATCGTGGAAGCCATCGGGGAGCACGGGCGGACGATGGCGGCCGGGCGCCGCGCCGTCAACCGCGGGCGGGGCGCGGATCGGGGCGAACGGTGGCCCGGCCGGCCCAGCGCGCGCGGGCAGACCGGGCGCGTCGAGCCGGCCGGATCGGGCGAGCGCGGGTGGAGGTCCGGGAGACCGGTGCCCCGCGCCGCGCCAGGACTAGTAGTTGAAGAGGAGCTGGTACCTCGCGGCTTGCGAGTCGAAGGGATCGCGAGGGGTGTCGCTACTGGGCTCGATCACATTCCCCACATACTCCGCCACATCGATGGTCCCATCCGCGAGCGCTAGCTCCGCTGCAGCGCCGGCCGCGACGGCATCGACGACCCCCGTCACCACCAGGATCGCGACGATGGCGACCGAGGCGGCGACGCAGATCAGGAAGACTTCAAGGGGATGGGTGTCGAACCACTCGGTGAACGACGTCGTGGTACCGAAGAGGCACGTGCTCGACGGCCGATCGAGGCCATCGAGCGGACCCGTGAGGTAGCCCCGAACGAAGTCAGCGTAGGGAGCGAGCGGGTTGCCGTTATCCAGCACGATCGTGTAGGTCCCGCCCGGGACGAGCTGCGGGTCGGCGCCCGGGACGCCCTGCTTGTTCTCGCCCGTGCAGAACGGGTAGTAGTTTCCGGACGCATCCTTCAACTGGCTCTGTTTCCAGTTGGCGTTGCAGTACTCGCAGGCCCAGCTGACCTGGTAGACGGTGCAGCCCAGGAAGCACTTCTGCTTCGTCATGCTGAAGCCTGAACCGATGCCCTGCGGCACGTTCTGGTAGATGAGGGCCATCGAGTCGGTGGACTTCAACCCGATCTCGACCGTTCCCCAGCCGGAGCCGGTGTCCTGGGTAGGGACCTTCAGGTACAGGTCGTTGCCCGAGTTGTTCACGATGTTGACGACAGTCACCGAGACGCCCGTCGCGGTCGTGGTCGGGCTCGTGACGGTGGTCATCGCGGCGGGGGCGGCCGCGCCTCGGGCCTCCAGGAGGCCGGCGATCCGGTAGTCCCGGAGGTGCATCA
>JAFMJV010000004.1 GCA_017853275.1 Chloroflexota bacterium
CCGGTGACCGGGCCGGCCGGCCATGCGGGCGCCGGCACGACCGCGCCCTCCTGGGCGACCGCGGCCGGGCCGAGCGCGCCGAGGAGGAGCGCCGAGGCGATGAGGAGGAGGAGCGGTCGCCGGAGCGGGTGGAGGGACACCGGAAGCACCTCGGGTGGGGGCGGCGGCCGGGCGGCGCCGTGGCCGTCGCCAGTGAAGCAGGGAAAGGTGAAGGAGCGGTGATGGAGCGATATCGTCCGCGACGCGTTCGCCTCCGTCCCGTGCCGGAGGGCCCGTTCCGGGCGCGCTCAGCGGCCGGGGAGCGGTGGTGCCTTGGGACCAGGGAGATGGCCGGCATCCGTGCGCCGGAGGATCCCGCGCCGGTCCAGGTCCTCCAGGATGGCCAGGACGTACTTGCGGCTCGTGCCGGTGGCGTCGCGGTAGGCGGCCGGGGTGAGCGGCCCGGCATGGGCCATGACGAGCGCCCGCGCGGCGAGCTCCCGGTAGCGGGCGGCGGACCAGGCGAGCTCGGGGGCGACGACGACGATCCGCCCGCTCCGCTCCAGGGCCCGGATCCCCTCGGGTGGGCAGTCCACCGCCCGCGCCGCGGCGGAGAGGGCGGGCGGGGCCACGACCCCGAGCGCAGCCTCCAGGCGATCCATCGCGGCGAGGAGCGCGGGATCGGGTCCCGCGGCGGCGTGCCCGGGGAGGCGGATCCGGCCCGCGTCCCGGACCATCCGGGCCTCCGCGAGCGCGGCCTCGATCGCCCGGTCCGCAGCGGCCGTGGCCGCGGGTCCGGGGAGGGTGGCGAGGCGCCGGAGCGGACGCGCCACGAGGGGGCGGAGCGTGGCGGGCGGGATCCCCACCTCGCCGGGCTGCGACCGGTGGTACGCGGCCACCGCCGCGATCGCGGCCTCCATCCCGGCCGCGAGGAGGTCCGGCGCCAGGTGGGTCGCGCCATCCGGGCCGATCCGTGCCCCGTGGAGATCGAGGGTTGCCGCCCCGATCGCGCTGCGGTCCCCCGAGGCGACCGCAGCGGCGAGCGCCGCGACGCGCTCCGGATCCTGGCGCCGGCGCGAGATCCCCCGCGGCGGCGTGGGGTCGAGGATGACGGCCCCGGCCACGCTCCCGGCCGGGGAGGGGCGGCGGAGGAGGATCCGGTCGCCGGGGGCGGCCGCGATCGGCGCATCCAGGCGCAGGACGGCGAGCGCGGCGCCGTCCGCGAGGAGGAGGTCGTCCCGGCCCGAACGCCCGACGCGCGCCCCGGTCTCCGCGGTGGCGGCATGAAGACGGAGGATCGCGCCGTCCGGCGGGAGCGGACCCGAGCGCCGGCCGGGGCGCGTCTCCCCCTCCGGCAGCGCGGCGCCGGCCTCGATCGCGACGAGGAGCCGGTCGCTCGCCACGACCGCCGGGTCATGGGTGAGGACGCTCCCGCGCCCGATCGGCAGGTCCTCCGCGGCCGCCACGTTGCCGGCCACGCGGCCGCGGAGCGCGCGCTCCTCCGTGGACCCGCGGACCTGGAGCTCGCGGATCCGGACGCTCCCCTCCCCCGGGACGAGGCGGAGGAGCTCGCCGGTCGCGAGGGGGCCGCCGCGGAGCGAGCCGGTGACGACGAGCCCCCGGCCCCGGACGGCGAAGCGCCGGTCCACCGCGAGGCGGGCCCCGGTGACCGGTTCGGCAGCGATGCGCTCCTCCGTCCGCGCCGCGAGCGCGGCGAGCGCATCGCGGAGCTCGGGTAGGCCGTCCCCCGTCCGTGCCGAGACGCCGATCACCGGGCTCCCCGCCAGGCGGGTCGGGGCGAGGAGGGCCGCGATCGTGGCGCGCACGGCCGCGACCCGCTCCGCATCGGCGAGATCGGTCTTCGTGAGCGCGACGACGGCGCCATCGATGCCGAGCGCGTGGAGGATCGCGAGGTGCTCCAGCGTCTGCGCCCGCGGCCCGTCATCCGCAGCGATGACGAGGAGCGCGGCGTCGATCTCGCCCGCGCCCACGAGCATGTTCCCGATCAGCCGGTCGTGGCCGGGGACGTCCACGAAGTCGATCACCCGGCCGTCCGCGAGCGCGAGGTGGGCGTAGCCGACATCGATCGTCATCCCGCGCCGGCGCTCCTCCGGGAGGCGGTCCGCATCGATCCCCGTGAGCGCGGCGAGGAGGGTCGTCTTCCCGTGGTCGATATGCCCCGCCGTGCCGAGGACGACGCTCACGGGCGGAGGGCGGCGAGGAGGGCGGCGAGGAGGCGGGGGTCGTCCGCAGGCTCGATCGTGCGCAGGTCCGCAAGGAGCGCCCCCTCCTCCACCCGCGCCACGACCGCCGGGTCCCCAGCGCGGAGGCGCGTCGCGAGGGCGTTCGCTCCGCGGCCGCCGATCGCGAGCGCGACCGACGGGAGGGTCTCGCCGGGGAGCGAGCCGCCACCCACGGTGGCCCGGACCGGGCGGGCCTCCGCCGCGTGACCGGCGGCGGCGAGCGCGGCCACGAGCGCCGCCGCCCGGCGATCCAGCTCCGCGAGGGAGACGCCTGCCTGTCGCCAGAGGGGGATCTCCGTGCGCGCACGGCCGGCCCGCCAGATGCCGAGCGTGGCCGCGAGGGCGGCGAGGGTCACCTTGTCCGGGCGGACGGCGCGCGCGAGGGGGTCGCGCCGGAGCCGGGCGATGAGCTCGGCGCGCCCCACGATCGGTCCCGCCTGGGGACCGCCGAGGAGCTTGTCGCCGCTGAAGGTGACGAGGTCCGCACCGGCGGCGATCCGCTCCGCGGGCATCGGCTCGTGCGCGAGCCCGAAGACGGCGGTGTCGAGGAAGGCGCCGCTCCCCACGTCGTCGATGACGATCGCATCGTGGCGGTGGGCGAGGGCCGCGAGCTCCGCCGGGTCGGGCGCCTCGGTGAAGCCCTCGATGCGGAAGTTCGAGGAGTGGACGCGGAGGACGACCGCGACCCGCCCGGAGGCGAGCGGCTCCGCGAAGTCCGCCGCGCGGGTGCGGTTCGTCGTGCCCACCTCCACGAGCCGCGCGCCGGCCCGCCGGATGATCTCCGGGATCCGGACGCCGCCCCCGATCTCCACGAGCTCCCCGCGCGAGACCGCGACGCCGCGCCGGCCGGCGAGCCCCACGGCGAGCGCGAGGGCCGCGGCGGTGTTCACCGTGACGAGCGCGTCCTCGGCGCCGGTGAGGGCGACGAGATGCTCTTCCGCGAGCCGCGAGCGGGGCCCGCGCCGGCCGGTCGCGCGGTCCATCTCGAGGAGGACGGGCGACCCGGCGGCGAGGGTGGCGGCCTCGATCGCGGCGAGCGGCCAGGCGGCGCGGCCAAGGTTCGTGTGGAGGAGGACCCCGGTGGCGTTGAGGACCGGGACGAGCCCGCTCGCCCGGGGGTCGGTCCAGGCGGCGAGGCGCGCCACGAGGATCCCCCCGAGCGTCTCCGCGTTCCGCGGGGCGGCACCCTCCGCGAGGGCGGCCCGCTCCTCGGCGACGAGCGCCCGGGCGGCGGCGGTGAGCGCCTCCGGGTCGGTCCCCGCGGCGACGTGCGGACGCGCGGCGGCGAGGACCCGCTCCACGGAGGGGGGATGCACGGCGCTCACCGGGCACGCTCGCGGTGGAGCAGGGCGGCGCCCACCGTGCCCGCGTCCCGCCCGAGGCGGGCACGCACGATGCGCGGCGGACGTGGACGGCCGGCCGTCCCGCTGCGGTAGGCGGACCGGAGGGCACCGCGCCATGGATCGCCGGCCGCCGCCAGGCCGCCGCCAAGGACGACGAGCCCCGGGTCCAGGAGGCGGACGAGGCCGGCGATCGCGGCGCCGGTCGCCGCGCCGGCGCTCACGAGGATCGCGTGCGCCTCCCCGTCCCCCGCCCGTGCGGCGCGCACCACCGCCTGCGCACCGTCGACCGGTCCGGGCCGGCCGGCCGCGTAGCGCCGCCGGATCCCCTCGCCCGATGCCCACGGCTCGAGCCGCTCGCCCGGCGCATCCGCGACCGGCAGCTCGCCGAGGGCGATCGCCTCACCACGCGCGCCGGCCCACGGCACCCCATCGATGACGAGGGACGAGGAGATCCCCGTCCCGAGCGTGATGTACAGGAAGGAGCCGGCGCCGCGGCCCGCCCCGAGGCGGGCCTCCGCGAGCGCGGCACAGCGGACATCGGAGCCGATCGTCGCCGGTGCGAGCGCACCAAGGATCAGCGCCGGCTGGCGCGTCCAGGCGAGGACCTCGCGGCTCGTGAGCCGCCCGTCCGGGGCGACGTACTCCGGGAAGCCGGCGCCGATCCCGTCCACGGACAGGCCACGCTCCCCGGCGCGGCGGAGAAGCGCGGCGGCGATCGCCCGGGTCACCCGGAGGCCGGGGTCGCGCCGGCCGTCCACGATCGCGGACCGGCGCATCCGGGCGAGCACGGTCCCGTCCGGCCCGACGAGCGCGCCCGCGACCTTCGTCCCGCCCGCATCGATCCCCACCGTCACCCGCTCGGCGAGGGTCCCGGTGGGCGGCGTCATCGGGCGGGCAGGTAGGTGGGGGCGACGCCGAGGAGGAGCCGGGCATCCGCGCCCGCCCCGTGGAGCCGGAGGGGGGCGCCGGCGGGCAGCACGAGGGTATCCCCGGGCGCGAGGGCGACCCGATCGGGCTCCGCGCCCGGAAGCTCGGCCTCCACCCGGCCGTCAAGGACGTGGAGGAGGAGGTCGCCACCGTAGCGGCGGAGCTCGGAGGCGCCCCGGGCGGGGAGCTCGGCGATCGCGGCGGTCAGCTCGGGGGTGGAGACGAGGATCCCCACGAGGAGATCCCCCTCGAGCCGCGGGAGACGGTCCGCATCGCGCAGGACGCGGAAGGAGGCGCGGGCATCGATCTCCGCCCGCTCCATCGGGATCCGGCCGAGAAGCGTGTCATCCGCGGTCCGCGCCGCTTCGAGCTCCAGGTACGGCTGGCGGAGCGCATAGGCGGTCGATGCGCCGGCCGCCGGCGTAGGGGCCATCAGCTCCAGGACGCGGAGCGGCTCGCTCCCCCAGGCGCGGCCGTGATGCCAGGTATCGCGGCGGAAGAAGACCGCCTCCCCCGGCCGGGCATCGGCGACCTCGCCCCGCGCCGGGTCGATGAGCGCGAGCCGGCCCTCGAGGACGAGGTAGAGCTCGTCCGCGGCGAAGATCACCGGGTTCTCGGGCGAGTGACGCCAGCCGCCCCCCGCGGGGATCGAGAAGATCAGCGCATGGAGGGTCGCCGAGGAGAGGAGGACCTCGTCGTGGACGAAGCCGGCCGACGCGTCCCCCCAGGTGTGGTGGACGCCGGCCCCCGCGGCGATCCGCGTGGGGCTCGTGAAGGCGGGGCGGGGCGTGGGGGTTCGGGCCATCGGTGGTCAGGCGTCCCTCGTCGCTCTCCTGCGGCCGCGCACGGGCCGGTCCATCGCGCACAATGGTAGCCGGGACCACCGTGGTGCCCGAGGAGGGATGCATGACGGAACGACGGCTACGGGTCGGGGTGATCGGGTGCGGGCTCATCGCGCAGGTCGTCCACCTGCCGAACCTTGCACGGCTCGCCGACCGCTTCGAGGTGGTCCACGTGTGCGACCTCTCGCCGACGGTCGCCCGGACCGTGGCGAGCCGCGCCCCGGGCGCCGTGCGCGCCTCCACGGACTGGCGGGATGTCGTGGCGGACCCGGCGGTCGAGGCGGTCATCGTCCTCACGCCCGGCGCCCACGGCCCGATCGTGGAAGGCGCGCTCGCGGCCGGCCGGCATGTCCTCGCCGAGAAGCCCCTGTGCGTCAGCCAGGCGGAGGCACGCGCGCTGGCGGCGCTCGCCGCGCAGCAGGAGCGCGTCCTCCAGGTCGCCTACATGAAGCTCTTCGACCCGGGGATCGCCCGGGCCCGGGCCCTCCTGCCGGGGATCGGCACGCTGCGCGTGGTGCGGATCACCGTCCGGCACCCCTCCGATGCGCGCCAGACGGACCACTTCCCGGTCGTCCGGGGGCGGGATGCGGACGGCGCGGTGATCGCCGCGGCGGGGGCCTATGAGCGGGAGCGCGCGGTCGAGGCGCTCGGCGACCTGCCGGCCGGGATCTCCGAGCTCTACCGGGGCGTCCTCATCGGCTCGGTCATCCACGAGCTCTCCGCGATGCGCGGCCTCGGGCTGCCGCTCCCCTCCTCCTTCCGGCACGTCCGCGCCTGGCCCTTCGATCCCGCGCAGACCGGGGCCGAGCCGCCCTGCATCGTCGCGCTCGCCGACCTCCCCGGCGGGGCGATCCTCGACCTCTCGTGGCTCTGGCTGCCGGACTACCCGGAGTACGACGAGCGGATCGAGCTGATCGGGACGGACGGCGAGATCGACCTCCGGATGCCGCAGCCCTACGGGCCGCAGGTCGCCGCGGAGGTGACGGTCCGGCTCCCGGACGGGCTCCTCGCCCAGCGCTCCGAGCACGCGAGCGACCGCGATTCGGGCTTCCTCGCGGAGCTGCGCGCCTTCCACGACACGGTGACCGGGACGGCCGGGAACCGCTCGGATGCGGAGGGCGCGCGGCAGGACACGGCCGTCCTCCAGGCGCTCGCGGCGGCCCTCGCCGCGGGCTACGGAGCGCGCGCCGGCGGAGAGGCGGCGGACGGGGCAGCGCGATGAGCATCCGGATCGGCGGGGCCCCGGTGAGCTTCGGGGTCTACGGCGCGGAGGGCTCGCGCGGACCGGACCCGGACGCCCTCCTCGCGGCTGTCGCGGCGGCCGGCTACACGGGCACGGAGCTCGGGGTACCGGGCTTCTTCGGGAGCCCGGCGGAGACGGCGGAGCGGTTCGCCCGCGCGGGGCTCACCTGCATCGGCTGCTACATCCCGATCCACTTCGTGGCGGACGAGGCGACGGTGGCCGCGGAGATGGACCGGATGCGCGCGATCCTCGCCGAGCTCACCGCAAGCGGGCGCACGGACGCCCTCGCGATCCTCGCGGACGAGGGATCCCCGGAGCTGCTCGTCAACCCCGCCCGGCCGTGGGATGACCGGTCCCTCGCGCTGGATGAGGCGCAGTGGGCGCTCCTCGGGCGGCGCCTGGAGGCGGCGCGCCGGCTGGCCGAGGAGCACGGCCTGCGGACGACCTTCCATCCCCACATCAGCACCTACGTCGAGTCGCCGTGGGAGGTCGAGCGGATCCTCGATGCCTCGCCGATCGGGCTCACCCTGGACACCGGCCACTTCCTCCTCGCGGGCGCCGAGCCGCGGGCGGCGCTCGCGCGCTTCGGGGAGAGGGTCGACCACGTCCACCTCAAGGATGTCCGGGTGGCGGTCCTGGAGCGCGCCAAGGCGGATGGCCGGACCGATTTCGACACCTGGTGGGGCGATGTCTCCGTCCGGCTCGGTGAGGGCGACGTGGCGATGACGGCCTTCGTGGGCGACCTCGTCCGGCGCGGCTACGACGGCTGGCTCGTGGTGGAGCAGGACCGCCTGCCGATCGGGGACGATCCAGACGCCCTCCGGGAGGCCGCGGCAGCCGAGGCACACAACGCGCGCTGGGTCGCGGACGCGCTCCGGGCCGCGGGCGCGTGAGCGCAGGGACGATCCCGGTCCGGCGCTTCCCGGATGGGGATGCGCTCGGGGACGCGCTCGCCGCGGAGATCGCGGAGGGGATCGCGTCGGCGCGGATCGCCGGGCGTCGCTACCTCCTGGGCTGCCCCGGGGGGCGGAGCGCGCGGACGACCTATGCGGCGCTCGCGCGCCGGCTCGCGGGGAGCGATCTCGGCCACCTCGTCATCGCGATGATGGACGAGTACCTCGTCCCCGGCCCGGACGGTGCCCTGCGTGCGGCGGACCCGGCGGCCCACTACAGCTGCCGCGGCTTCGCGGAGCGGGAGATCGCCGGTCCGCTGAACGCGCGGGCCGCGCGCCCGATCCCGGCAGAGGGGATCTGGCTCCCCGATGCGGCCGATCCGGCGGCCTACGAGGCACGGCTCACGGCGGCGGGCGGGATCGACCTCTTCATCCTCGCGAGCGGCGCATCGGACGGCCATGTGGCCTTCAACCCGCCGGGGAGCGACCCGGATGGCGGGCCGTGGATCGTCCCCCTGCCGGAGTCCACGCGCCGGGACAACCTCGCCACCTTCCCGGACTTCCGCTCGCTGGACGAGGTCCCGCGCCACGGGGTGAGCGTGGGCCTGGGCACGATCGTGCGCTGCTCGCGCCGGGCGCGGCTCGTCCTCATCGGCGGAGGGAAGCGCACCGCGGCCGCGCGGGTGATGGACGCCGGGGGCTACGATGCGTCGTGGCCGGCGTCGGTCGTGCACCGCTGCACGGACGGCGAGATCTGGCTCGACGCGGCGGCTGCCGCCGGATGATGAGGATCGCGGAAGCCGTCCGCGATCCTGGGAAAGAGGAGGAAGTGGGATGAAGGACCAGGGGACCCGGCGCGCCGGGATCGCGACCGCGACCGCGGGCGCGCTCCTCGTCGCGGCGATCGGTGCAGGGGCCGTGCCCGCGCTTGCCCAGGATGGGCCGAAGACGAGCGGCTGGGAGGAGCTCGGGGACGTGACGATCCGCGTCGGCGGAGAGGGCTCGTCCGAGGCGACCCTCACCGCCTTCGCGGAGAACTTCACCGCGATGTACCCGAACGTCACCGTCAAGCTCGAGATCAAGTCCTGGGACGACTTCATGGGGACGGTGCTCAACATCGCCGACTCCCCGGACGCGCCGGACATCATCTTCGGCAACCAGGGCTTCACGGTGGACGGCGCGCTCGTGGAGGCGGGCCTGATCATCCCGCTCGATCCGTACTACGACGCCTACGGCTGGGGCGAGAACTACAGCGACGGCGCGAAGGCGCAGTTCCGCTTCTCCGAGGACGGCAAGACCTTCGGCTCCGGCCCCCTGTGGGGCATCGCGGAGTCGGCGGACTTCGTGGGCGTCTACTACAACAAGGAGAAGCTCGCGGCCCTTGGCCTGGAGATCCCCACCACGTTCGCCGAGTTCGAGGCGGCCCTGGAGACCGCGAAGGCCGCCGGTGAGCTCCCGATCAAGCTCGGCAACCAGGCCGGCTGGCCGGGGACCCACGCGTTCGGCGTGGCCCAGGGTGCCTTCTGGCCCGCCGCGGAGGTCCGGGACTGGATCTTCGGCGCGGAGGGTGCGGACTACACGAACCCCGCGAACCTCCAGGCGGCGGCCACGATGGCTTCCTGGGTGGAGAAGGGCTACATCAACGAGGACGCCAACGGCCTGGACTACGACCAGGCGTGGCAGGAGTTCGCGAACGGCGACGGCGTCTTCCTCCCCGCGGGGAGCTGGCTCGCTGCGGGCCTCCGCGACACGATGGGGCCGGACAAGGTCGGCTTCTTCGCGCCGCCGGCCGGGGAGTCCGGGTCGATCGCCGCGGTCGCGGCCCTCTCCCTCCCCTTCCACATCTCGAGCAAGTCGCAGAACCCGGACCTCGCGGCCGCGTTCATCTCCACGGTGATGAGCCCGGAGAACGGGCAGATCTACCTGGACAACGGCCGGATCCCGGCCGCCGCGGGATCCGCCGGCACGCCGGCCGACCCGGTCACCCAGGACCTCGCGGACGCGTGGAGCGCGATCGCCGCGGCGGACGGCCTGATGTACTACCAGGACTGGTCCACGGACACGATGTACGACACCTTCACCGGCTCGCTCCAGGAGCTCATCGGCGGTCGCTCGACCCCCGAGGAGTTCGTGGGCGCGATCCAGGAGGACTGGGCGGAGTTCCAGGGGAGCTGATCCCCTTCCGCACCTGACGCAGGGATGTCACGACCGCGAGGCGCGGCAGGCCGGGGGTCCCCTCCCGGTGAGCCGCGCCTCGTCGGCTTCCTGTACGTCCTGCCGGCGCTCGCCGCCTTCGCGGTCTTCGGCGTCTGGCCGCTCCTCCAGACGATCCTCTTCTCCACCTGGAAGTGGAAGGGGATCGGGACCCCCGAGCCGGTGGGGCTCGAGAACTACGTGGATGTCCTGGGCGACCCGGACATCTACACCGCCTTCCTCCGCTCGCTCGTCCTCGTCGTCTTTGCGGCGATCCTGCCGGTCTGCATCGGCCTCCTCCTCGCCGCCCTCCTCTCCCGCGTGCGGATCCGCGGCATGGGGACCTACCGGGTCCTCCTCTTCCTGCCCCAGACGATCGCGATGGTCGTGGTGGCGATCGCGTGGGGCTGGATCTACTCCCGGGACGGGATCGTCAACGAGATCCTGCGCACGGTCGGCCTCGGCGGGGTCGCGCGCGCCTGGCTCGGGGACTTCGACCTCGCCCTCCCCGCGATCGGCCTGATCGGGACCTGGCTGAACAGCGGGCTGTGCATGGTCCTCTTCGTGGCGGGCGTCCAGAAGATCCCGATCGACCTCTATGACGCGGCGCGCGTGGACGGCGCCGGACCGTGGTCCGAGTTCCGCGCGGTCACCCTGCCCGGCCTGCGCAACGAGGTGATCGTGGCGCTCACGCTGACCGTCATCTTCGCGCTCCGGAACTTCGACCTCATCTGGATCACCACGGGGGGCGGACCGGGCGATGCCACCACGACCCCCTCGATCCTCCTCTACCACTTCGGGTTCGAGGCGCGCCGGCTGGGGACCGGCTCGGCGATCGCGGTCGTCATGACCGTCGTCATCCTCGTCGTCTCGGTCATCCTCGTCCGGCTCGGCGAGCGCGGTGACGAGGGCGTGGCGCGATGAGCAGCCGCTGGGAGCGCGCGGTCACGCATGCGCTCCTCATCACCTTCAGCGTCATCGCGGTCTATCCGCTCGTCTCGATCCTCTTCCTCGCGCTGAGCCGCCAGTCGGACCTCGTGACCGGCTTCACGATCCCCACCGATCCCTCGCTCGATTCCTTCGTGACGGCCTGGACGAAGGGCGGCTTCGACCGCGGCTTCGCGAACAGCATCGTGGTGGCCACGACGGTGACGATCCTCTCCGTGGCGCTCTCGATCCTCTCGGGCTATGGCCTGGGGACGATGCGCTTCCCGGGGGCGAACGCGATCTTCTACCTCCTCATGGCCGGGCTCGTCATCCCCTACGAGTCGCTGATCATCCCCCTCTACCGCCTCTTCCGGGATGCGGGGATGACGGAGAGCTATGCCGCGCTCATCCTTCCCCAGGTCGGCGTATCGGTCTGCCTCGGGACCTTCTGGATGCGCTCCTTCTTCCGCTCCTCGCCGCGGGCCGTGATCGAGGCCGCCCGGATGGATGGCGCGGGCCACCTGCGCGTCCTCCTCTCCGTCCTCCTCCCCTCCGCGCTTCCCGCCGCGCTCACCCTCGCCGCGCTCGTCTTCATGTACACCTGGAACGACTACCTCCTGGCGCTCGTCATGAACCCGGGTGGCGACATGCTCACCGCGCCGCTCGCGCTCGGCTACTTCGCCGGGGCGCAGCGCTACAGCGACCAGACCGTGGTGGCCGCGGCCGCCGTCCTCGTCGCGCTCCCGGTGGTCGCCGCCTACGTGGTCCTCCAGCGGCGCTTCATCCGCGGCTTCCTCACCGGGGCGGTCCGCGAGTAGGGCGGCACGGGCCGGCGGGCGGAGGGTGGCGGGAGCGCATGGGAGTCGGACCCACCGCGCGACGCCGGGCGCCGCGCCGACGGTTTTGAAGACCGTGCCGGGCACCGGCCCGGACGCGCTCCCTCCGAGGGGGCTGGAGCGAGAAGGGTAGCGCGACGGGAAGCGGCGCGGCCGCGCACCACCCACGCTCGAGGGTGGTACCAACGGCCGCCGTCCGGGGGATGGCCCGCCGGCGCTCCGGGCCACAGGCTCGCCGCATGCACGTCCGACCGATCCGCCGCGGCAGCCCGATCGCCGCCCTCCTCCTCGCCACCCTGACCCTCGCCCTCTCCCCCGGTCTGCCGGCCACGGCATCCGTGGCGAGCGAGCACACCGCGCGCCTGGCGGAGGTGGAGCGCCCCTTCCGGATCCGGGCGCAGGAGATGGTCACCCTCTGGGTCGATCCCTCCGGGGGCGATGATTCCGCCTCCGGGTCGGAACGCACGGACGCGCTCGCCACGCTCGCGGAGGCCTGGCGGCGGATCCCCCGCGGCGAGCGCCTGGCGGACCACGGGTACCGGATCCTCATCCTCCCGGGCCGGCTCGGCGAGGACGCGGTCCCGGGCTACATGGAAGACCGCCTGGGGACCACAGAGCACCCGATCATCATCCGCGCCGCCGAGGGCGCCGGGACGGTCACGCTCGCGTCCCTGAACATCTTCTCCGTCCGGCACCTCTACCTCATCGACCTGCGCATCGAGGCGACCGGTGGCGACGGCCTCCACTGCGAGCAGTGCGACCACCTCCTCCTCCGCCGGAGCGTGGTGCGCGGGGATGACCCGGAGAGCTGGCGGATCGGCGACCTCGTGAAGGTGAACCAGTCGCGCTCCGTCTTCATCGAGCGGAGCGACCTCTCCGGCGCGTCGGACAACGCGCTCGACCTCGTGGCCGTCCAGTACGCGGGGATCCGGCGGAACCGGATCCACGACGCGATGGACTGGTGCGCCTACGCCAAGGGCGGTTCCGCCTACGTGCGCGTGGACGGGAACGAGATCTTCGACTGCGGGACCGGGGGCTTCACCGCAGGCCAGGGCACGGGCTTCCAGTGGATGGTCCCGCCGTGGATCACCTACGAGGCGGTGGACGTGCGCGTCGTGAACAACGTGGTCCACGACACCGAGGGGGCCGGCCTCGGGGTGAACGGTGGCTACGGGATCCTTCTCGCCCACAACACGCTCGTCCGGGTCGGGTCGCGGTCCCACCTCCTCGAGTTCGTCGCCGGCCTGCGCTCGTGCGACGGCGTCCCGGGGGACGCGGGCCGCGGCCGCTGCGCGGAGCATCTCGATCTCGGCGGGTGGGGGACGACCCGCGTGGACGACGGCAACGAGCCGGTGCGCATCCCGAACCGGCAGGTCTTCGTCATCCGGAACCTGATCGTGAACCGGACGGACCGGCCGGTGGGCGACCAGATCCTCACCGTCGCGGGTCCCTACGACGGCCCGGGCCAGGATGGGTCGGGCGTCCCGACCCCCACGCGCTTCGACCGGGACCTCGTCTTCCTCGGCAACGTCATCCGGAGCGGGCCGGAGACGACCCCGCTCGGGATCGGCGAGGAGACCGGCTGCAGCGGCGCGGGCTCCAGCTGCCGCCCGGAGTCGATCCTCGCGGAGAACCTCATCAACGAGCGCCCGGTCAGCCTGCGCGACATGGCGGGCGGCGACTTCCGGCTCGCGGACCCTGCGGCCGTCACGGTGGGCGAGATCGCCTGGCCGCTCATCGACTGGTCCGGGCTGACGGAGGGGATCCCGCCCGGCCGGAGCCGGACCACGGTCCCCCGCGACCGGGAGGGCCTGCGGCGCGGCTCCGACGCTCCGCCCGGCGCGTGGCGCTGAAGGAGGTCTGACGCCGGGAGGTCTCGCGCGCTGCTCCGGCATGGCATCCTCGCGGCGTGGCCGTGACGGGACGCTGCGGGAGCGGACGGTGAGCGGGCCGGCAGCGACCGGGCTTCTCTCCGAGGGCGCGGGCGCCCTGCGCACGGCGGGAGGCCGCATCCTCGCCCTCCTCCCCGATCGCGCGATCCTCCGGGGGATGACCCGCCATCCGCGGCGCGACCTCCTCGCGGGGGTCACGGTCGCGGTCGTGGCCCTTCCCCTTGCGCTCGCCTTCGGGATCTCCTCCGGGCTGGGCGCGGAGGCCGGGCTGATCACCGCGATCGTCGCGGGGCTCCTCGCCGCCTTCCTCGGCGGGAGCAACCTCCAGGTGAGCGGGCCGACCGGGGCGATGACGGTCGTCCTCATCCCGATCGTCGCGGCCCACGGGACCGCGGCCGTCCTCGTGGTCGGCCTCCTCGCGGGCGCGATCCTCGTGGGCCTCGCGGTCGCGCGCGCCGGCCGGGTCATGCGCTACGTCCCGCTCCCCGTCATCGAGGGCTTCACCCTCGGGATCGCCGTGATCATCGCGCTCCAGCAGGTCCCGGGCGCGCTCGGTGTCCCGGCGATCCCCGGGCACACGGTCATCCAGACCGCGCTCGAGGCGATCGTCGCGTGGCTCGCCGCTCCGGAGCTCCTGCCGCCCCTGCTCGCGGCGGGCGTGGCGGGATCGATGCTCCTGGCGGCGCGGATCCGCCCCGGGATCCCGATCTCCCTGGCCGCCGTCGCCGTGGCGACCGCGGCCGTCGCCGTCCTCGCGCTCCCGGTGGCCACGATCGGGAGCATCCCGGCCGGGCTCCCCCTCCCCTCCCTGCCCACCCTGGACGGCGTGGACCCCGGGGAGCTCGTCCTCCCCGCGATCGCCGTGGCCGCCCTCGCGGCGCTGGAAAGCCTCCTGTGCGCCTCGGTCGCGGACGCGATGCGCATCGGTGAGCGGCACGACCCGGACCGCGAGCTCTTCGGACAGGGGATCGCCAACCTCGTCGTCCCCTTCTTCGGTGGGGTTCCCGCGACTGCGGCGATCGCGCGCACGGCGGTCAACGTCCGCTCCGGCGCACGCACGCGCCTCGCCGCGATCGTCCATGCGCTCGTCCTGCTCGCGGTCGTGCTCGTGGCCGCGGGGCTGGTGGGCCGGATCCCGATCGCGGCGCTCGCGGGGGTCCTCATCGCCACGGCGATCATGATGATCCGCGTCTCCAGCTTCACCGCGATCGCCCGTGCGACGCGTGGCGACGGGGTCGTCATCGTCCTCACGACGATCGCGACGATCGCGCTCGACCTCGTGGTCGCGGTGATCCTCGGGCTCGTCGTGGCGGGCGCCTTCGCGCTCCGCGAGGTGGCGGCCTCGGCGCGCGTGGACGAGATCCCGATCGATCCCACCGACCACGCGGACGAGGAAGGGGCGCTCCTCGACCGGCGGATCGTCGCCTACCGGCTGGACGGCCCCCTCTTCTTCGGTGCCGCGCACACCTTCCTCCTGGAGCTCTCGGAGGTGAGCGACGTCCGGGTCGTCGTCCTCCGGCTCTCGCGGATCGCGACCCTCGACGCGACCGGCGCCTCTCTCCTCGCGGAGACGATCGGCGGTCTCGAGCGGCGCGGCGTGACCGTCCTCCTCTCCGGGATCCGCGCCGACCACGAGCCGATCTTCCGCGGTCTCGGCGTCTATGACCGCCTCGCGGCAGAGCACCATGTCTTCCCCACGACCCCGGAGGCGATCGCCTACGCGCGCCGGATCGTGGCGGGGGAGGTGGCGGCGCGCTGACCCGGCCGGGGAACGGCCGACCCCCGGCCGGGGCCGGGGGTCGATGTGGGTAGCGGCGGCCGCCGGCGAGGGCGGCGGAAGGTCAGGGGATGCGGGGGGCGAAGAGCTCCGCCGCGGCGACGACGTAGGCCTGGAGCTCGTCCTCCGGCGTGTCCAGCTGGACCGACTGGACGACGAGGACCCGGTCGTCGCCGAGGTCCACGAAGACCCCGAAGACGGAGGGGACGTAAAGGCCGGGCCGGCCGGCCACCGTCACCTCGACCTCGTCGTCGAAGAAGGGGGCGAGATCCGCGGCCGAGCCGGTCTGCTCGTAGGCGGTGAGCGCGGCGTAGGCCATCTGGTCCATCGGGGTCGACCAGGTGCATCCCTGGTCGGTGCCGTCGTCGGTCACCTCCGTGAGCTCGATCCCGAGCGCGGAGACCTCCTCGATGGTGGCGAGCGAGCAGAAGGCGCCGAGGATGCCGTCATCGGTCGGCTCCGGGCCGAAGCTCGCCTCGGCGTCGCCGCCGTCCGTGATCGCGGAGATATCGCCGCAGATCTTCCACGTGCCGTCCTCGAGGAGGACGTCGATCTCGCCCTCGATCGGCTCGCTCTGGGAGAGCTCCGTGAGCGCGGAATCGATCGCGGCGGAGATCTCCGGGCTATCCACGGGGATCCCCATCTCCTCGACGAAGGCCTCCATGACCGTCCGGAAGGCCGCCTCGTCCACGGTCATCGTCAGCGTGCCCGTCACCTGGACCACGGCGTTCGTGCCGTCGTCGGAGAGGACCTCGGTGACCACGTCGGACGCGGCGATCGTGATCGCATCCAGGATCGCCTGGCCGTCGATCCCGCTCTCGGCCATCTCGCCCACGAGATCGAAGTCCGCGGCGACCTCCTCGGCGCGCTCGGCACAGACGAGCTCGGGGATCCGCTCGAACTCCTTCGCCGCGATGATCTCGAGGAGGCCGGTGACCGCCCCTTCCGGGCTGTCCGCCGCGGCTACCGGGGTGGCGACGAGGGCGGCGGCGAGCGCCGCGACGGGGAGGAAGGAGGTTCTGCGCATGGGGGATCCTCGTGTGTGGAGCGGCGGGCGCCGCGACAGCGCGATGGTAGTGGGCGCGCACCGCGGGGGCACCGGGACCTTCGGCGGCTGCAGCCCCACCCCCCGGGTCCGGCCGCGAGCGGTTGACGCGGGACGAGGCCCGGGCGACACTTCCTTCCCGTGAGCCCCCTCGGTGATCATCCCCTCCCCCATCCGCCGCGCCTGTGGCGCCGTCCCGAGCCGAAGTCGTCCTACGAGGTGATCGTGGTGGGCGCCGGCGGGCATGGCCTGGCGACCGCCTACTACCTCGCGAAGAACCACGGGATCCGGGACGTGGCGGTCGTGGAGCGCGGCTGGCTCGGCGGCGGGAACATGGCCCGGAACACGACGATCATCCGCTCCAACTACCTGTGGGATGCGAGCGCGGCGATCTACGAGCACTCCCTGAAGCTGTGGGAGACGCTCGCCGAGGAGCTCGACTACGACCTCCTCTTCTCCCAGCGGGGCGTCATGTCGCTCGCGCACAGCCTCCATGACGTCCGCGAGGGTCAGCGGCGGGCCTCCGCGAACCGCCTGAATGGCATCGATGCCCTGTGGCTCGACCCGGAGGCCTGCCGGGAGGTCTGCCCGATCCTGAACATCGACCCGGAGGTGCGCTACCCCGTCCTCGGGGCCACCTTCCAGCCGCGCGGCGGGATCGCGCGCCACGAGCACGTGGCGTGGGGCTACGCGCGGGCGGCGGATGCGCTCGGGGTCGATCTCATCGAGGGCTGCGAGGTCCAGGGGATCGACGTCACGGACGGCCGGGTGACCGGCCTCCGGACCTCGCGCGGTCCGATCCGCGCCGGCAAGGTGGCGCTCGTGGCGGCGGGCCACTCCAGCCTCCTCGCCGAGATGGCCGGCTTCACCCTGCCGATCACGAGCCACCCGCTCCAGGCGCTCGTCTCGGAGCTCCTCCAGCCGGTCCATCCCACGGTCGTGATGAGCAACGCGGTCCACGTCTACGTGAGCCAGGCGCACAAGGGCGAGCTCGTCATGGGCGCCGGGATCGACAGCTACAACTCGTACGCGCAGCGCGGCTCGTTCCACGTCATCGAGCACCAGATGGCGGCCGCCCTCGAGCTCTTCCCGATCTTCGCGCGGGCGCACGTCCTCCGGACCTGGGGCGGGATCGTGGATACCGCGCCGGATGCCTCGCCGATCATCGGGGTGACCCCGGTGGAGAACCTCTTCATCAACTGTGGCTGGGGGACCGGCGGCTTCAAGGCGACCCCGGGCTCCGGCTGGGTGATGGCCGAGACGGTCGCCACCGGGCGGCCGCACGAGCTCGCCCGTCCCTTCGCGCTCGAGCGCTTCGTCACCGGCGATCTCGTGGACGAGCACGGCGCGGCGGGGGTCGCCCACTGATGCTGCTCATCCGCTGCCCGTGGTGCGGCCCGCGCGAGGAGGTCGAGTTCCGCTACGGCGGACAGGCGCACATCGCCTTCCCCGCGGACCCGGAGGCGCTCTCGGATGCGGCGTGGGGCGAGTGGCTCTTCCACCGCGACAACCCGAAGGGCGCCTTCCGTGAGCGCTGGGTCCACAGCGCGGGCTGCCGCCGCTGGTTCAATGCCCGGCGGGATACGGTGACCCACGAGATCGCGGCCACCTACGTGGGCACGGAGCCCGGCGCATGACGCGCGCACGGCGGCTCCCCGGCGGCGGCCGGATCGACCGCACGCGGACGCTCGGCTTCCACTTCGACGGCGCCCCGTACGCGGGTCATCCCGGCGACACGCTCGCCTCTGCCCTCCTCGCGAACGGGGTGGGGATCGTGGGCCGCGGCGTCTACTCCGGGCGGCCGCGGGGGATCGTGGCGGCGGGCGTGGAGGACCCGGGCGCGCTCGTCCAGGTAGAGCTCCCCGGCGGCTCGGAGCCGATGCTCCGCGCGGCGGCCGTGGAGCTCTTCGACGGGCTCGTGGCCGACGGCCTGCCCGGGAAGGGCCGCCTGACGATCGAGCGCGAGAGCGCCCGCTTCGACAAGCGCTACCGCCACGTGGATGTCCTCGTCATCGGCGGTGGCGCGGCGGGGATCGCGGCGGCGGAGGCGGCGGCGCGGACGGGCGCGCGCGTCCTCCTCGCGGACCAGGACCTGGCGCTCGGCGGGGCCCTCCTCGGCAGCGAGGGGGAGCGGATCGGCGGTGCGCCCGCGCTCGAGTGGGTGGCCGCCGCGGAGGCGCGGCTCCGTGCCGTACCGGAGGTCACGATCCTTCTCCGGACCACGGCGATCGGCCTCTACGACCACGGCTCCGCGGTCCTCGTGGAGCGCTGCACGGACGGCGTGACGGAGGCCCGCGTCCACCACATCCGCGCGGGGCGGATCGTCCTGGCGACCGGTGCGATCGAGCGGCCGATCGTCTTCTCGGGGAACGACCGGCCGGGGGTCATGCTCGCGGGCGCCGCCCGGAGCTACCTCCACCGCCACGGCGTCCTCGCGGGCGAGCGGATCGTCATCTTCACCACGCACGATGCCGGCCTCCGTGCCGCCCGGGACCTGGAGGCGGCGGGCGCCACGGTCGTCGCGGTCGCGGACGCGCGGGCGGGTGACCGGGTCACCGGGACGGAGGGGGATCCCTGGCTGAGCGCGGTCCACGTGAACGGGACGGCGGTCCGCGCGGACCTCCTTCTCGTCACCGGCGGCTGGAACCCCGCGGTCCACCTGTGGAGCCACCCGCGCGGGACGATCCGCTTCGACGAGACGATCGGCGCCTTCGTGCCGGACGTCCCCAATGGACCCTATGCGGCGGCAGGGGCGGCGGCGGGGACCTTCGATCTCGCCGGTTGCCTCGCCGGCGGTGCGGCGGCGGGGGCAGCGGCGGCCGGGCTCGCGGGCTTCGGCGACGGGCAGGCGCCCCCCGTGCCCGCCGTGGAGGCGCCGGCGGTCGGACCGCTCGGCCGCCTCTGGCTCGTGGAGCCCGAGCCCGGTGATGACGGCACGGCCCACATCGTGGACCTGGAGCGCGAGGCGACGCTCGCGGATATCCGCTCGGCGCTCGGGGCGGGGCTCGCCTCGATCGAGCACGTGAAGCGCTACACGACGATCGGGACCGCGAGCGACCAGGGGAAGACCTCCGGGATCGTCACCTCGGCGATCGCGGCGGCGCTCCTCGGGCAGGAGGTCGGGGCGGTCGGTGTCCCCACCTTCCGGGCGCCCTACGTCCCGGTCTCCTTCGCCGCGCTCGGCGGGCGGGAGCGGGGCCCGCTCTTCGACCCGGTCCGGACGACCCCGATCCACGCACGGGAGGTCGCCGCAGGCGCGCTCTTCGAGAACGTCGGCCAGTGGAAGCGCGCGTGGTTCTACCCCCGGCCCGGCGAATCGATGGAGGCGGCCGTCCTCCGCGAATGCGCGGCGGTGCGCACGGGGGTCGGGATCTTCGACGGCTCCACGCTCGGCAAGATCGACCTCCAGGGGCCGGATGCCGGGATCCTCCTCGACCGCGTCTATACGAACACCTTCTCCACCCTCGCCGTGGGTTCCTGCCGCTACGGCCTGATGACGAAGGCGGACGGGATGGTCTTCGACGACGGCGTGACGAGCCGGATCGCGGACGACCGCTGGCTGATGACGACCACGACGGGGAACGCGGCTGCCGTCCTCGACCACCTCGAGGAATGGCTCCAGACGGAGTGGCCGGAGCTGCGCGTCCGGGCGACGAGCGTGACGGAGGAGTGGGCGGTCGTGGCGCTCGTGGGGCCGCGCTCTCGGGAGCTCCTCCGGCGGCTCGCACCCGGGATCGAGGTGAGCAACGACGCCTTCCCCTTCATGACCTGGCGGGATGCGGAGGTGGCGGGCCTGCCGGCGCGCGTCTTCCGGATCAGCTTCTCCGGCGAGCTCGCCTACGAGGTGAACGTGGCGGGCTGGCACGGGGCGGCGCTCTGGGACGCGGCGATGAGCGCGGGGGCGGACCTCGGCATCACGCCCTACGGGACGGAGACGATGCACGTCCTGCGCGCGGAGAAGGGCTACCCGATCATCGGCCAGGAGACGGACGGGTCGGTCTCGCCGGATGACCTCGGCCTCGGGCGGATGGCGTCGCGGAAGAAGTGGTGCATCGGGTCGCGCTCGTGGCACCGGCCGGACCTCCTCCGCGCGGACCGGAAGCAGCTCGTCTCGCTCCTCCCGGAGGATCCGGAGCTCGTCCTGCCGGAAGGTGCCCAGATCGTGGCGGCACCGGATCTCGCCCCGCCGATGCCGATGATCGGCCACGTCACCTCCTCCTACCGATCCGCCGCGCTCGGGCGGAGCTTCGCCCTCGCCCTCGTCCGCGGCGGACGCGCCCGGATCGGCGAGACGGTCTGGCTCCCCCTCCCGGACCGCACGGTGGCGGCCACGGTCGGCTCCTCGGTCCTCTTCGATCCGGAGGGCACGCGCCGTGACGGCTGACCTGAAGCGCCGCTCCGCGCTCGCGGGGATCCCGCTGCCCGCCGGCGCGGCGGCCCGTCCCTTCCTCGCCCAGGTCGGCCTGCGCCTGGATCCCTCGGACGCGGCCCTGCGCGGACGCGTGGAGGGCGCCCTCGGCGTCACGCTCCCGCTCGCGGCGAACACGGTGACCGGCGATGCGGCCGGGCGGCACGTCCTCTGGCTCGGCCCGGACGAGTGGCTCGTCGTGGGCCCGGACGGGAGCGCGGCGGCGATCGAGGCCGCGATCGGTGGGGCGGCAGGGGGCGGCTTCGTCACCGCCACGGACCTCTCCGCGAACCGGATCGCGATCGAGATCGCGGGACCGCACGCACGCGAGCTCCTGGAGAGCGGGATGCCGCTCGACCTCCACCCGCGCGCCTTCCGCGCCGGCTCCTGCGCGCAGACGATCCTCGGCCGCTTCGGCGTCATCGTCCACCAGCTGACGGACGCGCCGAGCTACCGGGTCTGGGTCCGGCCCTCCTTCGCCGCCTCGCTCGCGGCGTGGCTGACGGACGCGGCGATCGGTCTCCCGCGCGACTGACCCGGGCGGTCAGCCCGCCCGGAGCCGCGCCCCGATCCGCGCCGCGGCATCCCGCACCGCATCCTCGAAGCCCGCGCGTGGCCGCTCCCCGGGGAACCGGTAGGACGGTCCGTGGAGATGGACCGCCGCGACCACCTCGCCGCCGGACCCCGCGATCGGGGCCGCGACCGAGCTGATCCCCTCCTGGTACTCGTCCTCGGTCCACGCGACCCCGTCGCGCCGGACGGCGGCGAGGATCGCGCGCAGGCGCTCGGGGTCGGTGACGGTCCGCGCGGTGAACCGCTCGAGCGGACCGCCGAGCGCCCGGGCGACCGCCGCCTGGGAGCGCGCCGCGAGGAGGACGCGGCCCGACGAGACCGGGTGCATCGGGAGCCGGCTCCCCGTCCAGTCCCGGACCGCCACGGGCTGCGCGCTGTCCACCTGGTCCAGGTAGCGGACGAGCCCTTCCTCCGCGATCGCGAGGCCCGCCGCCTCTCCGGTCGCACCGGCAAGGGCGATGAGGACCGGCCGGGCCGCGGCGATCAGCGAGCCGGGCGTCCCGGGTCCGGCGGCGAGCGCGGCGACCGCAGGCCCCACGCGCCAGCGGCCATCCTCGGTCCGCTCCGCAGCCCCCGCGGCAGCGAGCGCGCCGAGGAGCCGCTGGGCGGTCGACTTCGCGAGACCGGTCCGGGCCGCGACCTCGGTGACGCCGGCCGGCTCGCCCGCGATCGCACGCAGGACATCGAAGGCGCGCGCCACGGACTGGACGCTGGACATCGGGCGGGGCCGGACGCTAGATTCGGGGGACGGTTCCATCATCCGGCACTGTGCCACATCGCGGAACACTACGGAGCGCGCCCCCATGGCGGACGAGCAGTACGAGGAGATCGATCTCGCGGCCCTTCCGGACGCGGACCTCGTCCAGCAGATGCACAGCGACCTCTACGACGGGCTCGGCGAGGAGATCGCGGCGGGGACGCAGATCCTCCTCGACCGTGGCTGGAGCGCGGAGAAGGTCCTCAACGACGCCCTCGTGGAGGGGATGCGGATCGTGGGCATCGACTTCCGCGACGGGATCCTCTTCGTGCCGGAGGTCCTCCTCGCCGCGAACGCGATGAAGGCGGGGATGGCGCTCCTCCGGCCGATCCTCGCGGAGACCGGCGCCGTGCGCGCCGGGACCGTCGTCCTCGGCACCGTGAAGGGCGACATCCACGACATCGGGAAGAACCTCGTGGCGATGATGCTCGAGGGGGCCGGCTTCGAGGTCATCGACCTCGGCGTGAACACGGATGCGGACCGCTTCATCGCGGCGATCCAGGAGCACAAGGCGGACATCCTCGGGATGAGCGCGCTCCTCACCACGACGATGCCCTACATGAAGGTCGTCATCGACGAGATGAAGCGGCGGGGCCTCCGGGACGACTACATCGTCCTCGTGGGTGGCGCGCCGCTGAACGAGGAGTTCGGCCTCGCGGTGGGGGCGGACGCCTATTGCCGCGATGCCGCGATCGCCGCCGAGACGGCGCGCCGGCTCGTGGAGGCGCGGCGTGCCGCGTCCGCGTGAGCGCATCGCCGGTCCGCGTCTGACCGTCATCTCCTGGCGCGCGATCCCCGCGCAGGTGCTCGCCCGGGACGGCGAGCGGACGGAGAAGATCGAGCTCCACCGGCGCTTCCAGGTCGCGATCGATCGGGCGGCCATGGCCGCCGGGATGAGCGCCGCCTCGGACTACATCTCCCAGTGGCGCCAGGAGACCCGGCCCTGCGGCCCGGACCTGGCCACCGAAGCCGCCACGGAGGCGGCCCGTCTCGATGCCGCGCACACCCGCGAGGTCCTCGCCGCGCTCGTCGCGGCGGGCGGGCTCGCCCCGGAGGAGCCCGCATGACCCGCACGATCCTCTCCTCGCCGCGGATGGAGGTCGCGATCGGCTTCGACGAGCCCTTCGTCCTCATCGGCGAGCGGATCAACCCCACCGGCCGGAAGCTCCTCGCGGAGGAGATGCGGGCGGGCGACTACTCGCGCGTGGAGCGCGACGCGGTGGCCCAGGTGGAGGCCGGCGCCCGGATGCTGGACGTGAACGCGGGGATCCCGCTCGCGGACGAGCCGGGGATCCTCGCCCACGCGATCCGCCTCGTCCAGGCGCTCGTCCCGGTCCCCCTCGCGATCGATTCCTCGATCCCCGAGGCGCTGGAGGCCGGGCTCGCGGCGTACGAGGGGAAGGCGCTCGTCAACTCCGTCACCGGCGAGGAGGAGCGGATGGAGCGGATCCTCCCGCTCGTGAAGCGCTACGGGGCGGCCGTGGTGGCGATCAGCAACGACGACACGGGGATCAGCGAGGACCCGGACGTCCGGTTCGCGGTCGCGAAGCGGATCGTGGAGCGCGCGGAGGACCACGGGATCCCGCGCGCGGATGTCGTGGTCGACCCGCTCGTCATGCCCATCGGCGCGATGGGCGGTGCCGGCCTCCAGGTCTTCCGGCTCGTCCGGCGGCTCCGGGACGAGCTCGGCGTGAACACCACCTGCGGCGCCTCGAACATCAGCTTCGGCCTCCCGAAGCGCGTCCACATCAACGCCGCCTTCCTCCCCATGGCGATCGCGGCCGGCCTCACCTCCGCGATCACGAACCCGATGGAGGAGGAGATCCGGACGGCGATCATGGCCGCGGACGTCCTGACCGGCAACGATGCGAACGCGGGACGCTGGATCCGCGCCAACCGCGAACCGGTGGCGGAGGGCGAGGCAGGCGGGCGCCGCGTCAACCTCCGCCGGCGCGCGGCGCCCGGCGCCTGACCGGGCGCGGCGGTCGGACCCCGATGAGCACGCCCACCGTGGACGGCGAGGGACCGCTCGTCGTCTTCACGCCCTCGGGGCGGCGCGGCCGGGTCGCCCCGGGCGGGACGATCCTGGACGCCGCGCGCGGGCTCGGCGTGGATATCGATTCCGTCTGCGGCAGCCGCGGGCTGTGCGGCCGCTGCCAGGTGGAGCCGGCCTACGGCGACTTCCCCAAGCACGGGATCCGCTCCGCGCCGGAGCACCTCGGGCCGAGCACGGACCACCTGACGGAGTACGGCAGGCTCCATCCCCTCCCGCCGGAGCGCCGGCTCGCCTGCACCGCGCACGTGATGGGCGACCTCGTCGTGGATGTCCCGCCGGAGAGCCAGGTCCACCGGCAGGTCGTGCGCAAGGACCTCGTCCTCCGCGATCTCGCGATCGACCCGGTCATCCGCCTCCACGTGGTGGAGGTCCCGCCGGCGGACCTCGCGGCGCCGGCCGGCCACCTCGCCCGGCTCCAGGCCGCGCTCACCGCGGAGTGGGGGCTGGGCCGGCTCGAGGCGGACCTCCACGTCCTGCGCGGCCTGGACGCGGCGCTCGCCGCGGAGGGCGGCCGGGTCACGGTGGCGGTCCACGGCGGGACCACGATCGTCGCGGTCTGGCCGGGCTACCGGCCGAGCGCCTATGGAGTCGCGGTGGACGTGGGCTCCACCACGATCGCGGGCCACCTCGCGGACCTCGCGGACGGCCGGATCCTCGCCTCGCATGGGGTGATGAACCCCCAGATCCGCTACGGCGAGGACCTGATGAGCCGCGTCTCGTACGCGATGCTCCATCCGGAGGGCGCCGGCGAGATGACCCGTGCGGTCCGGGAGGCGCTGCGCAAGCTCGTGGTGGCGCTCGCCGCGAAGGCCGGCCTCTCCCCGCAGGATGTCCTGGACGTCGTCCTCGTGGGGAACCCGATCATGCACCACCTCGTCCTCGGCATCGACCCGGTCCCGCTCGGCTCCGCCCCCTTCCCGCTCGCCACGGACGGACCGGTCGCCACCACGGCCGCGGAGCTCGAGCTGGGCTGCCATCCCGGGGCGCGAGCGTGGCTCCTCCCCTGCATCGCGGGGCATGTGGGCGCGGATACCGCGGCGGTCATCCTCGCCGAGGCCCCGCACACGGCGGACCACCCGGTCCTCGTGGTGGACGTGGGGACGAACGCGGAGATCGTCCTCGGCAGCCGGGCGCGCCTCCTCGCCGCATCGAGCCCCACCGGGCCCGCCTTCGAGGGCGCCCAGATCTCCGCCGGCCGGCGCGCGGCGCCGGGGGCGATCGAACGGGTGCGGATCGATCGCGAGACGCTCGAGCCGCGCTTCCGCGTCATCGGGGTCGCCCCCTGGTCGGACGAGCCGGGCTTCGCGGAGGCGGCCGCGGAGACGGGGGTGACGGGGATCTGCGGCTCGGGGATCGTGGAGGTGATCGCGGAGCTCTACCTCGCCGGTGCGATCGGCCCGGACGGCGCGATCCGTGGCGCAGCCGCCGCACGGAGCCCGCGGATCATCCCCGATGGACGGACCTTCTCCTACCTCCTCCACGATGGAGCGCCCCGGATCCTCGTCACCCAGCTGGACGTGCGGGCGATCGCGCTCGCCAAGGCGGCCCTCTACGCGGGCGCACGGCTCCTCATGGATGAGCTCGGCGTGGACCGGGTGGAGGAGGTCCGCCTCGCGGGTGCCTTCGGGAGCCAGATCGACCCGCTCCACGCGATGGTCCTGGGCCTGATCCCGGACTGCGAGCCGTCGGCGGTGCGCGCGGTGGGGAACGCCGCGGGGACGGGGGCGCTGATGGCGCTTCTCGCGGCATCGGCGCGCGACGAGATCGCGCGGGTGGCACGGAGCGTGGAGAAGATCGAGACCGCGGTCGCGCCGCGCTTCCAGGAGCACTTCGTGGATGCGCTCGCGATCCCCCACCGCCGGGACCCCTTCCCGCGGCTGGGGGCGGCGATCACGCTGCCGGCGCCGGCCGGCGAGGACGGCAACGATGGGACCCGGGGCCGCCGGCGCCGGGTCGTGCGGACGGCAGAGGCGATGGAGGAGACGAGATGACGAGCGAGATGCCGCGCCGCCGGAGCGGCGGACGCGAGGCCCGGATCGCGCTGCGGGCCGCGGCCCACCTGGAGCGGGTCCCCTTCCTCACCCGGACCCTCGCCCCCGCGACCGTCCTCTCCGAGGAAGGGCTCGCGATCATCGAGGCGAACGCGGACCGCCTCCTTGCCGAGGTCGGAGTCGCCGTGCGCGACGCCGCCGCGCTCGAGACCTTCCGCGCCGCAGGTGCGGAGGTGGACGGCGACCGTGTCCGCTTCCCGGACGGGCTCGCCCGCCGGCTCGTGATGGAGAACGCGCCGCGGACCTTCGTCCAGCACGCCCGGAACCCGGAGCGGAGCGTGACGATCGGCGACCCGCACATGGTCTTCGCGCCGAACTACGGCTCGCCCTTCGTGCGCGACCTGGACGGCGGCCGGCGCTACGGGACGATCGAGGACTTCCGCAACTTCGTGAAGCTCACCTGGCAGTCGCCCTGGCTCCACCACTCCGGCGGCACGGTCTGCGAGCCGGTCGATATCCCGGTGAACAAGCGCCACCTGGACATGGTCTACAGCCATATCCGCTACTCGGACAAGCCCTTCATGGGCTCCGTGACGGCGCCGGAGCGGGCCCAGGATTCCGTGGAGCTGGCGAAGATCGCCTTCGGCACCGATTCCCTCGTGGGGAAGACGGTCATGCTCTCGCTCGTCAACGCGAACTCGCCGATGGTCTGGGACGCGGCGATGATCGGGGCGGCGCGGGTCTACGCCGAGAACGACCAGGGCGTCCTCGTCACGCCCTTCATCCTCTCCGGCGCGATGGGCCCGGTGACGATCGCGGGGTCCTGCACCCAGTCGCTGGCGGAGGCGCTCGCCGGGATGGCCTTCGTCCAGTGCATCCGGCCGGGGGCGCCGGTCGTGCTCGGCTCCTTCGCGAGCTCGCTCTCCATGCAGACCGGCGCACCGACCTTCGGGACGCCCGAGCCCTCGCTCCTGCTCTACGTCATGGCCCAGCTGGCCCGGCGGCTCGGGGTCCCCTTCCGGTCCGGCGGGAACCTGTGCGCGAGCAAGGTGGCGGATGCCCAGGCCGCCTACGAATCGGCGAACACCTTCAGCGCGACCGTCATGGCGGGGGTGAACTTCGTCCTCCACTCCGCGGGCTGGCTGGAGGGCGGCCTCGCGATCGGGTACGAGAAGTTCATCCTGGACGAGGACCAGTGCGGGATGGCTGCCACCTTCGTCAAGGGCGTGGACCTCTCGCCGAACGGCCTTGCGATGGACGCCCTCCTCACGAACGAGCCCGGGACCCACTTCATGGGGAACGCGCACACCCTGCAGAACTTCGAGACCGCCTTCTACCGCTCCACGACCGCGAACAACGACAGCTTCGAGCAGTGGCAGGAGCAGGGGTCGCTCACCGCGGAGCAGCGCGCGAACGCGGTCTGGAAGAAGCGGCTCGCGGAGTACGACGGGCCGGGGATCGACCCCGGCGTGGACGAGGCCCTCCTCGACTACATCGCGCGCCGGAAGGCGTCCTTCCCCGACTCGGATGCCTGATCGGGATCGCGCATGACGGGCGAGGCCGCCCCGCAGAAGCCCCCGCGGATCTTCGCGATGCCCTTCGCGCGCGTCTACCCCGAGTACGTGCGCAAGGCAGAGCGGAAGGGGCGGACGCAGGCGGAGGTGGACACCCTGATCGCGTGGTACACCCGCTACGACGCGGCGGCCCTCGCTGCGCACCTCGCGGCCGGGACATCGAATGCCGACTTCTTCGCGCAGGCGGAGCTGAACCCGGCAGGATCGCTCGTCACCGGGATGATCTGCGGGATCCGCGTGGAGGCGATCGAGGACCCCACGATGCGCGCGATCCGGGTCCTGGACAAGCTGATCGACGAGCTTGCCCGCGGCCGGCCGATGGAGAGGATCCTGCGCAACGCGGGTTGACCCGGCGGATGCGTCAGACGCGGAGGCGCTCGCCCTTCGGGTCCACGAGCGGCTCGGCGCTCACCGTGGCGGGGTACCGCTCGCCGCGGTGCTCGACCTCGACGCGCGTCCCGATCTCCGTGGTGGGCGGGAGCCAGGCGTAGGCGATCGGGCGGCCGATCGTGTAGCCCATCGCGGCGCTCGTCACGTAGCCCGCGGCACGCCCGCCGAGGAAGACCGGCTCCTTGCCGAGGACGACGTGCGCAGGCTCGTCCATGACGAGCGGGAGGAGGCGCCGGCGTGCGGTCGCGTCGCCCCGCCCTTCCAGCGCAGCACGTCCCACGAAGTCGCCCTTCCCGGGCTTCACGACCCAGCCGAGGCCGGCCTCCCACGGGTCGTCCTCCGCGCTCATGTCCACGCCCCAGAGGCGGTAGCCCTTCTCCAGGCGGAGGCTCGCGAAGGCGCTCCGGCCCGCGGCGATGATCCCGTCCTCCGCACCCGCGCGCATCAGCCGGTCCCAGAGGGCGAGGCCGTGGTCGGCGCTCGTGTAGAGCTCCCAGCCGAGCTCGCCCACGTACGAGACGCGGAGCGCGGTGACCGGGATGTGGTCGAGCGTGAGGCGCTTCGCCCGGAAGTAGCGGAAGGACGCGTTCGTGAGGTCCTCGCCGGTGAGCCGCGCCACGACATCCCGGGCGCGCGGCCCCCAGATCCCCACACAGGAGGTCCCGGCGGTGATCTCCCGGACGGTGACCGATCCGTCGCGCGGGGCGTGATGGCGGAGCCGGTCCACGTCCAGCGCGCCGTTCGCGCCCACCTGGAAGTGGTCCCGGCCGAGGCGCGCCACGGTGAGGTCGGAGAGGATCCCGCCCGCCTCGTTCAGCATCAGCGTGTAGATGACCGTCCCCACCGGCCGGTCCACGTCGTTCGTCGTCATCCGCTGGAGGTAGGCGGCGGAACCGGGGCCGCTCACCTCGATCCGCGTCAGCGGGGTGAGGTCGTAGAGGGCGACGCGGTCGCGCGTGGCGAGCGCTTCCGCGCCGGCGATCGGCGACCAGAAGCGGGACGCCCACTCGCCGCGCCCGCCCACGGGGTAGCGGTCGAGGAGCGGTGCGTTCGCCTCGTACCAGTGGGGGCGCTCCCAGCCACCGCCCTCGAGGAAGCGCGCACCGAGGGCCTCCTCGCGCGGGTGGAAGGGGCTCGTGCGGAGCGGGCGTGGATCCTCCATCGGCTGGAGGGGGTGGATGACGTCGTAGACCTCGATGTAGCCCTGGCGTCCGCGCGCATCCACGTAGCCGGGCTCGAGCTGATGCGGCTCGAACCGGTGGAGATCGAGCTCGTGGAGGTCGAGGGTCGCGTGGCCGTCCACGAGGAGCTCGGCGACCGCCTGTGCGACGCCCTGGGAATGGGTGATCCAGACCGCCTCCGCGACCCAGAAGCCGGCCACCTCGCGCGATTCCCCCACGACCGGGAAGCCGTCCGGGGTGAAGGAGAAGATGCCGTCGATCCCCCACTCCACGGGGGCACCGCGCAGGGCGGGGAAGAGCTCGGCGGCGTCCGCGAGGGGCCCGGCCATGTGCTCCGGCGTGAAGGGGAGGATCGCGGGCTGGCGACCGGGCGCGGGGCGCTCCAGGGTGGCCGGATCGACCGGGAGCGGATCGTGGGCGTAGCTGCCCACCCCGAACCGGTCCGCGTGCTCCCGGAAGTAGAGGTCGCGGTCCTGATCGCGCACGACCGGCCGGAGGCCCTCCAGCTCCGGGGAGGCGGCGATCGCCGCGAGGGCGGGGAGCGGGACCGTCCGGATGTACTGGTGTGCGAGCGGGAGGAGCGGGATCGGCTGACCGACCATCGCCCCCACGAGCGGACCCCAGAGGCCCGCCGCGCAGATGACGAGGTCCGCGGGGATCTCGCCCTTCTCCGTGACGACCGCGGAGACATGCCCGTCCTGCGTGCGGATCGCGGTGACCGGGTGCTCGCCGAGGAAGCGGGCGCCGCGCTCCATGCTCCGGCGCGCCATCCGCTCCACGGCCCGGACCGGCTTGGTGAAGCCGTCCGTGGGGTCATGGAGCGCCCCGAGGATCGTGCCGGGGTCCATGAGCGGGCTGAGGCGGACGGCCTCCTCCGGGTCGATCAGGCGGCTCTCGATCCCCCAGCTCGTCAGCCAGCCGTGGCGGCGGCTGAGGTCGCGCAGGCGCTCCTCGGTCCGGGCGACCTCCAGGCTTCCGACCTGGCGGAAGCACCACTGGCCGTCGAGGTCGATCCCCATCAGCTTCTCGACCGTCTGGCGCGCCATCGTCGCCATCGTCCGGCTCCCGTTCGCCTGGAAGATGATCCCGGGCGCGTGGGAGGTGGAGCCGCCGGCAGCCCAGAGCGGGCCCTGGTCCACGACCGTGACGTTCGTCCAGCCGCGCATCGTCAGTTCGTCGGCGATCCCGGCCCCGACGATCCCCGCCCCGATGATCACGACCCTCGGTCCGCCGGCCATCTCCGCCTCCTCGCTCGTGCCTGGGCGCCACGGCGGCGCCATCCCCGATGGTAGCGCCCTAGACTGCCGGGATGACCGTGGACCCGGCCGGCCCCCTCCCCCTCACTGCACGGACCGACTGTGGCGGCTGTGCCGCGAAGCTCGGTGCGGATCTGCTGGCAGATGCGCTCGGCGGGCTCGGGGCCGCGGTGGAGCCCGACGATCTGCTCGTCGGCCTGCGTGCCCCGGACGATGCCGCCGCGTGGCGCGTGGCGGATGACCTCGCGATCCTCGGCACGCTCGACTTCTTCCCGCCGCTCGTGGACGACCCCGAGGCCTACGGCGCGATCGCCGCCGCGAACGCCTGCTCGGACATCTTCGCGATGGGCGGCCGGGTCCTCTTCGCGCTCTCCGTCGCCGCCTTCCCGGAGGACCTGCCGCGAGAGAGCACGGCCGCGATCCTCGGCGGTGCCGCGGCGACCGTGCGCGCGGCCGGGGGGATCGTGGCGGGTGGGCATACGATCCGGGACCCGGAGCCGCTCTTCGGTCTCGCGGTGATCGGCGCCGCGCACCCCGAGCGCCTCCTGCGCAAGGGGGGCGCCCGGCCGGGAGACCGGCTCCTCCTCACGAAGCCGCTCGGGACCGGCCTGATCGTCTCGGGCCGCCGGCAGGGCCGGACCGCGGAGGCGGATCTTGCGGGAGCGGTGCGCTCGATGCGCTCCCTGAACCGTGCCGCGTCCGAGATCCTGGGCGCGGCGGGGATCCGCTGCGCCACGGACGTCACCGGCTTCGGCCTCCTCGGTCACGGGCTGGAGATGGCGCGCGCCTCCGCGCTCCGGCTCGTCTTCGATGCCGGCGTCCTCCCGGAGCTCCCCGGTGCCCTCGCGCTCGCGGAGGCCGGCGTGGAGACGGGCGGGGCCGCCCACAACCGCCGCTTCGTGGCGCCCGCGCTCCACGTGGCGGATGGGGTCACCCCGGCGCAGGTGACCCTCGCCCACGATCCCCAGACCTCCGGTGGGCTGCTCGCCGCGGTCCCGGAGGCGGCGGTCCCCGGCGTGGAGCGCGCGCTCGCGGAGGCCGGGGTCGGCGCATGGTGGGTCGGCCACGCCGAGGCCGGGGAGGCGGGGGTCGACCTCACCTGAGCCTGGCGAGCCGTCCCGGCGAGCGCCGGGCGCCGGAGATCAGGCGCCGGTCGGGATCGCGACGGCGTTTCCTGTACGCGCAGAGGTGATCGCCGCCTCGCACATCTCGATCGCAGCGCGGCCGTCCTCTCCGCTGATGTCCGGCTCGCCACCCTCCAGCACCGCGACGGCGAACTGCTCCACCTGGCGCGCGGTGAGGGAGATCCGGCGCGGGGCCTTCGGGTCCACGGACCAGTCCCACGGCGGCAGGTCGAGCTCGACCTTCCAGCCATCACCGCGCCCGACGCGGAGGAGATCGCGGGTGAAGTCGAGCATCCCGTCCTCACCCACGCAGAGCCACTGCATATACGAGCCGAGCCCCGGGGCAGGGATCTCGTAGCTCATCCAGAACTGCGCCATGGCGCCCGACCCGAGCCGGTAGCTGACCATCGCGGACGGGTCGAGGGCCGGGATCCCTCCGAAATTCGCGAACATCCCGAAGGCCTGGACCGCATCCGATCCCGTGAACCAGCGGAGCGTGTCGCAGCCATGGGGCCCCCAGTCGAGATAGGCGCCGCCTTCCCGTGGGTCCACGAACCATCCGTCCGCGGGGACGTCCCAGCCGACCGTCGGGCTCGTCACCTTGAACATCCGGATCGCGCCCACGGTCCCATCCTCGATGAGCTGCTTCGCCCGGATGCTGATGTCGTTGTAGCGCGATTGGGAGGCGACGGTGAGCCGGACACCGGCCGCACGACAGGCGGCGATGATCGCGTCGCACTCGGCGACCGAGAGCGCCATCGGCTTCTCGAGGTAGACGTGCTTTCCGGCACGGGCGGCAGCGGTCGCGAGCGGGAGGTGGGTCGTGTGGGGCGTGGCGATCACCACCGCTTCCACGTCGGAACGCGCGAGGAGCGCCTCCGGCGAGGCGTCCACGGGGACACCGTACTCCGCGCCGAGCGCTGTAGCACGCCGGCCACCCGCGACGGCGACGAGCCGAGCGTGCGGAGCCTGCGCTCGCATGGCCTCGGCGTACGTGCCGCCCATCATCCCGGTACCGATGATCCCGAACCCTAGAGTCACCTGATCCTCCAGTCGACAGGAAGGGACGCGGGCGGACCCGGCGGGACCGTCCGGATGGGGAACGGGCAGGGGCCCGCGGAGCCCTGGGGAGGCATGCCGAGACGATACAGGTCCGGCAGAGACGAGGACCAGCGTCGCCGCATGGTGGGTCGGCCACGCCGAGGCCGGGGAGGCGGGGGTCGACCTCCGCGGAGGTGGACGCTAGAATCGTTTGCGGCGGCGAACGCCCGGGCATCCGCCCGGACCGGGACCGCCGGCATCGGGAACGAACGCACGTGAAGTCGTACGTCCGTCTTACCCAGCCGCTCGTGCGCGACGACCGGTCGAGCGCCCTCCGCCCCGCCACGTGGGAGGAAGCGCTCGAGCGAGCCGCCGCCGGGTTCACGGCCGCCAGGGCGGCCGAGGGACCCGCATCGATCGGGGTCTTCAGCTGCTCGAAGTCGACGAACGAGGTCAACTTCGCGGTGCAGAAGCTCGCCCGGGCGGTCCTGGGGACGAACAACATCGACAGCTGCAACCGCACCTGACACGCACCGAGCGTCGCCGGTCTGGCGACCGTCTTCGGTCTCGGCGGCGGGACCAGCTCCTATAAGGAGATCGAGGAGAGCGATCTGATCGTCCTCTGGGGCAGCAATGCCCGGGAGACGCATCCGATCTTCTTCCACCACGTCCTGAAGGCGGTCCGCCGCGGGGCGCGCCTCATCGTGGTCGATCCCCGCCGGACCGGCTCCGCCGAGTGGGCGGACCTCTGGCTCGGGCTGGACGTGGGGACGGATATCGCCCTCGCGAACGCCGTGGGCCGGGAGATCATCGCCGCGGGGCTCGCGAACCTCGACTTCATCCGCCATGCCACGGTCGACTACGACGCCTACGCCGCCACGGTGGAGAAGTACACGCTCGCGGAGGCGGAGCGGATCACCGGGGTCCCCGCGGACGCGATCCGCGAGCTCGCCCACGCCTACGCGACGGCCCCGCGCGCGATGCTCTGCTGGACGCTCGGGATCACGGAGCACGTCGTGGGCGTGGACAACGTCCTCTCCCTCATCGCCCTCTCGCTCCTCACTGGTCACGTCGGCCGCTACGGCTCGGGCCTCGCGCCGCTCCGCGGCCAGAACAACGTCCAGGGCGGCGGGGATATGGGCGCGCTCCCGGACCGGCTCCCCGGCTTCCAGCACGTGGAGCGGGATGACATCCGCGCCCGCTTCGATTCCGCCTGGGGGGTGACCGTCCCGCCGAAGCGCGGCTGGAACCTCTCGCTCATGTTCGAGGCGATGGAGCGGCGCGACCTCCGGGCGCTCTGGGTCATCGGCGAGAACCCGGCCCAGTCGGAAGCCGATACCCACCGCACGGTCTCCCTCCTCGAGGGGCTCGACCATCTCGTGGTCCAGGACCTCTTCCTCACGAAGACCGCCCAGCTCGCCGATGTCGTCCTTCCCGCGGCCGCGGCGTGGAGCGAATCGGACGGGACGGTGACGAACTCCGAGCGGCGGGTCCAGCGCGTGCGGAAGGCCGCGGAGCCGCCGGGGGAAGCCCGGGACGACCTCGCGATCATCTTCGACCTGGCACGGGCGCTGGGGAGCGACTGGGGGACGCCGCGCGCGGAGGCGGTCTGGGACGAGCTGCGCTCGCTCTCCCCGCTCCACGCGGGCATGAGCTACGCCCGCCTCGAGGCGGAGGATGGGCTCCAGTGGCCCTGCTACGACGAGACCCATCCGGGGGAGCTCTTCCTGCATTCCCGGCTCTGGGAGCAGCCGCGGCGGGGGCATCCGGCGCCCTTCGTCCCCGTGGAGCACGTGCCGCCGGTGGACCCCCTGGATGACGACTTCCCGATCCGCCTCACCACCGGCCGGCGTCTCGAGTCGTACAACACGGGCGTCCAGTCCGCGGGCTACCGCTCTCCCCTCCACCGCGGCGAATCGCTCGACCTCTCGCCGGAGGATGCGGAGCGGCTGGGGATCGCGGACGGCGAGCGGGTGCGGGTCGTCTCCCGCCGCGGCTCCGTGGAGGCCCCGGCCCGGATCGACCCGGTCCTCCGGCCCGGCCTCACCTTCATGACGATGCACTTCCCGGACGATGTCGCGGTGAACAACCTGACGATCGACACCTTCGACCCGAAGTCCGGCACCTCGGAGTTCAAGGCGACCGCGATCCGGATCGAGAAGCTCCCGGCGGGGGCTCCGTCCGCCTGAGGGCGACGGGCTAGACTTCGCCGCGATGGACCTCCACGTCGTCGCGCCGCTCCCCTCGCCCGCGGAGCGCGCGGCCGTGGATGCGCTCCTCGATCCCGTGCTCGGACCCGCCACCACCTGGTCCGGCGGCGCGCGCGCGATCGGGGCGGATGGCCGGGCCGCCCGGGGCGGGCACGCGGCGCGCGCGCGGCGCGATCTCCTCCTGCCGGCGCTCCATGCGCTGATGGACCGGGTCGGCTGGATCAGCCCGCCCGGGCTCGGCTATGTCGCGCGGCGGCTCACCGTGCCACCCGCCGAGGCCTACGGCGTGGCCACCTTCTACGCCCTCTTCAGCACGACGGAGCGCCCCGCGGCGGTCATCCACGCCTGCGACGACATCGCCTGCCGGGATGCGGGCGGCGAGACGCTCTGCGCGGACCTCGAGCGCCGGCTCGGGCCAGCCGGCCACCCCGCCCCCGGCGCCCCCGCGACCTGGCTCCGGAGCCCCTGCCTCGGCCGCTGCGAGCTGGCGCCGGCCGCCCTCGTCACGGTGGCGGGTGAGCAGCCGCGCGCGGTGGAGCTCGCGCCGGCGGACGCCGCGAACGTCCGTGCCGCGGTCGAGGGGAACCCCACGCGGAGCGCGCCGCTCGCCGCATCGCTCCCGCAGCTCGGCACCCCCGGCCGGCGGATCACCGGCCGGATCGGCGTGGTGGATCCCGCCTCGCTCGCGGACTACCGCGCGCACGGGGGCTACCGGGCGCTCGCCCGCGTCCTCGCGATCGGGCCGGAGCAGACGATCGCGGAGGTGACCGCGTCCGGGCTCGTGGGCCGCGGTGGCGCCGCCTTCCCCACCGGCCGGAAGTGGGCGGCGGTCGCCGCGCAGCCGGCCCGTCCGCGCTACGTCGTGTGCAACGCGGACGAATCGGAGCCCGGGACCTTCAAGGATCGCGTCGTCATGGAGGGGGATCCCTTCGCGCTCGTGGAGGCGATGACGATCGAGGGGATCGCGGTCGGCGCGGAGACGGGCTATCTCTACCTGCGCGGCGAGTACCCGCTCGCGGAGGCCCGCCTGCGCCACGCGATCGCGGAGGCGGAGTCGGCCGGTCTCCTGGGACCGGCGATCCTGGGCACGGAGCACGCCTTCCGGATCGAGCTGCGGCGCGGCGCCGGCGCCTATATCTGCGGCGAGGAGACCGCCCTCCTCGGCTCGATCGAGGGCCGGCGCGGCGAGCCGCGGAACAAGCCGCCCTTCCCCGTGGAGGTCGGGCTCTTCGGGAAGCCGACCGCGATCAACAACGTGGAGACGCTCGTCAACCTGCCGCTCATCCTCGCGGACGATGGCGCGGCAGAGGCCTACGCGCAGATCGGGACGCCCGGCTCGCGCGGCCCGAAGCTCTTCTGCCTCTCCGGCGCCGTGGCGCGCCCGGGCGTCTACGAGGTCGACTTCGGCGTCACCCTCGGCGAGCTCCTCGCGCTCGCGGGCGGGGTCCCCGAGGGCCGGAGCCTCCGGACGATCCTGCTCGGCGGTGCGGCAGGCGTCTTCGTGGGGCCGGACGCGCTCGGGATGCCGCTCACCCTGGAGGGGGCGCGGGCCGCCGGGGCGACGCTCGGATCGGGGGTCGTCATGGCTTTCGACGAGCAGGCGGACCTGGCGGGGACGCTGCGCCGGATCGCCGCCTTCTTCCGCGACGAATCGTGCGGCCAGTGCGTCCCCTGCCGGGTGGGCACCGTGCGCCAGGAGGAGCTCCTCGCGCGGCTGGAGCGGACGGTCGCGGCGGGCGGGATGCCGGATGCGGGGCAGCTCGGCCTCCTGCGGGAGCTCGGCCAGGCGATGCGCGATGCCTCGATCTGCGGGCTCGGCCAGACCGCCTCCTCGGCGATCGAATCCGCGCTCCGGATCCCCGGGCTGGTGGCGGGATGAGCGGCCAGGAGCACGGCGGTCACACCCGCGGGTTCGAGCTCTTCCACATCTTCCAGGAGCTGCCGGCGCGGTCGTCGGAGATCCCCGTGGCGCCGGAGCCGGACCCCACCGAGCCGGTCGCGCTGACGGTGGATGACCGCCCGGTGGAGGTGGCGCCCGGGGAGACGATCCTGGACGCCTGCCGGGCGCTCGGCGTGGAGACCCCCACCCTCTGCCACGCCCCGAACCTCACCCCGGTGAACGCCTGCCGCGTCTGCGTCGTGGAGGTGGAGGGCCAGCGGACGCTCGCCCCCGCCTGCTCCCGGCGCGCGGAAGCCGGGATGGTCGTGCGCACGGAGACAGAGCGCGTGCGCACCGCGCGGAAGGTCGTCCTGGAGCTCCTCGGATCGAGCGTCGACCTCTCGCTCGCCGGCCGTCACCAGCCGGACGGGGGTCTCGCGGGATGGATGGAGCGCTACGACGCGGATCCGGCGCGCTTCGGGCCTGCCGCGGCGCCGGCCGAAGCCGGGGAGCGGGATGCGCGGCCCACCGGCCACCACCATGTGCCGGATGGGAGCGCGGCGGAGACGGTCGCCCAGCCGGTCAAGGTGGACAACGACCTCTACGTCCGCGACTACAGCAAGTGCATCCTCTGCTACAAGTGCGTGGAGGCGTGCGGCACGGACGCCCAGTTCACCTTCGCGATCGCCGTGGCCGGACGCGGCTTCGACGCCCGGATCTCCACCGAGTGGGATGTCCCGCTCCCCACCTCGGCGTGCGTCTACTGCGGCAACTGCATCGGCGTCTGCCCCACCGGCGCCCTGATGTTCCGGAGCGAGCACGAGATGCGCGCGGCCGGGACCTGGGACGAGAGCGCCCAGACGGTGACGGAGACGATCTGCCCCTACTGCGGGGTCGGCTGCACGCTCGAGCTCCACGTCCAGGAGGACCAGGTCGTGAAGGTCCTCTCCCCCTCCGATTCGTCGGTGACCGGGGGGCACCTGTGCATCAAGGGACGCTTCGGTTCCAGCTTCGTGAACGAGAAGCCGGGTCGCTGACGCCGCGCGGTCCGGGCGCCGTGCCCGGCCGGACGGCAGGAAGGAGGATGGGATGAGGGACGGACGATTCGGGCGGCGGACCTTCCTCCGCTCCATGGCGGCCGGCGGCGCGGGCCTCGCGCTCACTGCGCGGGCCGGCGGCCGGGTGCGTGCCGCCTCGCCGGCACCGGCCGCCCCCACCGGGGCGCTCGCCGCGCTCGCGCGCGACCTTCCCGGCCGGATCCTCCTCCCCGGCGATCCCGCCTGGACGGAGCTCACCTACCAGTCGAACAGCCGCTGGCTCACACCGCCGCCGATGGCGCTCGCCCTCCCGGAGAGCGCCGAGGAGGTCGCGACCTGCGTCCGCTGGGCGCGCTCCGAGGGTGTCCCCTTCGCGACCCGGAGCGGCGGGCACAACTACGCCGGCCATTCCGCATCGCCGGGCCTCGTCATCTCCACGATCCGGATGAAGAAGGCGCTCCTCGACCAGGCCACGGGGACGCTCATCGCGGGGTCCGGCGTCCAGAACGCCGACCTCGCGGTCGCGCAGCGGGCGGAGGGGACGGGACGCTGGATCCTCCCGGGCGGGACCTGCCCGTCGGTGGCGATCACCGGCCTCACGCTCGGCGGCGGGATCGGCCCGAACGGCCGCTGGGCCGGCCTGACCGCGGACCACCTCCGCTCCACGACGCTCGTCACCGCGGATGGCGAGATCGTCACCGCGAGCGCGGACGAGAACGCGGACCTCTTCTGGGCGCTCCGAGGGATCGGCGGCGGCCAGCTGGGGATCCACACGGAGCACCTCTACGCGCTCGCGGAGGTCCCCGCAGCGAGCTCGCACGTCCTCGAGGTCCTCTCGGTCGGCCCGGAGGCGGTCGCCGCGCAGGCGAACGCCCTCATCGCGCTCCTCCGGGACGGGCCGCGGACGGTGAGCGCCCTCTTCTCCTCGTACTCGGATCCGGTGGATGGGGTCGTCTCCCAGCTCTGGGCCCAGATCATCGAGCCCCCCGAGCGGGAGGAGGAGATCGTCCGGCAGCTCGTGGCCCCCGGCAGCGAGATCACGGGACGCGGCGAGCTCCCCTGGTGGGAGGCGCAGTCGTGGCTCCTCGGCTCGATCGACCCGCCGAAGCCCTACTGGGACCGCTCGCGCTACGCGCCGGCGGACCTGGACCCCGCGGTCGTGGAGGATCTCGTCCGGCGTCTCGCCGCCTTCCCGTCCGAGAGCGACGGAACGTACGGAGAGCTCGTCCTCTACGGGTGGCTCGGCGGTGCGGTGGCGGATGTCGCCCGGGATGCCACCGCCTATGTCCACCGGGACGCCCCGCTCCTTCTCCGCATCTCCTCGATCTGGGAGGAGGAGGCGCCGCTCGGCCCGGACGGCCATCCCGGGATCCCGGACCTCGTGCGCAGCTGGATCGAGCCGACCTGGGAGGCTGCCCTCCCCCACCTCCTCCCCGAGTCGTACCAGAACTTCCCGGACCCGGAGCTCGCGGACTGGGAGCCGGCCTACTACGCGGAGAACCTTCCCCGGCTCCGGGCGGTGAAGGCGGCCTGGGACCCGGAGGACCTCTTCCGCCACGACCAGTCGATCACGCCCGCCTGACCGGGCGCGCGGGGTGCGCTAGCCGAGACGCTCGCGGAGCGCCCGTCCCTCGCGCGCGAACCAGTCGTGGAGGATGACCATGTCCGTCCCGATGCAGAAGTGGCGGACACCCATCGCGCGGTAGCGGTCCGCCTCCTCCGGCGCGTTGATCTCCGCGCGCGGGGCGACCCCGGCGGCGAGCGCCTTCGCGAGGACGACCTCCTCCACGGCGCGGACATCCGGGTGATACCAGTCGCCGGGCCGGCCGATGCTCATCGCGTAGTCGCCCGGGCCCCACTGGATCATGTCGATGCCGGGGACGGCGAGGATCTCGTCCAGCGCCTCGACCGCCTCCTCCTTCTCGATCATCAGGACGACGACGATCTCGTTCAGCGCGCGGACGTACTCCGCCGTCCCGGCGACGCCCCAGTAGCTGTTCCGGCGGTCCGCGGCGCCGTAGCTCCCCTTCACGCCGGCGGTGTCGGGACGACAGACGCGCACGCACTCCCGCGCATCGTCCACCGTCCGCACATCCGCGAAGAGGACGGACTGGAAGCCGCTCCCGATCGCCCGCTGGGCGAGGAACGAGCGCGGCGCCTGGTCGAGCTTGATCATCGCGCCCAGGCCGTGGAGCTCGGCAGCGCGGCAGAAGTCGTCCAGGCCGTGGAGGTCGAAGGGGACGTACTCCGCGGAGAGCTCCACGTAGTCGTACTGACCGGTCACCCCCACGAGCTCCACGATGGACGGCCAGGTGGTGTGGAGATGGGTCCCGATCGTCGTCTCGCCCGCCCGGAGCGCCTCGCGCATCCGGTTCGGCCGCATCTTCCCCTCGCGGGCCTCGCTACGCCTCGACGGGGCCGGCATCGGCGATCCTCCATGCACGCCCCGTGGCCGCGGAGCGGTCGGCGGCTTCCAGGATCGCGGTCGTCCGCGCACCCTCGTCACCGTCCACGAACGGCCGCCGCCTCTCCGTGACCGCTGCGGCGAGATCGGCGAGCTGGCGGGTATAGGCCTCGAGGCGCACGGGGGCCTCGGGGTCGAGCGGGTCGAAGGGCGGCTGGCGGAAGGTCTCCTCCCAGCTGCCGTCCGGGCGCTGGATCCGGCAGACACCGTAGGAATCGAGGTCGATGACGCCCGTCGAGCCCACGATGAGGAGCTGGAGGAAGGAGCCCATCCCGGGGGCGGGCATCTCGTAGCTCAGCCAGGCGTGGGCGAGGACGCCGTTCGCGAGCTCCAGCTGGACCATCGCGGTCCGGCCGCGCGGCGGGCCCTCCGTATAGCTCGTGTAGCGGGCGCTCACGTGGACGCCGTCCGCGCCGCCGAACCAGCGGACGAGGTCGCAGGCATGCGCGCCCCAGTCGGCGAAGGGGGTGACGTTCCGCTCGTCGCTGTTCCACGCGTCCGGCGGGAGGTCCCACTCGATCCCCGGCCCGAAGACCCGGATCATCCGGATCTCCCCGATCCGGCCCGCGTCGATCAGCGCGCGGGCCGCCCGGGGGGCTGCCCGGAAGCGGTGCTGGGAGACGACCGCGAGCCGGACATCCGCCGCGGCGCACGCGGCGCTCATCGCGCGCGCATCCGCCGCGCTCGGTGCCATCGGCTTCTCCACGAGGAGGTGGCGCCCGGCTGCGGCGGCCGCCTCCACGTAGCCACGGTGGCTCGCCGGGGGCGTCGCGACCACGACGATCGCGACGTCCGGGTGCGCGATGAGCGCGGCGGGATCGAGCGCGGGGACGCCCATCCGTGCCGCGACCTCGGGGGCGGCACGGCCGCCCCCGACGGCGACGAGCCGGGTCTCGGGGAGACGCGCCGCGACGTTCGCCCAGGTCCGGCCCATGAAGCCGGTCCCGATGACGCCGACGCCGAGCGGCGCGCCCATCGCCCCCTCCTCCGGCAGCCCGGCCTAGATCCGGTCCTTGAAGGCCGGCCCGACCGGGGTGATGAGGGTCCCGATCCCCTCGATCCAGCCCTCCATGATCTGCCCCTTCTTGAGGTAGGTCCCCGACGCGTCGCCGACCCCGTCCGGGGTCCCGGTGGCGATGATGTCACCGGGCTCCAGGGTCATGAAGCGGGACGCGAAGGCGATCAGCTCCGCGCACGAGAAGATCATGTCCGCGGCGGTCGCGTCCTGGTGCTTCTTCTTCCCGACCTTGAGCGTCATGGCCAGGCTCTGGGGGTCCGGGATCTCGTCCGCGGTGACCATCCAGGGGCCCATCGGGAGGAAGCCATCCGGCCACTTCCCGTTCAGCCAGTCGAAGAAGAGGTCCCACTCGGACGGGTTGCGGCCGCTCACGCCCCAGTCCGCGGTCCGCGCGGAGAGGTCGTTCACCACCGTGTAGCCGGCCACGTAGTCGAGCGCCTCGGAGACCGGGATGTTCCGACCGGTCTTGCCGATGATCACGCCCAGCTCGAGCTCCCAGTCCATCGTCTTCGAGGTCGTGGGCATGGGGACGATCTCGCCGGGTCCCGCGACCGCGGTGGACGGCTTCATGAAGAGCTTCGGGACGTTCTTCGACTTGTCGAGGCGCTTCCCGCCGCCCTCCTCGATGTGCTTCTGGTAGTTCCCTGCGGCGCACAGGATCTTGCCCGGGCGCGCGATCGGCGCGAGGAGGGTGACGCCGGAGAGCTTCTTCCCGCTCGTCGCCTTCTTCGCGGCCGCCTTCGCGGCCTTGAGCGCGCCGGGGCCGGCCGCGAGGAGGGCCATGACGTCACCCACCGGGACCTTCCCGTCCGTGGCGTCGTGGAGATCGATCACGATCTCCTTCCCCTCCTCACCGATGACGGCGGCGGTCCGTGCCTGGCCCTTGGGGCCCTTGATCGTCGCGATGCGCATCTGCGTCTCCTCCTCCGGCTCGGCCGGCGTACGTGGGTTGGGGTGCTGGTGGGGTCAGGCGCCCGGCGCCAGCTCGGAGAGCCGGACCGGGACATTGCCGCGCTGCTGGCTGAGCAGGATCGCGTCCGTGATCGCGACCGTCCGGCGCGCGACCTCGGGCGGGCTCTGGGGGTCGCGCCCCTCGCGATGCGCGGCGATGAGGTCGAGGATCGCGGCGTGCATCCCGGAGACGGTCGCCTTCGGCTCGATGACCTCGGTGACGATCGGGACCGGGCCGACCCGGACGTTGCCGGCTCCGAACGAGATCTTGCGCATCCCGGTGAGGTCCATGACGACCCGGCCCTCGGGGCCGAGGAGGTTGATCGTCGGCTCGCCGGGCGGGGTGTCCTTCACCCCGGTGACGTAGGCGCGCACGCCGTTGCGGTAGGCGATGTAGAAGTTCGCCCCGGGCTCGGTCGCCGGGTCGTTCCCGCCGTCGCCGGCGTAGACGGTCCCGTAGGACTCGAAGCCGCGCTCCAGCTCCGCGAGGACCCACTCGGGCTCGTCGTCCGCGAGGAAGTTCATGAGGTCGATGAGGTGGGTGTGGTTCCGCCACAGCATCGCCCGCGGGCCGCCGCTGATCGCGACGATCTGCGACAGCTTGCCGATCTCGCCCGCGCGCACGATCCGGCGCGCCTCGCAGTAGCTGGGGAACCAGCGTCGGGTGTAGTTGACGGACATCGTGGCGCCCGCGGCGCGGACCGCGGCGACCATCTCGTCCGCCTCCGCGCGATTGATCGAGAGCGGCTTCTCACAGAAGATGATCCGCGTCCCGGCCTCGAGCGCGGCGAGGACGACCCCCTTGTGGAGGTGGTCCGGCGTGACGACGCAGACGAGGTCCGGCTTCTCCGTCGCGATCGCGGCGCGGAAGTCGTCGTAGACCTTGACGCCCGGCCAGCGGCTCCCCCAGGTGGCGAGGAACTTCTCGCGCGAGGCGGGGACGATGTCCACGCCCGCGACGACCGTCACCTCGGGGATCGCGGCGAGCGCGGAGGCGTGGCTGAAGGGCATCGCCGTGCCGAGGACGGGGTCCGACGCGGGCGCCGCCGGATCCGCGGCGATCCAGCTGAGGCCGACGATCACGGTGCGCAGGGTCATGCAGGTCTCCCGGGGGTCGGGTCCGGATCCCCGGACGCGGTGGCCCGGGCGCTCCGCCCGGACGGCGCCAGTCTAGGCCGGGCGCAGGCGCGCGGCGCGACGCGCGCGCACACCGGCGGGAGGGCGCGCCTCACCCCTCGCTCGGGGCCTGCCCGCGCGACCGGAGGCGGCGGACGAGGCCGGGGATCGAGATCCGATCCACCGTCCGGCCGAGCCCGGCGCCCATCCCGAGGTCGCGCGAGATCGTCTCGTTCGTGGGCGGGTCACCGGTCCTGCGCATCGCGATGTACTGGACGAGCTCGGGGCGCAGGGAGAGGAAGTAGAGCGCGAGCGAGAAGACCATCCAGAGCGCCGCTGCGGGATCGTCACGGACGACGAGGAACCACGGGACCACGAGGATCATCCCGGCCCAGCGGACCGCGAGGATGTTCCCGGCGAGGACGCCGATGAGGATGCCGGCGACCGTGGTCACGACCGCGCCGAGCGGGTCGAGGACGAAGAGGGCGCCGTAGATCACGCTCTCGCCGCGCCCGCCGCGGAAGCGGTGCCAGATCGGCCAGTCGTGGCCCACGAGCCCGGCGCCCGCCACGATGAGGGCGTAGGGCTCCCCCGGGTAGAGGAGGGAGAAGGCGAGGACCGGGAGGGCGACCTTGAGCATGTCCAGGACGCCGGTGAGGATCCCCCAGCGCCGGCCGACCTTCACGCGCACCGCGGTCGCGCTCACGGAGCGGAAGGTGAAGTCGTGGCCGTCTCCCACCACGACCGAGACGCTCGTCACATCCTCCCCGGGCTTCACCCGTGCCGCCACGATCCGGGCGAACGAGATGCTCCCGAGCAGATAGCCGATGACGACGGCCGCGAGCACGATCGACGGTTCCATCCGCTCCCCCTCCCCCGCTCTCTCCGACCGCTACGCGCGCGCCGGCCGGCGGACGACGCGCCCGAGGCGCGCGTCCCGGACGATCCCGCCCTCGATCGCCGTCCGGCCCGCGAGCCAGACCGCCTCGACGCCCGTCGCGAGGAGGGTCGGCTCCTCGTAGGTCGCACGGTCCGTCAGGCGGTGGGGATCGAGGAGGACGAGGTCCGCGACCATCCCGGGTGCCACCACGCCGCGGTCGGTGAGCCCGAGGATCGAGGCGGCCAGGCCGGTGGCCCGGTGGATCGCGCTCGCCATGTCGAGGAGGCCGCGCTCGCGCACCCAGGGGCCCATGAGCCGGGCGAAGGTCCCGTAGGCGCGCGGGTGGACGCGCGTGTCCCGGGCGAGGACGCCGAGCTGGTCCGACCCGACCGCGACGAAGGGCGCCCGGTAGACGGTGTCGACATCCGCGTCCGCCATGAAGTGGGCGATCATCATCGTGGCGCCACGGTCGATGAGGAGGGCATCGAGGACGAGGTCGAGCGGGTCCTTCCCGTCGCGGCGGGCGAGCGCATCCACGAGCCCGCCTTCCAGCGGCCGATTCCGGGGGTCCACCCCCGCCGCGATCCGGATCCCGCCCCAGCCGCCGGAGCCATCCACGTAGTTCGACCAGCCGGGGAGCCCGCTCGCGATCTCGGCACGGATCCGGTCCCGGACCTCCGGCCGCGCGATCCGCGCGAGGAGCTCCTCGTTGCCGCCCGCGTGGACCCAGGGCGGGAGGACCTGGGAGAGGAAGGTGGATCCCGCGGCATACGGGTAGGCATCCGCGGTCACCCGGAGCCCCGCCGCGCGGGCGGCCGCGATCCGCGCCACCGCATCCGCGGCACGTCCGTGGTTCGCGCGGCCGAGCGCCTTGAGGTGGGAGACCTGGACGCGGACCCCGTGCGCCCGCCCCACCGCGATCGCCTCGTCGATCGCATCCAGGAGACCACCCGCCTCGCTCCGGATATGGCTGGCGTAGAGCGCGTCGTGGCCCGCGAGGGGGGCGGCCACCGCGATCACCTCGTCCGTGGACGCGAAGGATCCGGGCGGGTAGACGAGCCCGGTGGAGAAGCCCCACGCGCCGCCCTGGAGCGCGACCTCGACCTCGTGGGCCATCGCGGCGCGCTCGAGCGGCGTGGCGGGCCGATCGTCGCCCCCGACGACCGCGTTGCGCACGGCGCCGAACCCGACGAGGGGGAGCGCATTGACCGCCGGCCGCGCGGCGTCGAGCCGGTCGAGGTACTCGCCCCACGTCCGCCAGCCCCAGTCGAGGTCCGGCCCGAGCCCGTGGCAGACCGCCCGGTGGGCGGCCGCCTTCGCGGGGTCCGGGGAGAGCGGCGCGGGCGAGTAGCCGCAGTTCCCCACCACCTCGCTCGTCACCCCCTGGGTGAGCGAGGAGAGGGCATCGGGGTAGCTGGGCAGGGTGAAATCGGCATGGGAGTGGAGGTCGATGAAGCCGGGTGCGATGACGAGCCCGCCGGCGTCGATCGTGCGCCGCGCGCCGTCCGCGCCCGCCTCCGGCCCGACCGCCGCGATCCGGCCGTCCGCCACCGCCACGTCGGCACGCGCCCCGGGACGGCCCGTGCCGTCATGGAGGGTCGCGCCACGGATGAGCAGGTCATGCATGGGAGCGCTCGCTAGTAGCCGGCGCGTCCGCCGGAGACGTCGAAGACCGCGCCCGTGGAGAAGGAGCAGGCGTCCGAGGCGAGGAAGGCGACCATCGCGGCCACCTCGTCCGCCTGCCCGAAGCGTCCGACCGGATGGCGCGCCTCGAACTCCTTCCGGGTCGCCTCCGGCATCGCGGCCCAGTTCTGCGACCAGATCGAGCCCGGGGTGATCGCGTTCACGAGGACACCGTGCGGGGCCACCTCGAAGGCGGTCGCCTTGGTCAGCCCGATGACGCCGGACTTGGCGGCGGCATAGGCGACCGGGTTGTGCTTCCCCTCCTTGCCCGCGATCGAGGAGATGTTCACGACCCGGCCCCAGCGGCGCGCGATCATCCCCGGGAGGACCGCCCGGGTGCACAGGAAGACGCCGGTGAGGTCGATCGCGAGGGTCCGCCCCCACGTGGCGAGGTCCATCTCCCAGGCCGGCGCCGGGGCCTCGCAGATCCCCGCGTTGTTGACGAGGACGTCCACCCGTCCCGCCCAGGCGACCACCGCGTCCACGGCGGCAGCCACGGAGGCCTCGTCCGTGACGTCGAGCCGGAAGCCACGGGCGCGCGCGCCGGAGGGGTCGATCGCCGCGGCGACCGTCGCGCAGGCGGCCGGATCGAGGTCCGCCACGGCGACCCGCAGCCCGTCCGCGACCAGCCGCCGCGCCATCGCGGATCCGAGCATGCCGGCCGCGCCGGTGACGATCGCGACCCGCTCGCCGGGCCCCTCGCTGGCCATCCCTCTTCGCTCCTCCAGACGCCTGCTCCGCGCCCGGGCGCGGTCCGCCGCCATCCTACGGCAGCGGAACGGGCGCGGGGACGGGTGCGCGACGACGCGACGGAGGACGGCACGCGTCGGATACGCTACGCGCTCCCGCCACGGGGGCGCGCATCCACACGGAGGCCGGCCCGCGCCGGCCGGGAGCGGAGCGGAGATGCCAGAGGCGATGACGGAGACGAGCCAGCCGCTGCTGAGCGTTCGGGACCTCCACGTCGAGTTCGTGGGGCGGAACCGGACCGTCCGCGCCGTTCGCGGCCTGAGCTACGAGATACGGGCGGGCGAGACCCTCGCGATCGTCGGCGAGTCCGGATCGGGGAAGAGCGTGAGCGCCCTCACCCTCCTCGGCCTCCTCCCGCCGCGCACCTCGCGGGTCCCGCGCGGGAGCGTCATCTTCGAGGGGCAGGAGCTGATCGGCCTCTCCACCGCCCAGCTCTCGCGGATCCGCGGGGCGCGGATCGCGATGATCTTCCAGGACGCGCTCTCCAGCCTCAACCCGGTCCTCACGATCGAGCGCCAGATCACGGAGGCCCTGGAGACCCATACGGACCTCACCTCGTCCCAGGCGCACGCGCGAGCCCTGGAGCTTCTCCAGCTGGTGGGGATCCCGGACGCGGAGCGGCGCCTGAAGGAGTACCCGCACCAGTACAGCGGCGGGATGCGCCAGCGGGCGATGATCGCGATCGCGCTCAGCTGCCAGCCCTCGCTCCTCATCGCGGACGAGCCCACCACCGCGCTCGACGTGACGATCCAGGCGCAGATCCTCAGCCTCATCGCCCGGCTCCGTTCCGAGCTCGGGATGGCGGTCCTCCTCATCACCCACGACCTCGGCACGGTGGCGGGGCTCGCGGACCGGATCGCCGTGATGTACGCGGGCCGGATCGTGGAGACCGGGCCCACCGAGTCGGTGCTGGCCGACCCCGCCCACCCCTACACGAGCGGGCTCCTCCGCTCCCTGCCCCGCCTGGACGACCCGCGGGGGATGACGCTCCGGCCGATCGAGGGGACCCCACCCGACCTCGCCACGGACCTCCCCGGCTGCCCCTTCGCCCCCCGCTGCATGTGGCGTGAGGAGGTCTGCTGGGCGGACGATCCGCGCCTCCTGCCGGTCCGCGAGGCGGAGAGCGGACGCTCGATCGCCTGCCACCACCACCCCACCGCGGAGGAGGCGCGCGCCGGGCGCTCGCTCGTCCCGGGGTTCCGGCCCGCGGACCCCCCGGCCGCGGTGGCGGAGAAGATCGCCGTCGTGGTCCCCGTGGAGGCCGCCTCATGAGCATCGCGGAGACGACCGGCGCGGCAGCCCCGGAGATGCCGGGGGATCTCCTCCGGATCCGGGACCTGCGCGTCCACTTCCCGATCACCTCGGGGATCCTCCAGCGCCGCTCCGGCTGGGTCCGCGCGGTGGATGGCGTCGACCTCTCGATCCAGCCCGGCGAGACGCTCGGGCTCGTCGGGGAATCGGGCTCCGGGAAGACGACGATCGGACGCGCGATCGTCCGCCTCAACGAGCCCCGGACCGGGACGATCGAGCTCGACGGGACGAACCTGCTCTCCCTCGAGGGACGCGAGCTGCGTGCCCGCCGGCGGGACGTCCAGATGGTCTTCCAGGACCCCTACTCCAGCCTCGACCCGCGCCACACCGTGGGCGAGATCCTGAGCGAGCCGCTCAGCGTCCACGGGCTCGCCACCGGGTCCGCCCGCCATGACCGGATCGCGGAGCTCCTCACGATGGTCGGGCTCGACCCGGCCTTCATCGAGCGCTTCCCCCACGAGTTCAGCGGCGGCCAGCGGCAGCGGATCGGGATCGCCCGCGCGCTTGCGGTGGAGCCCCGCCTGATCGTGGCGGACGAGCCGGTGAGCGCGCTCGACGTCTCGGTCCAGGCGCAGGTGATCAACCTCCTCGAGCACCTCCAGGACCGGATGGGGCTCACCTACCTCTTCATCGCCCACGACCTCGCGGTGGTCAAGCACATCGCGGACCGGGTCGCGGTCCTCTACCTCGGGAAGGTCGTGGAGATCGGCCCCGTGGACACCCTCTATGCGCATCCCCACCACCCCTACACGATCGCCCTCCTCTCCGCGGTGCCGATCCCGGATGCGCGCCTGGAGCGGGACCGGAAGCGGATCATCCTCAAGGGCGATATCCCGAGCCCCGCGAACCCGCCGAGCGGCTGCCGCTTCCACACCCGCTGCTGGCTGCGCGAGAAGCTCGGGAACCCGGAGCGCTGCGCCGCCGAGGAGCCCGCCCTCCTGCCGCGCCCGGACCGCCCGGGGCTCGAGACCGCCTGCCACTTCCCGGAGGAAGCGGCGGAGGCGGCGCGTCCCGCGGCGCCCACGGTCGTCGAGCCGGACTGAGCCGATGGGCCCGGAGCGAACGTCGGCGCGGCTCCTCCCGGATGCCCCCCTCGCGGTCGTCGCGGAGCGCGCCCTCTTCGCGGACGGCGCACCCCGCCGGCGCTCGGCAGCGAGCCTCGTCCGCCAGGAGGGGAGCGGCCGCCTCCTCCTCGTCTTCTCCCAGACCACGGGCCCGGCGCTGGCGAACGACGCCGCGCTCATGCTCGCGACCTCGGACGATGGTGGCGCCACGTGGAGCGACCCGTCCGCGATCTACGCCGTGCCGGGCTGGTTCTGCCTCGCGATGGGGGGCCTTGCGCGGATCGCGGACGACGACATCCGCCTCCTCCTCGGGCGGATCCGGATCGACCTCTCGCTCGGCGGCACGGAGCCGATGACCGGCTGGTTCATCGCGTCTGCCACGACCCGGGACGGCGGCCGGACGTGGAGCGACCCGGGGCCGGAGATCCGGCTCTTCCCGCACTGGACCGAGCTCTACGGTGCGAGCAACCCGCACCCCCTCTCGGATGGGCGCCTCCTGTGGGCGACGATGGGGACGGAGGGCCGGGATGTGGGCTGGCACTCCGGCGTCACGTTCACCGGTCCCGGCGGGGACGACTTCACACCGCCCACGGTGATCGCGCAGGAGCCCGGGCGGGACTACAGCGATATCGACGTCGTCCGGCTCGCGGACGGCCGCTTCCTCGCCGTGGTCCGGGAGCACCTGACGCGTCAGAGCGTGCAGTCGTGGTCCGCGGACGAGGGGCGGAGCTGGACGCCGATCGCCCCCACGCCGTTCCTGGGATCGAACATCAAGCTCCACCGGCTCCCGTCCGGCACGATCGTGTGCGCCTATCGCGACGAGGATCCGGGCCGGCGCGGCGTCTCGCTCAGCTGGAGCCGGGACGGCGGGGCGAGCTGGACCTTCGGCGGGCAGCTCTACGCGGCGGGCGAGGATGCGCTCCACGAGCCGGGGAGCGTCTGCGGCTACCCGGACGTCGTCGAGCTCGGCGGCGGCCGGCTTGCCGCCGTCCTCCACACCTACCCCCTCCCGGGGCGCGGCATCGAGCTGCGCTGGATCGAGCTGCGCGACCGGACCTGAGGGATCGCGCGGGCCGGCGGCCCGCGTCTCAGCCGAGCGGGGCGGTGCAGTCGACCTCGTGATCCGCGGCCACGTAGGGCCGGAGCGGGACCTGGATCGCGGCCGGGTCGTGGACCGTCCCACCCACGATCGCGAGGGCGGGGCGCCAGGGGGCCGTGACCACCTCCCCGAGCGCCTCCGCGTCCCGGAGAAGGGTGTCCGGACCCGGACGCAGGAGCGTGATGTCCGCGCGCGCACCAGGCGCCAGGCTCCCCACGTCGTCCCGCTGGAGGGCGGCCGCGGCGCGGGAGGTGACGGAGGCAAGGACCTCGCCCTCGCTCATCCCGAGGTGGCGCAGCTTCGCCATCGTCGTGGGCAGGTCGACCACCGGGTAGTCGATGGAGTAGCGGTGGAGGTCCGTGCTGATCGTGTCCGGGGCGAAGCCCTCCTCGAGCGCCCGGCGTGCCGTCCGCCACGTGAAGCTGCCGCAGCCGTGGCCCACATCGAAGAGGATCCCGCGCCGGCGGGCCTCGCGCGCGGCGGGGTGGATCCGGCCGTCCGTGTCCAGGATCCCCGTCCCGTTCGCGGTGAGCGCATGGGTGACCACGTCCCCCGGCCGGAGGGCGCGCAGGACGGCCGGGACATCCGCCCCATCCGCGATGTGGACCATCGCGGGGGTCCCCGCGAGCTCGGCGGCCTCGAGCGCGAGGGTGAGCGCCGCGGTGGTGTTCGCCCCGCAGGCCTGGGTCCCGATCCGCACCTTCACCCCGACGACGACCTCCCGGTGCGCCCGGATCACCTCCGCCGTCTCCCGCGGGCGGGCGTAGCGGATCTCCTCGAGCTCGCCCACGACGCTCGCCGCGAGGCCCGCGGCGGCGACATGGATGTAGGCGAGGACGCGGACGGGCGAGCGGTCGATGACGTAGCGGCGGAATGCGGGGAAGGTCCCGTAGCCCGCGGTCCCGGCGTCCACCGCGGTGGTCGCGCCACCGGCGAGGCTCGCGAGCGGGTCGACGCCGTACGGGCTCGCGTCGTACCAGTGGCCGTGGAGGTCGATGAGGCCGGGGAGGACGAGCGCCCCCGCGGCATCGATGACCGTGGCGTCCGGGGCGGCCCCGGTCTCCCCCGGGGCACCGATCGCGGCCACCCGGCCGTCACGGACGAGGAGGTCTCCCGTGCGGTCGACCCCGCGCCCGGGATCGACGATCCGCCCGCCGCGGAGAAGGAGATCGGACACGGGGCCTCCGGCGATCGCTGCCACGCCCCGGACCGGGACCTCCGGCGGGGACGGCCCCGGGATGGTAGCCGGGTCTCGCGCGCGCTCGCGCGCCCTCCCGGCGACCCGCGGGACCGCGCAGGATGGCGGCCACGGGGCTTGCAGCGGGTGCTACCCTCCCCATCCGCGAACGGTCGGCCGCAAGTGCGGCGACGTCGCAAGGAGATCGGAGGAGGTCAGCAATGACGAAGCGAAGCCTGCGGCGGCTTGCCGCAGCCTTCCTGGGCGTCGCGCTTCTCGTCCCGGCAGCGGCGGTGACCCCCGTCGCAGCCCAGGAGGAGGGCCCGACGGTCACGGGCGCGTGGATCGGCCCGTGCTGCAACGGCGTCGACTGGGTCACCCCGTGGGACGGTGGCGGCGACGCGCACTTCTTCAACAAGATCTACAGCCGCCTGACGACCTACGAGGTCGACGGCGACCGCTACGGCGACCTCATCGGCGACCTCGCCGAGTCGTGGGAGATCTCGGAGGACCAGCTCACCTGGACCTTCAAGCTCCGCCCGGACGTCACCTGGCATGACGGCGAGCCCTTCACCGCGGAGGACGTCGCCTTCTCCTTCAACCTCGCCCTTGACCCGGACAAGAACATGACGGCCGTCTACGGCGCGCCGCTCCAGTCGGTCGTGGGTGCGGACGAGGTCCTCGCGGGCACCGCGGACACCCTCTCGGGCGTCAACGTGATCGACGATCACACGATCGCGGTCACATTCAAGGCCCCGAACGCGCTCTTCCCGGACTCGATCTCGGAGCTCTTCATCCTCCCGGAGCACCTCGTCGGCCAGCTCGACGTGGCGACGCTCAAGGAGAACCCGTACTGGGCCGAGGGCCAGGTCGGCACCGGCCCCTTCATGTGGCACGCCTACACCCCCGGCGAGTCGGTCGAGCTGAAGGCGAACCCGAACTACTTCCTCGGGGCGCCCAAGATCGGCACGCTCATCCGCCGCAACTTCGTGGACCCGGCGGCGGCCCTCCTCGCCTTCGACAACGGTGAGATCGACTTCACGTACCTCACCGCGGACGAGGTGGCGCGCGAGAGCGAGAACGCGAACGCGACCGTCTTCCCCGGCCCGTCCGGCGTGGACAACGTCATCCAGTGCAACCCGGTCAAGGTCCCGGCGTGCGCGAACGATGACTTCCGCCATGCGCTCCTCGCCTCGATCGACCGCGAGTCGATCATCGAGAACATCTACGGCGGCGCCGCGGAGATCGTCCCGTGCCTCTACGGCCGGCCGAACCTCCAGGGTGACGTCGCGGCCCAGGAGTACGACCCCGAGCTGGCGCAGGAGCTCCTCGCCTCGTCGGGCGTCGATGTCGCCTCCATCGGCGAGCTCACCTTCGACACCTACTACACCGATGCGCTCTCCCTCAACGTCATGACCGCGATCGCCGCGGGCTGGCAGGAGACGCTCGGTCTGACGGTGAAGATCGAGCAGATGGCCGAGGGCTGGGTCGAGCGCTACTACGAGCAGGGTGAGTCCGAGATCAGCTTCTTCGGTGCGGCGAACGGCCCCACCGGCGAGCGCGCCCGGAACTACTTCTACTCCAAGTCCGCCCACCCGGCCGGCAACAACGGCTGGAGCGGCGCGAACGCGTGGCACTACGAGAACCCGGAGCTCGACGCGCTCCTGGACTCCGGTCCGACCGCGTTCGACCCGGCCGAGCAGGATGCGATCTACCAGCAGGCGTGCCAGATCATGGCGGATGACCTCCCCTGGCTCTACCTCTGGCAGACCGTCCGGTATCACGTCGTCAGCAACAGCCTGCAGAACGTGATCCTCATCCCGGCCGCCGGCGGTGGGTCGTACTACGACGCCGTCGAGAAGTGGGAGAAGGTCGGGTAATCCCGGCCGATCCGGAACGATGCGGAAGGGCGGCGCTCACGGGCGCCGCCCTTCCTCTTCCCCGGTAGCCTGACGACGACGATGACGACATTCATCATCCGGCGGATCCTCATCAGCATCCCGGTCTTCCTCGGGATCACCTTCATCGTCTTCGTCTTCATCGCGCTCGCACCCGGTGATGCGAGCTCCGCCTTCGTGCGGCCCGAGTTCGCGGCCGACCCGGTCGCGATCGCCAAGGTGCGCGAGCGCCTCGGGCTGGACCAGCCGCTTCCCATCCGCTACATCCGCTGGCTCGGTGCGGCCCTCACGGGCGAGCTCGGCTACCGGATCGATACCGGTGTCGCGATCGCGGACGACGTCTGGCGGACGCTCAAGAACTCCGCGATCCTCATGGGGACCGCGCTCATCTTCGGGCTCCTCGTGGGCGTCCCGCTGGGGGTCCTCTCCGCGGTCCGCCAGTACTCCAAGCTGGACTTCCTCCTCACCGGGATCACCTTCCTCGGGATCTCGATCCCCTCGTTCCTCCTCGGGCTCGGCGGCCTCTGGCTCCTCGGGCTCCAGCTCGACCTCATCCCGATCGGCGGCATGACGACGGTGGGCAAGGAGAACGACTTCTTCGACTTCCTGCGCCACCTCGCGCTGCCGGCGCTCATCCTCGGCTTCGGGTATGCCGCGACCTTCCTGCGCTACACCCGCGCCTCGATGCTCGAGGTCATCAACAGCGACTACATCGCCACGGCGCGCGCCAAGGGGCTCCCGAACCGGATCGTCATCAACCGTCACGCATTCCGGAACGCCCTCATCCCGATCATCACGATCCTCGCCCTGTCCCTCCCGGAGCTGATCGGCGGAGCGGTCGTCACGGAGCAGGTCTTCACCTGGCCGGGGATGGGCCAGTCGCTCGTGGACGGAGTGGGGAACCGCGACTTCTACCTGATCATGGGGATCACCCTCGTCCTCGCCTTCGTCGTCCTTCTCGCGAACCTCATCGCGGACGTCGCGTACGGGTTCGCCGATCCCCGGATCCGGAGGTCCTGAGATGTCCGTCCAGGAGCCGCTCGCCGTCACGATCACCCGGCCCACGCGGACCCAGAAGATCGAATCGCCGCGCCGGCGGACGATCCGGCGCTTCCTCCGTCACCGGCTCGCGCTCGTGGGGCTGATCGCGATCATCGCGATCATCGTCCTTGCGATCGTGGGCTCGGAGGAAGCCGCGCTCGCCCAGAACACCGAGATCGCGAACATGCCGCCCGGGACGATCACCTGGACGACGAAGGAGTTCGTGAAGGACATGACGACCTGCACGGACCCGAACGACCTCTCGACCTGCAAGAACCTCCGTGACGCGAACGGGAAGTCGGTCCGTGCGGAGGTCGAGCACGTCCAGACCTTCCTCCTCGGCACGGACGGCCTGGGCCGGGATGTCCTCTCGCGCGTCCTCGTGGGCGGGAGGGTCTCGCTCATCGTCGCCTTCGCCTCCGTCCTCCTCTCCACGCTCATCGGCGTGATCGTGGGCGTCATCTCCGGCTACCTCGGCGGACGGACGGACGCGACCCTCATGCGCATCGTGGACGTGGCGCTCAGCTTCCCGGTGATCCTCCTGCTCCTCGTCGTCTCCGCGCTCATCGGGCCGGGGCTCTCCACGCTCATCCTGATGATCGGCGTGGTGACCTGGGCACGGGGCGCCCGGATCGTCCGTGGCCAGGTCCTCGCGCTCCGGAGCGCCACCTTCATCGAGGCCGCCAAGGTGATCGGGGTCTCGGACCGGCGGATGATCATCTCCCACGTCCTCCCGAACACGATCGCCCCGATCGTCGTCCTGGCGACCTTCGGCGTCGCCTCCGTGGTCATCTTCGAGGCGGGCCTCTCGTATCTCGGCCTCGGCATCCAGCCGCCCACGCCGAGCTGGGGGAACCTCGTGAACGGGGCGCGCACGATCACCGTCCTCGAGCGCTACATCTGGCAGTGGGTCCCCGCGGCGCTCGCGATCGTCACGATGGTGCTCGCGGTGAACTTCGTGGGGGACGGCCTCCGCGACGCCTTCGACCAGCGCTCCACGAACGACCGCTGACGCGCCGCGCGGGCGCGGGGCTCAGCCCGCAGCGACCCGGATGACGCGCCCCTCGCGCACGGAGCGGTAGGCCGCGTCGATCACCCGCAGCGCCGCCAGGAGCCCCGCGCCGGACGCTGCCGGGTCCCGTCCCTCGCGGATCGCGGCCACGAGGTCGAGGAGCGCCCGCCGGCCGCCCTCCCCGTAGCCGCCGGCCACCGGGTCCGGGTGCTCGTGGCGCTCCGTGGCGAGGAAGGGCCCGTCCGGCTCCGGCGCGAGAACGGAGAACCCCTCCCCGGGTCCCATCTCGAGCGATCCCGCGGCACCCCGCAGGGCGAACCAGGTCCGGTAGCCGCGCGCCGGGAGCGCGTAGGCATCGTGGACGGTGGCGATCCCGCCGCCGGAGAGCCGGATCGCGACGGAGATCGCGTTCTCCACGCCGAGACCCGGGACGGCGACGCGCGCGGCGAGCGCGCTCACCTCGACCGCCTCCTCGCCACTCAGCCAGAGGAGCGCGTCCACGTCATGGACGCCGAGCCAGGAGAGGATCCCGCCGCCCGCCCCCAGCGGATCGAAGATCGGGTTCTCCGCTCCGCGCACCTGGACGGTGGAGGCGGCGAAGACCGCCTCGGCGGAGATCAGCGGCCCGAGCCGGCCGGTCGCCACGAGATCGCGGGCGGCCCGCCACGCGCCGGCGTAGCGACGGACGAGGCCGGTCGCCACGCGGACCCCGTTGGCACGCGCGATCGCGAGCGCCGGGGCGAGCTCGTCCGCGCTCCGGGCGGCCGGCTTGTCCACGAGGAGGTGGACCCCCGCCGCCGCGAGGCGCGCGATCGCGCCGGGTGCCTGCTCATTGGGGAGCATGACGAGGGCGAGATCGGGCCGGTGCTCCGCGATCAGCCGCTCGAGGTCGGTCTCCGCGGGGAGGGACCGGAGCGGGCCGGGGATCGCCGGGGCGAGGGCAGGGTCCACGTAGCGGGGCGCGAGCCGGCGGATCGCGTCCGGGTCCGGATCGTGGAGGGCGACCACCTCCACCGCCTCCGGGCAGAGGAGGGCGGTCTCCGCCCACGCCGTGACGTGGTAGTGCTCCAGCCCGACGATCGCGAGCCGGAGCGGGCGCGGCGCCTCCACCGGGCCGCGGTGCCGGCTACGCGGGGACGACGCCGGGGACGCCCGTCTCGATGAGCATCTGCCGGGCGCGGTCGCGGTACTGCGCGCGGACATCCCGCGTGGGCGGGCGGCAGCGCGAGGAGGGGAGGCCCACGAGCTCCATGCACAGCTTGTCCATGTAGCCGTCGCCCGAGGTGTAGGACTCCATCTCCCACCACAGCTTCATGTAGGGGTAGAGGACGTCCATGATGTCCTTCTGGGCCGCCTCGTACTCGTGCCGCTCGAGCTTCTGCCAGAGGGCGACCGCCCACTGCGGCCAGTGATTCGCGATGTGGATCTCGATCGAGCGCGCACCGAGCATGTGGCTGATCGGGAAGCGGCACTGGTTGTCGATGATCGAGAAGCGATCCGAGAAGCGCTGGACGACGCCCTCGAAGGCGAGCTGCATCCCGTCCGGCGCGGACCACTTCAGGGAGTCCACGTTCGGGATCCGGGCGAGCTTCTCGACCATCCCCTCCGTGACCCCTGCCGAGGTCCAGTAGGTGTTGTAGATGATGAGACCCACGTTCGCGGCGCTTGCGGCCGCCTCCACGTACTCCAGGAAGTCGCCTTCCGTGTGGCCGAAGTAGAAGGGGGGCGAGACCTGGACGAAGGTGCAGCCGATCCGCTCCGCGGCCTTCACGAGCCGGACGAGCTCGCCGGTGCTCGTCGTCTGGCCGCCCATCGCCACGGGGATCGCGCCGTTCGCCGCCTCCACGACGGTCTCCGCCACGGCGACGCGCTCGTCGAAGCTCATCGTGGAGAAGTCGCCGGCGGCGCCGCCGGCGAGGAGGACGCCGGTCCCCTCGCGCACGCCCCCGTCGAGGAGGAAGCGGACGTGGCGCTTCATCCCGTCGAGGTTGAGCGGCAGGCCGGGCTCGTCCTTGAACTGGGTCGGGACGGTGGTGTAGCAGCCGGTCAGCCGGGCTGCGCGGGCGGAAAGGCTCATGCGCCGATGATAGGAAACCGCGCCCCCCGAAGTGGCACGATGTCGCGCGTGGATGTGACCGACCCGGACGCGCTCGCCGCCGCCCTCACGGACCGCTCCTTCGTCGCCGACCCCTACCCGCTCCTCGCCCGCCTGCGCACGGAGGCGCCGATCGCGTGGATCGAGCCCTGGGGCTGCTGGCTGATGACCCGCGGGGACGACATCGAGACGACCGTGCGCGATACCCGGCGCTTCTCGAGCGCGGACCGGGTGACGCAGGTGATCGAGCGGATGCCCGCCTGGCAGGAGCGGCTCTTCGCGCTCCACGAGAACTTCGCGGTGGGGATGGCCCAGCGCGATCCGCCCGACCACACCCGGGTCCGCGGGCTCGTCAGCGCGGCCTTCACGCCGCGCCGCGTGGAAGCGCTCCGGCCGCGCATCGAGGAGCTCGTGGACGCCGCGATCGAGCGGGTCCTGCCCACGGGCCGGATGGAGCTGATCGACGACCTCGCCCATCCGCTCCCGGCCACGGTGATCGCGGAGCTCGCAGGCTTCCCCGTGGAGGACCGCGAGCGCTTCCGCGACTGGACGACGCGGATCAACGCGTTCTTCTTCGCCTCGGGGGTCGCCGTCCCGGAGGCGGGCGATTCGGCGAATGCGGCGATCGAGGAGGCGCGCGCCTGGATCCGGCCGCAGCTGGAGGCGCGCCGCGCCGCTCCGCGGGACGATCTGCTGAGCGCGCTCGCCACCGTGGAGATCGACGGTGAGCGCCTGACGGAGGCGGAGGTCCTCTCCACCGCGATCACCCTCTTCCTCGGCGGCCACGACACGACGACCGGCCTGATCGGGAACGGGATGAGCGCGCTCGTCCGCCACCCGGACCAGCTGACGCTCCTCCGGGAGCGCCCCGAGCTCGTGGCGCCCGCGGTGGAGGAGATGCTCCGCTACGACGCGCCCTTCCAGATGAACCTGCGCTACGTGACGGAGGAGGTCGAGCTGCGCGGGCGGACGCTCCACCGGGGCGACCTCGTCCGGCAGGCGCTCGGATCCGCGAACCGGGACCCGGAGCGGCACCCCGACCCCGACGCCTTCCGGATCGACCGGCCGGCGAGCCGCCACCTCGCCTTCGGCCTCGGGCCGCACTTCTGCCTCGGCGCCGCGCTCGCACGGCTCCAGGCCCAGGTCGCCGTGGAACGGCTCATCCAGCGTCTCCCCGGGCTCCGGCTGGACCCGGACGCGGACCCCACACCGGACCTCCGCGGGGACGTGACGAACCGCGTCCTGCGCTCCCTCCGGCTCGCCTTCGACCCGCCGGCAGCCTGACCGCAGGACGGACGCCGCCCCCGGGCCCGGCGCTGTAAACCGGTTCACACGCGCCGTCGCGTTCCGCGCTACCCTTCCCGGCGATGAGCACGCCGCGGATCTCGCTCGCCCTCGTCCTCCACAACCACCAGCCGGTGGGGAACTTCGGCCACGTCTTCGCGGCGAACCATGACGCCGCCTACCGGCCGCTCATCGATGCCCTGGAGCGGCACCCCGGCGTCCGGCTCGGCCTCCACTACACGGGGCCTCTCCTCGCCTGGCTGGGGAGCGAGCGTCCCGAGCTCCTGGAGCGGATCGCCGCGCTCGTGGCGCGCGGCCAGGTGGAGGTCGTGGGTGGCGGGCTCTACGAGCCGGTCCTCGCCTCGCTCCCGGAGCGCGACCGGGTCGCCCAGCTGCGCCGGATGGGCGACGAGCTGGAGCGCCGCTTCGGCCGGCGTCCCCGCGGTGCGTGGCTTGCGGAGCGTGTCTGGGAGCCGTCGCTCCCCGGCTCCCTCGCGGACGGCGGATACGAGTGGACGATCCTGGACGACGCGCACTTCCGTGCCGCGGCGATCCCCGAGGACCGCCTCTGGGCTCCCTTCGTGACCGAGGACCAGGGGAAGCGGCTCACCGTCTTCGGGACGGAGATGGGGCTCCGCTACCGGATCCCGTTCGGCACGGTGGACGACGTCATCGGCTACCTGCGCGACCACGCCACCGAGGCGGGCGACCGGGTGGGGATGATGGGCGACGACGGCGAGAAGTTCGGCGCCTGGCCCACCACGTGGGAGCACTGCTGGGGAAGCGGCCGGTGGGTCGAGGGCTTCTTCTCCGCGCTGGAAGCGAACCGCGACTGGCTTGCAACCACGACCCCATCGGCGTGGCTGGACGGCCACCGGCCGGTAGGCCGCGTCTACATCCCGACCGGCTCGTACGCGGAGATGGGCGAGTGGGCCCTCCCCGCGGACGAGGGTGCGGCCTACGGCGAGGCGATCCACCGGCTCGCGGATGAGGGCCGCCCGGAGGTGCGCTGGATGCGCGGCGGCTTCTGGCGCAACTTCCAGGTGAAGTACCGGGAGATCAACGACCTCCACAAGCAGATGCTGCGGACCTCGGCCGCGGTGGATGCGATGGCGCCCGGGCCCGTGCGGGAGGCGGCGCTCGACCACCTCCACCAGGGCCAGTCGAACGACTGCTACTGGCACGGGCTCTTCGGCGGGATCTACATCGCGCACATGCGGCTCGCCACGGCGGAGCACCTGATCGCCGCGGAGGACGCGGCGGACCGCGCGGCGCAGCGCGCGGGGAACGCGGTGGACGGGATCGTCGCCGCGGACCTCGACCTGGACGGGTCGGATGAGCTGCTCGTCCGCTCGCCGGGACAGATCGTGGCGCTCGATCCCGCGGAGGGTGGCGGGATCTCCGCGTGGGACCTGCGCGCCGTCCGCCACGCCGCCCTCTCCGTCCTCCGGCGCCGCCGCGAGGCCTACCACGCGAAGCTGATCGCCTTCGAGCAGGGCGGCGGCGATCCGGCCGAGCCGGGCGAGGGGGTCTCCTCGATCCACGACCTCGTCAAGGTCCGGGAGGCCGGCCTCGCGGATCGGCTGGTCGTCGATCCGCGCGAGCGCCGGGCGGGGATCGTCCGCCTCCTGGACACCGGCGTGACGCCCGCCGAGGTCGCGACCGCCCGCGCCGCGGACCTGGGCTCCGTGGCGGATGACGCCCACACGATCCTCTCCACGGGCGACGACCGGGTCGTCCTCGGCTGGTCGGGCCTCCTCGCCGGCGTCCCGGCCCGGGTCCGGAAGAGCTACGCCTTCACGGGCGACCGGAGCGCGCCCGCGATCGCGCTCGAGCTCGTCGTCGCGAACGAGGGCGATGCCCCGATCCGCGGCCGGCTCGCGATCGAGTGGCCGCTCAACCTCCTCGGCGGCGGCGGGAACCCCTCCGCGTGGGTCGAGCCGCGGCCCGGAGAGCGGGTCCGCTTCGACGGGGAGGGCGAGGTCGCGGCCACGGAGACGGTCCGCGCCGGGAACGACTGGATCGGAGCCGCGATCGCGCTCGCGCCGGCGCCGGCCGCGGATGTCTGGTGGTCCTCGATCGATACCGTCTCGAACTCCGAGGACGGCTTCGAGCGGACCCACCAGGGCGCGGCCTTCCTCGTCTCCTGGCCGCTCGAGCTCGCACCGGGTGCCGACCGGACCTTCCGGCTCTCGGTCCACGCCACGCTCGCGCGCGACCGCGCGGTGGTCGAGGGGCTCTGACCCCTCCCCTTCCGGGGCCCCGTTCGGTATCATCCGGCCCATCTCGTCCGGGCCGCGTCCGGGATCCGCCGAGCCCACCTCCGTGGTGTGCCGGTATATCGGGTCCACGTCGGCCGGGGCGGAGGAGGGTTCAGCATGGCCACGGTCACGTTCGACCACGTCTGGAAGAAGTTCGGCGACGTGGTCGCCGTCAACGATCTCAACCTCGAGATCCAGGACGGCGAGTTCATGGTCCTCGTCGGGCCCTCGGGCTGCGGCAAGACGACCTCGCTCCGGATGATCGCGGGGCTGGAGGAGATCTCGGACGGCTCGCTGCGCATCGGCGACCGCGTCGTGAACAACGTCCCGCCCAAGGATCGCGACATCGCGATGGTCTTCCAGAGCTACGCGCTCTACCCGCACATGACCGTCCGCGACAACCTCGCGTTCGGGCTCAAGCTGCGCAAGACGCCCAAGGCGGATATCGACAAGCGGGTCCAGGAGGCGGCGGCGATGCTGTCCCTGGAGAACCTCCTCAACCGCAAGCCGCGCGAGCTCTCCGGCGGCCAGCGCCAGCGTGTCGCGCTCGGCCGCGCGATCGTCCGTGAGCCCGCCGTCTTCCTCATGGACGAGCCGCTCTCGAACCTGGACGCGAAGCTGCGCGTCCAGACGCGCGCCGAGATCGCCCGCCTCCATCAGCGGCTCAAGGTCACCACGGTCTACGTCACCCACGACCAGGTCGAGGCGATGACGATGGGCCAGCGGATCGCGGTCATGTCGGAGGCGCGCCTCCAGCAGGTCGGCACCCCGCAGTCCCTCTACGACCACCCGGCGAACCGCTTCGTCGCGGGCTTCATCGGCTCGCCGTCGATGAACTTCATGAACGTCACGGCATCCGGGACGGGGGACAGCGTCGTCCTCCGGAACGATGCGATCGAGGTGACCCTGCCCGAGCCGTTCCGTGGCCGCCTCCCCGCCTCCGGGAACGTCGTCCTCGGCATCCGCCCGGAGCACCTCGCGATGAGCGGGGCGAGCGCGGCGGGCACGCTGAAGGGCGGCGCGGACGTCGTGGAGTACCTCGGCAACGAGGAGCTCATCCACGTGAACGCCGCGGGCCAGGACATCGTGGCGGTGATCGGGAGCGAGCACCGGATCCGCCCCGGCGACCAGCTGAACCTCCAGGTCCCGCTGGAGAAGGTCCACCTCTTCGACCCGGAGAGCGGCGTCTCGCTCTCGCCGATGGCCGGCCAGGCGGCGGGATGATGATGCAGCTCCAGCCCCGATCGTCCAGGTCCGGCCTGGCGGTCCTGGTCCCGGCCATCCTTGCCGTCATCCTCGTCGCGGGTGGCGCGGTCCATGGCCAGTCGGCGTCGCCGGCGGGTGACGTGGCCGCGGCGCCGGTGCTCGAGGACCCCACCGCCACCGGCACGCAGCTCGTCACCGCGTACGTCACGGCGATCGCCGACGGCGACTCGACGGAGGTCGGCGCGCTCCTCGCGAGCGGGTTCCAGATCGTCCGCGCGAACGGCGACCACTGGGACAAGGAGGACTACCTTGCCCAGGGTCTGCCGACGATCACGGACTGGTCGATCACGGACGTGGACGCGACCCAGTCCGGGACGGCCCTGACGGTCTACTGGATGCTCACCTCGACGGAGGTCGTGGACGGCACCTCGCAGCCGTCCGGCGCGGCCCCGCGGCTCTCTTCCTTCGTGTGGCAGGACGGCCAGTGGCTCCTCACCTCCCACGCGAACTTCGGGGCGGTCTCCCGCTGATCCCGGCCGGCGGAGCCCGGCACCACGAGAACGACCGGAGCGCCCGGCCCGCAGGGGCCGGGCGTCGCCGTCTCAGGCCGGCGGCAGGTCCTTCGCCGCGCCGCCGTTCGGCGATCCGGCCGGGAGGAGGATCTCGCCCGTGGGACCGAGGAGGAAGGGCTCCTCCTCCGCGATCGCCATCCCCGCCGCCGAGCCGGAGGGGACGCGGCGCTCCGCGAGGCGGCGGATCGCGAGATCGTCCCCCACGTCCCGGCCGGCCTCCTCCGAGAGGAGCCAGCGGACCTCGGTCAGGTCGCAGTAGGCCTGGACGGGCTCGATCTCCGGTCCGAGGGCCGCCCGGAGGCGCTCCACGGTGGGGAGGAACTCCTCGCGGAGCCAGCGCTGGGCGGCGCGGTGGAGCGGCCCGAGCGGGTCCGTCTCCACCCCGCCCTCCGCGAGCGGTCCCGGGTCCTCGGGGCGCGAGAGACCGGTCCAGGCGGCGATATCGTTGAGCAGGACGGTCGCCTGTCCCTCGCCGGCCTCGAGCCCCGTGAGGCGGAGGACGCGCTCGGCATGGAAGCGTCGATCGCCGACCGCGACGCGCAGGCGCGGGACCGCGCCCCCGTCCCCCGGCTCGAGCCGGACCTCCCGGACGACGAAGCCGAGCGCGTTCAGGCGGCGGAGGCGGGCCTCGATCCGGAAGCGCTCGTCCGGCCGGACCGGCTCGCTCCGGTGGAGCTCCGCCCACAGGCGCTCATAGCGCTCGCGCAGGCTGAGGGCGGCGGCCAGGTCGTCATCCGCCTCGTCCAGGGTCCGCCCCTCCGCGAGGGCGAGATCGACGAGGTCACCGGCCACGTTGTCCACCGCGACATCGACATCGAGCGAGCGCTGGCCGGGCGAGAGCCGCTCGTGGACCTCGCTCGTCTCCGCGTCCACGAGGTGTGCGCGCAGCTCCTGTCCGTCCCGGAGGAGGAGGGTGTTCGCCAGGGAGCAGTCGCCCCAGTAGACGCCGTTCCGATGGAGCTCCACGAGGAGGGTCGCCATCGCGTCCAGGAGCCGCTCGCGGTGGCGCCGGGCGGCCTCCGGGAGACGCCGGAAGAGGCGCCGCAGCTGGAGCGAGCGGGTGAGATAGACGGTGACGATGAGCGCGACGTCGTCCGCCGGCCGCTCCACGATCCCGGCGACGCGGACCGCCGGCGCGCCGCGCGCCTCGAGGGCCTCCATCACCGTGTACTCGGAGCGGCCGGGGCGAAGGGGGAGCTCCTTCACGGCGTAGACGATCCCCTCCACGGCCACGAAGCGGACGATGTGCCGGCTCTCCCCGACGGGGAGCGGGAGGAAGGCGACCCCGGACTCCGGCCACGACTCGAGGGGCGCTGCCCAGGGAAGGGCGAGGAGGCCGGGCGCGGGGACCCGGAAGCGCATCGCGATCGGGGAGGCGCCGGGCGGGGTGGTCACGGGGACCGAGTCTACCGGCCTTCCCCCGCACGGCCTCCCACGAGGGCAGCGCCGATCGCGGCGGCCACGAGATCGCCGAGCGCCGTGGCCGGCAGGCGGTCCGGGACGCCGGGGAGGCCGGCGGCGCGCGCGGCGTCCGCGAGGAGCCCCTCCACGCTCGCCCCTGCGGCGAGGAGGTCGCGGACCGCGGTGGCCCCGTCCGCCTTGGAGAGCTTCCGGCCGTCCGGCCGGCGGACGAGCGGATGGTGGAGGAAGCGGGCGGGGTGGCCGCCCGCGAGGAGGCGCGCGACCCGCAGCTGGGCCGGGGTGGCGTCGCGCAGGTCCTCGCCGCGGATGACGAGGCCGATCCGATCGTGGAGATCGTCCACCACGACCGACCACGCATAGGTCCAGTTCCCGGCGCGATCGCGGACGGGAAGGTCGCCGTGCGCCGCGGGCGGGCCGGCCTGCGACCCGAGAGCGAGGTCCTCCCAGCCCTCCACCCCCTCCCCGAGCGCGAGCCGGAGGGTCCGGCCGGGCTCCTCGGGGAGCGCCCGCGCGGCACACCCGCCGGGGCAGCCGGGGCCCTGCCAGGGATGGCCGGCCGCCGCCTCCCAGGCCGCCACGTCCGCGCGCGAGCAGTCGCAGGCGTAGACGAGCCCGCGCTCCCGGAGCGGCACGAGCGCATCTGCGTAGCGCTCCGGGTGATCGGACTGGCGCCAGGCGCAGCCGGGCCTCTCCCACGCGTCCACGTCCGGCTCGTCCGGGATCAGCCCGAGCCGGCCCAGATCCGCCCGGAGCGCCGCGTCCCACGGTCGGCGCGAGCGCTGCCGGTCGTGATCCTCGATGCGCAGGATCACGCTCCCGCCGGTCGCCCGCGCGATCCCCCAGACGAGGACCGCGTTCACGAGATGGCCGAGGTGGAGGTCACCCGTGGGCGCCGGTGCGAAGCGGGTCCGCAACCCACGCGGGAGCGCGGCGAGCGCGGTGAGCGGAAGGGGCCGGGGGTCGCGCGAGGTCACGGCGCTAGGCTAGCGGCGGGCGCTTGGAGACGGCTGCGGCGATGGGGATCCGGTGCCAGGGGCCCGTCGTCTGCGAAACTCCGCGGGAGCACCCCGCCGCCTTACCCGCCCCCCGGCCCACCTGGAGGAGCCCGATGACGACCGCGACCGACCTCGCCGCCTGGTCCGCCCCGGACGGCCCGCTCTCCGGGCTCCTCGTGGGGCGGATCCACCTGCCGGCGGAGCGCTGCCCGGCGGGGATCGGCGGGCCGACCCCGGTCGCCCTCCGCGCGGACGGCGCGTACGATCTCCTCCCTCACGGCCCCACGGTCGCGGACCTCCTCGAGCGACCGGACCTCGCGGACCTGCTGCGCCGGCCGGACCTGCGCCGGGTCGCTGGTCTGGACGAGCTCCTCGACGGATCGCCCGCCGACGCACGGCGCCCGGACCGGCCCGCCCTCCTCTCGCCCTTCGACCTCCAGTGCATCCGTGCCTGCGGCGTCACCTTCGCGGAGAGCCTCATCGAGCGCGTCATCGAGGAGGGCGCACGGGGGGATGCGGCCCGGGCGCGCGAGCTGCGGGAGCGGCTCGTGGCGGCGATCGGGACGGAGCTCGGCCGGATCGTCCCCGGCTCGGACGGCGCGATGGCCCTGAAGGCGGAGCTCATCGCGTCCGGGCTCTGGTCGCAGTACCTCGAGGTGGGGATCGGGCCGGATGCGGAGATCTTCACGAAGGCGCCGGTCCTCGCGCCGGTGGGCCACGGGGAGCGGATCGGCGTGCGCCGCGAGTCGGCCTGGAACAACCCGGAGCCCGAGGTCGTCCTCGCGGTCGCCTCGGACGGGCGGATCGTGGGGGCCACGCTCGGCAACGATGTGAACCTGCGCGACTTCGAGGGCCGGAGCGCGCTCCTCCTCGGCGAGGCGAAGGACAACAACGCGAGCGCGGCGATCGGGCCCGCGATCCGGGTCTTCGACGGCGAGTTCACCCTGGACCGGCTGATGACGACCGACGTGGATCTCGAGGTGCGCGGCCGGGAGGGCTTCCTCACCGGCGGGCGGAACCGGCTGGGCAAGATCAGCCGGGACCCGCGTGCGCTCGTCCGCCAGGCCGTCGGGGAGACCCACCAGTACCCGGACGGCCTCGCCCTCTACCTCGGGACGATGTTCGTCCCCACCGCGGACCGCGAGACGCCGGGTGGCGGCTTCACCCATCACGAGGGGGATATCGTGCGCATCTCCAACCCCCTGCTCGGGGTCCTGGAGAACGAGGTCGGCTGGTGCGATGCCGTGCCGCCCTGGACGATGGGGATCCGCGCCTTCGTGGGGAACCTCGCCCAGCGGACAGCCCTCCCGCCCGGACGCTAGCATCGCCCCATGACGACCCCGCAGCTCACCCACCGCATCGGCGACGCCTGGGTCGCCGGCACCGCCCACCAGCCCGATCGCAGCCCGGCCGACCCGGACGTCATCGTCGCGGAGGTCCCGGTCGCGGGGCGCGCCGATCTCGACGCCGCCGCGGCCGCCGCCCGTGCCGCCCTCCCGGGCTGGTCGCGCACGACCGCGGTCGCCCGCGGCGAGATCCTCTTCCGCGCCTCCGCGCTCCTCTTCGAGCGGGCGGAGGCCGTCGGCCGGGACCTCGCCCGCGAGGAGGGGAAGACCCTCGCGGAGGGGATCGGCGAGACCCGCCGGGCAGCCACGATCCTGCGCTACTTCGCGGGGCGGACGAGCGAGCCGATCGGTGAGCAGTACGCCTCCGCCACCCCCGGGACCCGCCTCTGGACCACGCGCGAGCCGGTCGGCGTGGTCGCCGCGGTCACCCCCTGGAACTTCCCGATCGCGATCCCGGCCTGGAAGGTCGCCCCGGCGCTCGCCTACGGGAACACCGTCCTCCTGAAGCCCGCCGGCGCGACGCCGCTCACCGCGCACCACTTCGTCCAGGCGCTCGTGGATGCGGGGCTTCCCGCCGGTGTCCTCAACCTCGTCTTCGCCGATGGCGCAGCGGTGGGAGAGGCATGGATCGCGAGCGGCGCCGTGGATGCGGTCAGCTTCACCGGCTCGGAGACGGTCGGGCGGCGCCTCCAGGCGAGCGCGGTCGCGGCCCATGCCAAGGTCCAGCTGGAGCTGGGCGGCAAGAACGCGGTCGTCGTGGCGCCGGATGCGGACATCGCGCGCGCTGCGGAGATGATCGTCCGCGGGGCGATGGCCTCCGCGGGCCAGAAGTGCACCGCCACGAGCCGTGTCATCGCGATCGGATCGTCCGCCGGACCGCTCCGTGCGGCGATCGCGGAACGGGTCGCGGCCCTCCGCGCCGGTGACCCCACGGACCCTGCCACCACCTTCGGGCCGCTCATCGACGCGGCCGCCGTGGAGCGTGTGGCCGGGATGGTCGCTGCCGCGGAGGCCGCCGGCGCCCGCGTCGCCGTCCGCTCCGAGATCCCCGGCCGTGGCGCCTTCCACCCGGCGATCGTCCTGGACGGGGTGACCCCGGACGCGGCGATCGCGCAGGACGAGGTCTTCGGTCCGGTCGTGGCGATCATCCCCGCCGCGGACCTGGACGAGGCGATCCGGATCCACAACGGCGTCCGCTACGGGCTCTCGGGGTCGATCTTCACCCGGGACCTCGCGACCGCGGAGACCTTCGTGGCGGCTGCGCGTGCCGGGATCGTCCACGTGAACGGCGAGACGGCGGGTGCAGAGCCCCATCTCCCCTTCGGCGGGACGAAGGGCTCCTCGTCGTGGTCGCGTGAGCAGGGCGCGGTGGCGCAGGAGTTCTACACCCAGACGAAGACCGTCTACCTCGAAGGGCTCCCGGTCGTGGGGCCCTTCGACCGCGAGCCGGCGAGCCGGTGACGGAGGGTCCGGCGCGCCTCCTCCGCGGAGGCGAGATCGCGGCGGAGGTCCGGTCCGGCGTGGCGGCGGATGTCGCCGCCTTCCGCGCCGAGCACGGGTACGTTCCGGAGCTGGCGGTCGTCATCGTCGGCCGGGACGCCCCGTCCACCGTCTACCTGCACAAGATCCTGGACGGCTGCCGCCTCGTGGGGATCGGTGGGCGGCTCGTGGAGCTGCCGGAGGACGCGGACGCCGAGCGCCTGGATGCGGAGCTGCGCGCCCTGTGCCGGGAACGGACCGTGGCCGGGGTGATCGTCCAGCAGCCGCTCCCGGCACGGATCCCCCTGCGCACGGTGATCGACGCGCTCGACCCGGCGCGGGATATCGACGGGATCCACCCGCTGAACGCCGGGCTCCTCGCCCTCGGCTACGAAGGCTTCCTGCCGGCCACCGCGCACGCCGCGGTCCAGCTCCTCCTGCGCAGCGGGATCGCCGTGCGGGGGAAGCGGGCGGTCGTCATCGGGCGCTCGAACGTGGTCGGGAAGCCCGCCGCCCTCCTCCTCCTCCGGGAAGGCGCCACGGTGACGATCTGCCACACGGGGACGGCGGATCTCGCCGCGGAGGTCCGGCGCGCGGAGATCGTCGTCGTCGCGGCCGGCCATCCGGGGCTCGTCACCGGCGCGATGGTGGCGCCCGGCGCGGTGATCGTGGACGTGGGGATCAACGTGGTGGACGGCAGGATCGTGGGGGACGTGGACGCGGAGGGCGTCGTCGCGGTCGCGGGCGCGCTCGCCCCGGTCCCGGGCGGCGTGGGCCCGCTGACGAACGCGATCCTCCTCACCCACCTGATGCGCGCCGCACGGAACCTTGCCGAGGGCCGCCGGGATGCGGGGACCGCCTCGCTCCACCCCGTCCCCGCGGCGGGAGCGGGCCGATGAGCGCGGAGGGGCGGCTCGTCCTTCCCGGGCGCTTCGACGCGGTGATCGTGGATATGGACGGCACGCTCATCGACACCGAGCCGCTCTGGCGCGAGGCGAAGGAATGGATCTTCCGCCGCCACGGGACGGAGTTCGTCCACGCGGACCACCTCGCGGTCTTCGGGCGGGATGACATCTACACGGCGGACTACCTGACGCGCCGCTTCGGCCTCGGCCCGGAGGAGCGGGAGCGGGTCCGGCGGGAGTACATGGATGCGGTCGCCGCGCGCTTCTCGGACGGGATCGCGATCCGTCCCGGGACGATGGAGCTCCTCGCCCACCTGCGCGGGCGCGTCCCCGTGGCGCTCGCCTCGAACACGCGGCGCGAGCTCGTGGAGATCGCCCTCCGGACCACGGGGATCGACCGCTGGCTGGACGCGGTGACGACCTCGGACGACGCGGAGCCGAAGCCCGCGCCGGGGATCTACCTGGAGGCGTGCCGGCGGGTCGGGGTGGAGCCGGGACGCGCCGTGGCGATCGAGGATTCACCCGCCGGGATCGTGGCCGCCCAGGCGGCCGGGCTCACGTGCATCGCGGTCCCCTCGGAGATGCCGGACGCGGTGGGCGGCGCGGACCTCGTGGTCGGCTCGCTCCTCGAGCTGCTGCCGGCGGACGCGGAGCCTTCCGCGGCCTGACGCCCCTCAGCGCCCCCAGCGGAGGACGAGGAGGTCGAGCCGCCGCGCCATCGCGATGAGCCCGGCCCGGATCTCCGGCGAGAGGGGCTTCAGCGGGTGGCGGGGCGCCTCGCTCGCGATGATCCCGCCCTCGGCCATGAGCGCCTTCGTGGCGTGGAGGCCGCACAGCTTGTTCTCGTAGCTGATGAGGGGCTGGCCGCGCTCGTACTCCGCGACCGCCTCCGCCCGCCGGCCGGCGTGCCACAGGTCCCAGGTGCGGCGGAGGACGTCGATCGAGGTGCAGCCCGGCATCGTCCCGGTGGCGCCGGCCTCGAGGTCCGGGATGAGGGTGATCGATTCCTCGCCGTCGAAGGGCCCCTGGATCGCGTCGCCGCCCAGGGCGATGAGCGAGCGCAGCTTGTCCGCGGCGACCCCGTTCTCGAGCTTGAAGTAGGAGACCTGGGGGACCTCGCGGGCGAGCCGCGCGAGGAAGGCCGCGGAGAGCGGGGTGCCGGACATCGGGGCGTCCTGGACCATGATCGGGATCGAGATCGCCTCCGCCACGGTGGCGTAGTGGTCGCGGACCTCCTGCTCGGCGGCGCGGAGGGTGGCCCCGTGGTAGGGCGCCATGAGCATGACCATCGCGGCCCCGGCCACCTCCGCCCGGCGGGCGCGCGCGGCGGCGACGCGGCTCGAGAAGTGGCTGGCGGTGACGATCACGGGAACCCGCCCGGCGACCTGCTCCATCGTGAGATCCGTGAGCCGGTCGCGCTCCTCGTCCGTGAGCGAGAACTGCTCGGAGTAGTTCGCGTGGATGCAGATCCCGTCCACCCCGGCGTCCACGAGGTAGTCGACCACCCGGCGCTGGCTCGCGAGGTCGAGATCGCCGGACGGAAGGAAGGCGGTCGGCGCGATCGGGAAGATGCCGCGGTAGGGGGTCATCGGGAGCTCCGGTCCGGCCGGCGGGCGGCGGGTCCGCACGCGTTCGGCAGCCACGATGATGCACGCCCCGCAGGTGCACCGCAGGGCGGCCCGGCGCCGGATGGCCGGGATGCGCCATCGTTGCGCGGATGGCGATCGATCCGGGCTTCCTCGTCCTGTGCGTGGCGGGCGCGCTCGCCTACGTGGTCCGGGGGATCACGGGCGGCGCGAGCGCGATCGTCTTCAACGCGCTCTTCGGGCTCGCGCTCGCCTTCCACCTGACCGGGTCGCTCACCCTCCTGGACGGCCTTGCCTGGGTCGCGCTCGGCGACCTCGTCACGGGCTTCGTCCTCCTTGTCGTCATCCGGCGCGAGATCCGGATGGAGCCCTTCCTCCGGCGCTTCCTCATCGCGAGCGTTCCGGTGAGCGCGGCGACGACCTTCCTCCTCCCCCGCATCGACCTCGGGCTCCTCACGATCGGGCTGGGCCTCACGCTCGCCGGGGCGGGCTCCTACCTCCTCCTCCGGCGCGAGATCGGCACCTGGGACGAGGCGACCCTCCTCCGCCGCGCAGGACCCTGGGGGGTGGCCGCCGGTGCGCTCGGCGGGCTCTTCGGGATGGCCGGGCCGGTGAGCATGATCTACCTCGCGCACGCGGGCGGCTCGCCCACCCGCTACCGCGCGCGGATCACGACGCTCTCCGTCTTCTGGAGCACGACCCGGGTCACCGCGCTCGCCGCCGCGGGGCTCCTCAGCGTGGGCCAGGTCGTCCAGTTCGGGCTCACCGTCCCGGCGATCCTCGCGGGGCTCGGGCTCGGGTACCTCATCCATCCGCACGTCGGCCCGCGACCCTTCCGCGCCGGCCTCGGCCTTGTCGTCTCGGTGGCGGGCATCCTCCTCGTCATCCGGACGCTCGGTGCCGGAGGGTAGACTCCCGCCCATGGACGCACCGAAGCCCTCCACCCCCTCCCCCGCCGGCCGGGTCGCGCTCGTCACGGGTGGTGCGGGCGGCATCGGCCGGGCGATCGCGGAGGCGCTCGCTGCGGCGGGTGCCCGGGTCGCGATCGTGGACCGCAACGGGCCGGGGGCCGAGGCGGTGGCGGCGGAGATCGGGGGCATCGCGGTCGCGGCGGACCTCGTGGCGCCGGGCGCGGCGGCGGGTGCGGTGGCGGCGGTCCGGGAGCGGATCGGCGACCCGCTCATCGTCATCAACGGCGCGGGCTACCAGCACGTCAGCCCGATCGCCTCCTTCGACGAGACGATCTGGCGCGACATGCTGGAGCTCATGCTCACCGTCCCCTTCCTCCTCACGAAGGCGGCCTGGCCGGGGATGGCGGCGGCCGGCTGGGGCCGGATCGTCAACCTCTCCTCGATCCACGGGCTCATCGCCTCGCCGGACAAGTCCGCCTACACCGCGGCCAAGACCGGCCTCGTGGGCCTCACCCGCGCGACGGCGCTCGAGGGCGGCCCGCTGGGGATCACCGCGAACGCGCTCTGCCCCGCCTTCGTGCGCACGCCGCTCGTCATGGGCCAGATCGGCGATCTTGCCCGGACGCGCGGGATCCCCGAGGACGAGGTCGTGGAGCAGGTGATGCTCGGCCCCACCGCCGTGAAGCGGCTCATCGAGCCCGCCGAGGTCGCCGCGCTCGTCGTCTTCCTGTGCGGCGATGCCGCAGCGAGCATCAGCGGCGCCGCCCTCCCGATCGACGGGGGCTGGACGGCGCGGTGATCGCGCGCTTCCTCGTCACCTGCGCCGCGATCGTCGTGGCGGAGCTCCTCGTGCCGGGGATCGACGTGCGCTGGGGGCCGGACCCCGTGACGGGGATCGTCACGCTCACGATCATCGGCGCGATCTTCACCGTGGTGAACGGCTGGGTCCGGCCCCTCCTCCGGCTCGTCGCGCTGCCGCTCAACCTCCTCACCCTCGGGCTCTTCTCGTTCGTCGTGAACGCGGGGCTCATCCTCCTCGTGGCGGCGGTGGCGGACCTGCTCGTGCCGGGGAAGCCGCCGCTCACGCTCGGGGGCTTCCCGCCCACGATCGATGCCGATGCGCTCGTCGCGGCCCTCCTCGCCTCCGTCGCGATCGGCGCGGCCTCCACGGCGATCGGCATCCTCTCGCCCCGGACCTAGCCCGGCGGCGGTCCGGGCGGGAATCGCCTAGAGTCGGGTCATGTCGCGCCGGTTCTTCCTCTTCGACGATCCCGACCGCTTCGTGACCGGGACGGTGGGCCGCCCCGGCGCCCGGACCTTCTTCCTCCAGGCGATCCAGGGGCGCCGGATCGCGTCCGTGGCGCTGGAGAAGATGCAGGTGGCCGCGCTCGCGGACCGGATCGCCGTGATCCTCGCGGAGCTCGATCGCCGGGGGGTGGTGGAGGTCTCCTCCGCCGGGCCACGCGGGGATGACGACCGTGCCCTGGACGAGCCGCTCCGGGAGGAGTTCCGGGTGGGGACGATCACGATCTCCTGGGACCCGGACGCCGCGGACCTCGTGGTGGAGGCGCGCTCCCTCACGGAGGAGGACCTCGAGGACGACGAGGACGAGGAGGACGAGGACGGCCCGATCGCGATCGAGGCGGACGATGCGTCGGACGCGGACGACGAGCCCTCGGACGATGACCCGGACGGACCGGACGTCCTCCGTGTCCGGCTCACCCCCGCGATGGCGCTCGGCTTCGCGCGCCGGGCGCGCCGGATCGTGGCCGCCGGCCGGCCCCCCTGCCCCTACTGCGGCCGGCCGCTGGACGAGACCGGCCACCGCTGCCCGCAGCAGGGCACCCTCCTCAACTAGCCGCGGTGGCCACGGCACCCTGGCAGGCGGACCGCCCGATCGCCACGGACGAGGCGCTCGAGCTCCTCGGGATGGGCGAGCTCGCGGTCCGCGGGCGGCTCGTGGAGGCATCGAACGCGACGCTCTGGTGCGAGCTCCGGCCGCCGGGCGCCCGCCGCTCCGCCGATCCGGCCGCCCACGCGGTCTACAAGCCGGTCCGCGGGGAGCGGCCCCTGGATGACTTCCCGGAGGGCTCCCTCGCGGGGCGGGAGGTGGCGGCCTGGGAGCTCTCCGCCGCCCTTGGCTGGCGGGTGGTCCCGCCCACGATCCTCCGGGACGGCCCGCACGGCGAGGGCGCCGTGCAGCTATGGATCGAGACGGACGAGGAGGAGGATGTCTTCCTCGCGATCCTCGCCCGCGACCCCCGGCTCCGGCCGATCGCCCTCTTCGACCTCATCGCGAACAACGCGGACCGGAAGGGCGGCCACCTCCTCCCGGCGGCGGGCGAGTTCCACGGCTGCGACCACGGGATCTGCTTCGCCACGGAGCCCAAGATCCGCACCGTCCTGTGGGCGTGGCAGGGCGAGCGCCTGAGCGCGGCCGAGCGCCGGGACCTGGAGCGGCTCGCGGCCGACCTGGACGGTCCGCTCGGGGAGCGGCTCACCGCGCTCCTCACGCCGGACGAGGTGGCTGCCACCGCCGCCAGGACGGAGGCGCTCCTCCGGGCCGGCCGCTTCCCGGCGCCGGACCGGGACCGGCGGGTCATCCCGTGGCCCCCCTTCTGACCGCCGCCTCCCCCGAAGGTCCCGCTGCGCGCGGTGCGCGGAAGGGATACCGTCCTCCGCAGAGCCCCAGCAGGGAGGAACGATGACCGTACGACGACCCCTTCCCCTCCATCGGCGGGCCGGCCTTGCCCTCGCGGCGCTTCTCCTCGCCGCCGGCCTCCCGGTGGTCGCCGCGGAACCGGCCGGTATCGGCGGCGGTCCGCCGCCGGCGGTCTCGGGGTTGATCAAGGTGCGGAGCGGCCTGCCGGAGCTCACCGCGGTCACGAACGCCGGGGATGCCCGCCTCTTCTTCACGGAGCGGTCGGGGCGGATCCGGATCCTCGCCCGGGTGGACGGCCGATGGCGGATCACCGGGACCTTCCTCGACCTGCGCGGCAAGGTGGGGACGGACGGTGAGCAGGGCCTGCTCGGTCTCGCCTTCCACCCGGACTACGCGACGAACGGGCGCTTCTACGTCCACTACACCTCGGAAGGGGGCCTCGCCGGCAGCTCGGTGGTCGCCGAGTACCGGAGGGCGACCCGCGGGAAGGCGGATCCGCGCTCGCGGCGGGTCCTCCTCTCGCTGGCCAACGTCAGCCCGTACCACAACGGCGGCTGGATCGGCTTCGACGGAGACGGCCTTCTCTACATCGCGCTCGGCGACGACGGAGGCCAGGGGGACCCGGAGAACAACGCGCAGGACCTCGACTCGCTCTTCGGGAAGATCCTCCGGATCGACCCGAAGGACCCGGATGGCAACGGGCCGCTCCGCTACACGATCCCCGCCGGGAACCCCCGGGTCGGGATCAGCGGCAGGGACGAGATCTGGCTGTGGGGGTTCCGGAACCCCTGGCGGGCATCGATCGACCCGGTGACCGGCGCCCTCTGGATCGGCGACGTGGGCGGCGACCGGCGGGAGGAGATCGACCGCGTCCCGGCGGACCCCACGGTCCGCAACCTCGGCTGGGACAACATGGAGGGGACGCTCCCCCTCCCGACCGGCGCGCCGGGTGGCGGCCCGTGCGTGGAGGACTGCCCGCCGATGCCGCCCCTGCTCGAGTACGACCACGCGGACGGGAACCGGTCGGTGACGGGCGGGGTGGTGGCGCGCCGGCCGGGCGCGCCCCTCGAAGGGACCTATCTCTTCGGCGACTGGGGCTCCGGGCGGATCTGGGGGATCCCGGCGGATGCGGTCGCCCCGGTCACCCTGCCGACGCCCTTCCTCAGCGGCCTGAACGTGGTCAGCTTCGGGACCGGCGCGGATGGCCGCGTCTTCGTCGTCAGTTCCTCGTGGTTCGGATCGGGCGCGATCCACCGCGTGGACGGGACCTGATGGGCGTTCCGGCTGCAAACGGTTCCAACACGCGCTAGGATGCGGGCATCTTGCGGCGGTAGGAGGGTTCGATGACGGAGGAGATCGTCGCGCGTCGGCTGACGGGCGAGTGGATGACGCCCCGGCGGCGCTTCCTGTCCGCGATGTTCCGCGGGCGCGTGGACAAGGTCCCCGCGCTGACGCTCAGCTCGGTCGTCACGCTCGAGATGATGGAGGCCGTGGACGCCTGGTTCCCGGAGGCCCATCTGGACGCGGAGAAGATGGCCCGCCTCGCGGCCACCTCGCACGACATCCTGGGCATGGACACGATCATGCCGGTCTTCCACTCCCAGCTGGAGGCCCACGCGATGGGCGCCCCCACGGAGTGGGCCGAGAAGGACAACTGGCCGAGCACCTCCAGCTACACGATCGATGACCCGGACCAGATCGTCGTCCCCTCGGACTTCCTGAAGAAGCCGACGATGGTCGCGGCGACCGGCGCGATCCGCCTCCTCCGCGAGCGCTACCCGGACGTGGGGATCGTGGGCAAGGTCTACGGACCCTGGTCGGTGGGCTACGCGCTCGTGGGGATCGAGAACTTCCTCATCGACACGATGCTCGATCCGGACAAGATCAAGCGCTACCTGGACAAGATCCTCCCCGCCTGCCTGATGTCCGCCAAGGCGCAGTTCGAGGCCGGCGCGGATGCCGTCATGTGGTGCGACCACACGACCGGTGACCTGTGCCGCGCGGAGACCTACCGCGACTTCCTCCTGGAGATGCACCAGCGGATCTCCGCCGAGATGGGCGGCCCGAGCATCTTCCACTGCTGCGGCAAGTGCACGGACCGGGTCGACTACTTCGCCGAGGCCGGCTGGGACGTCTTCCACTTCGAGTCCCAGGTGGACCTCCTCGAGGCACGCGCGGTCGCGGGCGACCGGATCTCGCTCTTCGGGAACCTGAACAACCCCACCCTCCTCTACCAGGGGACCGCCGAGGACGTCTACAAGGCGTGCTGGGACCTCCTGGACAAGGGCGTGGACGGTCTCGCCCCGGAAGGCTCGGTCCCGCTCATCACGAAGCAGGACCGCCTCAAGGCGATCAACCAGGCGGCCACGGACTGGTCGAACGCGCACCGGCCGAACGGCCGGACGATCGAGCGGCCCCCGGTCGATTACCCGGAGCCGGATCCGCGGAATATCGGCACCTTCGCAGCGGCCCGCTAGGCGGAGCCGGAGAACCCCAGGGAGAGAGCAGGCATGGCGGACTTCCCCGCGCTTCAGACCGCGGTCGAGATCGGCGATCGCGATACGGCCGTGCGGATCACCCAGGAAGGGATCGACGAGGGCGTCCCGCCCGAGCAGATCCTGAAGTGGATGACGGACGCGATGGAGGTCGTCGGCGGCCGCTTCGCGCGGATGGAGCTCTTCGTCCCGGAGATGCTCATCGCCGCGCGCGCGATGAAGGGCGCGGTCGCGCTCCTCGAGCCGCTCCTCGTGGCGGGCGGGATCCAGCCCGACTCCACGGCGGTGATCGGCACGATCAAGGGCGACCTCCACGACATCGGGAAGAACCTCGTCGCGATGATGTGGAAGGGCGGCAACATCCGGGTCGTGGACCTCGGCGTGAACGTGGCCCCGGAGAAGTTCGTCGCCGCCGCGATCGAGCACAAGGCGGACATCATCGGCATCTCCGCCCTCCTGACCACGACGATGGGCGGGATGAAGAACGTGGTCGAGCTCGTCCGCTCCACCCCGGAGATCCAGAACGTCCCGGTCATCGTGGGCGGTGCCCCGGTCACCCCGGAGTTCGCCGAGCAGGTGGGCGCCACCGGCTGGGCCCCGGATGCCGCGTCCGCGGTGATGAAGGCGCGGGAGCTGATCTCCGCCTACCAGAAGGGCGCCGCGGCGGCCGGCTGACCATGGAGCGCGGCGCGGCGCAGACGGATCCTGCGGGAGTCTCCGCGGAGACCGGCCGCCCGCTGCGGATCCGGGCGATCGGCTGCGACATCCTCCTCCGGCCCCTCTATCTCGCCGCGGCCACCACGCGGAACATCGTCGACGTCGTCGACCTCACGGCGGCGCTCCACGTGGAGCCGGCCACCCTCCGCGAGCGGATCCAGGAGCGGATCGACGCCGTCCCGCCCGGCTACGACGCGATCGTCCTTGCCTATGGCCTGTGCGGCGGGGCGACCGCCGGGATCCGCGCCCGCTCCGTCCCCGTCGTCCTCACCCGCGCCCATGACTGCATCACGATCTTCCTCGGCGGGCGCGACCGCTACGCGCAGGAGTTCGAGCAGACCCCGGGCACCTACTGGTACGTGGCGGACCAGGTGGACCGGGGGAACGCGCTGAAGGGCTGGCTCCTGGGGGACGGCGCGCGCGCGGAGGACGCCCAGGCCACCTACGACGACTACGTCCGCCGCTTCGGCGAGGCGAACGCGACCTACCTGATGGAGACGCTCGGCGGCTGGACCTCCCGCTACGAGCGGGGCGTCTTCCTCGACACGGGGCTCCCCGCCGAGGTGGCGGAGGCACGGGCGCGGACGGAGGTGGAGGAGCGAGGCTGGCGCTTCGAGAAGGTCGCCGCGGACCTGCGACTCGTCCGGGATCTCGTGGACGGCCGCTGGGACGACGACCGCTATCAGGTCCTCCAGCCGGGAGAGGAGCTGCGGATGACGTGGGACGAGCGGATCATGGGCCCGGTCCCGGCGGCGGGCGCGGGATGATCACCAGTGCGCAGCGGCCGAGGCCGCCGCGTCAGACGCTGCCGAAGCGCCCCGCGCGGAAGGCTTCGATGAACTCCATCCCGAACATGTCCCGGCCCTCGATGAACTCCGCGGCCATCCGGTAGGCCTCGCTCTCGCGGTCGGGGGCCAGCGCCTCGGCCATCTTCGTGGCGACGGGATCCACGATCCCCGAATCGACGCCGTTCAGCGCGGCGATGTCGAGGTAGACATCTCCGAGGAGGCGGCGCGCCGGGAGGCCGAACGACGCGTTCGAGAGCCCGCCGGTGATGTGGATCTGCGGCCCGTACTCCGCGCGCACCGTGCGGCACGCCTCGAAGAAGGAGGGCCCGGCCTCCGGGTCCACGCCGATCGGGACGACGAGCGGGTCCACGTGGAGGTCGCCGAGCGCGAAGCCGCGCGCCGTGGCGGCACCCACGATGTCGTGCGCCCGGTCGATCCGCTCCTCGGCGTTCGTGGGCATCGCGACATCACCGGAGCAGGAGAGGACGAGCGCGCAGTCGTGCTCCTTCCCCATCTCGAGCACATCGAGCCGCTCGAGCGAGGCGGAGTTGAGCATCACCTTGCCACCACCGGCCCAGCCACGATCGAGGACGGCGAGCCCCGCCGCGATCACGGTGGGGTCCGACGAATCGAGCGAGACCGGCACGCTCGCGTGCGGCCCGACGACCCCCACGACCCAGGCCATCGCATCGCGGCGCGGCTGGATCTCGTGGTGGATCTCGTCCACGTTCAGGTCGAGCCAGTCCGCGCCGCCTGCGATCTGGCGGTCCGCCATCCAGCGCAGGTAGGCGGCGGCGAGCCCGGCGTGCTCGGTCCCGTCCAGCCCGTGGCGCACGGCGACCATGACGTGCTTCACGCGCCCCTGGCGGAAGTCGTTCGTCTCGATGATCGCGTCCGGGACGGGGAGGAGCTGCTCACCGTCCGGCGTGGGGACGCGGACCGCGGGCCGGCCATCCGCGAGCGCACCCATCCGGATCCCGTCCTTCTTCACCACCCGGGAGCAGTGGATGTTCTCGCCGATGATGTGGAAGGGAGCCCCCTCCGGCCGGGTGATCATGCGTCGCGTCCTCCGTTCGTCTCACCGGCGGCGCGCCGGCGTCCGGCATGGTCGCGGCCGAGGAAGGTGTTGCCCCAGGCGCTCGTGTGACGGAGCGCGTTGTCGCCCACCGTCGCAGGACGGTCGAGCATCGTCATCTCTTCGCCGTAGGGCTTCAGGCGGTCGTACGCCCGCGCCCAGATGCACGGCTTCCCGGGGATCTCGCACTCGCCGTCCCGCGTCCCGCCACAGGGGCCGTTCCGCTGGTTCTTCACGCACTGCGATTCGGGGCACAGGTAGGCGATCTCCGGGAGCGAGCAGTCCCCGCAGTCGCGGCAGGTGAAGAGGGGCACCTTGGCCGCCTGCTCCAGGACGTGGAGCGGCTTCCCGATCCAGCGGCCCTCGATCTTCCCGTAGACCGCCGCGCCGGCGCGGAAGCCGGGCGATCCGGGCTCGAAGACGAGCGAATGGGTGAGTCGCGACGCCTTGTAGGCGAGCGAGCCGCGCCGGCGGGCGGCGCTCCGGGCTGCCGGGGTCCGCGAGGCGACCCAGTCGGGGTGGAGGGCGTCGGAGGCGAGGGCGCCGCTCGCATCCCCGTCCGCGAAGAGCCGGAAGGTGCCGGGGCGCGGGAAGTGGACCTGCGGCGCGAGCTCGCGCCAGTCGTTCGCGGCGAAGCCGTCCGCGAGGCGCAGGATCGTGTCGATCTCCGCGGCGTTCCGCTGGCCGGCGAGATAGACGCCGCGGAAGCCGAGGCCGCGCGCCACGGCGACCTGCATCGCGGCGATCTCGAGGAAGCGGGCGCGCCCCTTGTCCGGGCCGGTCGCCGCCTCCTCCACGAGCGCCGCGAGGGGATCGGAGAGGAAGGCGCCGGGGACCTTGTCCCCGTGGAAGTAGCGGGCCACGGGGGCGGAGAGGATATAGACGCAGGCGACGGCGGGGATCTCCATCCCCTCCCGGCGCATCCAGCGGATCAGCTCGTCCGTGGCGCGCACGTCCCAGCCCACCTGGGTGATCGTGAAGCGGGCGCCGGCGCGGATCTTCATCGCCAGCTTCAGGTACTGCGGGAGGAGCTCGTTCTCGTGGCGCTTGAAGGGGTTGATCGCCGCGCCCGCGAAGAAGGGGAGCGTGGGGCCGGTCATCTCCGTGAGCATCTGGAGGAGAGCGACCGAATCGATGTCGAAGACCGCCCGCGAGAGCCCGCCGTACCCGTCCGCCGGATAGTCCCCGGAGAGGGCGAGGATATCCGTCATCCCCGCGCTCGCGAGGTCCCAGGCGAGCGTGCCGAGCGCGCCGCGGCTCCGGTCCCGGCAGGAGACATGGGCCACGACGTTCGCGCCGCCCTCCGCGAGGACACGGCCGAGGGAGAGCGGGCTGAGGCGGACGTGGCCGCCGGCGTTGTCCGTCACGGTGAGGCCGGCGATCCGCGGGTCCGCGGTGAGCTCGCGACCCATCGCGAGGTGCTTCTCCGCCTTGGCGTCCGCGAGCGGACCGGCCCACGGCACGAGCTCCACGAGGACGGGGAAGGCGGCCGGGTCGGCGAGCGCGTCCCGGAAGCGGGTGTTGGTGGCGGCGGTCGGCGTGGCGGGCGGCGGGGCGAGCGTCATGCGGTCCCCCGTCCTAGGCGGCGATCGGCATGAACTGGCAGCCGTCCACGAACATGTCGAAGAAGTCGGGGTCGGTCTCCAGCTCCACGTGCTCGATCCTCCGCACCGTCTCCTCCAGCCACGCGCGTCGGCGCGCCGAGAGCAGGTAGGCCTCCGCCCCCCGGAGCGACGCGTTGCCGACCCGGATCACCCGTTCCGGTGCTACATCGGCGAGGAGCCCGATCCGGATGGCGTTCCCCACGTCCAGGTGGCTGGCGAAGCCGCCCGCGAGGTAGACGTGGTCCACCTGGTCCGGCGTCACGCCGAGCCGGCGGAGGAGGATCCGCTGGCCGCAGGCATTCGCAGCCTTCGCCTGGGCGAGCTGGCTGGCATCCGCGCGGGAGAAGGTGATCCCCTGGTCCGGCGCCACGAGGATCTCGTCCTCGCCGGGGCGGAAGCGACCCTCCGGGCTCATCCAGCCGGTCCGGCGCAGCTCCGCGAGGATATCCACGAGCCCCGAGCCGCAGATCCCCTGCGCCGGCTCGTCCCCGATCGTCTCGATCCGGAAGGCGCCGTCCTCGATCCGGATCCGCTCGATCGCGCCGTCCGCGCCGGGCATGCCGAAGCGGATGAGACCGCCCTCGAAGGCCGGGCCGGCGGGACAGGAGGCGGCGAGCCAGCGGGTGCCGTCCGTGACCACGACCTCCGTGTTCGTCCCGATATCCACGAGGAGCGAGACCCCCGGCCGGCTCCCGAAGTCCGTGGCGAGGAGGTCGGCGGAGATATCGCCGCCGACGTGGCCGGAGATGAGCGGGACGCCGATGACGCGGGCGCGCGGCCCGACGAGGAGGCCGACCTGGTGGCCGAGCCGGACGACCGTCGTGCTCTCCGCGCGGCCCTCGCGGAGCGCGTGCTCGGTCGTGGAGCGGTAGGGCGATTCGCCGATCGGGGCGACGTCCAGGCCGAAGAAGAGATCGCGCATCGTGGTGTTCGCGGCGATCACCGCCTCGTAGACCTCGTGGCGCTCGATCCCGTGCGCGGTGTAGAGGTCACGCAGCTCGTGGTTGAGCGTCCGCCGGAGCGCGTCGCGGAGCTCGCCCGGCCGCGTCCGCTCGTAGCTGATCCGGGCCATGACGTCGCTGCCGCCGAAGCGCTGCGGGTTCTCCATCGCCCCACCCGCCACGGCGCGGCCGGTGCGCAGGTCGATGAGCTGGAAGGCGATCGTCGTCGTCCCGATATCCACCGCGAGGCCGAGCACGCGGCGGCGTACACGGTCCACCGGCATGTCACCGTACTTCACGAGGTCGTCCTGGACGGTGACGACGGGGTCGATGTCCGTGTGGGTGTCCTCGGAAGGACCGAGGATGCGCATCCGGCGGCGGAGGATCCCGAACTCCACGTCCGCATCCGCGGAGGCGACGTTCGCCTGGCAGGCGAGCCGGAATCCGGCGGGGAGATAGGCCTCGGACGGGGTGCGCGCGGAGAGGGCCTCACCGCCGCTGCGCACCTCCACGATGCACTCGCGGCAGCGACCGGAGCGCCCGCAGGAGGCGGGGACGGCCGCGGAGACCTCGTCCGCGTAGTCGAAGAGCGTCCGCCCTGTCACGAGCGGACGTCGCTGCGTCCCGTGGATGACCTCGGCCACGACCCCTCCGGCTGATCGGCGCGCGCGCTCGGGCGTCCCGCGCCCTGCGTATCTTGCCATCCCGGGCGGACCGGGTGCAAACGTTTCCGGTCCGGTGCTCCCGCGCGCTCCGCGGGGCGGGGTCAGTCGTCGTAGGCGGCCGTCTCGCTCCGCCGCGTGGGAGGAGCGGGCGCCCACACGTTCCGCCGGCCGAGGAGGGCGTCCACCACGAAGACGAGGACGAAGATCGCCGATTCGAGGAGGACGATCGTGGCGCCCGAGGAGATATCCAGCCAGTAGCTGAGGTAGATCCCGAGCCCGCCGGAGAAGGCACCGAGGAAGGCGGAGAGGACGAGCATCCGGCCGAACGATTCGGTCATCAGGCGTGCCGTGGTGGCGGGGATGATCAGGGTGGCGGCGATGAGCGTGACGCCGACGACGTTGATCGAGGCGACGATCGTGGCCGCGAGGGCGAGCGCGAAGAGGCTGTCCACGAGGCCGGCCCGGATCCCGAAGATCGGCGCGACCTCGGGGTCGAAGGTGACGAAGAGGAGCCGCTTGTAGAAGAGGAGGATGAAGGCCGCCACGAGGAGCGTGACGCCCGTGACGACCCCGAGATCGAGGGGGGTGACGCCGAGGATGTTGCCGAAGAGGGCGGCCTCGAAGTTCGTCGTGAAGCTGCGCGTCCTGGAGATGAGCGCCACGCCGACCGCGAAGCTCGCCGTGGTCACGATCCCGATCGCGGCGTCCGCCCCGATCCGCCGGCGGCGCGCGACCGCGTTGATGATGAGCGCGGAGAAGAAGCCCCACGCCCCGGCGCCGAGATAGAAGTCCACGCTCGCCACGTAGGCCACGACCGCCCCGCCGAAGACCGCGTGGGAGAGCCCGTGGCCGATATAGCTCATCCGGCGCAGGACGACGTAGACGCCGATCAGCCCGCACAGGAGCCCGACGAGGATCGAGACGGCGAGCCCCATCCGGAAGAACTCGTAGCGCAGCGGCTCGGTGAAGGCCTCGATCACGACCGAGGCTCCTCGTGGACGTGGACGCTCCCGTCCGCGTGCGCGTGGGGGACGGGCTCGTGCCGGTGCGCGTGGTCGTGGTCGTGGATGTGCGGGTCGCCCTCGTGCTCGTGGTGCGCGTGCTCGTAGCCGTCGTGGGAGTGGCGGAGCGCGCTGCGGAGGCGATGGGGCGCGGCATCCGCCACGAGGATCGCGCCGTCCTGGCGGACGATCCGGAGGTCCGCCTCATACGTGGCGTTGAGGATCTCCGCGGTGAAGATCCGTTCCGGATCCCCTTCCGCCACGATCCGCCGGTTGACGCACACGACCCATGGCAGGTGGGCGGCCACCGAGTTCAGCTCGTGCGTGGTCATGACGATCGTCATCCCCGTCCGGTTGAGGTCGGCGAGGAGGTGGAGGACCTCGTCCCGGGTCCGGATATCGACCCCGCTCGTGGGCTCGTCCAGGAGGAGGAGGACGGGGTCGGAGATGAGGGCGCGGGCGAGGAAGACGCGCTGCTGCTGGCCGCCGGAGAGCTGCCGGATCTGGCGATCGCCGAGCCCGCCGACCCCGAGCCGGTCGAGGACCGCATCCGCGGCGGCCCGGTCCTCCCGGGTCATCCAGGCGCGCCACGGGGCACGGCCCCAGCGGCCCATGCACACGACCTCGCGGACCGTGGCCGGGAAGTCCCAGTCCACCGTCTCGAGCTGGGGGACCCAGCCGACCCGCGCGCTCCGCGGCCCGGTCACCGGCCGGCCATCCACGGTCACGACGCCGCGCATCCGGGGGACGCCACCCACGATCGCGCGGAGGAGGGTCGTCTTGCCGGCGCCGCTCGGCCCCACGACGCCCACGAGGGCGCCGCGCGGGATCTCGAGGTCGACCGAATCGAGGACGGTGGCGCGCCCGTAGCTGCAGCTGACCGCCGCGAAGCGGACGAGCGGCGGCTCGCCCGCCCGGGCGGCGTGCGTCACGGGATCCAGGTGTCCCCGGGGGCGAAGTCCGCGAAGGCGGCGCTCCCCTCCCCGCCCAGGGCATCGAGCATGATCGACATGTTCCTCGCCATCATGCCAAGGTAGGTGTGCCCCGGCTCGCCCGCGTCGCCGGGCGGATCGTCATCCCGCAGGTCGGCGATGAAGACCGCGCCGCCCTCCTTCGCGATCTGCTCGAGGACGGCGCTCGGGAAGACCTCGGAGCCGAAGACCGCGGGGACCCCTTCGGCGCGGATCTGGTCGATGAGGCCGGCGACATCGCTCGGGCTCGGGTCGGAGAAGTCGGAGGCCTGGACGGCGCCGATCACCGTGTAGCCCAGCTCACGCGCCCAGTAGGCCCACGAGTCGTGGTACGTGAGGAGCTTCCTCTGCCCCTCCGGGACGGTGAGGACGGCAGCGCGGATCCGGGCGTCCAGGTCCGCGAGCGCCGCCTGGTAGCGGTCGTGGTTCGCGGCGTAGGCAGCCGCGTTCGCGGGATCGGCGGCGCTCAGCGCGTCACGGATATGGGTGGCGTACTCCATCGCGTACGGGATGTTCGTCCACAGGTGGGGGTTCGGGTCGCCCTCCGATTCCGGGAAGCTGAAGTCGAAGAGCCACTCGTCCGGCGTGACGGTGAGATCCCCGAGCGCCACGACCGGCGTCTCCGGGCGCTTCGCCGCCTCCGCGAGGTCGAGGGTGGGCGCTTCCAGCGCGAGCCCGTTGACGATGATCAGGTCCGCGTTCGCGACCTGGCGTGCGTCGGACGGGGCGGGATCGAAGGTATGGGAGTTCGTTCCGTCCGGGACGATCCCCCGGAGACGGATCCGGTCGCCACCGATGTTCCGGATCATCGAGGAGATCGGGGCGACGGTCGTGAGGACGTCCAGCCTGTCCGGCTCCCCGGTCAGCTCGTCCGACCAGCCGAGGACGGGGAGGGGTGCCGGGGACTGGGCGGCTGCCGGGCCGGCCACGAGCGAGACGGCGAGGGCGAACGGCAGGGCGGCGCGGATGAGGATTCGGCGGGTCCGCATCGGGTCGTTCCTCCAGGCGAGGGTCGGGGGCTTGTCGCCACAGTATGCAATAACAAAGCGATGTAGATACGACGACCCTGCGATTGGGCTACCCTTCCCGGCGATGGCCTCCGTCACCACCCGGTCCACCCCCCTCCCCGCCCCCTGGGACGGCGTCCGTGCCCAGCTCCATGACCGGGGCCTGCGCTGGACGCCGCAGCGCCGCCTCCTCGTGGAGGTCCTCGCGCGGACGGACGGGCACGTGACGGCCGCGGAGCTCCTGGAGAGCTGCCGCGCGATCGACCCGGCCACGATCCCCTCCACGGTCTACCGGACCCTCGATGTCCTCGAGGAGCTCGGGCTCCTCCGCCATGCCCACGGTCCGGAAGGGCGGGAGGAGTACCACGTCCTGCCGCGCGAGGAGCACGGGCACCTCCACTGCGCCGGCTGCGGCGGGCGCTGGGAGATCGGTGCGGACGATGCGGCAGCGCTCGTGGCCACGCTCGCCGCGCGGGATGGTTTCGCGGTGGACCTCAGCCACCTCGTGGTGGTGGGCCGCTGCCGGGGCTGCGGCGCCGGCTGACCGGGACCTGCGTCAGGCGCCGGCCGCCAGCCGCCGGAGGGTGGCGAGGATCCGCGCAAGGTCCGCGTCCGTGGTCATCGGGTTGAGGATCCCGGCACGCAGCCAGGTCCGGCCGTGGAGGCGGGTCGTGGAGAGCCAGCCGTCCCCGTCGTCCTCCAGGAGCGACTGGAGCCGGTCCTGGTGGGCGTCCAGCGCGGACGGATCCATCCCGGCGGCGGCCGCCCGCCCTCCCGGGAGGTGGCGGAAGCAGACGACGGAGAGCTCGGGCTCGGCGAGGGCTGCCTCGAAGTCATCGCTCGTCCGGATCATCTCCGTGAGCGCGGCTGCGCGGTCGTCGTTCATCTCCACCAGCCGGCCCATGCCCCGCGTGCCGAGGTGGCGCCACGAGAGCCAGAGCTTCAGCGCGCGCCAGCGGCGCGTCCCCTCGAAGCCACGCCGGTAGAAGTCGAGCGCCTCGCCGTCGTGGGCCGAGGGCGCGGCGGTCGCCGCGGAGCCGGTCCGGTAGTACTCGGGCCGCCGGGAGAAGGTCTCCTCGAGAAGACCACCCTCCCGCACCACGATCGCGCCCACGTCGTAGGCCTGGAAGAACCACTTGTGGGGGTCGATCGTGACCGAGTCGGCGAGCTCGAGCCCGGGGATGCGTGCCGCGTCCCGGCGGGAGAGGCGCGCGGCGGCGCCGTAGGCGCCATCCACGTGGAGCCAGAGCCCCTCCGCCCGGGCAAGCGCCGCGAGGGCGGGGATGTCGTCCACGGATCCGGTGTTCGTGGTCCCCGCGACCGGCGAGATCGCGAGGGGGCGGAGTCCGGCCGCGCGATCCGCGGCGATCGCGGCCGCGACCGGCTCGGCCCGGAGCCGGAAGCGCGCGTCCGCGGGGACGACGACGAGCGTCTCGTCCGGGAAGCCGAGCTCCGCGAGCGCGCGCCCGATCGAGAAGTGCGCCTGGTCCGAGACGTAGACGCGGCATCCCTCGAGCGCGGCGCCGCGTGGCGGCCGGGCAGCACCGGTGAGGCGCCGGAGATGGACATCGCGGACGAGCGCCATCGCGATGAAGTTCGCCATCACCCCGCCGGAGGTGAGGATCCCGAAGGAGCCCGGCCCGTAGCCCGTGAGGTCCGTGAGCCAGCGGACGACCTCCTCCTCCACGAGCGCCGCGGACGGGCCGCCGTGCCAGACATCCACGCCCTGCTGCGCGAACTGGGAGATCAGCTCGCCGACGATCGAGAGGACGAGCGGGGGCGGTGTGAAGTAGCTGAGGACCCGCGGGTGCCACGCGTTCAGGTGGTGCGGGGAGAGGCGGAGCCGGACGTCCGCGAGGAGCTCGGCGGACGGCGTGGGGTCGTCCGGAGCCGGGGCCGGGAGACCGGACGGGCCGAAGACCTCGCGCCGCAGCTCCTGGTAGCCGGTGGGCTCGCCCATCCCCCGGCGGAGCGCCTCGTCGTAGAGGTAGTCGAGCCCCGCGGACCAGGCGGCGGCACCGAGCCGCTCGAGAGCGGCACGGGATCGCTCGGGGTCGCGCACCCCGATCAGCTCGGGCTCGGGGTGCCAGGAGAAATCGGGCTGCTCGCGATCGTCCATCCCCGGCATCGTAGCGCGTGCCGCGGGAGGGGCCGGGACGTGGGACGGCCCCGTCATGCCGACGGGGCCGTCCGGGTGTCCGATGGTCGCGCCATCCGGCGCGGAGGGGTCAGGCGGGGATCTGGCCCACCGACTTCCGCGCCGCGGTGACGATCCGCTCCGCGGACGGGATCATCTCGTCCTCGAGCGGCGGGCTGTACGGGATGAGGGTGTCGTAGTAGAGGGCGACGGCACGGGGGACGGACTTCCAGGCCTGGCCGTTGCGGGTCAGGTTGCTGATCACCGTGGCGCCCCAGCCACCCTCGTGCCACTGCTCCTCGGCGATGACCAGGCGGCCCGTCTTCGCGACGCTCGCGCCGATCGTCTCCATGTCCAGCGGGCGGACCCAGCGGAGGTCGATGACCTCGGCGCTGACCCCGTGGCCGGCGAGCTCATCCGCGGCGGCCATGGCCCGCTCGACCATCATGAGCGAGGCGAGGATCGTGACGTCCGTCCCCTCGCGGAGGATGGCCGCCTTCCCGATCTCCGCGATCGCCCCGCGGGTGACCGGGCCCTTCCGGGCATAGAGCGCCTTGTGCTCATGGACGAGCACCGGGTCGTTGTTCCGGATCGCCGCGCGCAGGAGCTCGTACGCAGCGGCCGGCGTGCCGGCGACCGCGACGCGCATCCCCGGCTGGGCCATGAACCAGCTCTCGCCCGTGGCGCTGTGCTGGGTCCCGAACCGTCCGCCGGCGCCGGAGACGACGCGCAGCGTGACCGGGACGGAGAACTGGCCGCCGGACATGTAGCGGTACTTGGGGAGCTGGTTGACGATCGCGTCGCCCGCGGTGGGCATGAAGTCCGCGAACATGAACTCCACCACCGGCCGGATCCCCGTGAGGGACATCCCGAGCGCGACGTTCGTGAAGCCGTTCTCGCAGATCGGCGTCGCCATGACGCGCTCGCGGCCGTACTTCTGCGGAAGGCCGGCGTTCGTCTTGAAGACGCCGCCGTCCGCATCCACGTCCTCGCCCATGAGGATGACGGAGGGGTCCTCCGCCATCGCGTCATCGAGCGCGGCGTTCACCGCCTCGCGGTAGGTCATCTCCACCGTGGCGCCCATCGCCGGGGCCGCCTCAGTCTGCGTAGACATAGGAGCGGGTCTCCTCCAGGGTCGGGTAGGGCGCCTGGGCGGCGCGCTCGGCGGCGCGGTCGATCTCGGCCTGGATCTCGGCCTTGATCGCCGCCTGGTGGTCGGCGGAGAGGATCCCCTCGGCAGCCAGCTTGGCGCCGAGGAGCTCGATCGGGTCCCGCTGCTTCCAGCGCTCGAGCTCACCCTCCGGCCGGTACTTCGCCGGGTCCGAGCGCGAGTGTCCGCGGTAGCGGTAGGTCTTCATCTCGAGGAGGCTCGGGCCTTCACCCGCGCGCGCCCGGGCGACGGCCGTGCTCACCGCGGAGTGGACCGCCTCCACGTCCTGGCCGTCCACCACGACACCGGGCATCGCGAAGGGATCCGCGCGCCGGGCGAGGTCGTCGATCGGGGTGGTGGACCGGACGGGCGAGTACTCGCCGTAGAGGTTGTTCGTGATGATGAAGATGACCGGCGCCTTCCAGACCGAGGCCATGTTCAGCGCCTCGTGGAAGGTCCCGATGTTCGTGGCGCCATCCCCGAAGAAGGTGAGCGCGACCTGCGGCTCCTTGCGCAGCTTGAAGCCCATCGCGGCGCCCACCGCGATCGGAGCGCCCGCGCCGACGATCGCATTGGAGCCGATATTCCCCTTGGAGGCATCGATGAGGTGCATCGACCCACCGACCCCGCGGGAGCAGCCGGAGGTCCGGCCCATCAGCTCGGCGAAGGCGGTCTCGGGGCTCATCCCGTTCGCGAGCGCCTCCCCGTGGCCGCGGTAGGTGTTCGTCTGGACGTCCCCGCGCGCCATCGCGGAGATCGCGCCGACGGGGACCGCCTCCTGGCCCTGGCAAAGGTGGGTCGTCCCCTGGATCAGACCCGCCATGAAGAGCTCCTGCACCTTGTCCTCGAAGTGCCGGATCTCCACCATCTGGCGGTACCAGGCGACACGCCGGTCAGCTCCGGCGGTGCGCTCGCTCATTCAGGCCTCCTGCCTCGCGTTCTCAGGGTCTGCGGGGACCCCGCAGAGGGTACACCGCGGAGCGTCCGGCGGGCGGGCCGCCTCGTCAGCCCGCGAAGGCCTCCGTGGGCGTGCCGCGGACGCCCGGCCGGATCCGGAAGAGGCCGCCGGAGAGCGGCCGCGCAGCGAGCTCGGCCGCATCCGCCGCGACGCGGGCGGTCGTGATGTAGAGGTCGGCGAGATCCGGTCCGCCGAAGGCGCAGCTCGTCACATCCCGGGCAGGGAGGAGGACCTCGGCCGTGGCGGCACCGTTCGCCGGGTCGTAGCGCCGGACGCAGCCACCCCCGAAGAAGGCGACCCAGAGCCCGCCGTCGGCGTCGATCGCCATCCCGTCCGGGACGCCCGTCACGGAGGCGAGGTCGACCACCGTCCGGCGGCGGGAGAGCGCGCCGGTGCCCGGATCCACGTCGAAGGCGTCGATCCGCCGGAGCGGGGAATCGATGTAGTAGAAGGTCCGCGCGTCCGCGCTCCAGGCGAGCCCGTTGGAGATCGTGACGCCATCCAGGAGCGGCGTCACCCGCCCGTCCGGATCGAGGCGGTAGAACGCCCCCGCGCCGGGACCCGCGTCGTATCCCATCGTCCCGGCGTAGAGCCGGCCGGCAGGATCGCACTTCCCGTCGTTGAAGCGGACGCTCGCGTCCTCCACGACACGGATCCACGGCTCGGGTGCGCCGCTCCCCTCCTGGCGCCAGAACCCGTCCTGGAGGGCGAGGAGGAGCCCGCCCGCGCGGCGCGGGACGGCGGCACCCACGTCCAGGGGCGTCTCCACGATCGCGTCGTGGCCGCTCACCGGGTCGAGGCGGTGGACGCGCCGGCCGAGGATATCCACCCAGATCAGCCGGCCGCTCGCCGCATCCCAGGCGGGCCCTTCACCGAGCGCCGCCCGGGCATCCTGGACCAGCTCCACGTCCTGTCGCGACTCCATCCGCTGCGCCTCCATCCGCCCGCGAGACCCCCCGGGCGCCGGTGCGCGGGAGGGGTGGCCGATGCCGCCAAGGATGAGGGGCGGGAGAGCGCCGTGTGCTACGGTTCGGCGCGGCGGGACCGGGTGGCGGATCGGAGGCGCCGAGGGACCGCACGGGAGGAGAGAGGATGGCCGAGGGGGCCCGCGAGCGGACCCGGCGCACGACGCCGCGCTCGGAGGCTGCCGGCGTGACCCGCCGGAACGGAGGGGGACGGCGCCGTGCGAGCATGCGCGAGGTCGCGGCGCTCGCCGATGTCGCGATCTCGTCCGTCTCCCGTGTCCTCTCCGGACACCCGGATGTCTCGGCGGAGATGCGCGACCGGGTCCTGGATGCCGTGCGCCGCCTCGAGTACGCCCCGGACTTCCTCGCCCAGAGCCTGCGGCGGGGGCAGACGCTCTCCGTCGGCTTCGTCCTCGCGGATATCGGGAACCCGCTCATGGCGGGGATCGTGACCGGGGCGGAGGCCGGGCTGCGCGCCGCCGGCTACTCCCTCGTCCTCATGGATTCGGAGAACGACCCGGAGCTGGACGCGGCGCACCTCCGCTTCTTCGCCGGCCGGCGCGTGGACGGGGTCATCCTCTCGCTCGCGAGCGACGAGGAGACCGCGGTCCTCGACCTCCTCCGCGACTTCGAGGCGCCGGTCGTCCTCGTGGACCGGACCCTGCCGCCGGAGTACGGCGCGAGCGCCGTCTTCAGCGACCACGCGGGCGGGATGGCCGCCGCCGTGGAGCACCTCCTTGCGCTCGGCCACCGGCGGATCGCGCTCGTCACCGGGTCGCTCGGGCTCCTCCCCGGCCGGGAACGTGTGGCGGGCCTCCGGCGCGCCGTGGCGGGACGCGCGGACGTCACCGCCCTCGAGCTGACCGGCTCCTTCTCCGCCGAGCACGGCGCGGCGGCCACGCGTGCGATCCTCGCCATGGAGCCGCGCCCCACCGCGCTCATCGCGGGCGGCAACCAGATCCTCATCGGGTGCATCCGGGAGCTCCAGGCCGCGGGCGTGCGGGTGGGGTCGGACCTCTCGCTCGTCACCTGCGACGACATCCCCCTGAGCGAGCTCTACCAGCCGCCGATCGCCACGATCGGCCGGGAGATCGCCACGATCGGGCGGACCGCGGCGGAGCTCCTCCTCCGGCGCCTCGCGGAGGACCGCGGGCCGGAGACGGTCGTCCTCCCCACGACCTTCACGCCGCGCGCGAGCTGCGCCCCACCGCCGCGGGGGTGAGCGGACGGGGGCGGCCGCGGCGGGTCCTCGTGGCGACGCTCTTCCAGGAATCGGGCTCCTTCGCCCCCGGGCGCGCCGGACGCCGGGCCTTCGCCTCCGCGGGGATCCTCGTGGGGGAAGCCCTGCGGCGCGATCGGCTCCCCGGCACCCGCGAGCTCGCCGCCGCGTGGGACCGTCTCACGGCGGCCGGGATCGAGGTGGTGCCGGCGCTCTTCGCGTGGGCGCCCCCCGGCCCGGTCGTGGAGCACGCCACGTGGGAGGATCTCGCGGGCGAGATCGTGCGCCGGGCGGACCGCACGATCGACGGCGTCTACCTCCAGCTCCACGGCTCGATGCTCACGGACCGGCTGGACGACCCGGACGGGGAGCTGATCCGCCGCCTGCGCGGCGCTCTCCGCGAGCGGGTGCCGGTCGCGGTCAGCTTCGACCACCACGCGACGATCACCCGGGCGATCGCGGAGGGCGCCTCGATCGTCACCGCCTACCGGACCTGCCCGCACGTGGACCTGGAGCGGACCGGCCGGCAGGCGGGGGAGCTCCTCGCCGCTGCGGTCGCCGGCCGGATCGACCCGGTCGTCGGCGTGGCGCGGCTCGCGATGACCGCGCCGCCGGACCGGCATGACAACGCCTTCCCGCCCTTCGCGGAGATCATGGACGCCTGTGATGCCGCGGAGCGCCGCCCGGGCGTCCTCGCCGCCACGATGCACCCCTCCCAGCCGTGGGTGGATGTCCCGGACCTCGGCTGGAGCGCCACGGTGACCGCGGATGGCGACCGTGCGCTCGCGGAGGCGGAGGCGCGCCGGATCGCGCTCCTCGCCTGGGAGCGGCGCGCGGCCTTCCTCTCGGGCGAGCGCCATCCCGTGGAGGAGGCCCTGGAGATCGCGCTCCGCGGCCCCGCGCCCTTCGTCCTCGCGGACGCCGGGGATGCCACGAACGGTGGGTCCACCGGCGGCTCCACCGTCCTCCTACGCGCCGCCCTCCCCCGGCGCGACCGGCGGATCCTCCTCACCGTCACGGATCCGGAGGCGGCGGCCCGGCTGCGCTCCCTCCCGCTCGGCACGATGACGCGGATCCCGATCGGGGCGGGGGCACCGGGGGCCTTCGATGCCCCGGTGGAGGTCGAGGGGGTCGTCCTCGCCCATCCGGACGGCGGCTTCACCTACTCCCATCCCTTCTCCCGCGGCCTCCCCGGTGAGCTGGGGCCGGCGGCCGTCCTCGGGATCGGCGCGATCCGGGTCGTCGTCCACACCCACCCGGTGGGGCTCATCGACCCGGAGGCCTACCGCGGGGCGGGGCTCGACCCGGCGGAGGCGGAGGTCCTCCAGGCGAAGTCGCACATCAGCTACCGGGCGGGGTTCGCGCCGGTGAGCGAGCGATCCGTGGTGGCGGCGACGCCGGGCCCCACGACCGCCGACCTCGCCTCCCTCCCCTGGCGGCGACGGCCTCGGCCGCTGTGGCCCTTCGAGGAGCCCGCGACCCCCTGGCGGGAGGCGCCCGCCGGCTAGGCCCGGACGCGGATCCGGGCCACCGCGTACGGAAGGAGCCCGAGGACGAGGGCCCCGTCCATCACGGGCTCCCGGCGTCCGGGGGCGGCGCGGAAGCCGATCGGGTCCGCGAGCGCACCCTCGGCGCTCGCCTCGTCCAGGATCCGGATCTCCGCGCTCCCTGCCGGGAGCCCCGCGATCCGCGCGCGGAGCGGGCCGGCGGTGAGGTTCGCCACCACGACCCCGAGCCCACCGTGCAGCTCCACCGCGAAGCCGCCGAGGCGGGTGGGTGCGCTCGATCCGGTGATCCGCGCCGGGGCGGCCTTCCAGGCACCGGCGTCCGCGAGGACGTGCCAGGCGGGATGGACGGTCCCGGGGCGGCCGGGGAAGCGGACGGGATCCGGCGGCCCGGCGTCCCGCTCCACGACGCCCGTCCAGCCGGTCGTGGCGAAGAAGGTCGCGGATGCGGCACCCGCGGCCGCCAGGGCACCGATGGCGCCCGCGGTCCAGGCGGCACCGAAGAGCGCGGCCTGGCGGACGTCCACGTGCGGCGGGAGATCGCCCTCGGCGGCCGGGCCCGCCGGGTAGGGGCCGCCACGGGTGGCGAGCGTGATCGGCGAGACGTGGATCGAGCGCGGCGCACAGACCGCGACGGCATCCGCGACCGTGGCGCGGAGCCCGTCCACGTTCTCCATCAGCGCGTCGTCGTCCGCGGCGTGGACGGCCGGGCAGGCGGGGAAGGCGATCCCCTCGATGGCGGGGTCCATGGGCCGGGCACGGTTCACCTCCGCCCACGCGTTGTCCGATCCGCCGGCCACCACGACCGGCCCCGTGACCGGGACGAGGGCGTCACGGACGCGGGCGACCGCGGCAGCGGATGCGGAGGGGAGCGGGCCGGGACGCGCGCGCTCCTCGTGGACGAGCGCGCGGGCCACCGCGGTGCCGGAGGTCCGGAGGGCGGCGGCGAGGGCGGGGAGCTCGGCCTCCGCGCTCCCGTCGGCGGGGATCGCGAGGGCGAGCTCGAGGGCGGCACCGATCCGCTCGGCCTCCGCGGTAACCGCGGCGAGCGGGCCGGACCAGGCACCCGGCGCGAGGCGCAGGTCGGCGCGCAGGTGGTCCGGGGCGAGCTCGGCAAGGAGCTCCGCCTCGCGCCCGGAGAGGGGGTGGGCGTCATCGGCGGCGCGGAGGCCAAGGCCGGGGAGCCAGCGACCGAGCGCGGGCCCCACGGTGAGGACGGGATCCCCACTCTCCGCCGGGGGCGGGGTCCCTTCCCCGCGGAGGGTGACGACCTGCCGGATCCGGGTCCCCGCCGGCAGATCGCGCGGGAACCCGAGCGCGAGCGGCTGCGCGTAGACCTTCAGGTTCGCATCCGTCCAGTTCCGGTGGTCCTCCACCTCCAGCTCGTCCCCCTCGATCCCGAGGTGGAGGGTGAAGGCGTCCGTGCAGGAGAGCGCGAACGTGCGGAAGGCCGGGAAGGCCCCGTGGAGGGCGCTCCCGTCCCAGCGCTGGGGGACGACGGCAGGGTCGATCGTGCCGCTCCGGGCTCCGTCCGCACCCTCGGCGCGGTAGGGGCGTCCGAGCGCGGCCCCCAGCGCGAGGTGGAGGTTGATCCCCACGCGCGAGAGGGTGATCGGGACGCGGGTCGTGCCGTCCATCGCGTAGCGGATCGTGCCGTCCTCGCCCCCCTCGATCGTCCCCTCCCAGTCGAGCTCCATCGCGCCGTGGCGATGGGTGGCGCGGAAGGTGATCCGGAAGGAGCGGGCCTCGCGGGCGATGACGAGGTCATGGACGACCGGCGGGATCGTGTTCCAGGGCGCGTCCCGGAGGGCCATGTAGATGCGGGAGGCGAGCTCCAGGCCGCCGGCCCGGATGCGCCGCAGGTCGATCCCCACGAGGTCCGCGGTGAGGTCCCCGGCGCGCAGCGCGATCGGCGGCTCGGGGAGCTCTGCGCGGCCGGTCCGGATGCGCGGGACGGGCCGGGGGGAGGTGGGCCTCGCCCGCAGATCGCGCGGGCCAGGTTGCCTGGGATCTCGATCGCCCATCCCGAGCTCCTCCTCCGTGGCGGGGTCCCGGAGGGACGCCTCTCACGCGCTCCCCATGATGCCTGCAGGCCCACGGGAGCGCACCGCAGCCCCACCGGAAACGGTGCCGGAAACGGTTTGACAACCGATTGTCCTGCTCACCATACTCGGGGACAGAGGAGGACGGGGGGACGTTCGGCCACCTTGACCGACGCTCCCGTCCGGGAGGAGACAGGGATGGGAACCCGGACGAGCCGCGCCTGCGCGGCGATCGTGGCGGCCGGCCTCGTGGTGGCCGCCGCCGCACCTGCGCTCGCGCAGGACGCGTGGCCGAACAGCGGGACGCTGAAGGACGGCAGCACCTTCGAGCTGGCGCAGCGGATCAAGGACAAGCTCGCGCTGAACTCGGATGACGATCCGGCGAACGACGTCCCGATCCAGTACGTCTTCTCGTACGGCTCCGCGAGCATCCCGCTCTTCTCGCCGCAGTACCAGCGCGGCTACGAGCGGAGCATCGGCGAGGCGCAGGCGATCATGCCGCAGCTCAGCGGCACCCCGATCGCGCCCGCGTCGCAGCTCCAGGACCCCAACCTGCAGATCGCCCAGATCTCGGCGCTCTGGGAGGCAGGCCTCATCGATTGCCTCTCGATCCAGACGACCGGCGAGAACGCGTTCACGAAGATCGTCGCCGACGTGATGGCGTCGGGGATCCCGGTCTTCACGGTGGGCGTGGAGTCGAATGGCAACGAGCTGACGAACTTCACCCAGATCTCCTACAAGGAGGGTCGCCAGGCTGCGCAGATCGTCGCCGACTGGATCGCGGAGACCGGCAACCAGGTGACCCGCTTCGCGGTCTCCGGCGGCGACCCCACGCAGAACTGGGCGCAGGGCCGGATGCAGGGCTTCATCGACGGCATCACCGAGCTCGTGCCGGGCGCGACCTTCGCGAATGACGCGATGTCCGCCCTCGCGACCTCCTACGACCCTGCCGCGACCTACGACGCCTACAAGGCCTTCCTGCTCGGCAACCCCGACGTCCAGGTGATCGAGAACGTGGACATCGGCGCCGAGCATGCGACCCGTGCGATCAAGGACTCCGGGCTCGCCGGCAAGGTCTTCTCCCTCGGCTGGAACGTCAGCAAGGGCCAGCTCGACGGCGTCGAGGAAGGGGTCCAGATCGTCGCCCTCGACCAGCGCTGGGGTGACCAGGCGGCCTTCGGTGCCACCGCCTGCGCCGACTTCCTGCAGAACGGCGTCGTCCGCCCGAACTCGCAGGAGCTTCTGCCGGTGACGCAGGCGAACGTCGCCGAGGCGCGGGCCGACTTCGAGAGCATCATGGGCGGGAGCTGACCGATCCCCTGATGGGACCGAGCCGGACGGTACCCGGGGCACTGCCCGGGCCGTCCGGCTCGTTCGTTCCCGGAACCTACCCCTCGAGGAGCTGAACCATGGCAGAAGCGCCGGGGTCTGCGGCGTCCGCCGGTACGCGCTGGGCCGGGCGTGCCCGCGATGTCGGCATCCGGGCAGGCGGGCTTGCGATCGCGATCCTCCTGGTCATCATCGTCTTCACGCTGCTGAGCAAGCCGAACACCTTCCTCTCGCTCCCCAACGCGCTCGTGATCATGCGCTACATGAGCACGATCGCGATCGTCGCCCTCGGGCTCACGCTGGTGATCGTGGTCGGCGAGATCGACCTCTCGTTCGGCTACATGTACGGCCTGGCGGCGACCCTCATCTCCGTCTCCTGGATCATGTGGGGCTGGCCGATCTGGGCGTCGATCGCGCTCGCGTTCGCCGCGGCGATCCTCGTGGGGGCAGTGAACGCGCTGCTCGTGACCCTCGTCAACATCCCGTCGTTCATCGTGACCCTGGGCACAGGACAGCTGATCTTCGGGGTGACGCTGCTCGTCTCGGGGACGCAGACGCTGAACCCCGCCTATCCACCGGACGGCTACACCGTCCCCCAGGACCAGATCGACTGGTTCTTCGGCCTCGCGAACCAGCACCTGCCGTTCGGGATCCCCATGCAGGGGCTCTGGATGATCGGCGTGGCGGTCGTGATCGGCTTCATCCTCAGCCGGTCGCTCTTCGGGTTCCGCCTCAAGGCGATCGGCGGGAACCCGGCCGCCGCGCAGCTCGCACGGCTGCCGATCGTGAAGTACAAGTTCGTCGCGTTCATGGGCTGCGCGGTCCTGGCGAGCCTCGCCTCCATGCTCGACTTCGCCTTCATCGGCTCCACGCAGCCGAACCTCGGGATCTCGCTCGTCTTCCCCGTCTTCGCGGCGGTGATCATCGGCGGCGCGAGCCTCTCCGGCGGACGCGGGACCGCGATCGGCACCCTCAGCGGTGCCCTGCTCCTCGCGATCATCCAGGATGGCCTCGCCCTCCTCTCCGTGGGCGCCTACCTCCAGCAGTTCGTGCAGGGGACGGTGACGATCGCCGCGGTCGTGCTCGACCGCTTCACCGCGGGGCTCCGGAAGTGAGCCCGGCATCCGGCGGGACCGGGCTCCGGATCGCCGGCCTGCGGAAGTGGTACGGCGATACCCGAGCGGTGGACGAGCTCGAGATCGAGGCGGCGGCGGGCGAGATCCTCGGCATCGCCGGGCCGAACGGGGCGGGCAAGAGCACCCTCATCAAGATCCTCGCGGGGGAGACGTCGGCCGACGCCGGCGAGATCCTGCTCGACGGGACTCCCTTCGACCCTCGCGTGGAGCCCGATCGCGTCGCGGTCGTCCACCAGGAGGCGCAGCTCTTCCCGAACCTCACGGTCGCCGAGAACCTCGTCGTGGGCCGGGAGGGGACCCGTGCGCTCCGGAGAGGGATCGACGACCAGGAGCGGGGGCTGCTCGCCGACCTGGAGATCCTCGCCTTCGCCGACCGGCCCCTGGGGTCGGTCCCGCTGGCGGTCCAGCAGCGCACGGAGATCGCGCGCGCCCTCGCGCGTGACGCGCGGGTCTTCCTCTTTGATGAGCCGAACTCCGCGCTGACGGAGGAGGAATCGACCGACCTCTTCCGGAGGATGCGCGCCCTCGCCGACTCGGGGAAGGTCGTCATCCTCGTGAGCCACCGGCTCGCGGAGCTCGTGGAGCACAGCACCCGGGTGGCGATCATCCTGGACGGGCGGCGGACCGCGCTCCTCGCGGGTGACGGCCTGACCCAGGACGCGATCGCCGCCGAGCTCGTGGTGGGCCAGGCACAGCGTGAGCCTCAGGAGCAGATCCGCATCCGGCTCGGGGAGGAGGCTGCTTCGGCCCTCCGGCTCCATGACTGGACCCATGACCGCGGTAGCTTCCGGAGGATCGACCTCCACATCCGTGCGGGCGAGATCGTCGCGCTGATGGGCGTGGAAGGTTCGGGGGCACGCGAGCTCGTACGGTCGGTGGCGGGCTTCGAGCGCGGGACCGGACGGATCGAGATCGAGCGACGGGCGGACCGGGGCGCGGCGAGCGGGGAGAGCGGCTTCGTCTCGTCGGACCGGAAGGCGAGCCTCTTCTCCAATCTCTCGGTCGGCGAGAACCTCGTCACCCGGCTCGACCGCGAGATCTCGACCGCGGGGGGCGCCCTCCGTCGCGGGCGGATGCACGCGGTCGCGCACGAGCTACGGGAACGCTTCCGCGTGAAGGCAGCGTCGATCCACGTCCCGATCCGGTCGCTCTCCGGGGGAAACCAGCAGAAGGTCGCGATCGCCGCAGCGATCGTACGGCGGCCGGAGGTCCTCGTCCTCGAGGAGCCGACACGCGGCGTGGATATCGGGTCGAAGCGCGAGATCTACCGCCTGATGCGGGAGTACGCGAGCCAGGGGCACGCGGTGCTCATCTTCTGCACGGAGGTCCCGGAAGCCTTCGAGGCGGCCGACCTCGTCTACGTGGTCTCGGACGGCCGCCTGGCCGAGCCGATCATCGTGATGAACCACCCCGACATCGAGTCGCTCGCCAAGGCGATCACCCGCCTGGAACGTCACCGGGGCGAAGCGGCGGTCGCCTGAGGCGGCCGCCGGACCTCTCATCCGGGGAGGATCGTGGCGACCGCGTAGGGAGCAAGGGTGATCCAGAGGCTTCCGGCCACCACGGGGATCCGGGTCCCCGGGGTGCCCCGGAAGAGGGCCGGCTCGGAGAGCGCCCAGGCCGCGCTCGCCTCGTCCAGCAGGCGCACCGAAGCGGCCTCCCCCGGCAGGTCGGCCACGCGCAGGCGCAACGGATCGGGAGTGACGTTCGCAAGGAGGAGCGCGGGGGCGCCGTCCCGCTCGACCGCCACGCCGGTGACACGCAACGGGTCGCTCGGCTCGAGGCGAAGGACCGGCGCATCGCGCCAGGCAGCGAGATCGGCGAGGAGATGGAAGACGGGGAAGAGGTCGCCCGGCCGGCTGGGGAAGCGGTCGGGCATCGGTGACCCCGCGTCGACCTCCATCAGCCCCCGCCAGCCGGTGGTCTCGTAGAAGGTGGCCGTGGAGACCCCGGCCTCGGCGAGCGCTCCGACCGCCCCGGCCGTCCAGGCGGCACCGAGGAGAGAGGCCTGCCGGGGATCGACCGGGCCCGGCAGGTCGTCCGGGCCCGGGGGTCCTCCGGGGTAGGGGCCGGCGGGCGTCGCGAGAGTGATCGGGCTGATGTGGAGGGATCGGCCCGCCGCCACCTCCCGGGCATAGCGGGCCATCTCGAGGAGACCCGCGATGTTCTCCACGATCGATGCGTCATCGGCGGCATGGACCGTGGGACAGGCCGCCACGCAGAGCCCCGTGAGGACCGGGTCGGTGGGATGCGCGCGGTTGATGTCCACGAAGCTCTGGTTCGTGCCGCCGGCGAAGACGACCGTGCCGGTCACCGGCTCGAGCGCCTCGCGGACGAGCCGGACGATCGAGGCGGGCGTGGTGGCGACGAAGACGGAGAAGCCCTCGGACAGCGGGTAGATGAGGACCCGCGCGACGTCCGCGGCAGCATCCCGCAGCCGGTGGGCAAGCGCTGCGAGCTCGTCCCCGGAGCCTTCGTTCGCGAAGAGCGCGAGCTCGAGCGGGACCCCGAGCATGCGCACATCGCGGACGGCGCGGACGAGATCGTCCTCCCAGCCGCCGGGCAGAAGGGTGAGCTCGGCCCGGAGATGCGCGGGCGCGACCTCGCGGAGGAGAGCGACCTGCCGCGGCGTGAGCGCCTCCCGATGGGAGGGTCGGCCGAGCCCGATGCGGGGGAGGAGGTCGCCGGTCCGCCCCCCGATCCGCACCACCGGGTCCCCGGAGGCCGCGGGCGGCGGGCTGCCGCGGTGCCGGATGGTGAGCACCTGGTGGATCCGGCGGCCATCCTCGCTCGTGAAGGGGAAGCCGAGCGCGAGGGGGGTCGCGTAGGACTTCAGGTTTCCGTCGATCCAGTTCCGATGATCCTGGAGCTCGAGCAGGTCACCCTCGAGCGCGACGATCGCCTCGACCCCATCGACGACCTCGATCGCGAGCTCGTCGTAGGGATCGAACATCCCGGTCAGCGTTCCGTCGCGGACGCGCTGTGGATCGATCGCCCGGGGAAGGACCCCGCGCAGCTCGCCTGCAGCCGTCCGGGCGCGGAAGGGGCGGCCCACGGCGGCCGGCAGCGCATGGTGGAGGTTGAACCCGATCTTGCTGTAGCGGAAGGTGCCGTGGCAGGTCCCGTCCATCTCGTAGCGGACGGTTCCATCGGAGGCTCCCTCGATCGTTCCGCGCCACGAGAAGTCGATCGCCTGGTGCCGGTGGCGCATCGTGAAGGTGACCCGGAACGAGTCACCGCTCGTGCTGATCGAGCGCTCCTCCATCCGGCCGGGGATCGTGTTCCAGGGCTCGTCCCGGACGGCGATATAGACACGCTGGACGAGCTCCGCCGACCCCGCCCGGACGTGGCGCAGGTCCGCCCCGTCAAGCAGCAGGGTGACAGGGCCTGCCCGGAGGGCGATCGGTGCGGGCGCCGGCTCCATCCGGCCGCTCCGCAGCGCAACGAGCGGGATCGGTGCCCCCATGGCCGCCCCTCACCACATGACGAGGCCGCCGGTGAAGTTCACCGCCTGGCCCGTCATGTACCGCGCTTCATCCGAGAGGAGGAACCAGATCGCGCCGGCCGTCTCGTCCGCGCTCGCGGCACGGCCGAGGGGGATCGCCGCCGTGCGGCTCGCGGAGAGCGCCTCCACGGTGGTCCCGCGCATGGCGGCGAGCTGGTCCAGGACCTTGTCCTGCATCGGGGTGTCGATCACCCCGGGGCAGATCGCGTTGCAGCGCACGTCGCGCTTCGCGAGGACGTAGGCGAAGGAGCGGGTGATCCCGAGGATCGTCGCCTTGGAGGACGTGTAGGGCGTCATCTCGACCGTGCTCGAGAGCTTGGCGGAGCTGGACGAGAGGTTGACGATCGCGCCCCCGGGACGGATCGACCGCCCGACCGCCTGGATCGTGAAGAAGGTCCCCTCCACGTTCACCGCGTAGAGGCGGCGCCACTCCTCGAGCGAGACCTCCCAGATGTCGCGGGCGAAGAGGATCCCCGCGGCGTTCACGAGGTAGTCGATCTCGCCGGCGGCGGCAGCGATCGCCGCGCGTCCCTCTGCGTCCGCGACGCTCGCCACGACCGGGATCGCGCCCTCCGCGACGACCGGGGCGAGCCCGTCCGCGTTGATGTCCACGGCGAGGACGGTGGCGCCCTCCCGGAGAAGACGGCGGACGGTGGCCTGGCCGATCCCGCTCGCCGCACCCGTGACCACGGCGCGCTTCCCCGTGGCGGCACCCATCAGGCTCCCTCCGCGCTCGCGCCGAGGACCGCGGTCATCACGAGACGGTTGCGGTCACCCGTGCGCTCGTACCGGACCTCCTGCATGAGCGTCTTCACCAGGTGGATCCCGAGCCCGCCGATCCCGCGCTCCTCCATCGGCATCGCGGTATCGACCTCCTCCTCCGCGAGCGGATCGAAGGCGACGCCGTGGTCCTCCACGGTCATCTCCACGCGTCCGTCGTCGAGGGAGAGGGTGAGCGTGACGGGGTGCTCGTCGTGGCCGGGCGGGGGCGGGACGCCCTCGATCCCGTGGGTCACGACGTTGATGTAGACCTCCTCGAGGCAGAGCTCCATCCGCATGAGATCCGCGAACGGGAGGTCATGGAGCTCCCAGAAGGAGCCGAGGAAATCGTTCAGGCGGCCCAGCTGGGCCGCCTGACCGGGAACGACGATCGACGCGTCGATCGAGGGCATCGTGTCCGCGATCCCTTCCGGGCTAGCGGGCGACCGCCTTGGCCGCGTCGTCCACCGTCGCGTGGACGTCGATGATCTTCGTCTGCGAGAAGCCGCTGATGTCGAAGACCTGCTTGACCGCGGGCTGGAGCGCGCCGACCGCGACGGGCACGCCGGCAGCCTTGGCCTCCTTGGCGATCGTGAGGAAGACGCGCAGCCCGGCGCTCGACACGTAGGCGAGCGAGCCGCCATCGAGCACGAGCCCGGTGCCGCCGGAAGCGGCTGCCGCGACGAGCTCGCGCAGGCGCGCCTGCGCCGCGTCCGCGGCCTCGAAGTCAAGGCGGCCGTCCAGGGTCGCCACGGTGACGCCCGCGCGGGCCTCGGTCCTGATCTCCATCGTTGTCTGCCTCCGTCCCGGTCTCCCGGGTGCTACATGCCTGCGATCATCATGGCGCGCGCCCGAAGCGCGACCTCTTCCTCGATCGCCTCCTCCACGCCGCGGGCGACGAGGTCGAGGCTGCCGACCTCGGCGATCCGGTCCTCCAGCCGCCGCAGCTCCTGGGAGCTGAGGAAGCCGCGGAGAAGCCCGGAGATCGAGGCGAGGCCGATGAGGACGGAATCATGGGGCGAGGGGATCCCGCCGCCGAGGAGGACGTCCGTGATCCGGAGCTTGGCCTCCTGGAGCTCCCGGCCCTCGATGACCGGGTAGCGACGCGACTTCATCACCCACAGGAAGCGGGCTTCCTTGGCCTCGATGATGCCGCGGGACTGGAGCCGCTCGAGCGCCATCCGGACGAGGTCTCCGGCGCGCGGGAAGAGCTGCCGGGTCCACTCGACCGCGGACCGCTCGGGGCCCGCGGAGACCTCCGCGAGGACCGAGTCGAGGGCGGGCTCGCCCGTGGGGGTGGAGGCGATCGGGATGAGCATCGTCTCCGGGGTGCCATCCTCGCCGGCGCGGACATCCGCATCCAGGCGCCCGCGGATGCACAGCTCCACGAGGCAGGCGCCCACGACGCCCATGCCGAACGCCGGCTCGCCGGCCGTGGAGGCGACGCTGCCGTCGTCCTCGATCGCGAGGAGGCAGAGCTCCTCGACCAGACTGATCCCCGGCCGCTCCGGGGCGCTCACATCGCTCACACCGCTCTCCTGGGATGGCCGGGTCTGCCCGGCGTTCAGGGGCCCGCGCAACCCTGCGCGCTCGGAGTCTACCCGATGGCAGGACGGGAAGGAACCGTGTCGGCCATCAGTCGATCTGGAGCTCGACGAGCGTGCAGTCGTCGTCGAACTCCTTCCGGCCCTGGATCTCCTGGACGGCGCGGATCACGGCACGCGCCCGCTCCGTGGGGCCGGAGCCCGCGGCGCCCGCCACGACGCCCACGAACTCGTCGAACTCGAGCTCGCCGCCGCTCCGCTTCTGGACCTCGAAGGCGCCGTCGCTGATGACGACGAGCCGCGATCCGGCGGGGATGGTCGTCGACTCCGCCACGTAGGGGATCCCCTCCATGACGCCGATCGGCAGGTTCGTCTGGCCGAGCTGCACGGGGGTCGCGCCCGGTGCGAGGAGGACCCCGGCCGGGTGCGCCGCGCACGCGTAGTCGAGGCGGCGGCTCGGCGCGTGGTAGACCCCGTACCAGATCGTGAAGAACATGTTGTTCTGGCGTTCCATCGGGAAGGCCGCGTTCAGCCCACCGAGGACCGCGCCGGGGTCACGGAAGTCGACGCCGGGGAGCGTCCGCGAGTTGAGGACGTTGAGGGCGGAGACCGAGAGAAGGGCCGCCACCGCGCCGTGACCGCAGACATCGATGACGTAGATCGCGAAGTGCTCGTCATCCAGCCAGTGGAAGCCGAGCGCATCCCCGCCGAGGGAGCTCGATGCCTCGAACTGCCAGGCCGCCGCGAGGGGTGCCGGGGTGGGGGCGGGAAGGAGGGCGCGCACGTAGGCCGCCGCCTTGTCCAGCTCCGTGCGCAGGGCGCCGAGCGCGGCATCGCGCTCCCGCTGCGCCTGGAAGCCCGCCGCGTGGTGGCGGATCCGGGCGATCAGCTCCACCTTGTCCGGAAGCTTCACGAGGTAGTCGTTCGCGCCGCGCGCGAAGGCCTCCGCCTTGGTGGCGGGCTCCTCCTTGGAGGAGAGGACGATGAGGGGGACCGCGGTGAGCGCCGGATGGGCGCGCATCGCGGTGACGACATCCAGGCCGTCCGCGTCCGGCATGACGAGGTCCTGGAGGATGACGTCCGGGCGGAGCTCCAGCGCCGTCTCGACCGCCTTCGCGCCCTCGCCGCACCAGGTGAGCTCGAGCGAGGGGTCCTCGGCGATCATCCGGCGGACCGCCTCGGCGATGATCCGCTGGTCGTCCACGATGAGGACCTTCGTGACGCCTCCGGCGCCGGTCTCGATCGTCGTCATCCCTTCCGTCCTCCTCGCATCATGCTCCCGATCCGCGGCCCGATCGCCGGAAGGGGAAGGACCTCCGCCACGCCACCCCCCGCGATGGCCGCGGAGGGCATCCCGTGGATGACGCTCGTGGCGGCATCCTGGGCGATCGTATGGAAGCCCCGCTTCCGCAGGGCAAGGATGCCACGCGCGCCGTCACGACCCATCCCCGTGAGGACGACCGCGCAGCCGCGTGCTCCCGGACGCTCCGCGATGCTCTCGAAGAGGACATCCGCGGATGGACGGATGACGGATCCCCCGTCCCCCGCGCCGTAGATATAGGCGCCGATCCGGTCGATCCGGAGATGGTGCTCACCGACCGCCACGTGGACGACGCCGGGGAGGGGCCGGCTCCCGATCGCGGCAACGGCGACCGGGAGGGGCGAGCGCTGGCCGAGCCACGTGACGAAGCTCCCGGCGAAGCGATCGTCCAGGTGCTGGAGGACGATCACCGCCGCCGGGAGGTCCGGCCCGATCCCGGCAAGGACGTCCGCCACCGCCTGTGGCCCGCCGGTGGAGGCGGCGATGAGGACGAGCGGCGGGAGGCCCGCCGCGGCGGGCTCGGTGGGGGGCCGGGTGGTGGGCGGCGCGGTGCTTCGCGGGGCGGCGGGGGCAGCGGCGGGTACGGGGACCGGGAGACGGACGGAGGGTGCGGCGACGGGCCGGGGCGGAGGCGCCGGGATCGGCCCCGCAGCCGGCCGGCGACGTGCGGCGGAGGCAGCCACGAGGCGCGCCACGGAACGCAGCTTGCGCCGGAACTCCCCCGTCCCGTCGTCCTCGCCGGCGGGGGTATCGCGGCGGAAGCCCGGGGTCTGGACCGCGTCCAGCGCTCCGTGGCCGAGGGCCTCGAAGACCATCGCCATGTTCCCGGTCACCGTGGCGGTCACGACGAGGATCGCGCAGGGCGCCTCGCGCATGATCCGGCGCGTCGCCTCGACCCCGTCCACGTCCGGCATGACGAGGTCCATGAGGACGACATCCGCGGGATCGGTGCGGGCCATCCGGACCGCCTCCTCGCCGCCATACGCGATCCACGCGACGCTGAAGCCTTCCGTGGCAAGGACGATCCGGCGGAGCGCTTCCGCGACGAGGCGGATGTCGTTGACGATCCCGACCCGGGTCATCGCCCGGCGCGATCCGCGAGGAGCTCGGCGACGGCGGAGACGAGGGAATCGTCCGTGAAGCTCGACTTCGTGAGGTAGCGGTCCGCCCCGGCATCCATCCCGGCGAGGCGATCCTCCTCGCGGTCCTTGTACGAGACGATGATCACGGGGATCCGGCCGAGGCGCGCATCGGCCCGGACGCGCTTCGTGAGCTCGATCCCGTTCATCCGGGGCATGTCGACATCGGTGAGCAGGAGGTCGAAGTCGCCGAGGCGGAGGGCGTTCCAGCCGGCCATCCCGTCCACCGCCTGCTCCACCTGCCAGCCCTGCCGCTCGAGGAGCTGGCGCTCCACCTCGCGCACGGTGAGCGAGTCGTCCACGACGAGGATCCGGCTCGTCATCCGGGCGCGTGCCGCAGCGGAGCGAGAGGAGCGGCGGAGGCCATCCCCGCTCACGCCCTCGCCGATGGAACGGGCGAGGTCGTCCGGATCGAGGATGAGGACCGGTGCGCCATCGTCCAGGAGGGCGGCCGCGAGGAGGTCCGGGACCTTCCCGAAGCGCTCGTCCAGGGGGCGGACGACGAGATCGCGCTCGCCGATGAAGCCCTCGACCTCGAGCCCGTGGCGGACCCGGCCGTCCGTGAGGATGAGCGCGTGGACCTGGCCGGCCTCGGCGGGAGCGGCGTCGATGCCCAGGATCGCGGCGGCCGGGACGAGGCCGATCGTCTCCTCATCCACCCGGATGCAGTGGCGCCCCTCCACGGTGAGGACCTCGCCCTCGCCCAGCCGGACGAGCCGGTCCACGTTGCCGATCGGGACCGCCCAGGGCTCGCCGGCGATGCGCACGAGGAGGCAGCGGAGGACGGAGCGGGTGACGGGAAGGTCGAGCGCGAAGGTGGTCCCCGCGCCGCGCCGGGTCCGGACGGTCGCCGCGCCGCCGGCGGCATGCGCCATCGCCTGGACGACATCGAGGCCGACCCCCCGGCCGGAGACGTCCGTCACGGTCGCCGCGGTGGAGAAGCCGGGGAGGAAGAGGAACTCGAGGATCTCCGCCTCGTCGAGCCCGGCGGCCAGCCCGGCGTCCACGAGGCCGCGCTCCACGGCACGGGCACGGACCTTCTCCGCGTCGATCCCGCGTCCGTCGTCCCGGACCTCGACCACGAGGGCGCCGCCCCGGTGGGCCGCGTTGATGACGATCCGGCACTCCGGGGGCTTGCCGGCCGCGGTCCGCTCGTCCGGGAGCTCCAGCCCGTGGTCGAGCGCGTTCCGCAGAAGGTGGCCGAGCGGGGCCTCGAGCGCCGCGAGGATGTCCCGGTCGACCTCGGTCTCCTTCCCCTCGATCTCCAGGCGGACCTGCTTGCCGAGCTGGCGCGCGAGGTCGCGGACGAGGCGCGGGAAGGAGGAGGTGATGTCGCCGAAGGGCCGGAGACGCGTGGCGAGGACGTCGTGATGGAGGTCGTCCGCGGCGCGCTGGGCGACGTTCGAGAGGCGCTCCAGGTCCTCGAGGAGACCGCCGAGCGTCCCGCCGAGGGTCTCGAGATCCCGGATCGCGACCGTCTGGCGCCGCTCCACGGAGGGGTCGTCGCGGAGGGGGCGGAGCGAGGATGCGGCGCGGTCGAGGGAGCGGCCGACCGCCGCGAGCGAGTCGACGTGGCGCTCGAGCCGGCGGAGCTCCACGGAGACCTCCGCGGAGAGGCTCATCAGCCGGGAGATCGCCTCCGGGGAGACCTTGATCGCGGCCCCGCCGCCACCACCGCCGGACGAGCCGGACGCACGGGGAGACGGCGCCTCCGGCGCGGCGGGTGCCGGGGCCTCCGGGGCGGCGGCCGGCGATGCCACCGCTGCGGCGGGGCCGGGTGCGGCCGGTTCGGGGGCGGCCACGCTCGGCTCCGGGGCGGGCTCGGGCGCCGGTGCAGGTGCGGGCTCCGGGGCCGCGGGCGCGGGTGGTGGGCTCGGCTCGTCCGCGGCAGCCGGCGCGGCCTCGGCGGCGGGGGCGGCGGTGGCGCCGCCCGGGCCGGGCGTCTCGCCGCGGCCCACCGCGCGGAGGTCCTCCACGAGCGCCGCGATCGCGGCTTCCTCCGCGGCGAGGGTGGCATCCAGGTCCGGCCCGGAGAGGGCGGCGAGGCGGCGGATCAGGTCCACGGCGTCCAGGAGCCGGTCCCAGGCCACCGGCCCGAGGACGATCTTCCCGTGCCGCGCCGCCTCGAAGCCGTCCTCCATCGCGTGGGCGACGGCGACGATCGTGTCCAGGCCCACGACGCGCGCCGCACCCTTGAGCGAGTGGGCGGCGCGCATGCAGCGGGTGAGGGCATCGACCGGGTCGGCCGCCCCCTCCGCCTCCACCATCGCCGTGTCGAGCGCTTCCAGCTGGCCGGCGGCGTCCTCCCGGAAGAGCTCGATGAGCATGTCGTCCATCAGATGAGCGTCCCCATCATCCGCTCGAAGAGCCGGTCGCGATCGAGGACCGTCACCTCGAGCTCCTCGATCGCCTGGAGGCCTTCCGTGACGGGGACGAGCGCCTCCTTCACCGTGTCCGGCGTGGCCCGCATCTCGTCGCGACCGACGGCGACCACGCCGCGCGCCTCATCCACGGCGATCGCGAACGCCCCGTCCGCGTCCTCCACGACGACGAGGAGCGGCCGGGTGGGCGCGGCCACATCGGCCGGCACGGGGAGCGAGAGGAGCGCGACGAGGGAGATGCACGGGACGAGCTCGCCGCGCACCGCGACGATCCCCTCGAGCGCGGGGTCGCGACGATGCGGGAGGCGGCGGACGACGGTCCGGGGCGCGACGGTCCGGACGGCGTCGGCATCGATCGCGAACCACTCGCCCGCGGCGCGGAAGACGAGGACCGGCCGGTCCGCGCGGGCGCGGTCGTCCGGGACCGCGGCGACCGTCCCGGTCAGCCAGGTGAGGTAGTCGTCCGGGATCGGCCGGGAGAAGAGCGCACCGGCATCCCGCGCGAAGACCGGGCAGTTCCGGCAGTGGACGACCTTGGGGAGCTCCGGGCAGCTCCGGTCGCCCTTGACGCCGATGCGGTCCCAGCAGGGCGCCTGCGCCACGGGGAGCGCTCGCTCCTTCGCGCTCACCGTCCGCGGCTCCGGGGACGGTCGAGGAGGGCGAGCTGCGCGCGGCTCTCGGCGTGACCGGGATCGAGGTAGAGCGCCCGCCGGAGCGCGTTGCGGGCCGCGGTCTCGTCGCCGCCGGTGGCATGGAGGACCCCGAGGAGAGCGTGCGCGGCGACGTTCTCCCGGTCGACCCGGACGACCTCCTCGAGGAGGGCGATCGCGCGCTCCCGCTCCCCGCTCTCGGCGAGGGCGACCGCCTCGTCCAGGCGGGCCGGGAGCGGCGCTGCCGGAGCGGAACCCACGGATGCGGCCGCGGCCGCACGGGGCGCCGGGGCGGGCGCCCGGGGCGGAGCGACGACGATGCTGCTGCGCGCCGCGGGAGCGGGGGTCCCGGCACGCCGGCCGGCGGGGCGCTCGGCGGGAGGCGCGGAGACGGGGACCGGCTCGAGGGCCCACGGCCCGTAGCGCCGCTGGTGGCGCCAGCCAAGGTCGAGGAGCGCGGCCACCTCTGCGTGCCCCACGAAGAGCGGCGCCCCGGGCGCGAGGTGCGCGCGGATCCGCTCCAGGAGCCGGGCCCGCGCGGCGGGGACGAGATAGACGAGGACGTTCCTGCAGAGGACCGCGTCCCACGGGCCGGCCGGAAGCGGATCCATCAGGTTCCCGACCCGGAAGTCGATCGTGGCGAGGACCTCCGGGGCGATGACCACGCCACCGGGGACGCGCGTGAGCCACCGCTCCGCCCAGCCCGGGATATGGCCGCGGAGCGCGGAGCTGCTGCAGCGGCCGGATCGGGCCGCGGCGATGGCACGCGCGCTGACGTCGACCGCGACGACCCGGATCGCCTCTGCCGGGAGCCCGTGGGCAAGGAGGGCGATCGCGATCGAGAAGGCTTCCTCGCCCGTGGAGCAGGCAGCCGAGAGGACCCGGACGGGTCGCTCCGCGCTCGCGTCCATGAGGCGCGCGCCGGCGATCTCCCCGAGCGCGCCGAAGGCGCTCCCGTCGCGGAAGAGCATCGTCTCGGGGACGATGACGGCCTCGATCAGCGCATCGGCCTCGGTGGTCCGGCTCGTCAGGAGCGCAGCCCACGCGGACGGATCGAGGCCGCTCGAGGCGACCCGGGCACGGACGGCCCGGGCGAGCGATCCCTCCCCGAGCGCGCGCGCGTCGAGCCCCCAGCGCTCCTCGAGGAGGTGGGTCGCCGCGACCACGGCGACCGTCTCGTCCGCGCTCATCCGGCGGCCCGGGCGTAGCACAGCTCGGCGAGCTCGCCGGTCATGAGGGCGGCCGGATCGACGACGGTGACGATCTCGCCATCGATGACGACCTCGCCGCCGATCACCTGGTCCTCCGTCCGCCCGATCGCGGGCGGGGAGATCGAGCCGGGATCGACCTCGACGGCATCCCGGACGCGCTCCCCGATGACGGCGAGCGGCCCGGTCGCCCCGTGCCCGGTCCAGTCGAGGAGGAGGAGCCGGGTCGCAAGGTCGATCCGCGCCGGCTCCCCATCGAGCCAGCGACGCAGGTCGATGACGGGACAGGGGACGCCACGGAGGAGGAAGTCCCCGGCGACGATCTCGGGCGCGAGCGGGACCGGACGGAAGCGCACGACGGGGAGGATCTCCCGGACGTGGGCGGCACGGATGGCGAAGGAGCGCGCCCCCAGCGAGAAGCGGAGGATGAGCATCGTCGCTCAGTCGATCCGGTAGCTCGCGACCTCGATCTCCACGACGCTCACCGTCTCCCGCAGCCGGTCCGCCGCCGAGT
>JAFMJV010000114.1 GCA_017853275.1 Chloroflexota bacterium
AGCCCGAGTCCCGCGGCGCCGGCCGGGTCCCCTGCCGCATCGGGCGGCCCCGGCCCCGTCGTCGCGGGGGTCGCAGCGTCCCCATCCCCGCCCGGCGCCGCGGTGCTGCCGCTCCCATCCCCGTCTCCGTCCCCATCGGTGCCCCCGGCGCCGGTGACCCCCGTACCCTCTCCCTCGCCCTCGCCCTCCCCGTCCGTGGCACCTTCCCTCGTCCCCGGCGCCACCCCCACGCCGCCGCAGGCGCCGCCGCCACCCGGCTGGGCCGCGAGCGTCACCGGTCCCTCCGGGTCGATCCTCGCTGACCCGGGTGCGCTTCTCGGGGCCCTCCTCCTTGGGACGCTCGTCGCCTTCATCCTCCCCTTCCCGGGGACGATCTTCGGCAAGACCGCAGAGGCGAACCACGACGCGATCGCCGACTTCCTCCGGCGCCGCCGCAGCGCGCTCGCGTCCCTGCCCGGTGCGCACGTCGCCGGCAGGCTCCTCGGGCGGGCGGCGAGCGGTCGCGCGGGGCTATGGATCTTCGTCCTCCTGAGCGCGCTCGTCTACGGCTTCCTCGACCCGGCCTTCGGGCCGACCGCCGCGGCCCTCCCCGTCTTCTTCGGGATCCTCGCCGGGCTGGGGATCGTGACGGTCTCCTTCGACCTCCCGCTCCGGATCGTCCACCGCCGGATCGATGGCGACGGTGGCTTCCTGAAGCCGCTCTGGTGGACCCTGCCGGTGGGCATCGGCTGTGTCCTCCTCTCGCGCGCGGCAGGGATGCAGCCGGGCTACCTCTACGGACTGATCGCGTCCGCCACCTTCCTCGCCGCGATCCCGCCGCGCGTGGAGGGTCGCGCGCTCTGGATCGGTGCCGCCTGGCTCCTCGTCGTCGGGCTCGCGGCGTGGGTGGGGCTCGACCTCGTCCGGGCCACCGAGCTCGCGGGCGCGCCGAGGACCGTCCTCGAGACCGCGCTCGCCGCGATCGTCGTGGGTGCGGTGGAATCCCTGGCGATCGGCCTCCTCCCGCTCCGCTTCCTGCCGGGCGGGCTCGTCTTCGCGTGGAGCCGGCCCGCCTGGATCGCGGCCTTCGCGGTGGGTGCGACCGCCTATCTCGTCATCCTCGTGAACCCCGCGAGCGGCTACCTCGCGGACACCTCCCGGACGCCGCTCCTCATCGCGGTCGCCTTCCTCGGCGGCTTCGCGATCCTCTCGCTCGCCTTCTGGGCCTGGTTCCGCTTCCGACCGGCCGCCGGGGACGCGGCCGTACGCGAGGGCTGAGGAGAGCCGGGGTCAGCCCCGGCGGCGCGGTGCACGACCGGGTCGCGTCCGGTCGGCCGGCCCGGTCGCCGGGATGGGACACCCGCCGTCCTGACCCTGGTCCGCAGCCGCCGCCGGGTCACCGGGGTCGGCGGGCACGATGAGCCGGCGCCCTCCTCGCGCCCACAGGTCGACCTCTGTGGGGAGCACCCGGTCCACCGTCCCGGCACACGCCGCGCTCGGACGGCAGACGAGGTCCCCCCGGGGATCGATCCTGCAGGTCTCCAGCGCCCCGTGGACACGGAGGCTCCCCCGGCCCGGGGAGCGGAGCTCCGTCTCCGGAGCTGCGCCGGAACCGGCCAAGGGATCCTCCGGCGCGACGCCGAGGCAGACCGTGCCGCCCGTGGCATCCCGGCCGCAGGTCCAGCCATCGCCGGCGACCAGCCCCGTCAGCCCGTCCAGGGTGGGGATGCGTGTCGCGACGAGCAGGTCGGGTGGCGGCGGGCCGGCTTCCGTCGGCGGGTCGGCGGGAAGAGCCCCCCAGCACCATGCGCGTCCTTCCCGATCGGTGGCGCACACGTGGGCAGGTCCGGCAGCGATGGCGGTGACGTCCGCAAGGAGCGACCCGGATGCGGTCCGGACGCCCACGGGGACGGGCGCGAGGCCGGCGATCCCGGCCCCCAGCTCGCCGCGTGGTCCCGAGCCCCAGCAGCGGACCTCGCCATCGGTCCGCAGGGCACAGAAGGCAGCCTCCGTGGCAACGAGCGCGGTCGCCCCCATCCGATCTCCTGCCGAGCCGGCCTGGCGGGGGGCGGCAACGACCTGGCGCAGGCTCTTCGCGGCACCCGTATACGTGGCATCACCGGCGTAGGTCGCGACGACCTTCCGCTTCCCCGCCTTGAGGGCACGCGTGGTCACCCGGCAGGTCCCCGCATCCAGGGTGCAGCTGCCGAGCGCGGTCGTCCCGGAACGGAAGGCCACGCTGCCGCTCGGGAAGCCGGATCCGCCGGAGAGCGTCGCGGTGAAGGTGACGGCCTTGCCGGGTCGCGACGGGTTCCTGGAAGTGCGGAGGCTCATCGTGGGGACGAGCTTCGGGGGCGCGGCCACGAACGGGGAGAGCGTCATCGTGCTGGTGCAGACCTTGCCGGCCGGCCGGTCGCCCGGCGCCATCCCGGCCCAGGTGACGTCCGTCCAGGCGAGCGGTGTGCCGGTCCAGTGCCAGAGGCGCGTGCCATCCTCGGCCGGGAAGCAGACGCGGTAGGGCGGGACGCCGCCACTCACGGAGATGTCCACGAGCGCGCCCGCATCGCCCACCCGGAAGGGCGTCGCCGCTTCGGATCCGGCCGGGTTCTCGTGGAGCCCGACGGTGACGGTCGCCCCACCGGCGTCCGCCGTGACGCCGATCTCGGCGGACCCCAGGTCGGGTGGTGCGGTCACGGTGGCGCTCGTGCTCGCCGCGATCTCGCTCACCAGCGGCGACG
>JAFMJV010000022.1 GCA_017853275.1 Chloroflexota bacterium
ACGGGCTCGGCGACGGAGAGGGGCTCGGCGACGGGCTCGGCGACGGAGAGGGGCTGGGCGACGGAGAGGGGCTCGCGCTGGGTGACGGGCTCGCGCTGGGTGACGGGCTCGCGCTGGGTGACGGGCTCGCGCCGGGTGACGGCGAGGGGCCGGACCCCGCCTCGTAGCGGGCGATGTAGTCCGCGTCGTTGACCAGGGCGGCATCGGTGAAGGCCCCGCCGACGTAGATGTCCGCCCCGGAGATCACCACGGCGTTCACCGTTCCGTTCAGCGCCCCGCCACCCGAACCGTCCGAGCCGAGGGCGGACCAGGCGGATCCGTCCCACTTCGCGACGTAGTCCGCCTCGGCGATCCCGGCGGCATCCGAGAAGATCCCGCCGACATAGACCTCCGCGGAGGAGACCGCGATGGCGTTCACCGCGGCGTTCAGCGCCCCGCCACCCGAACCGTCCGAGCCGAGGGCGGACCAGGCGGATCCGTCCCACTTCGCGATCTTGTCCGCCTCGGCGATCCCGGCGGCATCCGTGAAGCCGCCGCCGGCATAGAGGTCCGTCCCGTAGGTCGTGATGGCGTAGACGGGGGTGTTCAGCGCCCCGACCCCCGATCCGTTGTCACCAAGGGCGGACCAGGCGGTGCCGTTCCACTTCGCGATGTAGTCCGCCTCGGCGATCCCGGCGGCGTTCGTGAAGAGCCCCCCGGCGTAGATGTCCGAGCCGGAGACCGCGAGCGCGCTGACGAGCCCACTCAGCGCCCCGACCCCCGAGCCGTTGGAGCCGAGGGCGGACCAGGCGGAGCCGTTCCACTTCGCGATGTAGTCCGCCTCGGCGATCCCGGCGGCGTTCGTGAAGAGCCCGCCGACATAGACGTCCGTGCCGGAGATCACGACCTTGTTGGCGTTACCTGCGATCGCCCCATTCGTATTCGCAAGGTTGGACCCGAGGGCGGACCAGGCGGAGCCGTTCCACTTCGCGATCTTGTCCGCCTGCGCGATCCCGGCCACGTTATTGAAGTTCCCGGCGACGTAGATGTCCGTGCCGGAGATGGCGATCCCATTGCCGGCTGCGCTCAGCGCCCCATTGCCCGCGCCGTTGGATCCGAGGGCGGACCAGACGATGCCGTTCCACTTCGCGATGTAGTCCGCCTCGGGGATCCCGCCCGCGTTCGTGAAGCTCCCGGCCACGTAGAGATCCGAGCCGGAGATCGCGATGGCCTTGACGTCGAGGTTCACCGGCGCGCCGCCCCCGTCGGCATTGACGCCGAGGGCGAACCAGTCACCGACCGCAGCCGGGCCGATGCCCTCACCCCCCGCGGCCGTCCCTCCCGCGGCTCGCGTGAAGCGGGGGGCCGCCCCGGCCTCGATCCCACCCGCGAGCGACCACCCGGCGGGATCGACCGTACCGGAGAACCCGGTGTCCGTGCGCAGGGTGCCATCCGGTGCGATCAGCTCGGCGAGCGGACGGGCGGCCCGAGCCGCCGGGCCGTTGCCGGTCGTCCGGGTCAGGGATGGGGCCGTCACCGCAAGGGTCGGCACCGCCGCGACGAGGACGGCGAGGCCGGCAGCGAGGAGTCGCCGGCCCGCGCTCGTCATCATCCCCGCCCGCGGCGGCGGTGCGGTCTCCGCTTCCTCACGTCGTCGCGTCAGCCCCGGTCGGGCGATCGGGTCCACGGACATCATCGGCTCCCGGGGCATCGCCATCGGACGGCACCAGCCGGAGTCCCGCCCGGCTCGCTGCGGTACGGAAGGTTGCCGCACCGAACGTCAGCATAGAGGATGTCCACACGGTATCTGCCCGATCCCACGCCCTCGATGCCGGGGAACGCGCGGATACGGAGCGAATGCCCCACATCCCGCCATCCCCGGCGTTCCGTGCGATCGATCCGGATGGGGTCGTGATGGACGCGGACCTCGGTCCTGATCCGAGGGTCGTCCTGTCGAACCTGCCCGATCCGCGGTTTCGGGGGCCGCGTGGGGATCACCGTCGACCGGCCCCTTCCCGATCGCGTCATCACCGTAGTGATGGATGATGGCCGCGGCTGGGAGGGCGAGCGCAGCCGGGGGCGAGGGAGCGGGATCCTGGGCGAGCTGACCCTCGCGTGGAGCCACGAGCGCCTGGCGCGCGGGACCCGCCTCTCGGCGACGATCCCCCTCGCGCCGGCCGGTCGACCCCGGCCGCCTACTCCTCCCCGATGTCCTCGTTCCAGACGTCCGGGTAGCGGCGGATGAACTCGTCCATCAGCGCCTTGCACTCCGGATCATCCAGGACGATCACCTCCACGCCGCGCTCCCGGAGGAGCGCCTCGTTGCCGAGGAAGGTCCGGTTCTCGCCGATGACGACGCGCGGGATCTTGTAGAGGAGGATCGCGCCCGTGCACATGTCGCACGGCGAGAGCGTCGTGTACATCGTGGCCCGCGCGTAGACGGACGCGTGCTGCCGGCCCGCGTTCTCCAGCGCATCCGTCTCCCCGTGCCGGATGACGGAGCCCTGCTGGACGCGCCGGTTGTGGCCCGCGGCCAGGAGCGTGCCATCCACGGCGATCGCGGCGCCCACCGGGACGCCGCCCTCCGCGAGGCTCTTCGCCCCCTGCTCGATCGCGATCTTCAGGAAGTCGCGGTCGTCCATCGGTTCCACCTCCATCGGGCCGGGCGTGCGCTCACGACCGGCGATACGGCTTGAGATAGGCGCCCGGGTAGGGGGCGTTGCGGCCGCTCAGGGCGAGCGCCGCGATCACGGCGAGATAGGGGAGCGCGAGCATCAGCTCGCGCGGGATGCCGTCGAAGCCGGGCATGATCTGGAGCCGCAGCCCGAGCGAGTAGACGAAGGCGAAGATCAGCGCGCCGAGCACGCCGCGCCAGATCCCCCAGCGCCCGAAGATGACGAGCGCGAGGCAGACCCAGCCCCGCCCCGCGATGATGTCCAGGGTGAAGGCGCCGAGGACCGCGAGGGTGAGGAAGGCGCCACCGACCGCCATCAGCGCGCCGCCGATCATCAGCGCGGCATAGCGCGTGCGAGCCACGGAGATCCCCGCCGCGTCCGCCGCCTCCGGGTTCTCCCCCACGGCCCGCAGCGAGAGCCCGAAGGGCGTCCGCCCGATCAGCCACCAGGTGGCCGGCGCCACGAGGAGGAAGGCGGCGTAGGTGAGCCCGTACTGCTGGAAGACGAGCCCGATGTCGCCGAGCCCCGCAAGCGGGTTCCACTGCGGGAAGGGCTGGATCTTCTGCAGCTCCGAGCCGCTGAGGAGGAGCCGGTTGCCGAGCTCCGAGAGCCCGATCAGCCCGATCGTGAGCCCGAGCCCCGAGACGTGCTGGTTCGCACCGAGCGTCACCGTCAGGAAGCCCATGACGGCGCCCGCGAGGAGCCCCGCGACGATCGCGGCGAGGAGGCCGATGAGCGGGTCGCCGACCCACCAGGCCACGGCGAAGCCGGTGAAGGCGCCCACGTACATCGTCCCCTCGATGCCGAGGTTGAGGACGCCCGAGCGCTCCGTCACCGTCTCGCCCGCCGTCCCGTAGACGAGCGGCGTGGCGTTCCGGAAGGTGGCGCTCGCGAGGTCGCCGAGGAAGCTTCCGTCGATCATGCGGGTGCATTCTCCAGGTGCCGCTCGTCCTCCGCCGGTGGCTCGGCCTCGTCCGCCGGGCGATCCGAGCGCGAGATCCGCCAGCGGCGGATCGCGAGGAGCCCCACGACGCAGAGAAGGATCACCCCCTGGACGACCGCCCCGATCTGGGAGGGGATATCCAGCGCGCTCTCCGCCTTGTTCGTCCCCACGCGCAGGTCGCCGAGGAAGAGCGCGGAGAGGAGGACGCCGGGCATCGAGAGCCCGCCGAGCATCGCGACCACGATCCCCGTGTAGCCGTATCCGGCCGAGATGCCGGAGGTGAGCCGGAACTGGATCCCGGCCACCTCGCTCACCCCCGCGATCCCGGCGATCGCGCCGGAGGCGAGGGCGACGCCGAGCAGGGTCCGTTCCACGCGGATCCCCGCGAAGCGCGCCGCGTGCGGGGCGAGCCCGACCGCGCGGATCCGGAGCCCGATCCCGGTCCGCGAGAGGACCCACCAGGCGATGACGAGGAGGACGAGCGCGAGGAGGAAGCCGAGGTGGAGGCGCGACTTGTCCATCAGCTGCGGCAGATGGCCCGCCTCCACGATCGGGGGCGATTCGGTGATCCCGCCGGGATCGCGCCAGGGGCCCTGGACGAGCGCCTTCACGAAGAGGAGCGCGACCGGGTTGAGGAGGAGCGTGGTCACGACCTCGTCGATCCCCAGCCGCGTCCGGAGGAGGGCCGGCACGAGCGCCCAGGCCGCCCCCGCGAGCGCACCCGCGAGGATCATCAGGGGGACCACGACGATCGGCGGCCAGTCCGCGGGGATCGAGATCCCCACCCCCGTCGCGGCGATCGCGCCGAGGAGGAGCTGTCCCTCCGCGCCGATATTCCAGTAGCCGCCCCGGAAGGCGACCGCGACCGCGATCCCGGTGAGGATCAGCGGGGTCGCCGCCACGAGGACCTCGAGGAGCCGGAACTGGCTCGAGAGGGGGACGAGGAAGAAGTTCGCATAGGCATCGATCGGCGACGCGCCCGCGATGATGATGACCGGCGAGGTGAGGATGAGCGCGACGAGGATCGCGAGGAGGCCGAGGCCGAGGGTGCTGCCGGAGGCGGCGATCGTGGACCGGAGCGCGCTGCCCCGGGATCCGACCTTCGGGAGCGGAGCCGGCGTGCTCATGCCGCCACCTCCCGGCCCGCCATGAGGAGGCCGAGCCGCTCCGGGTCCGCCTTCTCGGAGGGCATCTCGCCCACCACACGACCTTCGTAGAGGACGACGACGCGGTCGCTCAGGGTGAGGAGCTCGTCCAGGTCCTCCGAGACGAGAAGGATCGCGGCACCCGCGGCGCGCCGGGCGAGGATCTCGCCCCGCACGTATTCCGAGGCGCCCACGTCCAGGCCGCGGGTGGGCTGGGCGATGACGATCGCGCGCGGCTCGCGCGCGAGGACGCGGGCGAGCAGGACCTTCTGGATATTCCCGCCGGAGAGCGTGCCGACCCGGTCCTCGGGGCGCGCCTTGATCCGGAAACGGGCGATCAGCTCCACGGCGTTCCGCCGGATCGCCGCGTGGTCCAGGCCACCGGGGCCGGTGAAGTCCGCGATCCGCTCCATGACCAGGTTCAGCTCCACGGGGAGATCGAGGACGAGGCTGGCGTGACGGTCCTCGGGGATCCGCCCGAGGCCTGCCGCCATGACCGCGGCAGGGGAGGCGCCCGCGATCGGCGTCCCGCCGACCGTCGCGCTCCCGGCCGTAGGGCGGCGCATCCCGGTGAGGACCTCCACGAGCTCCGTCTGCCCGTTCCCGGAGACGCCGGCGATGCCCACGATCTCGCCCGCACGGACGGCGATCGAGACATCGCGCACCGCGGGGAGACCGTGCGCGCCAGCCGCGGAGAGCCCCGTCACCTGGAGGACCGCGGGCTCGTCCGCCGCGTGCGCGATCGGGTCGGGACGGGAGACGCCGAAGGTGGGCCGCCCCACCATCATCCGCGCCAGCTCCTTCTCGTCCGTGTCGCCGGGTGCCGTCCCCACGAGGACGCCGCGGCGCAGGACGCTGACGCGGTGGGAGATCGCCCGGACCTCGCCGAGCTTGTGGCTGATGAAGACGATCGCGAGGCCGTCCGCGATGAGCCGCCGGAGGGTCGCGAAGAGCGCGTCCACCTCCTGGGGGACGAGGACGGCCGTGGGCTCGTCCAGGATCAGGACGCGGCAGTCCCGTGCGAGCGCCTTGAGGATCTCCACGCGCTGCTGCTCGCCCACGGAGAGGTCGCCCACCCGCGCATCCGGGTCCACGGCGATCCCGTAGCGCTCCGAGGCCTCCCGCGCATGGCGCCGGGCCGCCTCCAGGTCCAGGCGCGCGCCCCGGGCGCGGCCGAGCGCGAGGTTCTCCGCCACGGTCATCGGGCGGACGAGGGAGAAGTGCTGGGTGACCATCCCGATCCCCGCGGCGATCGCGTCCTTCGGGGAGCGGATCGTCACCGGACGGCCATCCACCTCCACAGCCCCCGCGTCCGCGGAGGTGAGCCCGTAGAGGATGCGCATCAGGGTCGTCTTGCCGGCGCCGTTCTCGCCAAGCAGCGCATGGACCTCGCCGCGTCCGACGTCGAGATCGACGCCATCGTTCGCGACGAGGTCCCCGAAGCGCTTCGTGATCCCGGTCAGGCGGACGGCCGGCAGGCCGTCCGCCCCGGGGGTCGCCGATCCCACCTGGATCGACAGGGTCGGGTCCGAGTCCGCCGGCTTACTCGCCGACCATCTCCGAGCCGGAGGGGGTCGCCTCGTTGATCGAGACGCGGAGGAGGCCGGAGCGGATCTGCGCCTCGGCATCCATCGCCTCGGCGGCGAGGTCCTCCGGCACGAGCTCCGTGTTGATCGGAGCGAGCGCCGCGCCACCCTTGGCCATCATCGAGAAGTCCTTGAGATCCTGCGAGGTGTACGAGCCCGCGAGGACCTGGTCGATGACGTACTCCACGGTGGGGGTCATGTTCCAGGTGACGCTCGTGAGGACGCTACCGGGGGCGATGGACGACTGGTCGGACATGTTCCCGATCGCGAGAACGCCCTTCTCGGCCGCGGCCTCGATGACGCCTGCGCGCTCCGCGTAGAGGACGTCCGCGCCGGCACCGATCTGGGCGAGCGCCGCCTCCTTGGCGGTGGCCGGGTCGAACCAGCTGTTGATGAAGGTGACCTTCACCTCCACCTCGGGGTTCTTCGCCTGGGCGCCCGCGATGAAGGCGTTCGTGATCCGGTTGACCTCCGGGACGGGGTAGCCCGCCACGACGCCGATGATGTTCGACTCGGTCATGCCGCCCGCGATCCAGCCCGCGATGAAGGCCGGCTCATGGATCCAGTTGTCGAAGACGGAGAAGTTCGGCTCCGCGGGGCCACCGCCCGAGCCGAAGACGAAGGGGATCTCCGGGTAGTCCGCGGCGACGCGGCGGACCGCCTCCTCGTTGCCGAAGGAGTCGCCGAAGATGATCGCCGGGGACTCCGACTCCGCGATCTCGCGGAGGGCGAGCTCCATCCCGCCGTCATAGCCGATCCCGTCCTGCCAGGTGTGGACGATCCGGCCCGCGGCGGCCTCGGCCTCCAGCGCGGCATGGATGACGCCGTCCCACGGCTCCTCGATCACGGAGGAGTAGGCGGCGTTGACCTTCAGCGGCTCCTGCGCGAACGCGCCGGGCGCGGCCGCGGCGGCGAGCACGAGGGCGGTCCCCCCGGCGATGAGGAGATGGCGACGTGTGGACATCCGGACTCTTCCCTCCGCGACCGGGCAGGCACGGATCGTCCGACCCGGCTCCTCCCGCTCGTGGCATCGTCGGGCGCGACCCCGCCGGTGTCAAGTCGCGACGGGTGGCGGTCGGGGGGCGATCCGGTGACGACGCGGGAGGGGGTGCCGGACGTCCTTGCCGCGACCGCTATCGTGGCCCCATGCCGAGCCTCCGCCTCCCCGCCCGCCTCACCCGGCGGCCCGCTCCCACGCCCCTTGTCTCGGGGCTCGATCTCGTGGGGGACCGGCTCGTCATCCGGCCCGGGCCGGCCTTCGCGGAGCTCCTCTCCGGCGACCTGCATCTCGACTATCCGGCCGGCAGTGGGCTCGCTGACCTGCCGCGATCCTCCCTCCTCCTGCCTGCGATCTGGCTCCTGGGGCCGATCGCCTGGGCGCACGACCTGCGGGTGGAGGTGGAGGGCGCGGACGCGAGCGTGGCGACCGCGCTCCCCCTCCTCCGCGACGGCTTCCGGCGCGCCTACCCCACCCTTCCCTGGGCGGGCGAGGTGATCGTCCGCGATCCGGTCCCCGTGGCGCCCCGCCGTCCGGCGCAGGTGGACGCGGGGGTCTGCTTCACCGGTGGCGTGGACAGCCTGGCCGCGGCCCTCGCCCACGGCGATGAGCGGCTCCTCCTCCTCACCGTGGACTTCGCGGGCGAGAAGAGCAGCCCGGCCCGGATCGCCCGGACGCTGGAGAACGCGGCGGCCTTCGCGGCGGCGCGCGGTCACCGCCACGCGATCGTGCGCAGCGACCTCAAGGTCGTGATGACGAAGCCCGCCACCCTCCGGCTCCGGCCCACGATCGACCACTGGTGGCCGGCCGTGGGCCACGCGATGGGCCTCGCCGGGATCTTCGCGCCGCTCCTCCACCTCGGCGGCGCGGAGCGGCTCCATATCGGCTCCACCTTCGGCCACGGCCTCCAGACGGCGTGGGGGTCGAGCCCGGAGCTCGATCCGCTCATCGGCATCGGGGCGGTCCGGGTCATCCACGACGTCTCCGATGCCGACCGCTTCGCGAAGGTGCGCCGGATCGTGGCGGACGCGGCGAACCACGGGCCCGCCGAGCTGCGGGTCTGCTACAAGCAGGTGCCGGACGACCGTCTGAACTGCGGCGACTGCGAGAAGTGCTTCCGGACGATCGCCGCGATCGTCCTCGCCGGGGCGGAGCCCGCGGACTTCGGCTTTCCGGACGCGGAGACCGGTGTGATCGCCGCGGGGCCGGCCGCCTGGGATCGCTTCGTCACGATCTCGATCGGCGGGCCGCCGGGCTTCCACTTCACCTTCATGGGCCCCTACGCGCGGACCGTGGACCCGGACGCCTGGCCGCCGGCGCGCGCGGCCCTCATCCGCTGGATCGCCGCCCGGCCGGAGGAGCTCCTCGAGCGGCCCGTGCGGCGCGGGAAGGGGAAGCGCAAGGCCGCCCGGCGCGCGGAGGGGCGCCCGCGCTGAGCGCGCCCGGTCCCGCCGCGCCGATCCGGCGCCACACGGGTCGTGGGCTCGGCTACCGTGACCTGCAGAGGCCGGCATCCTGCGGGCCGCATCACGGGAGGGGAACCCGGATGGTTCACCACGCTCGAGTGGCGACGGCCACCCTGCTCCTGCTCGCTCTCGCGGCGAGCCCGGCCGCCGCGGAGGGCGGCGTCCATCCTGCGCACATCCACGCGGGCACGTGCGCGGCCCTCGGCGATGTCGTCGTGCCGCTCGGCGATGTGAGCGCTGCGCTCCTCGATGACGGGACACCCACGGCGGGCGAGCGGATCGGGCCCGCTGATGCCGTCCCGCTCCTCGTGAGCACGACCACGGTGGAGCTCCCGATCGCGGCGATCGCCGAGGGGGGCCACAGCGTCGCGATCCACGAGAGCGCGGCGGAGATGCAGACGATCGTCGCGTGCGGCGAGGTCGGTGGCACGCTCGCTGCGGACGGGTCGCTCTCGTTCGGCCTCCGGCCAGTGGACGGCTCGGGTGTCTCCGGCTCCGTCCGGATGGAGCCGGGCGCCGAGGGCGACGAGACCCGCGTCATCGTCTCCATCCCGGACCACGAGGAGCGCGGCGGGAGCGCCGGGGACGGCATCGCCGCGGTCGCGCTCAAGGAGTTCGTCGTCGCGCTCGAGCCGGAGACGATCGTCGTGGGCCAGGAGATCGCCTTCCAGGTGATGAACGACGGCGTCATCGAGCACGAGCTCGTCCTCGAGCCCGCGGGCGAGGTGGACGCCCCGCTCACGATGCCCGCCGGCGGGGCCGCGGAGATCGAGGGGATCGCGCCCGGCGCGTCCGGTGAGCTCGTCTTCACCTTCGACACGCCCGGGACCTACCAGCTCGCGTGCCACATCGAGGGGCACTACGAGGCCGGGATGGTCACGACCTTCGAGGTCGTCGCCGGCTGAACGCTCGCGGAGCGCCAGACATGACGAGGCCCGGGATCGCTCCCGGGCCTCGTGCTCTTCCCGTGGGGAAGCGGCCGGCTAGCGGCCGTTCTTCTGGTTGAGCTGGCGCTCCACCTCGGACTGGATCCGTGCCTCCTGGCGCTCGCGGGCGCGCCGCGCGAGGAAGAAGCCGATGACGATCGGCCAGAAGAAGGCCGCGACCGCACCGATGACGAGCGGGACGACGTACGTGTCGGGCGCCCCTCCGTTCATCAGCAGGAGCGCGACGAGCGAGACCGCGCCGCCGATCGCGAGCGAGATGATCCGGGTGATCACGTCAGACCCTCCTCCAGGGGACGGGAACCGGCCCGTCCCTCCGACTCGGCGCATCGTAGCGCCGCCACGAAGGCCGCGTCCGAGGGAGTGGGGGCGAGCCCCAGCCGCTCTCCCTCCCGTGCCACGGGCGGCGGCGCGATCCCGGCCGCGGCGAGGACCGGGGACCGCTCGCTCCGGAGGAGATCCGCGGGCGTCCCGTCCAGGAGGATGCACCCCGCGTCCAGGAGGACGAGCCGGTCCAGGTGCTCCGCCGCGAAGCGGACGTCATGGGTCGCCACGAGGGTCGTCCGCCCTGCCTCCGTGAGCTGCCGGACGATCGCCCCCACGCGCTCTCGCTCCCGGTCGTCCAGGCCGGCCGTCGGCTCGTCCAGGACGACGACCGGGGTGCGCATCGCGAGGACCGCCGCGATCCCCAGGAGCCTGCGCCGGGACGGACCGAGGTCCCAGGGGTTCTCGTCCGCCGCATCGGTGAGCCCGGTCGCCGCGAGCGCATCCGCGACCGCCGCCTCCAGGGCCGCGCCGCGGACGCCGAGCATCCGTGGGCCGAAGCCGGCCTCATCCGCCACGCGCCGGGCGACGATCTGGCGCGCCGGATCCTGGATCGCCACGCCCACGATCCGGGCGAGCTCCGCCACCCGAAGCCCGGCAGCGTCCCGGCCACCCACGAGGACCGCCCCGCCGGTGGGCCGGAGGATCCCCACGAGGTGGGCGATCAGGGTGGACTTCCCGCTCCCGTTCCGGCCGAGGAGACCGAGCGCGGTCCCCGCCGGGATGTGGAGGTCGATCCCGTCCAGCGCGGGCGTGCCGGTCCCGGGATAGCGGTGGACGAGGCCGGTGAGGCGGATCTCCGTCATGCCCCCTCCCCGAGATCCGCGGGCGGCGTGAGCCCCGCCTCCGCGATCCGCCGCGCGAGGCGCGTCGCCCAGCGCTCCTCCACGCCGTGGCGGTGGGGGAGCGGCCCACCGAGGAGCGGACCTGCCGGCCCTGCCGCCACGACCGCGCCGTCCTCCAGGAGGACCGCGTCCGTCGCGATCCGGGCGAGCTCGTCCGTCCGGTGCTCCGCGATGACGATCATCGCCCCCTCCCGGGCCAGCGCCGCGAGCGCGTCCAGGACGAGCCGGGTCCCCGGCAGGTCGAGCTGTGCGGTGGGCTCGTCCAGGACGAGGTGGCGTGGCTCCATCGCGAGGAGCCCGGCGATCCCCACCAGCTGCTGCTCCCCGCCGGAGAGCCGCGCCGGATCGCGCTCCGCGAGCCGCTCGATCCCCAGCCGCCGGAAGGCCGCATCCACCCGCGCGATGAGCGCCTCGCGCGCCAGGCCGAGGCTCGCGGCGCCGGACGCGGCCTCCTCCCACGCCGTCCGGTGGATCCCGCTCCGCTGGGTCGCCGGGTCCGCGAGACAGATCCCCGTCACGGCCGCGAGCGCCTCCGCCCCGCCCTCCGTCACCGGGACCCCGTCGATCTCGAGCGCGCCCTCGAGCCGGCCGCGGATGACGCCCGGCACGAGACCGGCGAGGACGAGGGCGAGCGTCGTCTTCCCTGCCCCGTTCGGCCCCACCACGGCCGTGACGCTCCCGTCCGGGAGGAGGAGATCGACCCCGCGCAGGTTGGGCCGGTCCGCTCCCGCATAGCGGAAGGTGACCCCGGAAAGGCGGATCACGGGAAGCTGACCCCGCCCGCCCGGAGAAGGAGGACGACGAGGACGCCGAGGACGAGGAGCGGCCGGATCGCCCGCTCCACGCCCGCCTCCGCGGGACGCCAGAGGAGGGTCCGCCGGCCCGGCCGCCCGAAGCCGCGCGATGCGAGCGCCAGGGTCCGGCCCTCCACCTCGTCCAGGACCCCGAGGAGGGTGGGGAGGGCGATCGGGACGATCCCGCGCAACCGCGCCCGGAGCGACCCCTCCGTATCCAGCCCGCGCATCCGCTGGGCGGCCGCGATCGCGCGGACCCGGTCGGCCGTCGCGGGCAGGAGGGTCGCCGCCGCGGCGAGCGGGAAGAGGAGGCGGGCCGGGACGCCACGCGCCTCGAGATCCGCCACGAGCGCGTCCGGACGGGTGGAGCGGACGAAGGCCGACCCCACCGCCGCGATCGCGAGGACGCGCAGGACGGTCAGGCCTGCGACCTGCGCTCCCTCCGCGGTGACCCGGAAGGGGCCGAGGACGAGAAGGGTCGTGGTCCCCTCGGGATAGATGAGCAGGTTCAGCGCGGCCGCGGCGGCGCTCACCGGGAGGGCGAGGAGGAGCGTGTCCCGGAGCACCCGCCGGAGGAGCCGGGCACGGAGCGCGGCAGCGAGCGCGACGAGGAGGACGAGCGCGGGGATCGCGACGCCGCCCGCGAGAAGCGTGACCGTGGTCCCCGCGAGCGCGGCGAGGAGGCGGGTGAGCGGGCTCGGCGGCCGGGTGCCGCGATCCGGGAGCGCGCCGGGCGCAGCCTCCCCTCCCGTCAGCGCCAGGCTCCCATCGAGATCCCCGCCGGGTCCAGGCGGCGCGATTCCTCGAGCAGCGCGTCCCCCTGCGGGAAGCGCGCCTTCATCCGCGCGGACATCGCGTTGAGCGCGAGGTAGACGACGAGGAAGGTGACCGCCTTGTCCACGGTGTCCGAGACGAGGGACTGCCCGATGACCGCTTCCTGGAGCCCGGCCCCGCCCTGGCGGAGCGCCGCCACCACGAGGTCCGTGCCGCCCCCGGTGACGCCGCCGAAGACGGTGGCCACGATCGGCGCGGACATGATCGCCGCCACCACCCCGGTGGCGATCCCCGCGAGCGCGACCCACGCCACCGATGCGTCCCGGCGGATGAGCAGGAAGGCGAGGAGGCTCACCCCCGCCGCAACGATGAGGAGGAGCCCGATCCAGCCGAAGACGAGGAGGATCCGGTCGTCCGCCGCGGGCGCGATCGTGTCCGACGCGGTCACCCACGTGACGAACGGCGCGCCGAGCGCCATGAGACCGAGGAGGAGGATCGCCGCACCGGCGGGGAGGAGGAGGCCGAGCCCGCTCGAGCGCGGCCGCGGCCGGAACGTCCCGGCGTGGGCGAAGGCGCCGGCGAGGAGCCCCACGACGAGCGCGGTGGCGGAGAAGGCCGCGGCGGTGGGGCTCAGGAAGGGCGGCGGGAAGAGGTAGGTCCAGGAGAAGGACGTGAGGATCCCGGTGAGCGCGCCCGCGAAGGGGCCGCACAGGACGGCCACGAAGACCGTCCCGATCATGTCCAGGTAGAGCGGGACCTTCAGCGACTGGCCGATCGTGGAGCCGAGGACGACGTTGAAGGCGATCGCGAACGGGATGAGGATGAGCGCGCGGAGGGTGAGCTGCCGCGCGAGCGAGGCGACCGACCCGGTCTGCACCAGCTCCACGATCGCGTAGACGATCGTCGCGAGGATCGAGGCGGCGGCGATCGCGACCGGCCATGCCGAGGCCGCCGACGGGTTGAACCAGGTCTCCCCGGTGAGCGGCGTCACGCTCCCCGTGAGCGCCATGACCCCCGCAAGGACGATGACGAAGACGGCGATCGTGACGATCACCCGTCTCCGTGTCTGGCGCGCGCTTCGATCCATCACCTCTCCCGTTGTGGTCCGGCGCGATGATGCATCAGGCCGCGCTGCCCCGTTGCTCGCGGGCGACCGTGGCGAGTCGCGCGAGGAGCCGGTCATGGAAGGTCGCCGTGTCGGCCCGGACCGCGACGTCGGCGTTCGGGGGCCGTCCCCAGCGTCCGCGCCGGTCGGCCACCGTCTCGCCGCTTGTGAGGCGCCCCGCGGTCTCCACGTCCACGGTGAGCGGGGTCGTGGAGATGAGCCCCGGATCGAGCGCCGCCGCCACCGCGAGCGCGTCGTGGATGTAGGCGCCGTGGAAGCCGTCGTACTCCGCGTGGAAGCGGAAGTAGAAGGCGAGCGCATCGCGGATGAAGCGGGTCACCGGGTCGTCCCCGCCCCCCGCGAGCGTGGCGATCCACTCCACGTCCGCGGCCACGAGATGGTGGCTCTCCGTCACCTCGAGCGGGACGATCACCGGGCGCGGCGGCGGCGGCGTCCCCGCCGGTGCCCGCTCCGGCGCGAAGGCGGCGAGGACCTCCGCGAAGGCCTCCGGGTCCACCGTCGCGTTCCATTCCGTGGTGGGGTGGGTGTTGCCGTCTCCCCGGAAGGCGCCGGCCATCGTCACCACCCGCCGGAGGAGCCAGGGAAGCCGCGGCTCCAGCGCGATCGCGACCGCGAGGTTCGTGAGCGGCGCAAGGGTGACGAGCGTGAGCGCACCCGGATGGCGCCGCGCCTCCTCCACGATCAGCTCGGGGCCGCCGCGCAGGGAGAGGGGGGTCCGCGGCTCCGGCAGGGTCGCGTCGCCGATCCCCTGCGGCCCGTGGGTCTCCGGCGTCGTCACGAGCGGGCGGGCGATCGGCCCCTCCCGGCCGAGCGCGACCTCCACCTCCGGCCGCCCGGCGAGCGCAAGGATCGCCTGCGCGTTGGCGGCGACCTGGCGCGCCTCCACGTTCCCGCCCGTGCAGGTCACCGCGCGGAGGTCCGCCTCCGGCGAGCCCGCGAGGTAGAGGAGGGCGAGCGCGTCGTCGATCCCCGGGTCGCAGTCCACGAGGAGCGGGATCCGGGGCACGGCGGTGCCGCTCATCCCTCGGCGTCCGTGTCGCGCGCCTCCCGGTCCGCGAGCGCCCGCTTGTGGGCCACGAGCGCCGCGAGCCGCCGGTCCCGCCACGCGCGCCGCTCGGGAAGCGCGTCCAGGGGGAGAAGGGCGCGCCGCTCGGCATCGATCGCCGCGAAGGTCTCCGCGCGCCACGGGCGCGGCTGCATCGTGGCGGTGATCCCCTCGTAGAGCCCGGTGTAGCGGGCGGCGTAGTCGAGGACGCCGCCGGGGGCGTTCAGGTCGATCGTCTCGAAGGGCCCGATGAACGACCAGCGGAGCCCGAGCCCGTCCCGGATCGCGCGGTCCACATCCTCCGCGCTCGCGAGGCCGTCCTCGTGGAGCCGGAGCGCCTCGGCGAGGAGCGCACCCTGGAGGCGGTTGACGAGGAAGCCGTCCACCTCGCGCCGGAGGACGACGGGCGACTGGCCGGCCGCCGCATAGATCGCCCGCGCCCGCGCTGTCACCGCGGGGTCCGTCCAGGGGGCCGGCACGAGCTCCACCACGGGGACGAGGTGGGGTGGGTTCACCGGGTGCGCCACGAGGCAGCGCGCCCGCCCCGGGAGCGCCTCGGTGAAGCGGGAGGCGGGCAGGGCGGAGGTGGAGCTGGCGAGGATCGTCTCCGGGGCCGCCGCGGCATCCAGCCGGGTGAAGGCCACCCGCTTCAGCTCGACCTCCTCGGGCACCGATTCCTGGGCGAGGACGGCACCGTCCAGCGCCGCCTCCAGCGTGGGGAGGCAGGCGATCCGGGCGAGGACCGCGTCCACCGGCTCGGCGAGCAACCCATCCACGGCGAGCTGCTCCAGCGACCGGGCGATCCGCGGCAGGGCGCCGGCGGCCGCCCGGCCCTCGGGGTCGGCGATCCGGACCGGGCGGCCGGAGCGGGCGAAGACGACCGCCCAGGCGCTCCCGATGAGACCCGATCCGAGGAGCGCGACGGGGCCGTCCGGCGCCATCAGATGAGCGCCGTCTGGTCGCCGCAGACGGAGATCGCCTGGCCGCTCACCCCATGCCCCTCGTCCGAGCAGAGGTAGAGCGCCATATCCGAGATCTCCTTCGGGGTCACGAAGCGGCCCATCGAGACGTGCCGGAGGAGCTCCGCGCGCTGCTGCTCGGGGTCGATGCCGCGCGCGGCGGCCTTGGCCGCGATCACCCGCTCCTGGCGGTCGCCGGCCACGAGGCCCGGCTGGATCGCGTTCACGTTGATGTCGAACTTCCCGAGCTCGATCGAGATGCTCTTCGTGAAGCCGATCACCGCGAACTTGGCGGCGGCATAGGGCGAGCGCATCGCGAACCCGTAGCGGCCGGCGGCGGACGAGATGTTCACGATCGAGCCGCGTCCCGCCTCCTTGAGCATCGGGACCGCCTCCCGCGTGCACAGGAACTGGCTCGTCATGCACACCGCCATGCAGCGGTCCCAGTCCTCGCGCTGGACGTCCTCGACCGCTGCGGTGGGCCCCGCGCTCCCCGCGTTGTTGATCAGGCAGTCGAGGCCGCCGAGCTCGCGGCGCACGTCGCCGAAGAGCCGCTCCACGTCCCCCTCGGCGGAGACATCCGCCTTCGAGGCGCTGAGCCCGGGGAGGAGGCGGAGCGCCTCGGCGATCGCGGCATCGTCCACGTCGCACACGTGGACGCGCGCCCCGGCGTCCAGGAAGGTCTTCGCCATCACCCGCCCGATCCCCGCGGCGGCCCCCGTGATGAGCACCCGCTTGCCGTCCACCCGGATCGCCATCTCGCACCTCGTCTCCGCCCGGATCCGCCGGGCGCTCCGGCGGAGGATACGCCGCGAGGTCCCGCCCGGACGTCATCCACCGGCCGGGAAGCGGCGCGACGATCGTCACCGGGGACCCGGAGATCGCCCGCTACGGCGTCCCCACCGCCTGGTGAGCGCGTCCGGCTCCCACCCGGCCACGCACGCGGCGTGGAGATGCGCCACGATGCCCCGGTGAGCACCCCCGCGCACCATCCCCCGATCCTGCCGCCCGCCACGATCGGCATCCTCGGCGGCGGCCAGCTCGGCCGGATGCTCGGCATCGCGGCCCGTGCGATGGGCTACCGGATCGCGATCCTGGACCCCGACCCCGCCTGCCCGGCCGCCGCGATCGCGGACCGCGTGGAGGTGGGCGGCTACGGGGATGTGGCGGCCGCGCTCCGGATGGCGGAGGGGTGCGCGGTCATCACGTATGAGCTGGAGCACGTGGATGCGGCGCTCGTGGATGCGCTCGCGGCGCGCCTCCCCGTCCGACCCGGCGCGCTTCCCCTCCGCGTCACCCAGGACCGCCTCGCGGAGCGGCGCTTCGTGGAGGACGCCGGAGTCCCGGTCGCGCCCTGGCGGGAGCTGCGTGCCGGGGATGCCGCGGGGCTCGCCGCCGCCGCCCGGGAGCTCGGGCTGCCGCTCCGCCTGAAGGCGGTCTTCGGCGGCTATGACGGCCGTTCGCAGATCCGTGTGGCGAGCGAGGCGGAGCTCGCCGGCGCGTGGGCTGCCCTCGGGCGGCCGGACGGGCAGCCCGTTCTCGCGGAGGCGGAGCTCGCCTTCGCGGACGAGCTCTCCGTCGTCTGCGCGCGCGGCGCGGACGGCACGATCCTTCCCTTCCCGCCCGGCCGGAACCGCCACGACGCGGGGATCCTCGTGGAGACCCTCCAGCCCGCGCCCGTCCCGCCGGCGGTGGCGGAGGCGGCCGCGGGGATCGCGGGCCGGCTCGCGGACGCGATGGCCCTCGTGGGGCTCCTCACCGTGGAGCTCTTCCGGATGCCGGATGACCGGCTCGTCGTCAACGAGCTCGCGCCGCGCGTCCACAACAGCGGCCACGCCACGATGGACGCGGCGCAGACCTCCCAGTTCGAGCAGCAGATCCGCGCGGTCTGCGGCCTTCCGCTCGGCTCCCCCGCGCCGCTCGCGCCCGCGGCGATGGTCAACCTCCTCGGCGCGGGCCCCCGCCGCCCGGCCCGCCTCCTCGGCGTGGAGGCCGCCCTTGCGGACCCGGCCGTCCACCTCCATCTCTACGACAAGCGGGAGGTGGTGGAGCGCCGGAAGATGGGCCACCTCACCGCGCTCGGCGCCACCACGGCGGAGGCCCTCGAGCGTGCCCACGCGGCGCTCTCCCGCCTCCGCTGGGCGGATGACGGGGATGGCCTGCCGCCTCCGGGGGCCCGCCCGTGAGCCACGCCCGCCGCGCCACGCGCGCGACCCGCCGATGGTGGAGAATCACGCGGTGAGCAGCCCAGCCCACCCGTCCCCCGTCGTCGGGGTCGTCGGCGGTAGCCGGTCGGACTTCCCCGTCCTCCAGGCCGCGGTCGAGATCCTTGCCGAGCTCGGCGTCCCCGCCGAGCTGCGGGTCGTCTCCGCGCACCGCACGCCGGACCTCCTCTACCGCTACGCGGAGGAGGCCCGCGGGCGCGGGATCCGCGTCATCGTCGCGGGGGCCGGGGGTGCGGCGCATCTGCCCGGGATGCTCGCCGCCAAGACGTCCCTGCCGGTGATCGGCGTCCCGATCCCCACCCAGCACCTTGGCGGGCTCGATTCCCTCCTCTCGATCGTCCAGATGCCGCGCGGCATCCCGGTCGCCACCGTCGCGATCGGGAACGGTCAGAACGGGGGTCTCCTCGCCGCCCGGATCCTCGCCCTCTCCGACCCGGCGCTCGCCGTCCGCCTCGACGGGTGGATGGAGCGCCAGACCGCTTCCGTCCTCGCCGATCCATCGCACCAGGAGGTCCCATGAGCTACAAGGTCACCCTCATCCCCGGTGACGGGGTCGGCCCGGAGGTCGCGGAGGCGACCCGGCGCGTCATCGACGCCTCCGGCGTGCGGATCGACTGGGAGGTGGCCGAGGCCGGGGCCGAGGTCTTCAAGCGCGGCGACACGAGCGGCGTGCCGCGCGAGACGCGGGATTCGATCGAGCGGACGCGGGTCGCCCTGAAGGGCCCCCTCGAGACCCCGGTCGGCTTCGGCGAGAAGAGCGCGAACGTCACCCTCCGGAAGCTCTTCGAGACCTACGCGAACGTCCGGCCCGCGCGCCAGATCCCCGGCGTCCCCACCCGCTATGACGGCGAGGGGATCGACTTCATCGTCGTGCGCGAGAACATCGAGGACCTCTACGCCGGCGTGGAGTACGAGAACACGCGCGACGTGGCCGTCGGCCTGAAGATCATCACCCGGCGCGGCTCGGAGAAGATCATCCGCTACGCCTTCGAGCTGGCGGAGCGCGAGGGCCGCACCAAGGTCTCCGTGGGCCACAAGGCGAACATCCTCAAGCACACGGAGGGGCTCTTCAAGGCGGTCGGCGAGGAGCTCGCCGCGGAGTACCCGGGGATCGCCTTCGAGCACCTGATCATCGACAACGTCGCCCACCAGATGGTGAAGAACCCCGCCCAGTTCGATGTCCTCGTGGCCACGAACCTCCACGGGGACATCATCAGCGACCTCGCCTCCGGCCTCGTCGGCGGGCTCGGCTTCGCGGCGTCGGGGAACTACGGGGACGAGGTCGCGATCTTCGAGGCGGTCCACGGCTCCGCGCCGAAGTACGCGGGGAAGAACGTCATCAACCCCACCGCGCTCATCCTGAGCGCGGTGATGATGCTCGACCACCTCGGCGAGAAGGCGGCGGCGCGGACGGTGGAGGACGCGGTCTTCGCCACCCTGGAGGCGGGCGCGGTCACCCTGGACGTGGCGCGCCAGACCGGGGACGTGGAATCCGCCACCTCGACCTCGGGCTTTGCGGACAAGGTGATCGAGAACCTGGGCAGGACCCCCTCGGTCCGCTACCCGTCCAAGGCCGGGCAGCGCTCCGGCCCCGTCCCCGCCCCGCGCGCCCGCTGGGCGACCGGAGCGGCCCGGCAGATCGAGACGGCGATCCACGGCGTGGACATCTATGTCGAGGCGGAGATGGACCCGGTCGCGCTCGGCGACATGCTCTCCGCGATCGCGGGCCCGGACTGGTGGCTGGAGTTCATCTCCACGCGCGGGACGCTCGTCTACCCGAACGCGGGCGGCCGGATGGACAACGTGGGCTGGTGGCGTTGCCGCTTCATCCCCGTCCAGGGGCACCCGTACTCGGAGGCGGGCTTCGCGGGTCTCCTCCAGCGGGTGAACGCGAAGGTGCCGTGGGTCCAGGCGTTCAAGCTCCGGGGCTACGGCGGCAAGGCCGGCTACACCGCGCCGCAGGGCGCCTGAGCGTCACCGTCCGGCACGGACGGAAGGGCGGGGGAGAGGGAGAGGAACGGATGAAGATCCTGCTCGTCGGCGGGTCGGGGATGGTGGGGACCTTCGTCACCCCCTACCTCGCGAAGAAGCACACGGTGCGCGTCCTGGACGTCGTCCCCCCGAAGCACGCCGATCTCGTGGAGTACATCCCGGGCTCGATCGACGATCCCGAGGTCGTCGACCGCGCGCTCGAGGGGATGGATTCCTTCGTCACGATGGTCATGCGCAACGCGGGCGGAGCGAACGAGACGGAGCAGACGCCCGAATCGATCCGCAACAACTACCAGGTGAACGTCTCCGGGCTCCACCTCTTCCTGTGGACCGCGCAGTCCAAGGGGATCACCCGCGGCGTCCACGTGAGCACCCGGAGCGTCCACTTCCAGCGGCGCACCCAGGACGGCCGGATCGTGCGCTACGAATCGGAGGAGACCTCCGCCCTGGACGCCGCCTCGATCTACGGCTTCACGAAGGGGATCGGCGAGCGCGTCTGCCAGTACTTCTGCTCGAACTTCGGGATGCGCATCATCGCGCTCCGGATCACCGGCCCCCGGACCCGCGAGGCCTTCCTCGCCGAGCGGCGGAACCCGATCTACCCGGAGCTCTACGTGATGGACGAGGAGGATCTCGCGGACGCGATCCTCCGTTCGCTCGAGGTCGTCCAGGTGGGCTCCGCCCGCTTCGACCCCGTCCTCCTCGCCGCGGACGAGCACCAGCGGGACCACAACATCACGAAGGCGAAGCTGCTCCTCGGCTGGGAGCCGCGCGGCCACCGGCTCCTCGAGGGGTAGGCCGGAGCCGGCAGGAGGGAACGGAGATGGCCGGAACCGCCACGGACCAGGTCGCCTGGCACGCGCTCGGCACCGCGGATGCGCTCGCGCGCGCCGGGGTGGACGCGGAGCGGGGTCTCGCCTCGTCCGAGGCCGCGAGCCGTCTCGCGAGCAGCGGCCCGAACGCGTTCGCGGCGGCGCCCGGTGCGCCGCTCTTCGTCCGCTTCCTCCGCCAGTACGCGGATGCGATGCAGCTCGTCCTCTTCGGGGCGGGCGTCGTCAGCATCGTGGCGATCGGGGCGTGGACCACCGGCCTTCTCCTCTTCGCCCTCACCCTCCTCAACGCAGTCCTCGGCCTCTCCCAGGAAGGGAAGGCGGCCGCCGCGGTGGCCGCACTCCAGGGGCTGATGATCCCCACCACCCGCGTCCGGCGGGACGGCGAGCTGAAGTCGCTCCCCGCCGCGGACCTCGTCCCCGGGGATATCGTCATCGTGGAGGCGGGGGACCGGATCCCCGCGGATGCCCGGATCCTCGTGGCCGCCACCCTCGAGGTGGACGAGGCCGCGCTCACCGGGGAATCGCTTCCCGCGACCAAGGGGAGCGAGGCGGTCGGGTCGCCGGAGACGCCGCTCGGCGACCGGACCTCGATGGCCTACATGAACACGAACGTCACCCGCGGCTCCGCCACCCTCCTCGTCACCGCCACCGGGATGGCGACGGAGGTCGGCCGGATCTCCGGGCTCCTCGCGGCCTCGCCGGAGGTCGCCTCCCCGCTCACCCGCCAGCTGGCGCGCCTCACGAACCAGGTGATCGTCATCGCCGGCCTCGCGCTCCTCCTCTCGATCGGCCTCGGCCTCTGGCGCGGCGACCCGGTGGACGAGCTCTTCACCGTGGCGGTCGCCTTCGTCGTGGCCGCGATCCCCTCCGGGCTCCCCACCGTGGTCACCACGATCCTCTCGATGGGGACGCAGCAGCTGGCGCGGGCGAACGCGATCATGAAGCGGATGCGCTCGGTGGAGACGCTCGGCGCGACCTCCGCGATCTGCTCGGACAAGACCGGCACGCTCACCCTCAACCAGATGACCGCGGTCTCGATCGCGATCCCCGGCCGGCGCTATGAGGTGACCGGATCGGGCTACGGGACGGACGGGTCGGTCCTCCATGCCGCCGGGCGCCCGGAGGTGCCGCTCGAGCCCTTCGTCCTGCCGATGGTCCTCGCCTCGGATGCCGTGGTGAAGGACGGCGAGCTCGTTGGCGATCCCACGGAAGGGGCGCTCGTCGTCCTCGCCGCCAAGGCCGGGGTGAGCGCCACGGAAACGCGTGCCGCCTACCCCCGGCTCGCCGCGCTCCCCTTCGATTCGGCCTACAAGCTGATGGCCACCTTCCACGCCATGGACGACGAGTCCGGCCGGCCGGTCATCCGTGCCTTCGTCAAGGGGGCGCCGGACCAGCTCCTCGCGCGCGGCGCCTTCGCCCCGGACCCGGATGACCTCCATCCGATCCCCGTGGATGACGACCTCCGCGCCGCCTACCTCGCGGAGAACGAGCGGCTCGGCCGCGATGGCCTGCGGGTGATGGCGACCGCCCGGAAGGACTTCGACCCGGTCACCTTCGACCCCTCCGGCGACCTCCTCGCCCTCCTCGACGACCTCGTCCTCCTCTCCCTCGTGGGGATCGTCGATCCGCCCCGCCCGTCGGCGAAGCGCGCGATCGCGGCCGCCCGCTCGGCAGGGATCTCCGTCCGGATGATCACCGGCGACCACGCGGTCACTGCGGAGGCGATCGCGCGCGAGCTCGGGATCCCGGGCGAGACGATCACCGGGGCGGAGTGGGCGGCGATGAGCGACGCGGAGGCATCCGCGCGCGTCGCTGGGATCGGGGTCATCGCGCGGGTCACGCCGGAGGACAAGGTCCGCCTCGTGGAGACGCTCCGCGCGCGCGGCCAGGTCGTGGCGATGACCGGGGACGGCGTGAACGACGCGCCGGCGCTGAAGCGCGCGGATATCGGCGTGGCGATGGGGATCACCGGCAGCGAGGTCTCCAAGGAGGCCGCCACGATGATCCTCACGGACGACGACTTCGGGACGATCGTGCGCGCCGTGGAGCTCGGCCGCGGGCTCTACGACAACCTCCGGAAGTACGTCCGGTTCGCCTTCGCCGTCCTCTTCGGCTTCATCACGACCTTCCTCGGCGCCAGCCTCCTCGCCCTCCTCGGCGGAGCGCCATTCCTCCCCCTCCAGTCGCTCTTCATCAGCTTCACCGTCCAGGCCGCGCAGGCGATCGGCCTCGGCTACGGGCGGCCCGCGGACGGCCTCATGGCCCGGCCGCCGCGCCCGCCGGACGCGCCGATCCTCCCGGGGCGGCTCCTCGCCTGGCTCGCCGTGGCCGGCATCGCGATCGGCCTCTCCGTCCTCGCCGTCATCGCCTGGTCGGTGCCGCGGCTCGGGGATGACGGGGCGCGGACGATGGGCTTCGTCACCTTCTCGGTCGCGTGCATCGCCTTCAGCTGGGCCACCAAGGACGAGCAGCGCTCCCTCCTCCGGATCGACCTCGGCGCGGACGCCGTCCTCGTCCGGAGCACGATCATCTCCGCGGTCATCCTCTTCCTCGCGGTCGAGCTCGGGCCGCTCCAGCGGCTCCTCGGCACCGTCTCGCTCGGCGCGGAGGACTGGCTCGTGGCGATCGCGGCGGGCTTCTTCGTCCTTCTCGTCTCCGAGGTGCGGAAGCGGCTCCTCGCGGTGGAGCCCGGGGAGGCGGCCGTCACCGGCCCCGCCGCCACGCACAAGGAGGTCACGGCATGAGCCCGGTCGACCCGCGGAACACCGAGCGCTTCCTCGCGCCGTACCGGGTGGAGCCCGGGCGCCGGATCCGCCTCCCGCGCGACTTCGACCCCGGCGACACCGGGGACCTCGTGGCCAAGGAGGATGCGAAGGAGCGGCTTGCGGATGGCGTGAAGCTCCTCGCGGAGTACCAGGAGCGGCTCGCGGCACAGGACCGCTGGTCCCTCCTCGTCATCCTCCAGGCGATGGACGCGGCGGGGAAGGACGGGACGATCCGCCACGTGATGAGCGGCGTCAACCCGCAGGGCGTGGAGGTGAGCTCCTTCAAGGCGCCGAGCACCGCCGAGCTCGACCACGACTACCTGTGGCGGACCACCCTCCGCCTCCCCGCGCGGGGGATGATCGGGATCTTCAACCGCTCCTACTACGAGGAGGTCCTCGTGGTCCGCGTCCACCCCGAGCTCCTCGGGGCGCAGCGGCTCCCGGACGCGCGTCCCGGCCCGGCGCTCTGGAAGCGGCGCTACCGGGAGATCAACGACTTCGAGCGGCGCCTCACGGACAACGGGACGCGGATCGTGAAGCTCTTCCTCAACGTCAGCCGGGACGAGCAGCGCCGGCGCTTCCTGGAGCGGATCGAGAAGCCGGAGAAGCACTGGAAGTTCTCCGCCGCGGATATCCGGGAGCGCCGCCACTGGGACGCCTACCAGGAGGCCTACGCGGACGCGATCTCCGCCACGAGCACCGCCGAGGCGCCCTGGCACGTCATCCCCGCGGACCACAAGTGGTATGCGCGGCTCGTGGCCGCCGCCGCGATCGTGGATGCGCTGCGGACGATCGACCCCCGCTTCCCGACCGTCTCGGAGGAGGCGCGCGCCGCGCAGCTCGCGGCACGGGACGAGCTCCTCGCAGAGGGGTAGCGCGGGCGGTCACACGCCGCCCGCTCGTCTCCCGGCCGGCCCGCCCGGCGGGGTCCCGGGTCAGCCGGCGAGGACGCTCGCGATCGCGCGGCAGGCCGGCTCGAGGTTCCGCCGGGTGAAGCCCGCCACGTTGACGCGGCCACCGCCCACCACGTAGACCGCATGCTCCTCCTTGAGGCGCCGGACCTGGTCCGCCGAGAGCCCGAGGAGGGAGAACATCCCGCGCTGCTCCAGCAGCCGCTCCCAGCCCGTGGCACCCGCCGCGGCGAGCCCCGCGACGAAGGCGCGGCGGTTCGCGTGGATCCGCTCCCGCATCTCCGTCACCTCCGCCTCCCAGCGGGCGCGCAGCTCGGCATCCCCGAGGATCGTGGCCACCACCTCTCCGCCGTGGGCCGGCGGGTTGGAGTAGTTGGCACGGACCGCGGCCTTGGCGTGGGTGAGGAGCGTGGCGGTCTCCTCGCGGGTGGCGCCCACGAGGGAGAGGGCGCCGACGCGCTCGTCGTAGAGGGAGAAGTTCTTGGAGAACGAGGAGGCGACGATCAGCTCCGCCCCGGGCCGCAGGAGGACGCGCAGCCCCGTGGCGTCCTCCACGAGGCCGTCCCCGAAGCCCTGGTAGGCGAAGTCGAGGAAGGGGAGGAGGTTCCGCTCCGCGACGACCTCCGCGATCCGCGCCCAGAGGGCGGCGTCCGGGTCGATCCCGGTGGGGTTGTGGCAACAGGCGTGGAGGAGGACGACATCCCCGGGCGCGGCCGCACGGAGGGCGCCGAGCATCCCCTCCGCATCCAGGCCCCCCGTGGCCGCGTCCAGGTACGGGTAGGAGGCGGACTTCAGGCCGGCGGCCGCGAAGACCTGGGGATGGTTCGGCCACGTGGGCGTGCTCACCCAGACGGTGGCGCCGGGACGTGTCCGGTGGATGAGGTCCGCCGCGACCCGGAGGGCACCCGTCCCGCCCGGGGTGTGGAGCGTCTCCACCCGCCCCTCCGCCACGGCCGCGGCATCCGCGCCGAAGACGAGCGCGCGCACCGCGCGCAGATACGCGGGGTCGCCCGCGATCGGCTTGTAGAGCTTGGTCGTCTGTGCCGCAAGGATCCGCCGCTCCGCCTCCACGACGCTCGGCAGGACGGGGGTGATCCCCGACTCGTCCACGTAGACACCGGAGGCGAGCGAGATCCGCTCCGGGCGGGGATCGCGGTTGAACTCCTCGGTGAGGCCGAGGATCGCATCGGGCGGGAGCGGCGCGAGGCCGCCGAAGAAGGTGGACATGGCGCGATGGTAGCGGGGGCTGCTCCATCCCGGCTTCGCGCGCCGCCCCGGCCGGGCACCGCGTACGATGCGCGGGATGTCAGACACCACGACGACGGACCGGGACGCCGAGCGCGCGGGGAAGGGGATCGGATCCACCTCCTACGAGCTCTTCATCCTCATCCTCTCCCTCATCTCGATCGCGAACCTCCTGATCATCCCCTTCCTCGAGGACTCCGCCGCCCAGGTCGTCGCGATCACGGACCTCACGCTCACCCTCTTCTTCGCGATCGACTTCGTGAAGCGCCTGCGTGCTGCGGAGCCCCGGCGGCGCTACCTCGTCGAGGACTGGGGCTGGGCGGACCTCCTCGCGATCATCCCCTTCCTGCGCATCCTCCGCGTCTTCCGTCTCGTGCGTGTCATCCGGAAGCTCCGCGAGCACGGCGCCAAGCGCTTCGCCGAAGAGCTGCGCACGAACCGCTCGGCGAGCGCCTTCGGGCTCACCGTGGCGCTCGTCATCCTCGTCGTCGAGATCGCCGGAGCGACGATCGTCGCGGTGGAGCGACGCTCCCCGGAGGCGAATATCCAGACCGGCGTGGACGCGGTCTGGTGGGCCTACGTGACGATCACCACCGTGGGCTACGGCGATCGCTATCCGGTGACCACGGAGGGCCGCTTCCTCGGCGTCCTCCTCCTCATCGCCGGGATCGCGCTCTTCTCCGTCCTCACCGCGTATATCGCCCAGAAGCTGATCGGGACCCCGGGTGAGTCCGCTCCGCCGGCCCGCAGGGAGTCGCACCCCACCGGCGCGGGCGACGCGCTGGACGACCTCGCCGAGCTCTCCCGGCTCGCGGACGAGGCAGGCCGGCACCACGAGGAGCTCCGCCGGCGGATCGGCGCGCTCGAGGAGCGACTCCGCCACCCCGGCGACTGACGCCGTCCGGCCCGTCGGACGCATCACGCCCTACACTTCCCCCGTGGAAGAACAGGACCGGATCGGCGGACCCGCCCTCGACCGCCAGGAGCGCCCCGTCCCGCTCGGGCCGGACGGCCGTCCGCTCATCCCCCAGCGCGTCCCGGAGGCCCGGCCGACGCCGCTCACCGGGGTCTTCATCTACCTCTCGATCGTCGTCCTCATCTGCGGCGTGATCACGATCGTCGCGCTCGAGCTCGGGACCCCCTTCTCCTCGCCCTGGGTGAAGATCCCGGTCCTCGTGGGCACCCCCTTCCTCCTCGCCGTCTCGCTGGACGCGATCGTCCGGATCTGGCGCTCCGCCTTCGCGTGGCTCCCGATCGATCGCGGGCGCGGGCTCTTCCGCTTCGTCTGGGTCGCCGTTCTCGTGGCCGCCCTCCTCGCCTTCCTCGTCTTCGCCTGGCTCGTCCTCACCGCGTGAGCGATCCGCGCCGGCTCCACGACCACGGGGCCTTCGACGACCCGTCCGCCTTCCACGAGGGCGCCCCCCGCTGGCTCTCCGAGATGGTCCGTTTCTGCTCCCGCTGCGGCGGCGCGCTCGACTTCGGGCCGCTCGCGGGCGAGCACCGCGAGCGTCACGCCTGCCCCGCCTGCGGCTTCATCGCGTACATCAACCCGCGGCTCGTGGTGACCACCCTGCCGATCACCGATGACGGCCGCATCGTCCTCCTCCGGCGCGCGATCGAGCCGGGCTACGGGCTCTGGGCGCAGCCGGGCGGCTTCCTCGAGGCGGACGAGACCGCGATCCAGGGGGCGATCCGCGAGACGCGCGAGGAGACCGGCCTGGAGGTGGAGCCCACCGGGATCGTCGGCCTCTACTCGCGTCCCCAGGGGGCGATCGTCGTCGTCGCCTTCACCGCCCGGATCGTGGGCGGCGAGATGCGCCCCACCCCGGAAGCGCTCGATGTCCGGCTCTTCACGCCGGATGCGATCCCGTGGCCGGAGGTCGCCTTCGACACGAGCATCTGGGCGATCGGCGACTGGGTCCGCTCGATCGACCCGGCGATCGCCCCGTCCCCCTCCGCCTTCGGCGCCGTCCGCGGCTGAGGCGGGCTCCGGTGCTCCGCGGGCGCACCGGGCGCCGCCGCTCCGGGCATCATCCCCGGTCATGACCACGCTCTCCGTCACGATCCCCGGCCTCTCCCGTCCCTACACCTGGGAGGAGGGCTGGGCCGACCTCCCCGCCCCGGGCGACCCCGGCGCCTGGGCCCACCCCGGCCTCGCCGTCCTCCCCTCCGGCGACCTCCTCGTCGTGGATGCGGACCGGCCGGAGGTCCACGTGGTGACGCCCGCGGGCACCCGCCGGCGCACGATCCCCCTCCCGGTCAGCGAGGCCCACGGGATCACGGTGGAGGGGAGCGGGACGGGGCTCGCGCTGTGGGTGGCGGACCCCGGCTTCAAGCTCCGGATCCGGGGCCCGGAGCGGATCTTCGAGGGCCCGCGCGCCGGTCGCGTCGTCCGTGTGGGGATGGACGGCCGGATCCTCGCGGAGATCGGCGTGCCGCCCCACCCGCTCTACCGCGAGAAGCCCTTCCAGCCCACCGCGACCCTCCTCACGGGGACGGGGAGCGCCCGGACCCTCTGGGTCGCGGACGGCTATGGCGCCCACCTCGTCCATCGCTACCGCCCGGACGGGGAGTGGCTGGGGGCGATCGAGGGCGGGGACGACGCGGAGCTGCGCTTCCAGACCCCGCACGCCCTCTTCCTCGATGACCGTCGCGCGGAGCCGGAGCTCCTCGTCGCCGACCGGGGAGGCCGGAGGATCCAGGCCTTCGACCTGGACGGACGCTACCGGCGCACGATCGCGGCCGGCGAGCTGACGAGCCCGAGCATCATCGCCCGGCTCGGGGACCTCCTCGTCGTGGGGGAGCTGAACGCCAGCCTCGCGGTCCTCGATCCGGATGACCGGATCATCGGGCGGATCGGCGACCGGGTGGAGCTCGTCGGCGAGCCCGACTGGCCGAACGCACGGGACGCGCGCGGCGATCTCGTGCGCAGCGGCCGGATCGCGCAGGGTGGCTTCCACGCTCCGCACGGCCTCGCGGTGGACGAGACGGGGGCGATCCACGTGGCGGAGTTCGTCATCGGAGGACGGCTCATCCGGCTCCGGCCGGCCTGAGCGGGCGGCGCCTCAGATCGAGGCGATGTTCGACATCCCACCCAGCGCACCGACGCCGATCCCCGCCACGAGGACGAGCATCGCGGTCCGCGGCCGCTGCGGCCCGATGACGATCGCGGTGAGCGCGGCGATGCTCACGACCGCGAGCTTCGCGACGGTGAGGCCCGGGAGACCGAGCTCCTGCGCGATGCGCACGACGATCGGGTTCGCCTCCGCGGAGAGGCCGTGGCGCGCGGCCATGACGAGGAACGTGACGTAGTCGAAGGCGTTCGCGCCGACGAGAAGGAAGAGCGGGACGAACATCGGGGGTGGCAGGTCCAGGTGCGGACGGGACCGGGCTCGCCACTGCTCGACGCGGTCCACAGGCGACCGAGTGGACGGACCGCGCGTCATCGCTTCCCGTAGGGAGGAACGGCCTTCAGGCTACCTGCGCCCTCTCCGGGCGGGAACCCCCGGCCACCCCTTCGCGGTGCCCCGGGGCACCGCCCGCTCAGCCGATCCCCGGTGTCGCGGGCCGGCGGATGGGGAGGCGCGCGTCCGCCCACTCCGTGAGCCGGCCCACCGGGTCTCCCGGCCAGCGGATCCGCTGGCTGCCGAGCCCGAGCCAGTCGTCCAGGTGCCAGCAGAGGACCGGCGCGATCGCGCCGAGGTAGGCGAAGGTGGACCACCAGCCGGAGAAGAGGGTGACCACGAAGATCGCCGCACCCACCACGATCAGCGACCGGGCGCTGCGCACGGAGAGCATCCCCACGAGCGCCGTCCCTGCGCCGGCCACGAGCCGGAGCGCCTGCCAGACCGATTCGGGGAGCCCAAGCCCGCCGGTCACCCAGGCGAGCGAGTAGTAGGGGACCTGGTGGACGGCATCGGCGGTCCGGAAGCTCCACAGGATCCGCTCCGGGCCCCAGACGAGGAGCGCCGGGCCCCACGCGGCGAGGGAGCCCAGGAGGAAGGCGACGAGGATGGGGACGAACCCGCCGTACGCCAGGAGCGGCGGGAGCCACGCAGCCGCGTACGGCTTGAAGGCGGCCGCGATGGCGAGCAGGATCGCCCCGGCGACCGGCTGCCGCTGCGCGACGAGGAGGGCGAGGAGGATGAGGATCCCGGCGCTCGTGTCGTTCGAGCCATCCCCCGCGGTGACGAGGAGCGGCGCGAGGACCGCGTAGACCGCGAGCCCGAGCATCCGCCCCCGGACGGCGAGAAGGGCGACGACAAGACAGGAGAGGAAGAGCTCCAGGCGCCGCGGCTCCTCCACGAAGGGGAGGTACCAGGCGAGCGCGACCGGACCGTAGGCGAAGGGGGCACCGGGCGGGATCGATTCCTCGAAGCCGACCCCGTAGGGCGGCAGGCCTTCGGTCATCGCGCGGATCGCCGCCTGGACCACGGTGAGGACATCCGACCAGCCGCCGTAGGGGTTGAGGGTCCGGAGCCAGATCCCCACGAAGAGGAGGACAAGGATCGCGAGCGGGCCCACCCGCCAGCGGAGCGAGAGGAGGAGGGTCCCGGCGCAGGCGAGGAGCGCCCCCACGATCGGGACGGGCGGCGTCCCGACCCCCATGAGGAGGGTGGTGGCGACGAAGAGACCGAGCCAGGTCCCGAGATCGCGCTCGCGCGTGGCGCGCGGGCCGATCGCCTCGAGGGTGGTGCGCAGGTCCGCCGCTCCGCTCACGACCCGGGATCCTCGTCCACGATCCGGTCGATCAGGTCCGCGGCACGGGCGAGAAGAGCGCGCTCGTCCCGCGAGAGCGCCGCGATCCGTTGCGCCAGGACGCCCCCATCCCGCTCCCGTCCGGCGCGCGCGACCATCCGCCCGGCGCGCGTGGGGTGGACGAAGACGACCCGCCGGTCCTCCGCCGAGCGCCGGCGTTCCACGAGCCCGTCCGCCTCGAGGGCGCTCACGAGCCGGGTCATCGATGGGGCGGTCACCCCCTCCGCCGCCGCGAGCGTGGTGACCGGGAGGGGGCCGCCCTCCACGAGGCGCGTGAGCGCCGCCCGGCGCACCTGGCTGATCCCGGCTCCCCCCTGCTCCGTCCGGCTCCGCCGCACCAGCTGCAGCGAGCCCGCGACGAGCCGCTCCGCGAGCTCCGCGGCATCGGGGTTCGGGGCGGCGGCGCTCCTGCCGCGCTTCTCCTTGCGTCCCATCGCGGGCAGGTTAGTTGCCCGTACGAAGGATGTCCAGCATGCAGCAGGGCGCGCCCGAGCGGATCTACTCCGGCGGCCAGCCTGCCGCCCGCGCGTCGCTCAGCACCCCACGGACCGCCTCCGCCTCCTCACGCGTCGCGGCGAGGAGCGCGCCGGCATCCCCCACCCCGTCCGCGAGCGCGCGCTCCAGGGAGGCGGCAAGGTCGGCGAGCTCCGCGGCACCCAGCGCTGCTGCGCTCCCACCGAGCGCGGCCGCCGCCGCTCGTCCGGGGCCGGTCTCACCCCCGGCGGCCGAAGCGGCGATCAGCGCGAGGCGCCGCGGGAGCTCCGCGAGGAAGCCGTCCACGAGGGCGGCAACGACCTCCGGGTCGTCCCCGGCGGCGCGGTAGAGATCCTCGAGCGCGTCCGGGTCGAGCGTCCGGAGGCCCTAGTAGATCATCCGGACGTCGGACGGCAGGTGGACGAGGAAGGCCTCGTCCGGCACCGAGACGTCGGTCTCGAGGGCGGTCGTCTCGGCGTGGTGGGTGATCCGGTCGCCGATCCGCTCCACGAGGAGGCTGATGAAGCCGGTGAGACGATCCACCCCGATCTCGATCGAGCGGTCCGGCCGGTCCGTGAGGACATGGCTGGAGCGCGGGTGGTCCGCCCGGAGGACGAGCGCCTCGCGTCCGCTCGCCACGCGCATCGTGCCCACCAGGGTCACGGGGCCGGTGGAGAGGACGTTGCGCACGAAGCCTGCGGGATGGACGAAGGCGTCCACGATGCTGTTGGCCGGGAGCGCGGTGCGCACGGGCCGGACGCGGGCGAAGGACGGCTTGCGCGGGTCGTCCGCGCCGACCGGGGCCGGCCGGACCGGGCGCACGCTCGCCCGCTCGGCGAGCGCGTCATACGTGGTCACGATCTCGCCGTCGCTCGCCCAGACACGGTAGTCCCGCGAGAGCGGGTCCTCGCCCCGGCGCGTGGTCACGCGGGCGCGGCCCGGGTGGCGGAGGATCAGCTCCACCGTGGATAGCTCCTCCCCGCGCGCACCGGCGATCCGCTCGGCGACACGCATCCGGAGGGTGCCCACGCGCAGCTCCGCATCCTCCATGAACGCGAAGAGCTCGGCGATCGACGGGGCTTCCTCGTCCAGCGCGGCGATCGCGGCGCTCGTCCGGACGGGTGCGGCGGGGGCGGGGACGATCTGGTCGGACATGGCCGCCAGATTGTACGGGAGCGCGCGCGGACGGTGCGCGCGCGGACGAGCACCCCCGCTTCTCCACCGCCCGTGAAGACCGGATGCAGCGCGAGCGTGCATCATCCGCACGTGACCACGAACGCGTCGCCGGCCTTCCGCCGGCTCACCCGAGTGGACCGCGAGGCGGCGGAGATCGAGCGCCTCGCCCCGGCCGCCACCCGCTCCGCTGCGTCGCGCGGGCGGGTCCGCGCGGAGGAGCCGGACCGCTACCGGACCGCCTTCGAGCGGGACCGGGACCGGATCGTCCACAGCAAGGCCTTCCGGCGCCTCAAGCACAAGACACAGGTCTTCCTCAACCCGGAGGGGGACCACTTCATCACGCGCCTCACGCACACCCTCCAGGTCCACCAGATCGCGCGCTCCATCGCCGCCGCCCTCTCGCTCAACGAGGCGCTCGCGGAGGCGATCGCGCTCGGCCACGACGTGGGGCATACCCCCTTCGGCCACACGGGAGAGGACGCGCTCTCGCCCTACTTCCCGCGCACCGGCGGCTGGCACCACGCCGCCCAGAGCGTCCGGATCTTCGAGGTCCTGGAGGACCTGAACCTCACCTGGGAGGTCCGGGACGGGATCCGCGCCCACTCCTGGAAGATCGATCCGCCCCCGGCCACGGAGGAGGCGCGCTGCGTGCGCTACGCGGACCGGATCGCCTACCTCACCCATGACGCGCTGGACGCGATGCGCGCGGGCGTCCTCACGGAGCGGGACTTCCCGGCCGCGGTCCAGGCACGCTTCGGGCCGCCGGGCAAGACCTGGATCGGCGCGATGATCGAGGCGGTCATCGAGGAGAGCCTCGCAGGGAACGAGGTCCGGATGGATCCCGCCACGCTCGCGGTGATGAACGAGCTGCGCGACTTCATGTTCGCGCGGGTCTATCTCAACGCGGAGCAGAAGGTCCGCACCGCCCAGGCGGTGGACCTCCTCCGGCGCCTGATGGACTGGCACCTGGAGCACCCGGACGAGCTCCCGGACAGCTACCGCGATACGCACGCGGACCGCGTCACCCAGGTCGCGGACTACGTGGCCGGGATGACGGACCGCTTCGCCGTCCGGACGCACGAGCGCCTCTTCGGCACGCCGGGCTTCGGCGGACCGCTCGATTGAGCGACCGGACACCGGGCGTGGACCCGGACCGCTACCGCGCGGTCCTCTCCCGCTTCGTCACCGGCGTCACCGTCGTCACCACCCTGGATGACCGGGACGGGGTGGCCCGCCCCTTCGGGACCACGGTGAACGCCTTCAGCTCCGTCTCGCTGGACCCGCCGCTCATCCTCGTCACGATCGGCCGGGAGCGATCCATCCTCCCCGTCCTCGCCCGCACCGGCCGCTTCGCGGTGAGCATCCTCGCGGAGGAGGGCCAAGCCCTCTCGGACTGCTTCGCCGGCGGGCCGTCCGTGGCGCCCCGGGAGGACTTCTGCGGCGCCCGGTGGCACCCGTCCGTGAACGGCCAGCCGCTCCTGGCGGACGCGCTCGCCTGGATCTCCTGCGAGCTGGAGCGGACGATCGAGGCGGGGGACCACACGATCCACCTCGGACGCGTGGTGGACCTCTCTCTCGGGCAGAACGAGGGATGGCCCCTCCTCTACTGGCGCCGCCAGTACCTCCGGATCGAGCACGCCGCCTCGGTGGCGCTCCAGGGCAAGCCGGACGCAACCTGAGGTGCCGCTCCTCGCCGCGAACGGGATCGAGATCCACTACACGGTGGAGGGCGACGGGCCGCCGCTCATCCTTCTCCATGGCGCCAGCTCGTCCGCGCGGGAGGACTGGAGCGCCCAGCTCCCGATGCTCCGCCAGACGCACACCTGCTATCTCGTGGATGCGCGCGGTCACGCGGGGACGCGCTGGGACGTGGCGGACGGCTGGGGGCGCGACCTCCTCGTGGAGGACCTGCGCGCCTTTGCGGACGGGCTCGGCCTCGCCTCCTTCCACCTCGGTGGCTTCAGCATGGGCGCGATGACCGCGCTCACCTTCGCGAGCCGCCATCCCGAGCGGGTCCGGAGCGCGCTGATCGTCGCCATCGATACGGAGCGCGAGCCGCGCAGCCGGGTCGCGAAGCGGCTGATGGACCCGGAGCGGATCGAGCGGGATGAGCCGGCCTGGGCGGCCACCCTGGAGCGCCGGCACGCACCGGTCCAGGGGCCGGGGGCGTGGCGCGGCCTTCTCCGCGCGATCGCCGCCGCGGTCCCCCTGGAGGAGCCGCTCACCCGGGCGGACCTCCGCCGGATCCGGCTCCCCGTCCTCTATGTCGTGGGGGACCGGGACATCTTCGTCCCCCTCGAGCACGCGGTGGCGATCGTCCGCGCCCTCCCGGATGCGCGGCTCCTCGTGGTCCCCGGCACGGGTCACGTTCCCCAGGTGGAGCAGGCGGGGATCGTCAACCCGGCGATCGCCGCCTTCCTCCGGACGACCCTCGCGCGCGGCGCGGGCGGCGTACCCTTGCAGCCCACGGACGAGCCCGACGCCACGGAGGCCCCCTGATGCCGGACGCTCCTGCCAGCGCACGACCCCGGGTCCGGGTGGAGCACCCGGCCCATCATCCGGACGGCCGTCCCGCGGACGGGGTCGCCCTCCTCGTCATCGATCGCCCGGAGGTCCTCAACGCGATCGACCGGCGCACGATCGAGGAGCTCGTGGCGGAGCTGGAGCGCCTGGATGCGGATCCGTCCTGCCGCGCGATCGTGATCACCGGCGCCGGTGAGCGCGCCTTCGCCGCCGGCGCGGACGTGGCGGAGATGGCCCCGCGGAGCGCAGAGGAGATCCGGCGCGAGGAGCCCTTCGCGGCCTGGGACCGTATCGATGCCATCGAGACGCCGCTCATCGCCGCGGTCCGGGGCTTCGCGCTCGGCGGTGGTTGCGAGCTCGTCCTGGCCTGCGACCTCGTCGTCGCGGGCGAGGATGCCGTCTTCGGCCAGCCGGAGATCCGGCTCGGGATCATCCCGGGGATCGGCGGCACGCAGCGGCTCGTCCGGGCGGTGGGCAAGGCACGGGCGATGGAGATCGTCCTCACCGGACGCCGGATCCCGGCCGCAGAGGCGGCGGCGATCGGCCTCGTCTCCCGGCTCGTTCCCGCCGCGGCCACGCTCGGCGCGGCGATCGCGCTCGGCGCGGAGATCGCCGCCGGCCCCCCGCTCGCGGTGGAGGCGGCGATCCGGATGGTGGATCTCGCGGCGGAGCTCTCCCTGGCGGACGGGCTCGCGATCGAGCGCGAGATCTTCACGGACCTGTTCGACACCGAGGATCAGGCGGAGGGGATGGCCGCCTTCCTGGAGAAGCGACCTCCCCGCTGGACCGGCCGGTGACCGGCGCGCCGCGGGTCGGCGTCACACGGGGAAGCGGCCACGCGCCGCCCGCGCTCATCCGGCTCCTGGAGCGCAGCGAGTCCCTCGCCGTCGTCCCGCTCGTGGATCCGGCGCTGCCGCCCGCCGGCCTCGCGCTCGTGGTGGAGGCCGGTGGGGAGGGCCCGCCGGACGCGGATGCCGCCACGCAGCGGATCGGCATCCTGCTTCGCTCCCTCCCCGCCGGGGTCCCCGTGGTGGCGCTCGTGGAGGAGCGGCTCGTGGCGGAGCTCGCCCCGCCGGCCCGGACCGGCGGACGCCTTCTCGGCCTTCATCTCGTCCATGCCGGGGACGAGGCGGGGCGTCCACCGCTTGCGGAGCTCGTCGTGCCGGCCGGAGCGGACCCGGTCATCGCGGACGGCATCCTCGACCTCCTCGCCGGCGCGGGCGTGGAGGCGGTCCCCTGCGGCGACCAGCCCGGCCGGGTCGTGCGGCGGCTTGAGCAGCATCTCGCGGAGGTCCGGCGCGTCGTCCACGCCGCCGGCCGCGTGGACGCGGAGACGATCGACCTCCTCCTCGTCAACGAGGCCTACCGGGCCGCGGACGATGGCGCGGCCGGCGCAGACGACCTCGACCGGCTGGTGGTGGGGGCAGGGATCCGCGCCGAGGGACCGTTCGCCTTCGCCGGCCGGCTCGGCCTGCGCCGCGTCGTGACCGAGCTCCATGCCCTGGCGCGCGCCGCGGAGGAGCGGGGGGACCGCGAGCTCGGCGCTCTCGCTGCCCCGGCGCCGCTCCTGTGGCGGATCGCCACGGTCTGACCGGCCGGGGATCCGCGCGGCGCCTCGCCGGGTCAGGGGACGAGGTGGACGGGGCTCCCGCGGACGCTCACCTGCCAGGTCGCCACGTCCGTCGCGTAGTCCGTGCCCACGGGCGCCACGCCCATCGAGTAGCGGATCTTCCACCAGCCGCCCTCGGTCGTGATCGTGTCGCTGCCGGGGAGCGGCGCCGTGTAGTCGGCCGGGATCGTCACCTGGATCGTCAGCCAGCAGCCGTTGAAGTGGCTCGTCCCGCCGCTGTTCGTGGTGACCGAGGTGACGTTCGTGGCCCCGGTCCCCGTGCAGGACGAGGTCCCGCTGGCGGTGGAGCCCTTCTTCGCGGTCCACGAGAAGGTGACGGGGCTGTAGCTCGTGGCGGTCGGCCGGAGGATCTGGAGGGTGCCGGACATCTGGCCGGTGTCGCCCGGATCCCAGAGCTCGATCTGGAGCGTCTTGCCGGCATGGACCCGGTCGATCCGGGAGAGGTAGAACTCGGAGGTCGTGCTCGGCGGAAGCCGGACGAGCGTCTCCATCGAGCCGATCCCGTAGACCTTCGGGCTGCCGCCCGTGGCGCGGGTCCAGATCGCGAAGGCGTTCATCGCGGTCGTGTTGTTCTGCGCCGTGGGGTTCGCCTTCTCCGTGGAGTAGGTGTGGACGCGGTAGGTCCGCCCCTTCTCGCCGCCCGAGAGCCCGGAGGCGAGCCGCCACCAGCCCAGGTGCCAGGTCGCGCTGCTGCAGTCCGTGGACGCGGCGGGCGGAGTCGCCGTGTCGCCCGGGACCGCGTAGGTCCGCGCATCGTGGTGCGCCATCCGCTGGAAGGTGGACCCGGACGTCGCCACGAGGAGGTCATCCGCCGTGTCGTAGGGGGTCTCGCGGGTGTCGTAGATGTCGTAGTAGGAGCTCATCGCGGCGGGGGAGGCAGCACCGTTCGTGCCACCGATCGTCCAGGCCTCGCCGAGCCCGTAGTTCCGGCGGGTGTCGCAGAAGCCGGGGTCGAAGATCCAGACCTCGCCGTTCGTGGCGCCGGCCGGCACCTCCACCGCGTAGTTGTAGTAGTCGTTCGGGGAGTAGGCCGCGTTCAGCGTGGTGCCCCGGCTGTCGTAGCGCGTGAGGTAGGCATCGCCCTGGGCGACCGGCGAGCCCTGGCTCTGCATCGCGCCCCAGAAGTTCTGGGGGGTGAGCGTGGTCCCGTCCGGGGCCTGGACGGCGGTCTGCTGCCAGGTCGTGGTCGTGGTCGTCTCCTGTGAGCGCCACGCCACGCGGACGTCCACCGCATCCAGGCGCATCGACTGCGTGGCCGCGCACCCCGTCACGCCGTCGATCCAGGTGAGGCGCACCCGCAGGTTCGTCGCCGAGAGGTCGGCGCGGGTCCAGGCCCGGCCGCCCCAGATGCTCGTCGAGGTCGTGGAGCCCGCGGTCCGGTTCGCGAGCGTCGTCCCCAGCGCGGCCGTGTTCACGGGGAGCGACCACGTGCCGCCGTTGTCGGGGGAGATCTCCACCCGCACCACGCAGGCCGTCGCGGTGCCGCTCCCGGTGAGGTTGGCACCCACGAGCCGGACCTCGATCCCCGCGATCGCCGTGGACGATGAATCGGGGGGCGGCGTCGTTCCTGTGAGGATCGGGAAGCCGGTCCAGGCGGAGGCATTCCCGCTCACGGACGCCGTGGCGTAGACGCCATCCGCGGCGCGGGCATTCCCGCCGCTCGTGAAGGTGCCGCCGGCCACGGTCGTCGCGGGCAGGGCGTAGGGGGTCGTCCCGGTGGTATCGGTCGTCGTGGTCGTCGTCACCGGTGCCACGAGGTAGCCCACCCCGTAGTAGCTCTGGGGGCTGCCCATCGGGACGGGGAGGGTGTACTCCGCGGTCGCCCGTGCGCCCACCGTCACGGTCTCCAGGCAGGCGTTCTCGCCCACGCAGAAGACGCGCGCGAAGTAGGTCCCCACGGGGGCGGTGATGCGCACCGTGAGCCGGCGCGGGTTCACCGGGTCGCGCTCCGGCGTGACCACGACCCCGCCGATCCCGTTGCGGTAGCCGTTCCTGGCGGCCTCGGCATAGGCCGTGGTGTAGGCGGTGGACGGATCGCCGGGGAGGTAGACGGAGCCCGCGAGCGCCGCCGCATCCGACGCGCGCTGGAGGCGCTGCTGGTTGACCCACAGCCACGAGACGTCCGTGACGATCGCGACCGAGCCGATGAGCGCGGTGGCGACGAGCGAGAAGAGGACGAGGACCTGGCCGCGCTCGGCGTCGGCGAGGCGCCCGTCACGGCGCGTCACGAGCCGGCCGAGCCCGGCGAAGCGCCCGATCACAGCGTGGGGTTGAGCGCCATCACCGTGCGCTCGCGGAGGGTGAGGGTGCGGAAGCCGTCGCCGCCCACGATCCCGATGATCGCGCCCAGGGGCGTCGTGAGGCGGTAGGCGTACTCCACCTCGACACCGAGCGAGTCGGGGGTGCCGCCGGCGATCCGGCCGCAGGCCGCCCAGCCGCGCGTCTGCTCGGTGAAGCTGAGGCGGACCGTGCTCGGTCCGGGATCCACGTCCGGGCCGGCGCCGGGGGCGTAGCGCCAGACGTTGATCGAGCCGCCCACGGGGTTGCCGCTCGTGTCCGCCTTGTAGATCCGGATCTGGCGCACGTCCGCCAGGGTCACGTCCGACCCGGGCGAGGTGAGGATCCGCTCCACGGCGGCGACCACGGCGGTATCGACCCCGCCGGGGTCGGGCGTCGCGCAGGAGAGGGCACCCCCCTGCGCGAGCGCCGCCCCGGTCCGGGATCCCTCGCGACTGGCGTAGCCGATCGTGAGGGTGTCGTTGTAGGCGAGGCCGAGCTCCAGCATCCCGACGAGGAGGAGCATGAGGAGGGGGAGGACGAGGGTCATCTCCACGAGACCCTGGCCACGCTCCCGCGCCGGGTCTGCGGGCCGGCCGGCGATCCGGCGCACGATCCGCGCGATCACAGCTGCGGCTCCATCCGGAAGACGTTCCGCTTCTGGAAGGTCCAGCCACGGCCGGCCTCGCCGCCCGCCACCGGGCCGCTCTCGCCGATCATCGGGAGGATCGCCCCGAGCGGGGTCACCCAGTCGTAGCGGTACTCGATGAGGACGCCGATGTTGTCCACTGTCGTCCGGTCCGCGCCCAGGGTGGGGCAGCCGGAGAGGACGTTGCAGCGCGCGCTCACGGGATACCCGTTGGAGCTCACGGTGTAGGGGACGGAGATCGTGCTGCCGTCCGTCATCGTGCAGGTCGTGCTCCCCGTGCGGGTCCAGATCGACCGGGCGTGGACCACGTTCCCGGTGAGGGCGGTCCGCTGGATCTCCACGCGGCGGATCCGGGACGGCTGGGCCGGGGTGGAGACGTTCGTCTCGATCTCGCGCAGGACGAGGCAGTCGGCCCCGGTCAGGTTCCCGGCGATCGCCGCCATGTGCGCCGCCTCCTGGGAGGCGCGGTTCACGCCGAGGGTGGCGTTGAAGGCGAGCGAGAACTCGATGATCCCCGTCACGAGGGCGAGGAAGACCGGGATGATGAAGGCGAACTCCACGAGCGCCTGACCCCGCTCCGCGGAGGCGGAACGGCCTCGGCGGAGGATCGGGCGGCGGATCGCGGACGAGCGTCGGAAGGACATGGGCCGCATGAGACGGCCTGGGGGTCCTGCCGGTCATCGGTACTTCCGTCGGCCGGGGACGGTACAGGGGGACCGGTTTCGGGCCCCATCCATCCCGGAGGTCCGGAGGGGGGAGTACGATTCTCCGCATGAGCGAGAGCCCTCTCCGGCCGATCCGCGAGGTGTGGATCGTCAGCGCGGTCCGGACCCCGATCGGGCGCTACGGCGGCGCGCTCCGCTCCGTCCGGCCGGACGACCTCGCTGCGCTCGTCCTCCGCGCGGCGGTGGAGCGCGCGGGCGTGGACCCCGCGCTCATCGACGACGTGATCCTCGGCAACGCGAACGGCGCGGGCGAGGAGAACCGCAACGTGGCCCGGATGGCGGCGCTCCTCGCGGGCTTCCCCGTGGAGGTCCCCGGCCAGACGGTGAACCGGCTGTGCGGCTCCGGCCT
>JAFMJV010000115.1 GCA_017853275.1 Chloroflexota bacterium
TCCCACGACCACGCCGAGCAGATCCGCCGCGCCCGGACCGGTCGCTGACCCCGGGGCATCCCGACCCGTCGGATCGCGCTAGGAGGTCCCGTCCAGGCCGAGGAAGCGCTCGATCACCCGGCGGTGCCAGAAGAGCCGCATGACGAAGAGCCACCCCAGCGCCAGCAGGATCGGCACGGCTGCCTGCTCCACGGGGAGGGTCCGCAGGTCGAAGAAGGCGCGCCCGATCGGCAGTGCCAGCAGGACCGGCAGGGCGCCCATGAGCAGGAGGGCGAGCACGGTCGGCCGGCGGTCGCCCACCGGCTCGCCATCCGGTGCCCACCAGCGGCTCGGCGGCTCCACGAAGATCACGAGGATGAGCCCCACGAGGACGAGGAAGATCGTCACCGCCGTCTGGGCGATCGGCAGCGCGAGCGCGAGCGCCGTCTCCGATGCCACCTCCGGTCCAAGCCGCAGGAGCTCCAGCTCCAGCACGCCATAGAAGGCGACCAGCCCGAAGAGGCTGGAGAGCACCGTGGCCGGGATGACGAAGCGGAGGAGCGACGCGACGAGCCCGACCCGTGGGGTGGGACCGGGCTTTGCCCACAGGACGAGCAGGACGGTCGGGATCCCCACCGTCAGGAGCGTCACCACGGACCCGTTGCGGATCGAGATCGGGAAGAGCCCGATCATCATCGAGGAGACGATGAGGAGCGCGACCGTGCCGATCCGGGCGAGGAAGAGCTTCAGGATGTCCTGCATCCCGTTCCGGATCCGCTGGCCCTCCAGGACGGCCGGCGCGAGCGCCGCGAAGGAATCGTTCGTGAGGATGAGGTCCGCCACGCCCCGGGTCGCCTGCGAGCCGCTCTGCATCGCGATCCCCAGCTGGGCCTTCTTCAGGGGCAGGACGTCGTTCACACCGTCGCCGATCATCGCCACGTAGTGCCCGTTCGCGCGGAGCGCATCCACGATCCGCTCCTTCTGGCTCGGCGTGATCCGCCCGAAGATCGTGGTCTCCTCCACCGCCGCACGGAGCGCCGGATCGTCCAGGGCGTCGATCTCCGGGCCGGAGAGGAGCCGCAGCTCGGGCCCGAGCCCCGCCTGGAGGGCGAGCGCGGTCACCGTCTCCGGGTCATCACCCGAGATCACCTTCGGGCTCACCCCCGCTTCCCGGAAGGCCGCCAGCGCCTCCCGCGCCTCCGGACGCAGCTCGTCCGCGAGCGTGACCAGGCCGAGCGGTCGCATCCCCGCGGGGAGCTCGGAGGCGTCATCGCGATCCTCGAGCGGCCCCGCCTCCGCCCCGAGGACGAGGAGGACGCGCAGCCCCTGCCGCGCGAAGGTGCGCACCTGCTCCTCGATCGCCTCCCACGTGGGGCGTCCGTCCTCCCCGTCCGCCAGGGTGGCGTGCCGGAGCATCGTGGGCGCACCGAGCGCGACGATCGCGCGAAGCGGGCCGCCCGGGGCGTCCGCGTCGTCCATGGCGATCGCGCTCCACTTGCGCGCGGAGGAGAAGGGGATCTCGCCGGTCGCGCGCACGGCGGCGGCGCCGATCCCCGCCGCGATCGCCTCGCTCGTCCGGTTCCCGGCCGCTCCGCTCGCCACGGCCGCGCCAAGGAGCCGGCGGAGCTCATCCTCGCTCGCGGCGAGCGGGTGGACCGCATCCAGGACGAGCCGGTTCGCGGTGAGCGTCCCCGTCTTGTCCAGGCAGAGGACATCCACGTGGCTGAGCGATTCCACCGCGTTCGACTGCTGGACGAGCGCCCCGAAGCGGAGGATCCGGACCGCGGCGAGCGCATAGGCGATCGCGATCGAGACGAAGAGCCCGTTCGGGACGAGGCTGGCGAGGATGCTCGCCTGGCCCACCGCCTCCGGGAGCGGCACGAAGTGGATGACGGAGTTGATGACGACCATCAGCTCGAGATAGACGACGATGAGGAGGATGATCCGGATCGCGAGATAGACCTCGCGCTGGAGCGGCGTGAGGACGCGCCGGAACGAGCGCGCCCCGCTCGTGATCCGGTTCGCCAGGCTCTCGTTCCCCACCCGCTCCGCCACGTAGCGCCCGCCGCCGCTCACCACGAAGCTTCCGGAGAAGACCTCCGCGCCGGGCTCCTTGGCCACGAGGTTCGATTCACCGGTCAGCTGTGACTCGTCCAGCTGGGCCCGGCCCGAGACGAACCGTCCATCCAGGACGACCTGGTCGCCCGCGCCGAGCTCGAGGAGGTCGCCGACCACGAGACCGTCCGGTGGGAGGTCCGCGGCGACCCCGTCCCGGATGACGCGCGCGGTGGGCCGGTGGAGGAGCGCGACCCGGTCCAGCGTCCGCTTGGCCCGGATCTCCTGGACCACGCTGACCACGATGTTCGTGGAGATGACGGTGAGCGAGATCACGGCATCGAAGGGCCGGCCCACGAGGGCGAGCGCGATCCCGAGCAGGAAGAGGACGTTGTTGATGAAGGTGAAGACGTTCTCGGTGACGATCTCGCGATAGGTACGCGTGGTGGGCGGGGGCGGCGTGTTCCCGAGCCCGGACGCACGGCGACGGGCAGCCTCCGCCGCGGAGAGGCCCTGCACGGGATCGGTGGCCGGCTGCTCGGCCGGGAGCGTGGTCATCGGCGAGAGGCTACCCGGGCCGCCGGTTCCTGTCAGCCCGGCTCGCGCCGGCCGATGAGGATGAGGAGACCGGGGCTCCGCGTCTCGGCGAGGTCCAGG
>JAFMJV010000056.1 GCA_017853275.1 Chloroflexota bacterium
CCGGCGGCCCGGAAGGAGCCTGATGCCGTACGTCCCCCATGCCGACGCGATCGCGCTGCCCCTCGCGGACCTCGATGCGCTCGCCCGCGCGCACGGTGCCGGCCCCTGGCGCGTGGCGCTCGTGGGTGACGACGGCGCCCGCGCCGTCCTCCTCGGCTGGCCGCCCGGCTTCCGCACGATCCCCCATCGCCATCCCGGCGCGAGCGAGATCTTCGCGGTCCAGGCGGGCCGGCTCGGGTTCCGTCTCGCCGATCATCCGGAGGTGGAGCTGGGGCCGGGCTCGTTCCTTGTGGCACGTCCCGGCGAGCTCCACGGGCTGCGGGTCCTGGGCGATGTGCCGGCGGTCCTCCTTGCCATCGTCGCCCCCAACGAGGATCGCCCGGATGAGGCGATCGATGACCCGGATGCCTGGCCGGACTGGGCGCAGGAGGTGCAGCCATGAAGATCGCATCCGTCATCGCCACGACCTGCGTGGTGCCGCTCCCCCGGCCGATCGTCATGGGCGAGATCCGCTTCGACGCCCGGGAATACATCGTGGTCCAGGTGACCGACGATGCCGGCCGGACCGGGATCGGCTTCGGGATGACCCGGAACAGCCCCGTGCAGGCGATCATCGAGCGGAGCATCGCGCCCTACCTGATCGGTCGCGACCCGCTCCTCACCGAGGCGCACTGGGAGGCGCTCTACTACCGGAACCTGCCGCAGGGGCAGCGCGGCATCTTCATGCGCGCCCTCTCCGCGGTGGATATCGCCCTGTGGGACCTGAAGGGCAAGATCGCGGGGCTGCCCGTCTGGAAGCTCCTCGGCGGTGCGCGCGAGCGCGTGCCGGTCTCCGTGGCGGGCGGCTATCCCGCGTCGGACCGGACGCTCCGTGACTTCGAGGCCGAGATCGCGGACTACGCCACCAAGGGCTACCGGACGATCAAGATCGCGGCCGGTGAGCTCGATGACGACACGATCCGGCTCCGCGCCGCGCGCCGCGTCCTGGGACCGGGGATCGCCCTCGCGAACGACATCCACTGGGCCTTCCGCGACCTTCTCTCCGTGGTGCCCACCGTGCGTACGTGGGAGGAGCTCGGGCTCGCCTTCCTGGAGGACCCCTTCCCGTCCGAGCTCGTGGAGCTCTCCGTCCGGCTGCGCGAGCAGACGGGCCAGCGGCTCGCGCTCGGCGAGGACACGGTGGGTCGCTGGGCCTTCCGCGACCTCCTGGAGCGGCACGTCCCGGACCTCCTCCGCGTGGACGCCACGGTGGCCGGCGGCTTCTCCGAGGCGGCCCGGATCTGCGGGCTCGCCGCGGCCCACGGGGTGCCGGTCTTCCCCCACGTCTTCCCGGAGGTCCACGTCCACCTGGGCGCCGCCTTCCCGGGGATCGCGATGGTGGAGATGACCGATCCCACCTACCAGACGGAGACGCTCTACCAGCTCTTCCGGGAGTGGGTCCGCTACGAGGACGGTCACCTCGTGGCGCCGGACCGGCCGGGGCTCGGCGTGGAGCTCGACCCGGCGGCCCTCGAGCGGACCGCCGTCCGGTGAGCGGCAGCACCGGCGGCCGCCTCGCCGGCCGGGTGGCGATCGTCACCGGCGGCGCGCGGGGGATCGGGCGCGGGATCGTCCTCGGGCTCGCCGCGCAGGGGGCGGCGGTCTGCGTGGACTACGCGACCCGCGCCGAGGAAGCGGAGCGGACCGTGGCGATGGTGGAGGCGGCGGGCGGCCGCGCCTTCGCCTTCCGGGCGGATGTGGCGGACGCGGCATCCGTGGAGGAGCTCGTGGCCGCCACCGTGGCGCGCTACGGCCGGCTGGACATCGTGGTCAACAACGCCGCGATCACGGACGCGCACCGGGACTGGACGGAGGTCACGGAGGCGGAATGGGACCGCGCGATGGCGGTCAACCTCAAGGGCTGCTTCCTCACGATGAAGGCGGCCTACCCGCACCTGGTGGCGGGCGGTCACGGGCGCGTGATCAACATCGCCTCCGTCACCTTCCTCACCGGCCAGGGCCGGCTCCTGGACTACGTGTCCAGCAAGGGCGGGATGATCGGCTTCACCCGGACGCTCGCGCGGGACGTGGGGAAGGACGGGATCACGGTGAACGCCGTGACGCCGGGCGCGATCCTCACCGAGGCGGAGCTCGTCATGTTCCCGGACCAGGCGGCGGTGGCGCAGCTGATGGCCGGCCTCCAGTCGATCCCCCGCCGCGGGCTCCCGGAGGACGTCGCGAACGCGGTCGTCTTCCTCGCGAGCGACGAGGCGTCCTTCATCACCGGCCAGACCATCAACGTGGATGGCGGCTGGGCGATGCACTAGCCCGGGCTCCGCTACCGTCACACCATGAGCGATCGGGGAAGCCCCGCCGGTCCGGGGCGCGTGCGTGCGCTGCCGCGGGTCCGCGGCCACGACGCGGTGAAGGCCGCGGGCCGGGACTGGGAGCGCTACGCGTCCGGGCACCAGGGGGACGAGGACGTCCGGAGCTACCGCCAGCTCCCGCTCGAGTGCGACCCGCCCGAGCACACCGCCCTTCGCGGCCTCCTCGTCCCCTCCTTCTCGCGCCACACGATCGAGCCGCTCCGCGCGGTCGTGGCCGCGGATGCGGCGGCGCTCGTCGCGCCGCTCGGTGCGGGACGGCCGGTGGAGCTCGTGGAGGAGGTCGCCCTTCCGTTCGTCGTGCGCACGATCTGCCGGATCCTCGACCTCGAGGAGGACGCCGGCCGGCTGACGGACTTCGGCCTCTCGGTCTGGGGTGACCACCTGGGCCGGCGGGACGGGACCGCCTTCCACGCCTACCTGGACGAGCTGACGGACCGCGCGGACCGGGGCGAGGCGGGCCGGGTCATGGATGCGCTCGCCGTGGCGGCACCGGGTGGCCGGCCGTTGGGGCGCGAGGAGCGGATCGGGATCGCGAGCCTTCTCCTCGCCGCGGGCCGCGACACGGTGATCGGCCTCGTGGCGGGGATCGGCTGGGCCCTGGCGGCGCGGCCCGACCTCCTCCCCGCGCTCCACGCAGCGGGCCCGTGGACGGCGGATGGGACCGGCGCCGCGATCGACGCCCGGGATCGCTTCATCGAGGAGGTCCTCCGGCTCACCTCCGACCTCGTGATGGAGCGGATCGACCGCGGCCCCGAGCGCCTCGATCTCACCGTCGCCCCGCACGTCGCGCTCGACTTCCCCTCCGCCAACCACGATGCGGATGCCTTCCCTTCGCCCGCCGAGATCCGCCTCGACCGCCCGAACCCGCGCGGCCACCTCGCCTTCGGCATCGGCGCCCACGCCTGCCTCGGCGCGCTCCCCGCCCGGATCGAGGGCCGCGCCGCGCTGGATGCCCTCCTCGCCGCCGCGCCGTCCGGTCTCGTCCTCGACCCCGCGGCCGGCGCGGACGCGCTCATCGCCGGCACGCATCACGTGGACGGCGTGGCGATCCCCACGGGGTTCCGGCGGGTGGTCGTGCGGGGGGCCTGACGGGGGGCTTGACCGCCCCACGGACAGACGAAGACCCGGCCACCTGGGCCGGGTCTCGTGCTTGGTTCGTGGAGCCGACACTCGGATTTGAACCGAGGACCTGCTGTTTACGAAACAGCTGCTCTACCACTGAGCTATGTCGGCGAGGAACGGGATGATAGCAAGGCTGTCCGTGCTCGGCTACCGCCCCTCCCGCGGCGCGAGGACCCGGAGCGCCCCCGGGCGGATCGTGGCCTCCAGCGCCCCGGCGCCGAGCGCATCGCCGTCCACCTGGAGCGGCTCGTGGGGGAGCGCCTCCAGCCGGACGTGCCGGCCGCGGAGCCGGAGGGTGCCGCTCTTCCGGTCGTAGCCCAGCTCCTCGCGCACGAGGTGGTCCATGAGCCCGCGGACACCGGCCACCGGGTCGCGCGCGCCCACGACGAAGAGATCGAAGAGCCCGTCATCCGGGACCACGGGGAGACGCGTCCGGACGACCCCCGGCACGAGCTCCGCGAAGTTCGCGACGAGCGCGATCGACCCGTCCAGCTCGATCGCCTCCCCGTCCACGGTCACCCGGTAGGGGACCGCCCCGATCCGCGCCGCGACCCACGCGGCCTGGACGAAGTAGGCGGAGCGCCCGAGCCGGCGCTTCAGCCCCGGCGGCGTGGACTGCATGACGCGCGCATCGAAGCCGATCCCGGCGCCCACGAGGAAGGTGAGCCGGCGCAGCTCCGGTGCCCGCCCCGGCCCGGCGTCCAGCTCCGCGGTCACGTCGCCGAGATCGACCGTCCGCTCCGCCGCGTCGGCCAGGAGCCGCGCCGCCGCCTCCGGCGCTGCCGGGATCCCGAGGACGCCGGCGAGGATGTTCCCCGTCCCGCCGGGGACGATCCCGAGCGGCACCTCCGTCCCGCTCACCACCTGGGCGAGGTCCTTCAGCGTCCCGTCACCACCCGCACCCACGAGCAGCCGCACGCCGCCGGCCACCGCCGCGCGGGCGGCAGCGATCGCCTCCTCCGCGCTCCCGCCCACGAGGATCTCCGGGTCCACCCCGTCCCGCGCCCGGAGCGCCGCGCGCAGGGTGGCCACGAGCGCATCCCGCCGCTCCGCGTCCCGGAGGCGCGAGGCGTGGGGGTTGATGACGACGAAGGTGGGGCGCATGGCCGCGGGAGCATCGCACAGACGGTGCGGGGGACGGGTCATCCGACCGCTAGAGTGGTCAGGACATGACCGACCCCCGCACCCGGCCCCCCGGCATCCGGATCATCATCGCCCTCCAGCTCGTCACCGCCGGGCTCTGGATCGCCGATCTCCTCCTCCGGACGAACCTCACCGGCCCCGAGTTCCAGGCCACCCTCGCCTCGAGCGAGGTCCTCCGCGCCCTCGTCCTCGCATGGGCCGGGAGCGTGATCGTCGCCTCCCTCCTCCTCGCCCGGATGAACCGGCGCGGCTGGGCGCTGATGATGGTCCTCGTGGGCGTCAGCCTCGCCGCGAACCTCGTCTACTGGTGGATCCACCCGGAGCGCGCGCAGTGGCTCGCGATGGCGACCTCCGTCGTGGTCACCTTCTACCTCAACTCCGCGGCGGTCCGGGGCCGCTTCCTCGTCCGCCACGAGATGCCGCGGCTCACGATCACCGAGCAGCCCCAGTCGTGAGCCGCTCGCCCGTCCTCCTCGCGCCGCCCCCCGCCGGAGCGCCGGTCCTCCGCGCGGACGCGCCGGACCTGGACCTCCTCCGCGCCTTCGAGCCGATCGTCCGCTACAACGAGGGGGAGCTCTTCTTCCCGGCCTCCGTGGAGGGCTACCTCGCGGAGTGCGACCTCCTCCAGGGGACCTCCGAGCGTGACCGGACGGTCGTGGTGCCGCGCGGGCAGGTGACGAAGGACCTGATCGCCACGTGGGTCGCTCCTCCCGGCACCTCCCTCTACCTGCGCTACGTCCAGGAGCCGCTCAGCGGCCTCGCGCTCGCGCGCTGGCAGACACGCCCGGACCGGCCGCACTTCCGGGCGCCCGGCCGGCTCGCGCGGGTCGGGCTCTTCGGGCGGCTCGTGGACGCGGGGTTCAACGCCTCGCTCCTCGCGCGCGGCACGGTCCCCGGCGGGACGGCCGCCGCCGCGCAGGTGAAGTACGCGGCGCTCCGCCGGGACGACCCGCGCTACCTCTACCACGGGCGCGTCACGCGGCGGAACGGCTGGGTCGTCCTCCAGTACCTCTTCTTCCACTACATGAACGACTACCGCTCCACCTTCAACGGGGCGAACGACCACGAGGCGGACTGGGAGCAGGTCTTCATCTACCTGGAGGAGCATCCGGACCTCGGGGTCCGGCCGGTCTGGATCGCCGCCGCGGCCCATGACTACATCGGCGCCCAGCTGCGCCGGCGCTGGGATGACCCGACCCTCACGAAGGAGGGCGACCACCCGGTCATCTTCGCGGGCGCGGGCTCCCACGCCTCCTACTTCGAGCAGGGCGAGTACCTCACGAGCGTCCCGCTCGCCGCCTTCCGCGGCCTGACCGAGCTGATGCGCGTCGCGCGCACCTTCTGGGTGAGCACGCTCCGCCAGCCCGATCCGGGCGATCTCGCCACGCGCCTCGAATCGATGCTCTCGGCATCCTTCGTGGACTACGCGCGCGGGGACGGCCTCGCGGTGGGCCCCGGGCAGGCGGCCGCCTGGAGCCCGGTCCTCATCTCGGATGCGGAGCCGTGGGTGGACGGCTACCGCGGGCTCTTCGGCCTGGACACCTTCGATCGATTCGGCGGCGAGCGATCGCCGGCCGGGCCGAAGTACAACCGGAACGGCACCCAGCGCCTGGCCTGGCACGACCCGCTCGGCTTCGCGGGGCTGGATACGGAGGCGCCGCCCGTCCGCTGGCCGGACGTCCTCGCCGAGCAGGAGCGCGCCCTCCAGGCCCAGCGCGCGGAGGTCGACGCGAGGATCGCGGCGGAGGTGGAGCGGCTCCCCCGCCTCGCCCTCGAGGTCCGCTCCCTCGCCGTGGATGGCGGGACGGAGCGGCTCCATACCGCGCAGGCCGGCGAGATGTCTGCCGGCGAGCTCGCGCTCCGCGGGCTCCGCGCCGAGGCCGCCGCGGTGGAGGACCGGATCGGCGCCGTCCGCCGGGAGCAGGAGCGGATCGCGCGCGGCGAGCTCGGCGACCCGCAGGCCCACCTCCTCCACCCCCACCGGCCGGTCCCCGTGGAGGAGACGCGCTACGGCTTCCTCGTGGAGCTCTGGTCCGCGATCAGCGTGAGCGCCCTGCTCGCCGTGGTCGCGGCGATCATCTGGTTCCGCGTCTTCCCGTGGTGGGTCGCGCTCCTCGTGGGTGTGGGTGGCTACGTCATCCTGGAATCGGCCTTCCGGCGCCGTCTCACCCAGCTCACCCTGGCGCTCACCCTCGCGCTCGCGGGGATCGCCGCGCTCCTCCTCCTCTGGGAGTTCCGCGTCCAGGCGATCCTGCTCGGGCTCCTCGCGCTCGCCGCGGTCATCCTCTCGGAGAACGTCCGGGAGCTCCTCCGGCGCTAGGGACGCCGGGCCGGCTGCGCGCTCAGCCCCCGCTCACCCAGCGGGCGATCGCCTGCCAGATCCGGGCATAGCCCTCCCAGCCCACGAAGGGCGGCGGGCACCAGTGCGGTCCGCAGTCCGAGGCGAAGGCGACCGAGCGCCCCGCCCCATGCCGCCCCGCCACGATGAGCGGGTCCTCCCCCACCGTGGCCACGACCTCCGCGCCGGGACGCGCCCGGAGGCGGTTGTAGCCGAGGAGCGCGGGCCAGGTCGGGGGAAGCCCCACCGCGATCGGGTGCTCCGGAGCGCGGACCACCGGCGCGACCCCTGCAGGCGCCTCCACGCGGTCATCGCCCGGGAGCATCGTGATCGGGAGCGCCTCCTCCACCGGGGTGCCGCCGTAGCGGGCCTTCCCCTCGATGCCGGAGAAGGTGAGGTAGCCGCCCACCATGACGAGCCCGCCACCCGCTGCCACGTAGTCCCGGATCGCGAGGAGCCGGTCCCCGTGGGGGATCGAGCGCTCGAAGGTCTCGGGGTGGAGGAGAAGGGTGTTCGCGCCGATGTCGCTGAGGATCACCGTCCCGTAGTCCGCGAGCCCCTCCGCCGTCTCCGGGAAGGAGCGCGCCGCGACGTGCGCGGGCTGGTAGTCCACGGAGAAGCCGCCTGCCTCGAGCGCATCACGGAGCGGACCGACCCCCTCCGTGTACGCGGTCGTGGTGAAGGAGTCGAACCCCTTCTGGTGGATGCTGTGGGTGACCCACGATTCCCCTGCGATGAGGATCCGCCGCGACCGGTCCATCGATCCCTCCGTCGTGTCCTCGTCCCGTCGTCCGATCCGCGCGTCGCCGCGCCGGGCTCAGCCTGCCTTCGTCGCGATCCGCGCGAGGAGCGAGGTCCACGAGCCCACGAAGGCGTCCGCCCCCTTCTTCTGGAGGTCCGCCGCCGCCGCATCCACGTCATAGCCCGCGGCCCGGAAGGGCGCGAGGGCATCCGCCGCGTTCCGGTCCAGGACCTGGACGGGGAGCTCCACGGCGCCCGCGGCGAGGAGCGTCTCCTCGGGCATCGTGTCCACGGTGTCCGGCGCGGCGAGCGCGGCCACGTAGAAGGTGGGCGGCGCGGCCGGGTCCTTCGTCCCGGTGCTCGCGAAGAGGAGCCGCTGCGGGCGGGCACCCTGCGCGCGGAGGGCGCTCCAGCGCGGCGAGGAGAAGAAGCGCTCGTGCTCCACGTAGCTCTGGACGCCGATCGCAAGACCGAGGCCGCCGCGCAGCCCGTCCGGCAGGCTCGCCGCGGAATAGGGGTCCCAGCGGCTGATGAAGAGCGAGGCGACCGATCCCACGACGGGCGAGAGCCCGGCCGCGATCCGGCGCTCGATCCCCCGCGTGTACGCCTCCGCCGAGGCGAGGACGTGCTCCGGCGAGAAGAGGAGCGTCACGTTCACGGGGATCCCCGCGAAGATCGTCTCCTCGATCGCGGGGAGCCCCTCCGCGGTGCCCGGGATCTTGATGAGCAGGTTCGGGCGCGCGGCGAGCCCGGCGAGACGGGCGGCCTGGGCGGCCGTGGCCGCCGCGTCGTACGCGAGGGTGGGGGAGACCTCGAGGGAGACGTAGCCGTCCACCCCGTCCGTCCGGTCGTGGACGGGCCGGAAGAGGTCCGCCGCACGGCGCAGGTCGTCCAGCGCGAGCTCGAAGAAGGTCTCCTCGCCCGAGCGGCCCGCCGCGGCCGCCGCCGCGATCTGCGCGTCGTAGGCATCCGAGCCGCCGATCGCCTTGTCGTAGATCGTGGGGTTGGAGGTGAGGCCGGTGACGTCCAGCTCGTCGATGTAGCGCTGGAGGGTCCCGCTGTCCAGCAGGGTGCGGGTGATGTTGTCCAGCCAGAGGCTCTGGCCCGCCTGGGCCAGGGCGCGGGTCGTGCGCATCCGGTCTCGCTCCGTTCCGTGGGCTCGTTCGGGGGCCGGGCGGGGATCGCCCCCGGCACCGCGGACCCTACCCGATTCCGCGCGCCCGGGTCCCGCGCGCACCTCCTGCGCTACGCTCCGGCGCGATGCCGCCTGTACCCGCCACCCCGGTCGTCGCCCTCGTCCGCGCCTCGCTCGACCGGCGTGCCGTGGCCGCCACGATCGGCGTCCTCCTCCTCTACGCGGTCTCCGTCCTCACGCCCTTCGGACAGCTCCTCGGCGATCTCATCCTCACCGGCCGTCCCACGGAGGACCCGGACCGGATCGCGGCGGCCCGGGACGTCCTCGGCGTCGTGAGCGTGACGACCCTCGCCCTCGCGGGCCTCGCGATCGCCGCGATCGCCGTCCTCCGCCGCCGGCCGTGGCTCGCGATCGCCGTCCTCGTCGCGATCGTGGGGGCGAACCTCACGACCCAGGTCCTGAAGCGGCTCGTCCTGCCGCGCCCGAACCTCACGCCGGACCTCCCGCAGGTCTACCTGAACAGCTACCCGAGCGGCCATGCGACGGTCGTCGCCGTCCTCGCGCTCGCGCTCCTCGTCGTCGTGCCGGCGCGGCTCCGGCCGCCGGTCGCGCTCGTCGGCGTCATCGGCTTCGCGCTCACCGGGACCTCCACGATCATCGCGGGCTGGCACCGGATGGAGGATGTCGTGGGGGCCGGGCTCGTCGCGCTCGCGTGGGTCGCGGCGACCGCGGCGATCGTCGTGCGCCGGCGTGGCGCGGTCCCGGTGGCGGACCACCACCGGACGGGCCACCGGGTCGCCGGCCGCGCCCTCGTGGTGGGGGCGCTCGTCGTGGGGGTCCTCGGGCTCCTTGCCTGGGGGCAGGTCTTCGTGGAGGGGGACGAGATCATCGCTGCGCTCGATGCCGGGACGGCGTCCGCCCAGCGGCTCTTCGCGGGGGCTGCGGTCATCACGGTGGCGGCGGCGATCGCGACGGTGGCCACCCTCTGGCGCGCGATCCGCCGTGGCGAGATCGAGAGGCCCGGGCGCAGGCTCCGGGCGCGGGGGGCACGGTGAGCGGATCGGGGGAGGAGCTCCGCCTTCCGGAGGACCCCTACCTCTGGCTCGAGGAGGTGGACGGGGAGGATGCGCTCGCGTGGGTCCGGGCCCGGAGTGCCGAGACGCTCGGCCGCGCGGAGGCGGACCCGGCCTGGCAGGCGCTCCGCGCGGAGATCCTGGAGGTCCTCGATTCGGACGCCCGGATCCCGCTCGTCACGGAGCACGACGGCCTCCTCTACAACCTGTGGCGGGATGCCGCGCACCCCCGCGGCCTCTGGCGCCGGACCACGCTCGCGGAGTACCGGACGGATGCTCCCGCGTGGGAGACGCTTCTCGACGTGGATGCGCTCGGCGCGGCGGAAGGGGAGCCGTGGGTCTGGGCGGGCGCGGTCGGCCTCCCGCCCACCTATGAGCGCTGGCTCATCCAGCTCTCGCGCGGCGGCGCGGATGCGGTCGTCGTCCGGGAGCTCGACCTGCCGTCCCGGCGCTGGGTGGAGGACGGCTTCCGTCTCCCGGAGGCGAAGCAGGACGTCGCGTGGATCGACGAGGACACGCTCTACGTGGCCACGGATACCGGCCCCGGCTCGCTCACCACCTCGGGCTACCCGCGGACGGTCCGGCGCTGGCGGCGCGGCACCCCGCTCGCGGCGGCGGAGCTCGTCCACGAAGGCGAGCCGGACGATGTGGCGGTCGCCGCGGAGCAGGACCACACGCCGGGCTTCCCCCGCGGCCTGGTCGTGCGGGCGATCGACTTCTACCGCGCGGAGCGCTTCCTGATCCGGGATGGCGCGCTGGTGCGGATCCCGATCCCGGAGAGCGCGGAGCTCCAGCTCGCCCGGGAGACTGCGCTCATCGAGCTTCGCGACCCGTGGGAGGTGGACGGCCGGACCTGGCCGGAGGGGGCGCTCCTCGCCACGGACCTGGATGCCCTCCTCGCGGGGCGGCCGGTCATCGAGCCGCTCTTCCTGCCGGACGACCGGAGCGCGCTCCGCGCCGTGGTCCGGACGCGCAGCCACCTCGTCCTCGTCCTCCTGGACGACGTCCGGAACCGGGTGGAGATCCTCACCCGCGGTCCGGCCGGCTGGGACCGCTCCCCGCTCCCGGATCTCCCCGAGCTCGCCACCGTGAGCGTGGAGGCGGTGGACGCGGACCGCTCGGATGCGCTCTGGATCACGATCGCCGATCCCCTCACCCCGGCCACCCTCCACCGCCAGGAGATCGGCGGTGCCCGGGAGGCCCTCAAGGGATCCCCCGCCTTCTTCGACGCGACCGGCCTCACGCTGACGCGTCACGTGGCCACGAGCGCGGACGGGACCCCGATCCCGTACGTCGTCACCGGGCCGCGCGACCTCGCGGCGGACGGATCGCATCCCGTCCTCCTCTACGGCTACGGCGGCTTCGAGGTCTCCCTCCTCCCCGCCTACTCGGGCACGATCGGGCGGGCGTGGCTGGCGCACGGGGGCGTCCACGTGGTGGCGAACATCCGCGGCGGCGGGGAGTACGGGCCGCGCTGGCATCGCGCCGCGCTCCGCGAGGAGCGACCGCGCGCGTTCGAGGACTTCGCGGCGGTCGCCCGGGACCTCGTGGCCCGCGGGATCACGACCCCGTCCCGGCTCGGGATCCAGGGCGGCTCGAACGGGGGCCTCCTCGTGGGGAGCGTCCTCACCCGGGACCCGGAGCTCCTCGGCGCGGTCGTCTGCCAGGTCCCCCTCCTGGACATGCTCCGCTACCACCGGCTCCTCGCCGGGGCCTCCTGGATGGCGGAGTACGGCGATCCGGACGATCCCGCGGACCGCGCCTACCTGGAGAGCTGGTCGCCCTACGCGAACGTCTCGCCCGAGCGCCGCTACCCGCCGCTCCTCCTCCTCACCTCCACCCGGGACGACCGCGTCCACCCGGGGCACGCCCGGAAGATGGCTGCGCGGATGCTCGCGCTCGGCCATGACGTGACCTACTGGGAGAACATGGAAGGCGGCCACGGCGGCGCGGCGGAGAACCGCCAGCTGGCCACGATGCAGGCCCTCGCCTGGGGCTTCCTCCGCGAGCGCCTGGCGCGCGGAGGCTGACC
>JAFMJV010000057.1 GCA_017853275.1 Chloroflexota bacterium
TGGGGGACGAGCCCGGTCTCCGCGAGGACGACCGGCAGGGAGAGCTGGTCCCGGCGGCTGTACCGGAGGAGGTGGGCGAGCCAGAGCTCCATCGTGGCGATGACGAGCGGGTCCCGATGGTCGCGGACCAGGATCCCCCCGAGCCAGGGCTGGACGGCGAGGAGCTCCGGGACGGTCGCCTCGTAGTCCGCGAGCTGCTCCAGGATCCGCTCGTCCGCGTCGCGGCGGAGCTGGAGGACCGCACCGAACTCGTCCCGCAGGGTGGCGCGGCCGTCATGCCGGGAGGCCGCGAACGGGGCTCCGGCGGCGCGCGCGAGGATCGCCTCCGGCGGCGCGGTGAGGACGATGGAGTTGTCGATGTAGAGCGAGCGGTCGAGCTCCGGAAGATGGAGATGGGGCCGCAGCTTCAGCTCCCGCTGGCTGCGCACGGGATCCGCGGGGAAGAGGGGCCGGACGTGGCGGATCTCCCACGTCTCGCTGCGCACGTCGGGGTCGTCCGTGAGGCAGAGGAAGGGCAGTCCGCTCTCCCGCGCCATCGGCTGCTCGTTCAGCTGCTCGTAACGCCCGATGAGCACGGTGTAGACGCCGGTCCGCGGCGCGCCGGCCACCGGCTCGCTCACCCCTCGGCCACCGGCCGCGCCCGGGGGATCAGCTCGGGGACCCGGTCGAGGAGCGCAAGGAAGGGCGCGACCGTCTCGGGGACCGTGCCCCGGAGCCGCTCCACCACGACCATCGTGCGGCGGATCGGTGGCGCACCCTCCATGCGCACCTCGCGCAGGGAGCCTGCGTCCAGCGAGTTCGCCACCGCGGTCCCCGGCAGGAGCGCCACGCCAAGACCGCGCTCCACCATCCGCTTGGCCGCCTCGATGTTGTCCAGCTCGATGACCGCCCGCGGGACGATCCCCAGCGAGCGGAAGAGCGCCTGGGTGAGGTCGTAGTAGCTCGAGGTCCGGTCGAAGAGGATGAGCTGCGCCCGCTGGATCTCCGCGACATCGATGGCCCCCGCGCGCGCGAACGGGTGGTCCGGGCGCGTCACGAGGACGAGCTCGTCATCGAAGAGCGGGCGCATCCGGACCCGGGCATCGCGGAGCTCGCGCATGACCGCGAGGTGGATCTCGCCACGCGCGACCATCGCCACGAGCTCCTCGGAGTGGTGGGTCCGGACGGTGACACGGACGTTCGGGTTCAGCTCCGTATAGCGGGCGAGGAGCTCCGGCAGGACGTAGGCGCTCATCGCGGGCGCGCTCCCGATCGCGAGCTCGCCGGCGACCCCGTCCGCCACCTCCGCCACGAGCGCCGCACCACCCTCGAGCGATTCCAGCGCCCGTTCCGCGTAGGGCAGGAAGGCGCGTCCGGCGTGGGTGAGCGTCATCCCCGTCCGCGAGCGCCGGAAGAGGGGCGCACCGAGCTCCTCCTCCAGGCCCGCGATCCGGGCGGAGAGGGCCGGCTGGCTGATGTAGAGCCGCGCCGCCGCACGCCGGAGGTTCCCCTCCCGGGCGACCGCCACGAACCCCTCGATCTGCGTGTGCTGCACGCGGGCATGATAAACAGCGTCGATCACATCCCGCGCGCCCTTCGATTGGACAGAAGGGAACGGAGGCCCCACAATCCGTCGTGGAAGGCGACTTCCGACCACATCATCCGGACGGCTCCTCCGCCATCCGGACACCAGAACGGGCGGGTCACCGGATCTCCTCCCCCGGTGACCCGCCCGTTCCTTTTCCCCGGGGCCTCGCGGGCGCGCTGTCGGCGGCGGTGGCACCATCCGTCCATGCGACCCCTCCGCACCGTCCTCCTCTGGGCCGCCCGGAACGAGCGTCTCCGCACGGAGATCCCCCGCCGGCGCTTCGCCCAGCGCGCCGTGCGGCGCTTCATGCCGGGCGAGGAGCTGAGCGATGCGCTGACCGCCGCGGACCGGCTCCTCGGCGAAGGGACCGGGGTCGTCTTCACGCGCCTCGGCGAGAACCTCTCCGCCGTTGCCGAGGCGGACGCGGTCGCCGCGCACTACCACGAGGTCCTCCGCGCGGCGTCCGAGCGGTCCCGGCCCCCGGAGATCTCCGTGAAGCTCACCCAGCTCGGCCTGGACGTGGACGCCGAGGTCGCCTACGGCCACGCGCTCGCGCTCGCCCGCCACGCGGCGGAGGTGGGCTCGTGGCTCTGGCTGGACATCGAGGGCTCCGCCTACGCGGAGCGGACGGTCGCCTTCTACGAGCGGCTCCACGCGGAGGCGCCGCGGACAGGACTCTGCCTCCAGGCCTACCTCCGGCGCACCCCCGCGGATATCGCCCGGCTCCTCCCGGCGCGCCCCGCGATCCGGCTCGTGAAGGGCGCCTATGACGAGCCCGCATCGATCGCCTTCCGCTCCGCGGCGGAGGTGGATGCCGCCTGGCTCGGCGCCGCGCTCCTCCTCGCCCAGGCGGCCGGCCGTGGTGAGGCGCGCCTCGCGCTCGGCTCGCATGATGCGGAGCTGATCCGCCAGCTCGCCCTCCTCACGGACGCCCAGGGGATCGCCCGGGAGCGCCTGGAGGTCCACATGCTCTACGGGATCCGGGAGGGGGAGCTGCGGCGTCTCCGGGCGGAGGGCTTCCCCGTCTTCTCGCTCGTCGCCTACGGCTCGGCCTGGTATCCGTGGTACCTGCGCCGGCTCGCGGAGCGCCCCGCGAACCTCCTCTTCGTCCTCCGCCAGCTTCTCCCCTGAGGCGCGATCGCCCGCGAAGCGCCCCCTGCTATCGTCCGGTCGATGGAGCTGCGGACGGAATGGCTGGGGCGGATCGGATACGCGGAGGCGTGGGACCGCCAGCACGCGCTCGTGGCGGCACGCGCGGCCGGTGAGGTCCCGGACACGCTCCTCCTCCTCGAGCATGACCCGGTCCTCACCCTCGGCCGGAACGCGGATCCCGCCCACGTCATCGCCCCGGAGGCGCTCCTCGCCGCGCGCGGGATCGCCGTCCACCGCGTGGAGCGCGGCGGGGAGGTGACCTACCACGGCCCCGGCCAGCTCGTCGCCTATCCCATCGTCCGCCTCGCGGACCACGACCTCCTCCTCCGCCCCTTCGTCCGCGCGCTCGAGCTCGCGATGGCGGACGTGGCCGCCTCGTACGGGATCGCCGCGGGCCGGCGGGACGGCTACCCGGGTTCGTGGGTGGATGCGGACGGCGTCCTCCCGCGGAAGCTCGGCGCGCTCGGGCTGCGCGTGGAGCGCGGCGTCAGCTACCACGGGATCGCGCTCAACGTGACCACGGACCTGGACGATTTCTCGCTCATCGATCCCTGCGGGATGAGCGGGCTCGTCGTCACCTCGATCGCCCGGGAGCTCGGCTGGGAGGGGGCGGCCGCCCGGCCCTCCACGGAGAGCGTGGCGGAGGCCGGCCGGCGCTACGCGGCGGCGCTCGGGCCGCGGATGGCGGATGCGATCGCGGTGAGCCGGGCGGCGGTGACGCCGGCCGCGGCGCGAGCCGGCTGAGCAGGGGCGGGCGGATGCCGGGCGGGCTCTTCGAGCTGCGGCGGGACGAGGTCACCGGGTGGTGGGTGGCGGTCGTGGTGGACCGGAGCTTCGATCGGGCGCGCTTCGCGATCCCCGCCGAGCGGGCCACGGAGCCCGGGACCCCCTGCCAGAACTGCGATGTGGCGATCGGGGACGGCGTCTTCCTCCGGACCCTCAAGCCCCAGGCCTTCACCGTGGCGGGGACGGAGCGCGAGGCGCGGCGCGCCGGACACGGGGATCGGGATCCTGCGCTCGGGCTCGTGGGGGATTCGGGCTCCTGGCAGACGATCGCCGCGCCCCGCGGCCACCACCAGCCGCTCGCGCGGGAGACCGAGGGGATCGTCATCGAGATGCTCGCCATGGCCCGGGACCGGATCCGGGTGGCGCGCCGGGACGGCGGGACGGCCTATCTCCAGGTGGTCCAGAACTGGGGGCGCCAGGCGGGCGCGCGGACGGACCACCTGTGCATCGATCTCTACGACCTCCCCCAGATCCCCCACCGGATCGGGGAGGAGCTCGGCGGTGCCGCGCGCTCCGTCATCCGCGAGGGCGTCTGCCCGTGGTGCCGGCTGATCCGGGATGAGACCGCGAGCCGGGACCGGCTCGTCTTCGAGGATACGGCGAGCGTCTGCTTCGCCCCCTGGGCCTCGCGCTCCCCGTTCGAGCTGTGGGTCGTGCCGCGCCGTCATGACGCGGACTTCAGCCGCGCCACGGACGCCGAGCTGACGAGCGCCGCGGAGACGCTGCGCAAGGTGCTCGGCCACCTGGACGTCCTCGGCTGGCCGCCCTACAACCTCGTCCTCCACACCGCGCCGCTCCACGAGCGGGTGGACGAGACCTTCCACTGGCACTGGGAGATCCATCCCCGGCTCCGGGAGATCGCGGGGCTGGAGCTCGGCACCGGCCTGCCGGTGAACCCGGTCAGCCCGGAGGAAGCGGTGGACGAGCTCCTCGCGGCGGCGCGGATCGCGTCCGGGGACCCGGATGCGGCTTCCCCCGGGCTCGCCCGCGGGACGTCTGCGCCGCCGCCCGGGCGCGGGGGGCGGTCGGGCCGCTGAGCGGGTCCGGACGGCGCGCCCCCGGGACCCGCGGGGGGTATCCTTTCCGGGAACCACCACGGACCGGCCCCGAGAGACCGGCGAGGAGGCAAAGGACCGCGTGAGCTCCCGGCAGATCCTGACGGCGGACGAGATCCGGCGCGCGCTCATCCGCATCGGCCACGAGATCGTGGAGAAGCACGGCGGCGCAGACGGCCTGGCGCTCGTGGGGATCGAGCGGCGCGGTGTCCCCCTTGCCGAGCGGGTCGCAGAGGCGATCGCCGCCACCACCGGCGTCCGGCTCCCCGTGGGCTCCCTGGACATCACCTTCTACCGGGATGACCTCACCCGGACCGGCGATGCGCCGGAGATGAAGGGCCAGAACCTCCCCTTCGACCTCGCCGCGACCACGGTCGTCATCGTGGACGACGTCCTCTACACCGGCCGCACGGTCCGCGCCGCCATGGACGCCCTCGTGGACGTGGGCCGCCCGGCCGCGGTCCGGCTCGCCGTCCTCGTGGATCGCGGCCACCGGGAGCTCCCGATCCGCGCGGACCACGTGGGGAAGAACGTGCCCACCGCCCGGGACGAGATCGTCCACGTCCGCCTCCGCGAGACGGACGGCACGGACGAGGTCCTCATCGAGCGCCGCGAGGCCGCACTCCCCGCCGGCACCCCGGGCGGAGGCCCGGCCCGGTGACCGCTGCGGCGCAGGCCCCGGGGATCCCCGCCTGGGGGCATCGCCATCTCCTGGACGTGGACCGGCTCACCCGCGCGGAGCTCGCCACGGTGATCGCGCTCGGACGGCGGATGGCGGAGGCGCGCGCTACGGGGACCGCGGCGGGGCCGCTCGCGGGCCGGACGGTCGCCACGCTCTTCGCGGAGGCGAGCACGCGGACCCGGGTCAGCTTCGAGGTCGCCACGCGCGCGCTCGGCGGCGAGGCGGTCTCGCTCGATGCCGCCTCCTCCTCGCTCGCCAAGGGCGAATCGCTGATCGACACCGTGCGCACCCTGGAGGCCCTCGGCGCTGCGCTCCTCGTGGTCCGCCACGGACGGAGCGGGGCCGCGCAGCTCGCCGCGGAGCACTTCGGGGGCCACGTGGTGAACGCCGGCGATGGCTGGCACGCCCACCCCACCCAGGCGCTCCTCGATCTCTACACGCTCGCCGAGGTCCTCGGCGATGCCCGCCTCCCCGGAGCGAAGGTGTGCATCGTGGGCGACGTCCTCCACTCCCGCGTCGCGCGCTCGGATATCTGGGCGCTCACCGCGGCGGGGATCGACCTCTGGGTCACGGGCCCGGCGGTCTTCCTGCGCGGCTTCGAGACGTGGGCGCGGGCGCTCCCCGGGGACCGGCGGCTCACCGTCACCGGGGACCTGGCGGCCGGGATCCGGGATGCCGCGGCCGTCATGGCGCTCCGCGTCCAGCGCGAGCGGCTGGAAGGCGCGGGGGCTCCCTCCGAGGCGGCCTATGCCGCGCGCTGGGGGCTCACGGAGGAGCGGATCGCGGCGCACGCGCCGGATGCGCTCGTCATGCACCCCGGCCCGGTGAACGAGGGGGTGGAGCTGCCGCCGGACGTGGTGAGCGGCCCGCGCTCCCTGATCACCCGCCAGGTGGCGAACGGGGTGCCGGTCCGGATGGCCGTGATGGCGCTCCTCGCGGGGTCCCGGGATGGACGCTGAGCGGCGGGCCGGGATGACGGACGGGCTCACCCCCGGGGCGATCCTCGCCGAGCTGGCGATCGAGGACGCGTGGCTCGTGGACCCCGCGTCCGGGCGCTCCGGGATCGGGGCGATCCGGGTGGCGGACGGCGAGATCGTGGAGGTCGCCTGGGCGCCGGGCCGCGCGGATCCCGCAGACGGGCGCGTCATCGTGGCGCCCGCCTTCCTCGACCTCCATGCCCACCTCCGCGAGCCGGGCGGTGAGGAGGCGGAGGGGTTCGCCACGGGGCTCGCGGCCGCCGCGCGGGGTGGCTTCGGCGCCGTGCTCGCGATGCCCGATACGCGCCCGCCGCTCGACCGTCCGGAGGTGGTCCAGCGCGCCGGTGCGGCGGCCGCGGCGACCGGCTCCCCCGTCCGCACCCTCCTGGCCGCAGCGCTCACCGTGGGCCGGGAGGGGAAGGTCCTCGGTCCGCTCGCCTCGCTCGCCGGCGCGGGGGTGGTGGCGCTCACGGACCTCCCCGCCGCCACCGCGGACCCGGCCCTCCTCCGGGCCGCGCTCACGGAGGCGGGAGCGCTCGGCCTCCCCGTCATCCTCCACCCGGACGAGCCGTCGCTGAGCGCAGGCTCCGAGGCGAGCGAGGGCCTCCCGGCCACGATCCTCGGGTTGCGCGGGGCGACACCCGCCGCCGAGGTGGCCGCGGTCTCCCGCGCGGTCGCGCTCCTCCGCCAGGTGAGCGCGGAGATGCCGCCGGACGTCCGCCCGCACCTCCACCTCTCCGGGATCTCCGTGGCCGGCGCCCTGGAGCCGATCCGCGCCGCGCGGAACGATGGCCTGCGCGTCACCTGCGATGTCTTCCCGCACCACCTCGCGCTCCACGACGGCTGGCTCGGCGGGGATCGCCGCTGGGCCTGGGAGGCGGCGGCCGCTCCGTGGTCCGGTGGCCCGGGGGAGGCACCTCCCTACGACCCGATGACGCGCCTCGATCCGCCGCTCCGCGGGCCGGAGGATGCGATCGCCCTCCTTGCGGCGCTCGAGGACGGGACGATCGATGCGATCGCGACCCAGCACGCCCCGGCGCGCGCGGTGGAGAAGGAGCTCCCCTTCGGCGAGGCGGTCCCGGGGATCGCAGGCCTGGAGACGACGCTGGGCATCGTGCTCGAGGCGGTGGATGCGGGCCGGCTCGGCCTCGCGCGCGCGATCCGCGCCCTCTCGCTCGGGCCCTGGCGGGCGATCGACGGTGCGCGCCACGGGCTGCCGGAGCCCGCGCTCCGGGTCGGCGCGGAGGCGTCGATCGTCGTCATCGACCGCGCCGAGCGCGTCCTCGTGGACCGCTCCGTCCTCCGCTCGCGGGCGCGGAACGTCCCCTTCCAGGGCCGCGCGCTCCCCGGGCGCGTCCTCCTCACCACGGCACGCGGCCGGATCGCCTGGCTGGATCCGGAAGGCTGAGGCGGGTGGGTGGTCCGGTGACGGCGGAGCGGCTCGACCTCCGCCCGTGGTGGCATCTCTCCGCGCCGGCCGTGGCGCGCCATGACGGGAAGCCGCTCCCGGAGCGCGCCGATGTCGTCATCGTGGGCGGCGGGTACACCGGGCTCACGGCGGCGCTCCACCTCGCGCGGGGCGGGGCGAAGGTCACGCTCCTCGAGAAGGAGGAGCTCGGCCACGGGGGCTCGTCCCGGAACGGCGGCCTTCTCCACCCGGGGCTCCAGTGGGGACGCGCCACGCTCGTGGAGCGCTACGGCGCGGAGCTCGGCCGTGCCCTCTTCCGCGCCGGGTTGGATGCGGCGCCGCGGGCTGCCGCCTTCATCGAGCGGGAGGGCTTCCCGGCGGACCTGCGCCGGAGCGGCCTCGCCGTCCTCGCCTGGTCCCGGCGCCACCTCCCGGGGATGGAGGCGGACCTCCGGGAGATGAACGAGGAAGGGCTCGCGGGGCGCTTCCTGCCGGATGCCGCCGCGGCGCGCGAGGAGGTCGGCTCGGACCACTATCACGGCGGGTGGGCGATCGAGGACTCGTGGATGATCCACCCCGCGCGCTACCTCGCCGCGCTCGCGGGTGCCGTGGAGGCGGCGGGCGTGGACCTCCACACCGGGCTCCCCGCGCTGCGGGTGGAGGAGGAGCGCGGCGCGCGGGTCGTGGTGACGGAGCGCGGCCGGGTCCGGGCCGGGAAGGTCGTCTTCGCCACGAACGGCTACACGGACGCGGCGCTCCCCTGGCTCCGCCGGCGGATCCTCCCGATCGGGAGCTACATCATCGCGACCGAGCCGATGAGCGAGGAGCTGGCCGCATCGATCAGCCCGCGCGGCCGGACCTTCTGGGATTCCCGCTGGTTCCTCTCCTACTGGCACGTGAACGCCGAGCGCCGTCTCATCTTCGGCGGGCGCGCCTCCTTCCGGTCCACCGATCCGGAGAAGACCGCCCGGATCCTCCGGAAGACGCTGGCGCAGGTCCATCCGCAGGCGGCCCATCTCCGCGTGGAGCACGCCTGGGGCGGGAAGGTCGGCTTCACCTTCGACCGGCTCCCCCATATCGGGGAGCGGAAGGATGTCATCCACGCCCTCGGCTACTGCGGCAGCGGGATCGCGCTCGGCACGGTCTTCGGGATGACGGTGGCGGAGCGGATCCTCGCGGGACCGGGATCCAGCCGCACGCCGAGCCCCTTCGAGCAGGTCGCGATGCCCGGCGCCCCGATCGTCCCGGCGGCGTATCGTGGGGACCCGTGGTTCCTCCCGCTCATCGGCGAGTGGTACCGCTACCGCGACCGGCGCGACCGGCGCGCCCGCTGACCCGGAGATCCAGGAGACCGATGTGACCGACCCCCAGCCCGCCACCGGCCAAGCGTCCGACCCGCGCCCGGAGACGCCGGCCGCGCGCGAGACCGCGCCCGGGGCCGAGGCCGCGAACGCTGCTGCCCAAGGGGCCGCGAGCGACACGGACGGGGCGGCGACACCGGGGACAGGGACGCCGGGAACGCCGGCGACGCCTCTCTACAAGGGCGAGCCGCTGAACGCGGACCGCGGCCCGGGGCTCGGCTGCTTCTGGATCCAGGTCGTGATCCTCGGCGTCCTCCTCGTCCTCACGCCGCTCACCGTGGTCTGGGCGTGGGACCCGGCGGTCAGCGCCGGGCTCCTCATCCTCACCCTCGCCCTCCTCCTCTTCGCCGGTCAGACGGTGATCTTCCTCCTCCGGCTCGTGGCGGCGGACCGCCGGACGCGCCGCCGGCCGCTCTCGGAGGGCGCCCGGAAGACGGTCGGCCAGATCGAGGAGGAGAGCCGCGCGGAGCCGGAGGCGGAGGAGCCGCCCGCCCGCTGACCCGGCTCCCCGGAGCCCGCGCCCCTAGATCGAGGTGGCGTCGTAGAGGCCGGCGCCGCCGGACGGGATGACGAAGTTCGAGCGGGCGCGATCGTTCACCGCGCGGATGACGATCGAGAAGTAGCCCGCGGTCTCCGAGGGCGTGGCCTGGATGATCATCAGCGGCATCGGCCCGGGCGGGACGAAGCCCCAGATGATCCCCTGGCGGACCCAGTTGAGGCGTCCATCCGCCGCATCCGCGGTGGCGAGCAGCTCCATGTCGGAGAACGGAAGGCGCATCCCGGGGCGGAAGCAGGGCTGCGTCTCGGGAAGGAAGTCACCGGCCACGCAGACCCGGATCCCCCACACCTCGATCCGCGTGTCCAGGGTGACCGCGGAGCGCCAGCGGACCTTCATCGTCACGGTCTGCGGGCCGTAGCGGCCGGGGCCGGAGGTGATCGTCACGCTGGACGAGGTGGGGACCGGGGGCGCGGAGACCCCCGCCGTGAGCGGGACGCAGGAGCGGATCGTGGCGAGCGGCGCCAGCCACGGCTCGCCCGCGGTGGCGTCCTCCAGCGCGGCGAAGAGACCCGCGATGTCGTTCGTACGGCCCTCCACGGAGAGGTAGACGCCGGGGCAGCTCCCCGCGAGGGCGAGCTTGATCGTGGCCCGGCCGGAGCCCGAGAGGTAGCACGCGGTGGAGCGGGTGGCGGCGCGCGATTCCACGCCGTCGAGACCGGCCCGGCAATCCGCGTCGGGGAAGAGGCCCTCCTCCGAGACCCGGTTGTTGAAGGTGAAGCGCATATCCGCGGGCTTGCCGAGGAAGTAGCTCATCCGATCGATCTCCGGCACGCCCGGGTCGCAATCGACCGCGGCGAGGGTGCCGGTGACGAGGCCGCTCGTGCGCCGGACGCAGAACGGGACGAGCGTGTCCGGGAGGCCGGCGATGAGGACGTTGTAGGGGGAGCGGAAGGGCCGCACGGCCGGGGTGGTCGGCGCCGGGGTGGGGGTCGGCGCCGGCGTGGGCGCCGGGGTGGGCGTGGCCACGGGGACGGGCGTGCCCGAGGGGATCGGCGGCGGGCAGGGGGCAGGGCTCGCGCCCACCGGGCCGGGGAGGCAGGGAGCGGCGAGGGCGATGAAGGCCGCGCTCGGGCGCCGGTAGCCGGCGTTCACCATCACCTGGGGATCGGGGAAGGTGCCGCCGATCGCCTCGCCGGGAAGACCCGCCACGGACCAGTCGACGCTCCGCAGGGCGGGATCCGCGGTGGCACCGAGGCGGACCTCGAGGCGCAGCCCGGAGGGGAGGTCGGAGCACGGGAGCGGGATCCCCGGGCCGCACTGGCGGGACGTGACGCCGATCAGGCTCGTCTCCGTGACGCAGGTGCCCACGGGGAGCGGGACGGCGTCGATCCCGGCGTAGACGGTGAGGAGAGAATCGGTGACGGTGCCACCGAGGATGAAGGGGTCATCGAAGGTGGAGGCGGGGAGGAGGAACTTGCCGGTGTGCTGGACGACGATGATGCCGCCGCGATCGCCGGCCCCGATGAGCCCGTTCGCGACGATCATCCCGGGACCCGCGGCATAGACCGGGAGCCCGCCGGGGATCGCCGGGTTCGCCCAGGTCTCGAAGGGGGTGAAGCGCCCGGGGAAGCGGGTGTCCGGGTTGGGCAGCAGCGGATCCGGGAACGCGAAGGGCGTGACGAGCGTCACGCCCGGGTCCCGGAGCGGGAAGTGGAGGGCAGAGGCACTCCCGCAGACGAGCGGGTCGAGCGTGGGCGCAGGCGACTGCGCAGCCGCCGGCATACCCGGAAGAAGGGTCGCCAGCGCGACCAGGAGGATCACCACACGCCGGATCGACCGCATCGTCCACCCTCGCTCCCGGGCGGGGCGTCCGCTCACGGCGATCGATCGCGCCCCGCCATCGCGCCGATGCTAGCGCGTGCCGGGGACCGGGGAAAGCCCGGTCAGGCGGTCGCCTCCCGGCGCGCCACCGGCTCGAGACGATCCGCGATCCCCCGGGCCGCGGCTCCCACCGCGGACGCATCGTCCACGAGGGCATCCGCGAGGCGGCCGGCGAGCGCGGTCCCGGCCACGGTGAGCGTGATGACGACCCCGCGCCGGTCGCCGTCCACGGCGCCGGGCGCCCGCGCGACGAGACCGCGGCGCTCCAGGCGGTCGATCAGCTTCGTCGTCCCGCCGCTCGTGCCCTGGGTGACCCGCTGGAGCTCCACGGGACGCGCCGATCCGTGGAGGGCGAGGTGGCAGAGGACGGTGATCGGCAGGGGCCCGTCCAGGCCCGGATCGGCGGTGGCCGCCGCGATCCGCGTGCCGAGCCGCGCCTGGATCTCCCCGATGAGCGCGAGCGCCTCCTGCGCCGCCCGGCGCTTCGACGTTCCCCGCTGCGTCCGCTCCATCCCCGACCTCTCCTTCCCTGCC
>JAFMJV010000116.1 GCA_017853275.1 Chloroflexota bacterium
GTGAGCTCCGCGACCAGGGCTTCCAGCGCCGCCACGCGATCCTCCGCCCGGGCGCGCTTGGCGCGGGCCTTCTCGAGGTCGGCGACGGCCTCCTCGAGGCGCTTTCGGGCGCGCTTGGCATCCCGGGCATCCCCGGTCTTCGTGGCCGAACCCATCGCCGTCCCTCCCGTGCCCCCGGAGCGTGTGCCGGGCTCCGCCATTATCCGCGACCGGTCGCGTTAACCGCACGTTGACGTGGTGCCGACACGGCGGTGATGCCGGCTCCGGCAGCCTCGGGGTGCCATGGGTTCGCCGAACCGACCTCCGACCCTCGTCACGTGGGGCGATCCGCCCACGGGCATCGAGCCGTCCTGGACGGGTGAGCGGCGGGTCGTCGGCTCGCTCGCCGAGCTGCGTGCCGCGCTTCGCATCGATGCGCCGGCTGTCGTCCTCGTCGCACTGTCACCGGCCGATCGGGAGATCCTCCCCGCGCTCGCGCGACTCCTCCGCACCTCGGAGTCCCTCCGCATCGTCGCGCTCACGCCCCCGGACGCGTGGGAGCTGCGGCTCGAGGCGCTCCAGATGGGACTCGATGACGCCCTCCCCGCCGGCATGCCGCCTGGCGAGCTCGACGGGCGACTCCAGCTGGCGGCCCGCGGGCTGGGCGACCCGGACGTGCGCCTCGTCGTCGCGCCGGGTCTCGAGCTCGACACCGACGCACGCGCCCTCCGTCGCGATGGCCACCTCATCCGGCTGCGACCGATGGAGTACCGGCTCCTCCTGGAGCTCGCCCGGCACCCGAGGCGGCCGCTCGAGCGCCGCCGGCTCGCGCGCCGCATCGGATCGACGACCGCGGCCGGATCCACGCGCACGATCGACGTCCATGTCCGGTGGCTGCGCGAGAAGATCGAGCCGGACCCCCACCACCCGGTCCACCTCGTCACGGTGCGGGGGGTCGGCTACCAGCTCGAACCGGATCCGGGTGGCCCGCTCGCTGCGAGTGAACAGAGCGTTAACGGGTCGGTGACCGCTCGTTGACCGCCGCCGCCCAGCCTGCGCAGCGTCGACCGGCACGTGCTCGACCGGCTCGAGCCCCCACGAAGGAGAACCACGGATGACGCAGAAGTCCACGAAGCGCGTCGCGATCGCGACGGCCTCGCTCCTCGCCCTCTCGGTGGCGGGCGGTGCCGGGACGGCGCTCGCCCAGGACGCCACCCCCCTCCCCGCTTTCGGTGAGATCGCCGGCGAGATCCGCATCGACGGGTCGAGCACGGTCTTCCCCCTCTCCGAGGCGATGGCCGAGGAGTTCCAGTACGCCTACCCGAACGTCCTCGTGACGGTCGCCGAGTCCGGCACGGGCGGCGGCTTCGAGAAGTTCTGCCGCGGCGAGACCGACGCGAACGACGCCTCGCGCCATATCAAGGAAGAGGAGCTCGCCGCCTGCACCGCCGCCGGCATCGAGCCGGTCGAGCTCGCGGTCGCCTACGACGGCCTGAGCGTGGTGGTCCATCCCTCGAACACCTGGGCGGAGTGCCTCACCGTCGCGGAGCTGAACGCGATCTGGGCCCCGGGCAGCACGGTCACGAACTGGTCGCAGGTCCGCGAGGGCTTCCCGGATGCGCCCCTCAGCCTCTTCGGCCCCGGCGCCGACTCGGGCACCTTCGACTACTTCACCGAGCAGATCAACGGCGAGACGGACGCGTCGCGCAGCGACTTCACCCAGTCCGAGGATGACAACGTCCTCGTGACCGGCGTCGCGGGCGACCCGAACGCCCTCGGCTACTTCGGCTTCGCCTACTACGCGGCGAACACGGACAAGGTCAAGGCGATCGGCATCGACAACGGGGCCGGCTGTGTCGCCCCCTCCTTCGAGACGATCGCGGACGGCACCTACGCGCCCCTCGCGCGGCCGCTCTTCGTCTACCCGTCCAAGGCCGCGCTCGCCCGCCCGGAGGTCGCCGCCTTCTTCCAGTTCTACCTCTACACCACCCCGAGCATCCTCGGCCTCGACGCCGCGGCGGGGCAGATCGCATACGTCCCGCTCCCGGCCGATCAGGCTGCTGCGGCCCAGGCGGCGCTCGACGCGGCGATCGCGCAGTAGATCGGGAGACCGGGGACGAGCCGGGCGTGGCCACCTCCTCCGCCCGCCCGGCCCCACCCGTGTCGTACGCTGGACGCGGTGCGATCCCCGGATCGCACCGCGTCCAGTCCCACGTCCAGGGAGCTCACCCGTGACGACCGCCGGCGCCACCACCGCGCACCGCCCGGCTCGCCGCCGTTCCGCCCGCGAGACGCTGATCGAGGCATTCCTCGTCGCCTCCGCCGCGGTCGGCATCCTGACCACGGTCGGCATCGTCCTCGTCCTCATCTTCGAGACCGTCGCCTTCTTCGGTGAGGTCAGCCCGCTCGACTACTTCACCGGGACCCGCTGGTCGGCGAACATCCAGCCGTACGCCTTCGGGGTCCTGCCGCTCGTGGTGAGCACGCTGATGATCGCCCTCATCGCGGTCCTCATCGCGGTGCCCCTCGGGCTCCTCGCCGCCGTCTGGCTCGCGGAATACGCGAGCCCGCGGACGCGGAACATCGTGAAGCCGGTCCTCGAGGTCCTCGCGGGGATCCCGACGATCGTCTACGGGTTCTTCGCGATCACCGTGGTCACGCCCTTCCTCCAGTCCACGATCCTCCCCGGGCTGAAGGG
>JAFMJV010000005.1 GCA_017853275.1 Chloroflexota bacterium
TCGTGGAGGCGACGCTCATCGTCCCCGCCCACATGCTCACCGGCGAGATGGTGGAGATGGAGACGCCGGTGGAGGCGCACGGGATCGCGATCTACACGATCGGGTGCGGCCAGATCCAGGAGAGCTCGGTCCTCCTCGACACCTACGGCCTGCTCGTCGGCCTCGGCCTCCTGCCGGCGCCCCAGATGCCGGCCGCCGGCTGATCCTCCTCACTCACGGGGTGAGCCTCCCGGAGGCTCACCCCGTGACACCCCTCCCCGCCTCGTCCGGACCGGTATCCTCGGCGCTGCCGGAACCCGATCTGCCCGAGGCTCCCTGATGCGCCCCGCCCCCCTTCTCCTCGCCGCCGCGCTCGCTGCGGCCCTCCTTCCCTCTGCTGCCGGTGCCGCCGAGCCTGCGCGCCTCGCGATCGAGGAGCTCGGAAGCGAGCGGATCTCCGTGGATGCGGCGATCCCCGGCCCGTCCGCGGGCGACCGGACGGTCTTCCGCGGACCGATCCGGCTGGCGGACGGGACCGGCGGCACGGTGGCCGGTGTGACGACGGTCGTCCGGACCGCGGGCGATCTTGCCCCGGACGGAGTGGCGGTCACCTTCCTTGCCTACGACCTCGGCGGTGGCGACACGATCGTCCTCGCCGGCACCGGCCCGGCTGCCACGGACGGCCTCCCCCCGGTGGGGACGGTCGTCACCCGGGCGGTCCTCGGCGGGACGGGGCGCTTCAGCGGGACGCGCGGGGAGCTCGTCTCCACGGTCGGCGCGGACGGGACCTGGGCGAACGAGCTGACGCTCCACGGGATCGGCGATCCGGTCGTCCGGACCCTGGAGGTCGTGGTCCCGATGGCGAGCGCGCCGGGCGCCCCGCCGCCGACCCCGATCGAGCCGGGCGAGACGGGGACGGACTGGTTCCCGCTCACGATCGGCGGCGGGCCGGCCGGTCGTGGCGCGGCGACCCTCACGGGCGTCGGCGGCGCGCTCGTCCCGGATGACCCGATGCGCAGCCTCCTCTGCCTCGTCTCCCTCGTCCTCGGCGATGGCGACCGGCTCTTCCTCGCGGGCTTCACCCCGATGCTCGCGGGCGACCCCGGGGTCCGGCGCCCCACGACCCCGCTCGCGATCATCGGCGGGACGGGCCGCTTCGATGGCGCCCGCGGAGAGGACGTGGTCACCTTCCGCCCCGATGGCTCGCTCCACGCCCTCCGGATCGTCGGGGTCGGTGCCGGGAGCGCCCCCGCCGGGTCCGCGTGGCCGGGCGAGGGGCTGGAGCTCGCGACCGTGGAGAACGATCCCGCGGAGATCGAGCTCGGCGGCGGTGCCGGGACCTCGCTCGGGGACCTGTGGACCTGGACGAGCCGGACGGAGATCGTGGGCAAGACCGGCGGGACGAGCGTGGGGCTCCTCACGAACGTCGCCCGGGACGCCGATTCCGTCCACCGGCTCGGCCTCGCCTTCTACGAGGACCCGACGGGCACGCTCGTCGTGGCCTCGCTCGATCCCTACCCGGCACCGGGTGCGCCGCTCACCGTGGGATCCGTCCGGCTGCGCGCGGCGGTCGGCGGGACCGGTGCCTACCGCGGGGCGGCCGGGGCGGTGGAGATCGCGCGGGCGGGCGACGACCGCTTCGACTACATCTTCACCTTCGTCCGGCCGGGCGCCTGACGGGCGGCCGCGGGGCGGTCCGATACGATAGGGTCGCAGTGAGAGGAGACCCCCCACCCGTGCCCAGCAGCGACCTGTCCCGGCGCGCCGTCGTCACCGGCCTCGGCGCCGTCACCCCGATCGGCAACGACCATCCGACCTTCTGGCGCAACCTCGTCGCCGGCGTCTCGGGCGGTGGCCCGATCACCTCCTTCGATGCGAGCGCGTTCGACGTGCGGATCGCGGCCGAGGTGAAGGGCTTCGACCCCACGATCGCCATGGACCGCAAGATGGCGCGCCGGATGAGCCGCTTCATCCACTTCGGGATGGCCGCGGGCAAGGAGGCGGTGGCGGATTCCGGTCTCGACTTCACGGGCTGGGATCCGGACCGGCGGGATCGGGTCGCCGTGGCGGTGAACACGAGCGGCGGCGGCCAGGAGCAGGTGATCGACGGGACCGCCACGCTGGCGGCGAAGGGCCCCGGGCAGGTGAGCCCCTTCGCGATCCCCGCCCTGTCGGGCTCGATGGCGGCCTGCCAGCTCTCGATGGAGTACGGGCTGACCGGTCCGGTGATCACCCAGGTCGCCGCCTGCGCGAGCTCGATCATCGCCTTCCAGGACGCGCTGCGGATGATCCAGCGGGGCGAGGTGGATGTCGTCCTCGCCGGTGGCTCCGAGGCCCCGCTCCTGCCCGTCGCCTTCGCGGCGCTCGCGAACATGGGCGCGCTCTCCAAGCGGAACGACGACCCGGCGCGCGCCTCGCGCCCCTTCGACCGGGACCGGGACGGCTTCCTCTTCGGCGAGGGGGCGGGTGTCGTCGTGGTGGAGAGCGCGGAGCACGCGCTCCGGCGTGGCGCCACGATCCACTGCGAGGTCATGGGGGCGGCGCTCACCGCGGACGCGTTCCACATCTCCGCCCCCGAGCCCACCGGCCGGGGCGCGACGCGTGCGATGACCCTTGCGATGCAGGATGCCGGTGTGGCGCCGGACGAGGTCGACTACGTGGTGGCCCACGGGACCTCCACGCCGCTCAACGACATCACGGAGACGCGCGCGATCAAGGCGGCGCTCGGCGCCCACGCCGGACGCGTCTCGATCTCGTCGCCGAAGTCGATGGTCGGCCACCTCCTCGGCGCGGCGGGCGTGATGAGCGCGCTCACCGCGATCGGCGCGATCCGCGAGGGGATCATCCCGCCCACGGCGAATCTGGAGAACCCGGACCTGCCGGAGTGCGACCTGGACTACACCCCGAAGGTCGCGCGGACGCGCCGGGTGGAGACGGCGATGATCAACGGCTTCGGCTTCGGCGGCCAGAACGCGGTCGCGATCTTCCGGCGCTTCGAGCCCTAGGCGAGCGGCGGCTCCACGGTCTCGGCGGGGAAGCGGCGCGGGATCGGGCGACCCTCGAAGGCCTCGATCGCGCCGAGCAGGTCCGCCGGGAAGCGCGCCACCCGGCCGGAGACGGGGTCCACCATCACCTGGGAGGTCGCTCCGTCCGCGATCGTCCGCGCCGGCGCGATCGGCCCGCCCTCCGACACGACCCGGTACTCGAAGCCGAACGAGGAGCGGGAGATCCAGGCGATCCGCGCCTCCACCACGAGCGGCTCGCCGAAGAAGGCGGGTGCCCGGTAGGCGAGGTGGGCCTCCGCGATGACGAAGGTGTGGCGGGCCGCGTCCGGGCCGGTCCCGAAGGGATGGCCGGTGATCCGGAGGTAGTAGGCCGCGCGCGCCGCCTCGAGGTAGGCGAGGTAGGTGGCATTGTTCACGTGACCCATCGCGTCCGTATCCCCGAAGCGGACCTCGATCGGGTGGCGGAAGCGGAAGATCCCTTCCACGGGGCGGGAGCGGCCGCTCATGGCGCCTCCGGGAGGGCGGCGACGATCGCCGCCGCGAGCGTGGCGAGGTTCGGCGTTCCGAGGCCGGTGGCGTAGTCCCAGCCCTCCCCTGCGGCGTCCAGGAGGTTGCCGCCGCGCGTCACGTCGTAGAAGGCCTCCGGGGTCTCCCGGGCGATCCGGTAGAGCTCCGGGGGCAGGAAGCCGAGGCGCCCGGGCACGCCGCCGAGCCCCCGCCCCTCCTCGCGGGCGACCTGCGAGATGAGCGCGGCCATCGCCGCCCAGAGGGGCGCGGCGGCGCTCGTCCCGCCGATCATCTGCCAGCCGGCCTCGCCGGTCTCCGGGTCCGTGAAGAAGACGTGGTATCCCGTGTCCGGATCCGCGGCCGCGGCCACGTCCGGGCACTGGCGCATCCCGGTGGAGCGCTCGTTCTCCACGCCGGGCGCGCGCTGCCAGGCCGGACGCGGGTCGACCGGGTTCACCCCGCCGCCCCCACCCGCGGTCACGAGGTAGTCCTGCCAGCCGGTCTCGCGGAAGCGGGTCCCGTCCTCCCGGGTCTCGAGGAAGGTCCCGCCGACGGAGATCACGTTGTCCGCGCAGGAGGGCCAGGCAGGCGTGGGGCGATGGTCCTCCGGGTCGAACATGTGGCAGGTGTAGGCGCCGGTATCCCCGGAGGCGACGAAGACGTTGACCCCGAGCGCGGCGGCGGTCGCGAAGAGCGCCTGACCGGCCGCCACCTCGGCATCGCTGATGTACTCCCCGGGAAGGAAGCACTTGCCGTAGGAGATGGAGATGATCTCCGCCTCCCCGCGACTGACGATCTCGTCCACGGCGAGCGCCATGCTGAACGTGCTGGGGAACCCGTAGACGATGATCCGGGCGCCGGGTGCAGCGGCCCGCACCACCTGGGTGTCGAGCGTGGCCTCGCCCGCGAAGTCGTCCGGGGCATCCGCCAGCCCGCCCGCGATCCCGATCCGCTCCGGCGGCGGGGCCTCGATCCCGAAGGTCGCATCGAAGACCGCGAGGTCCTCATCCGTGTCCACGCCGTACTGGAGGATCGCGACCGTGCTCCCGGTCCCGTCGATGCCGGCCGCCCGGAGCTCCGCGAAGCCGTAGGCGCGTGCAAGGTCGACCGGCTTCAGGCCACGCCCGGGGAGCGGCGGCGCGTCGTCGGGGTCGATCGCGGCGCGTGGCAGCCGGCGCTCAAGGCCGGTGATCGTGAGGACCCGGTCCGCGATGGCCACCGGGACGGCGACCTCCGTGGGCGCGGCGAGATGCCTCAGGCCGGTGAGCGGGTCCGAGAGCGCCTCGAGCGGGGTGCCCAGGAAGGCGCTCACGTGCGCGGCGCTCCCCCTCACGGAAAGGCTCGTCCGCTGGGGGACGCTGCGCACGACCTCGAGGCCGGCCGCAGCGAGCTCGGCGATGAGGGCGGCGTGCGCGTCCGCCGGAAGGCCGAAGCGCTCCGCGTACGTCTCCGGGGTGAGGTAGGCGCGGTACTCCGGGGCGTCGGGGTCGGCGACCGCCGCGAGGAAGGCGGTGAGCCCCTCGGGATCGCGGCCGCGGAGGACGAGGCCGATCTCCACCGGCTCGGCGGGATCGACGGGGAGGACGACGGGGTCGGCCGCGGGCGCAACGGGCGCGGGGTGCGGATCGGCGGCGGTGGCCGGGAGGACCGTTCCGGCGAGCGCGAGAGAGGCCGCGAGGAGGACGGCGATCGTCGTGCGGTGTCGCTGCATCAGGGGACCTCGTCGCTCGGCCAGGCGAGCGCGTTGTTCAGGCTGTCGCCGAGCTGGAGGCCCGCATCCCGGACCTCGAAGGGGACGATGACGGAGGCGAGACCGATCGCGGAGCCATCCACGGACCCGACGATCGCGACGGAGACCTCCTGGCCGGGTCCCTGCGGGCTGTCGATCGTCCCGCCGAAGAGCCCGCCGATCCCCGGCCGGTGGCCGAGGGTCGGCGTGCCGAGCAGGCGGCGCGCCGGCTCCCGGTCCTTCTCGAACCCGAGGAGGCGTGTGCGGAAGAAGTCGCGGCGCAGGTCGAAGAGCCCCTGGAGGTCGAGCTCGCCGCGGCGCGCCGTGTCCAGGATCCAGCTGATCACCCCGCCGTAGCCGTCCAGGGCGAGGAAGCCCGCGTCGTTCGCGGAGACGACCCAGATCTCCGGGTCGTAGGTGACGGCGATCCCGCTCGCGCTCTCCGCGACGGTGGCATAGCCGGGGAAGGGGGGTCCGTCGACGGCGTCCGCGGAGGTCGCCAGGCGCGGCAGCGCGATCGCCGCGAGGGGGCAGGGCTGCTCGCGGTCCGGACAGGCCGGGCGGTCCAGGCCCTGCCCGATCATCCACGCGACGACGAGCGCCACGATCGTGACGGCGGCCAGGAGGACCCCGAAGGCGATGAGGAGGCGTTGCGCCCCGAGCCGCGCATGAGCGGCCGGAAGGGGTGCCGCCGTGGCGTCGCCGCGCTCCTTGGGGAGGGCGCGCAGCGCGACCCCGCAGGCGCCGCAGAAGGTGTGCCGGGGCGTCGCCTCGCCGCAGCTCGCGCAGGCGGCCGGAGGACCCACGGGGATCTCCAGCGATTCCTGGATCAGGCCGGTGTGGATGATCCGGCGCAGCCAGAGGAGGGCGACCGCCGCCACGAGGACGAGGAGGACGAGACGGACGACCTGGACCGGCGCCTCCTCGCCACCGATGGCATCGATGACCGGCGTCGCGACGAGGAGCGCGGCCGCGAGGAGCGCGGCGACCGGCGGGAGGCCGAGGGGGCCGAGCATCCCCTCGTGCGCGTCCGGCCCCCGGAGGCGGAGCCAGAGGACGCCGGCGAGACCACCGACCGCCGCGGCGGCGATCACCGGGGTGACGACCCCGAGGGAGAGGAGGCGGACGACCCACGAGAGGACCTCGGGGGAGACGGGCCGGAGGCCGGACTGGAAGAGGCCGGCGGAGGTGACGATCGTCTGGGCCCCCACGAAGGCGACCGCGGCCGTGACGCCGAAGGTCGCGCCGTCCAGGACGTCGTTGAAGCGCCGGTAGCGGAGGAGGAAGAGGGGTCCGGCGAGCGCGATCAGGCCACCCGCGATGGGCGCGACGATCGTCCGGCCCACCGGGAAGCCGGGCGGCGCAGCCACCCCGAGCGGCCCGGCCGCCAGGCCCGCCGCCACGCCGACCGGGAAGATCCGGTCGAGCGCGAGGGCGAAGAGCGCACCGGTCAGGGCACCCCACAGGAAGGTGACCGCGAGAACGCGGAGCGGCTCATCCTCGTAGGTGTCCACGTCCACGAGGTAGAGGATCGTGACGAGCGGGACGAGGACCGCGGCGGCGACCACCGCGACCGGGTGGAAGCCGAGGGCGGCGAGGAGGATGACGAGCAACGTGCCGCCCACGAGCGCGGCCTGGAAGGTGCGGATCTCCTCGCGCGGCAGGGCCGGGTAGAGGGTGCTCACAAGGCGGACGGCGCGGGCGCGCTCCTCGGGGGCGGCGGCGAAGGCTTCCCGGACGCGGCCGGAGCGGCCGCGCCGGCGCTCCGGGCCGAGCGGATCTCCGCAGCGGATGCACCACGCGAGGGCCGGGACCTCCTGGCCGCACTGGTCGCACGGGACCGCGCCCACCGGGGACGCACCCTCCTGCGCCGGGTCCTCGCTCACCGATCTCCCTCGCTCCTCCGCCCGCTCCGCGGCGGGACCGCGACACTTTCGCACGCCGCCCGGCGCGTGTCATCCCCCCGCCCGAGCCGCCGCACGAGCGCGCGGCGTACGATGGTGTCGTGGATGACCCGGTGCCCTCCCCCCCCGCCGTGCCGGGCCAGGATCCCCATTCCGCCACCGCGATCGAGCGGGGACGGGTGAGCGAGACCTGGCGCTTCGGCCAGGACCGCCGCCTCGCGATGGTCCGCGAGATGACCGACCTCAGGGACCGGGCGATCCTCGACGTGGGCTGCGGGATCGGGACCTATGTCCGGCGCTTCCGCGCCTTCAGCGACGATGTCCACGGCCTCGAGGTGGAGGAGGAGCGGGTCGCGGAGGCGAGCCGGGAGCTGCCGAACATCGTGTGCGGGGTGGGCGAGGCGCTCCCCTGGCCGGACGACCGCTTCGATCTCGTCTTCTCGAACGAGGTGATCGAGCACGTGGCGGACGATCGTCGCACGGCGCAGGAGATGGTCCGCGTCACGCGCCCGGGCGGTCTCGTCGTCCTCTTCTGCCCGAACCGCCTCTATCCCTTCGAGACGCACGGCGCGTACTTCGGGAAGCGCTACGTCTTCGGGAACATCCCCTTCGTCAACTGGCTGCCGGACCCGCTGCGGGTCCGCTTCGCCCCGCACGTGCGTGCCTATACCGGGCGCGGGATCCGCGCGATCTTCGACGGGACGGGGGCGGAGGTCGTGGAGCACCGCGTGATCTACCCCGGCTTCGACAACCTGACCGCCCGGCATCGGCGCCTGGGACGGGTCCTGCGCGCCCTCCTCTACGCCGCCGAGCGCACCCCGTTCCAGATCTTCGGCCTCTCCCACTTCCTCGTCCTCCGGAAGCCCGTCGCGGGCGATCCGGCGCGCCGGAGCTAGGGCGCCGGGCTCTCGACCTCGTCGTCCACACCCGCCTCGCCGGGGACGAGCGGGGGCGGGGAGGAGATGCTCTCCGGGGCCGGGGTCTCCGTGACCACCGGCCGCACGTCCGGCCGGTACCAGACCTCGAGGGCGACCGGCTCCGACCAGTTCCCGGCCACATCGCGCCACTGGACCCAGAGCGTTCGCGGGCCGGGGTCGGCGGGCGGGACCGGGGTCGGCGACGGGGTGGGCACCGGGGTCGGCGTGGGGGATGGGATCGGCGATGGCGAGGGGGATGGCGAGGGGGAGGCGAGCGGGGCCGGCGAGCCCGATGGGAGCGGCGACCCCGAGGGCGCGGCGGAGGGCTCCGGGGAGCGGGGCCCGCGCGGGCGCGGCGTCCCGAGCGGATGGACCGGGTGGCCGGTGAGCGGGTCGATCGTGACCGACGAGGTCTCCGGGTAGGTCATCCCGTAGCGCAGCTCACCCGAGGGCTCGCGATCGGGCGCCGGCGCGATACGCACATAGGCGAGCCCGGAGCCGCCGCGGTCCCGCGCCTCGAGCCGGAGACGGAGCTCCCCGCCCACGACCGGCAGGCCGTCCCGCTCGCCGTCCGTCCAGCCCGGGTCGATCCGGACCGAGCCCTCCGGGGCCTCCGGGTCCGTGGCGCCCCCGATCGTGTGGCGGATCGCGGACCACATCTCCCCGCCGCTCCCCTGGTAGCCGAGCGCCCAGAAGCCGACGCCGCCGAGCTCCAGCTCCTGGGCGAAGCGGATCTTCGCGATCGTCGCGTCCACATCGTCGTACCAGAGCTGCCGCCAGGTGACCCGGCAGTCGGTGCAGCCCGGCTTGAGCGCGGGATAGAGGGTCCACGCGGAGGCCTCCACGGGGTCCCAGCGGCGCCCGCTCCGCTGCGCCTGGGCGACCGCGTCGCGGTAGAGGATCGTCACCGAATCGGGGGCTCCCTCGCCGCTCCGCGTGGACGACCGGGGGAGATCCGTGAAGGTGGACCAGACCCGCCCGTACCAGGGGAGGCCGAGGATCACGCGCCGGGGCGGGATCCGCTCCACGATCGCGCCGACCGTGCTCGCCAGGTCATCGCCCGGCTCCCCACCCGGCTTCCGGAGCGGCGCGTTCGACCCGGAGCGCGCGGAGGCGCCGGTGAGGAACTCGTAGCCCATGACGAAGACGGCGTCCGCGGCATCCTCCGCGGTGAGCGCCTCCAGGTCGTAGCCCACGGCGGAAGGCATCGCGTCGAAGGTGAGCTGATAGCGCGTGTCCACCGCGTTCATCGCCGCGCGCAGCTCCCGGACGAGCTGGGTGAACTCCTCGCTCACCTCCGCGGGCATCGGCTCGAAGTCGAGGTTCACGCCGTCCGCATCGCCCTCCCGGACGACCTCCATGATCTCCGCCACGAGGCGGATCCGGTTCGCGGGGTTCTGGAGGAGGCGGATCGTCCGCCGCGTCTGGCCCTCCGTCCAGGAGAAGCGCTGGATCGTGACCACGACCCGGATGCCACGCTCCCGGGCACGCGCGGCGAGCGAGCGCCACTCCTCGCTCGTCCAGCCGGCCCAGCCGCTCGTGGGGCGTCCGGCACCGTCCTCCCGGACGAGGGAGCCGCGCGAGCCGGCCTCGATCCCGAACCAGGCGAGGGTCGTGATCCGGTCGAGGTCGATCGAGTCGGCGTCCTCCAGCTCCCACGAGGGGAGGAAGCCGTAGACCTCGGTCGGCGCCAGCGCACGGCGCCGCTCGGGACCCGGGGTGAGCGAGGGGGGCGGCACGGTGGGCCGCGGCGTGGGCGTGGGGGCGAGCGAGGCGGAGGGATCCGGGCTCGCGACGCCCGCCGCCGTCGCTCCGCCCTCGCCGGCCGGCGGGGGCGTGCCGGGGGCATCGGTCGCGGGCACGGCGGGCCGCTCCGTGGGGGCGGGGGTCCGGTCCGGGCGGCCGGTCCGCTCGGCGGGTGCCGTCGCGCCGGGCACGCCGGCGGTGGGATCGGGGGCCGCGGGCGGGGTGACCGAGACGCAGCCGGAGACGACGAGCGCGACGGAAAGCGCGATCAGGGCGGCCGGGACGCCGGTGCGACGCCGTGCGCCGGAGGCGCCGCGACGCTGCCGGGAGGCAGGCTCCATGCGGGGACCGTACACCGGATGGCGGGACCTGTCAGATGCGCGCACCGGTCGCGCACCGGCCTCTCCTTGCCTCCCGGGGTATCCTTGCCCCGCCGGAGGGCCGCGCACCGATCGTGACCCCTCCGCTCCCGGCACCGCCGGTGACCACCCCTCCGCACGAGGAGCCCGTGCGCCGAACCCTCCGCGCGGCGATCGTCGCGCTCCCATTCCTCCTCTCTGCCGTCCTCCCCGTCCGGGGCGCTTCCCCCGTGCTCACGGAGGGGTTCGAGAGCGGGATCGGGGCGTGGGCCGTGACGACGACCGGGACCGGCCTCGCGCGGGCGACGGCCGCCGCCGCCCGCTACGGCACGCGCGGCCTTCTCCTCCAGGCGAGCGCCGCGGATGAGGCGTGGGTGACGCGTGCGCTCACGGAGCGGCTGCGCCGCACGGTCGTCACCCTCTCGGTCCGGCGCGAACGGCCGGCGGGCGGGACGCTCCTCGCGCTCCGGGACGGGGCGGAGGTCCGCGCCGCGCTCGTCGTGGACGCGGACGGGAAGCTGCGGGTCACGGCAGCGGGCGATGAAAGGACGCGCGTCCTCCAGCGGATCCCGGTGGACCGCTGGGTCACCCTCACCCTCACCCTCGACCCGGCGGAGGACCGCGTGGGACTCGCGCTCGGGTCCGGCAAGCCGGCCTGGGCCACGCTGCCGGGGGGTGCCGTGGAGGCGATCCGGCTCGGTGGCCCCGGAAGCGGCCTGCGGGCCCTCGCGCTCGACCGGCTCGTGGTCACCGGGGATCCGGTCGCCACCCCGAGCCCGAGCCCCACGCCGGAGCCCACCCCGGATCCCGTGGCGCGCTATCGCTTCACCGGACGCGGCTCGGACCACGGCGTCGGCCTCAGCCAGGCAGGGGCCTATGGTCGTGCCGAGGCGGGCCAGCTCTACCCCGAGATCCTCGCCCACTACTACCCCGGCACCACGCTCGAGGTCCGTCCCGGGTCGGCGGACCGGATCGTCCGCGTCCTCGTCCTGGACAACGAGCCGGTGAGCGCCCAGCGCCCCCTGATCGTGTGCGGCGTGGGCGGCCCCTGGACGATCGCCGGGAGCGAGCTCACCTTCCCCCGCCAGGCCTGCGCCGCCTTCACCCCCGGCACGCCCGCCGAGGTCGTCGTCCGGAGCGAGACGGACGAGGAGCTCTACCGGGGCGAGGGAACGGACGTGATGATCGAGCCGGCCGGCCCCACGACCCTCCTGCGGGTCCCGGCGCGCAGCGAGGACCGGCTCCGCGGCTCCCTCCAGGTCCGGATGATGCCGGCCAAGGCGGACGTCATCGACCACCTCCCGGTCGACCTCTACCTGCGCGCGGTCGTCCCCCGCGAGATGTACACCGAGGCGCACATCGAGGCGCTCCGGACGCAGGCGGTCGCGGCTCGCTCGTACGTCATCCACCAGCTGAAGGGTCCGGAGGTCCACTGGGACGTCCATGACGACTCGCGCAACCAGGTCTACGGGGGCGTGGGCTCGGAGACCGCGCGCACGACCCTTGCGGTGACCTCCACGATCGGCGAGGTCCTCGTCTACGACGATCGGGTGGCGAACGCGATCTACCACGCCCAGGGCGGCTGGGCGACGGAGGACGCCCGGAACGTCTTCACCAGCTGGACCGGGGCGGTGGGCGTGGATATCCCCTACCTGCGCGGCTCCCCGGACCTGGACCCGGACGGGAACCCGTACGACGAGGGCGGCCCCTACGATTCGTGGGGGACGGACGGCTTCACCTGGGCCGAGCTCTCCCGGATCACCCAGCGCGATGCGCGGACGGACGTGGGCCCGCTCAAGGACCTCCTCCTCCTGGAGAAGAACCGCGGCGTCTCCGGACGACTCACGCGCGTCACGCTCGTAGGGACGGACGGGACGCGGAAGACGGTGGCCGGCTGGTACTTCAAGTCCGTCTTCAACCGCCACACCACGAGCGACCGGCTCCTCCGCTCCACGCTCTTCTTCCTCACCCCGATCCCGACCGCGACGGCGGCCCCCGCCCGGGAGGTCAGGTAAGGAGCCGGACCCGGCGGAGGCGGAGCGAGTTGAGGACGACGCTCACGCTCGAGATCGCCATCGCCCCCGCGGCGAGCCCCGGGTCGAGGAGGATCCCCGCCACCGGGTAGAGGACGCCCATCGCGACGGGGATGAGGACGACGTTGTAGGCGAAGGCCCAGAAGAGGTTCGCGCGGATCACCCCGAGCGTCCGGCCGGAGAGGTCGATCGCCGCGGCAGCCAGGCGCGGGTCGCCGCCCACGAGCGTGATCTCCGAGGCCTCGATCGCGACATCCGCGCCGGTCCCGATCGCGATCCCCACGTCCGCCTGGGCGAGCGCCGGGGCATCGTTGATCCCGTCCCCGACCATCGCCACGCGCCGTCCGGCCGCCTGGAGCCCGGCCACGACCGCCTGCTTCCCGCCCGGGGCGACCTCGGCATCGATCTCCGTGATCCCCGTCTCCCGCGCGACCACCTCGGCCGCGGCCCGGAGGTCCCCCGTGATGAGGCGGACGGCGATCCCCCGCGCCCGGAGCCGGCGGACCGCCTCCGCGGCCTCGGGGCGGACCGGATCGCCGATCGCGATGAGGCCCGCCGGACGCCCGTCGATCGCGACGAGGACCGGGGTCCGGCCGGCGGACGCGGCCGCGCCGAGCGCGGGCTCGAGCGGGGTGAGGTCGATCCCTGCCTCCACGAGGAGCCGGCGGTTGCCGGCAAGGAGCGCACGCCCCTCGACCCGTGCGCGCACCCCGGCACCCACCTCGCTGTGGAACTCCTCCGCGGCGGGGAGGGCAAGGTCGCGTGCCGCGGCGGCGGCGAGGATCGCGGCGGCGAGCGGGTGGACCGACCCCTGCTCCGCTGCGGCCGCAAGCCGGAGGAGGGTCTCGGCGTCCGTCCCGGCCACGACCTCGATCGCCTCCACGACCGGGCGGCCGGCCGTGAGCGTGCCCGTCTTGTCGAAGCAGACCGTGTCCACGCGCCCGGCCGCCTCGAGCGCCGCGCCTCCGCGGATGAGGATCCCGGCCTCGGCACCTCGCCCGGTCCCCACGATGATCGCGGTGGGGGTCGCGAGGCCCATCGCGCAGGGGCAGGCGATGACGAGGACGGTGATCGCGGCGGAGAGCGCCCACGGGAGAGCCGGGGCCGGCCCGAGGGCGAGCCAGACGAGGAAGGTGATCGCCGCCACCCCAAGGACGAGCGGGACGAAGCGCGCGCTCACCTGGTCCGCGAGGCGGGCGATCGGAGCGCGCGATCCCTGCGCCGCCTCGACCATCCGGACGATCTGGGCGAGGACGGTCTCGCTCCCCACGCGGGTGGCGCGGAAGGTGAAGGAGCCGGTGGTGTTCAGGGTCGCGCCGATCACCTCGTCGCCGGGACCCTTGGCCACGGGGAGCGGCTCCCCGGTGAGCATCGATTCGTCGACCGCCGAGGCGCCATCCACGACGACCCCGTCCGTGGGGACCCGCTCGCCCGCCCGGACACGGATCCGGTCGCCGGCGCGCAGCTCGGCCACCGGGACCTCGCGCTCCCCGGCTTCCGTGAGGACGCGGGCGGTCCGCGCCGCGAGGCCGGCGAGGGCACGGATCGCGCCGGAGGTCCGCCGGCGGGCGCGGAGCTCGAGGTAGCGCCCGGCGAGGACGAGCCCCACGATGACCGCCGAGCTGTCGAACCAGGTGACCGGCTCGATCCCGGCCGCCATCAGCGCGTGGGGCCAGGTCGTCACGAAGGCGCTGTAGCCCCACGCGGCGAGGGTGCCGATCGCGACGAGGGTCTCCATCGTCACGCTCCGGTGGCGGGCCGCGGAGGCCGCACGCCGGAGGATCACCCCGCCCGCCCAGAACTGGACGAAGGTCGCGGGCCAGAGGGCGATCGCGTTCACCTCCTCCATCGCGAGGCCGGTGACCGCGGTCGTGAGCATGAGCGCCATGATCCCGGCGCCGATCGCGACCGCGACGACCGCCCGGATCGCGAGATCGCGCAGCTCGGCATCCCGGAGCCGGTCCTCCGCCTCCGCCGCGGCTGAAGGATCGGTCTCGCCCGCCGTCACCGCCGGCTCCGGCCGCACCGCGTAGCCCGCGGCCTCCACCGCGTGGACGAGCTCCGCGCGTCCCGCGACGGCCGGGTCGACCTGCACGGTGGCGCGCTCGGTGGCGAGGTTGACGGAGGCGTCCGTGACCCCGTCCGTACGGCGCAGGAAGCGCTCGATCCGGTTGACGCAGGAGGCACAGGTCATCCCCTCGATCGGGAGGACGATCTCGATCGGGGCCGCCGCCACGGGCGGGGTGGAGAGGTCGCGGCCGGGCCGCGCGTCGTGCTCGCTCATGCGGGTCTCCCCGCAGGATACCCCCGGTCCGTCCGGAGGCCGGTGGAGCTCAGCGGCCGACCGGGCGCATCGGGTAGACGCCGACGACGACGCGGACCTCCGGGTCGAACGAGGTCTCGATGCCGACGTCGCCCTGGCGGAGGAGCTCGCCGAGGAAGCCCGCCTCACGGGGCGGGAGACCGACCCAGAGGGTGCCGTCCGGGGTGGGGATCGGGGTCACGTCATCCGGACCACCGCCGAGGTCGAACCGCCGGCGCAGCTCATGGAGCGGCAGGTACGAGCGCGAGCGGATGAAGCGCCGGAGCTGCGCCTGGGTGCAGCGGCTGCGGTCCTCGCCGCCGGGCGGGCGGCCCGCCGGGGCGGCGTCGACCGCCTCGTCCTCCCCGGCGGGAGGGCGGGGGCGTCCGGGGGGTGGGGCCATCTCGTCTCGCTCCCTGGCGGTCCCGGATCCGGGGCGGGCGCCCGCGGTCCGGCTGGGTGAGCGGATGATACCGGGGGCGGCGGCGGGGCCGGTCAGATGCCCCGGACGACGACGAGCCCGCGCTCCGCCTGGTTCAGCGATTCCCCACCGCTCTCCGTGCAGCGGACCTGGTCCTCGATGCGCACGCCGTAGCGGCCCTCGAGGTAGACCCCGGGCTCCACGCTGAAGGTGTTCCCCGGCACGAGGAGCGCCTCGTTCCCCTCCACGACGTAGGGGTCCTCGTGGACCTCCAGGCCGATCCCGTGGCCGAGGCGGTGGAAGAAGTCCGGGCCGTGCCCGGCGGCCTCGATGACGTCCCGCGCCGCGCGGTCCAGGGAGGCGAAGCTGACCCCCGGCCGGACGGCAGCGCGGCCTGCCGCCTGCGCCTCCTGGACGATCGCGTGGATGCGCCGGAAGGCGTCGTCCGGACCGACGTCCTCGGCGCCGCTGACCCACGCGGTCCGGGTGATGTCCGAGCAGTAGCCGAGCCGGCGGCCACCGATATCGAGGAGGAGGGGCTCGCCGGCGCGGATCACGCGCTCCGAGGCGTCGTGATGCGGGGAGGCGGAGGCCGGCCCACCTGCCACGATCCAGAACTCCGCGGTGTCGTGGCCCTCCGCGATCAGGCGGTCGCGCACCTCGCGCGCGACGTCCGCCTCGGTCCGGCCGACGAGACGTCCCCGGAGGAGCCCCTCCACCGTCCGGTCCGCCGCACCGGCCGCGGCGCGGAGGAGCGCGAGCTCCTCCGCGTCCTTCACCTGGCGGAGCGGCGAGAGGACACCCGTGGCGAGGAGCCAGCCGGCCGCCGGCAGGGCGGCCTGGAGGCGGAGGAGGAAGGCCGCCTTCAGGGCATCCGAGACGAGGAGCCGGCCGCCGGCCGGACCGAGACGGGCGGTGACGCGCGCGATCGGGTCCTCCGTCTCCTGCCACGGGATGAGCTCCACGAGGCCGGCCGCGGGACCGGGCGCCGCCATCGCCGCCCCCACCTCCAGGCGGGGGAGGATGAGCGCGGGGCGGCCGGAGGCCGGGATGACGAGGAGGGTGAGGCGCTCATGGCCGCGGGCCGGGTAGCCGATCAGCCACTCCAGCTCCGGCCCCACCCCGATGAGGAGCGCCGCGTGCCCCGCGGAGGCGAGCGCCTCGCGAGCCCGTCCGATCCGCTCCTCGTAGCGGGCCGCCGTGATCCCCTCGCTCATCCTTCGTTCCCCCTCCGCTGAAGCCAGTCCCGCACGATCGTCCCGCCCTCCCGATGGAAGCGGTTGTAGGAGTAGACGCGCTCCGCTCCGGCCGCCCGGGCCGCGGCGCGCGCGGCGGCATCGTCATGCTCGGCGACGGCGATCACCGGCAGCCCGGCGCCGGCGAGCCGACCGATCGCGGCCGCCGCATCCACGCGACGGGCGAAGAGGTCCACCACGGCGCCGGCGAGCGGGTCGCCATCCTGCCCACCGCCCGCGAGAAGCTCGTCCAGGGCGGCACCGGTCGAGATCCGGACGGGCCGGGCATCCGCCTGCCGCACCGCCTCCACGATCCGGCTCGCCCAGATGAGGTCCTCGGCGACGACCGCGACGGCGGGGAGGCTCATCCGCGGGGTGCCGGACGGGTCAGGAGACCGTCCAGGTCTCCCCGGCGAGGAGGAGCTTGCCCAGGTCGCCCGGGCCACGCTTCGCGAGGGCCTCGGCCATCTGCGCCTCGATGAGCGCGTCATGGGTGGGTGCCTGGACCCGGCGGAGGACCCCCACCGGGACCGGGAAGTCCGGGTAGGTCAGCCGGGAGAGGATGTAGGCGAGGGTCGGGTCCGCCGCGGTCTCGTCGTGGACGAGGAGGTCCGCCACGGACCACTCCTTGCCCAGCTCCACCACGACCGGCCGCAGCCCGTCCAGGCGGATCCCCTTGTCCCGCTCCTTCCCGAAGACGAGCGGCTCCCCATGCCGGAGGACGAGCATCCGGTCCTCGCGGACGTCCTTCGCCGTGAAGGGGGCGAAGGTGTCGTCGTTGAAGATCACGCAGTTCTGGAGGACCTCCACGAAGGCCGAGCCCCGGTGGTGGCCGGCCGCGAGGAGCGTCTCCTGCATATGCGCGGTGTCCGTATCCACGGAGCGGGCGACGAAGGTCGCCTCCGCGGTGAGCGCGACGGAGAGCGGGACGATCGGACGATCCACCGTCCCCTGGGGGGTGGACTTCGTCTTCTTGCCGATCTCCGAGGTGGGGGACGCCTGGCCCTTGGTGAGGCCGTAGATCTGGTTGTTGAACATGATCAGGCGGATATCCACGTTCCGGCGCATCGCGTGGATGACGTGGTTGCCGCCGATGGAGAGCGCGTCCCCGTCCCCGGTGATCACCCAGACCATGAGGTCCGGCCGGGCGGCCTTGAGCCCGGTGGCGATCGTGGGGGCGCGGCCGTGGATCGTGTGGAAGCCGTAGGTGGCCATGTAGTACGGGAGCCGGCCGGAGCAGCCGATCCCGGAGATGAAGACGATCTTCTCGCGCGGGACGCCGAAGTCCGGCATCGTCTTCTGCGTCTGGGCGAGGATCGAGTAGTCCCCGCAGCCGGGGCACCAGCGGACCTCCTGGTCCGACACGAAGTCCTTGCGGGTGAGGACGGGAAGGGTCTCGGCGGTCACTGGGCGGCTCCCTCGGTGAGGAGAAGGCGGGCGGCCTCCTCGATCTCCGCGATCCGGTAGGGCTTCCCGCGGACCTTGTTCAGGCCCACGGCGTCCACGAGGTAGCGGGCCCGGATGAGAAGCCGGAGCTGCCCCATGTTCACCTCCGGCATGAGGACCCGGCGGTACGCGCCGAGGACCTCGCCGGTGTTGCGCGGGAACGGGTTGAGGTGGCGCAGGTGGGCGTGGGCCACGGCGTGACCCTCGGCCTGGAGGCGCTCCACGGCGGAGCGGATCGCCCCGTAGGTGGAGCCCCAGCCGAGGATGAGGAGGTCGCCGCGGGAGGGCCCGTAGACCTGGAGGTCCGGGATGTCGTTCGCGATGTTCGCGATCTTCTGATGGCGCAGCTGCGTCATCCGGTGGTGGTTCTCCGGGTCGTAGCTGATGTTGCCCGAGAGGTCCGCCTTCTCCAGGCCACCGATCCGGTGCTCCAGGCCCGGGGTGCCGGGGACGGCCCACGGGCGGGCGAGCGTCTCCGGGTCGCGCCGGTAGGGCCGGAAGGTCTCCCGGTCCGTCCAGCCCTCCACGGCGATGCTCGGCAGGTCCGCCACGGAGGGGACCTTCCACGGCTCCGAGCCGGTGGCAAGGAACCCGTCCGAGAGGTAGGCGACGGGCGTCATGTAGCGGAGGGCGATCCGCCACGCCTCGATCGCGTAGTCGAAGCACTCGGCGGGGGTGGCGGGCGCCACGATCGCGATCGGGGCGTCGCCGTTCCGGCCGTGCATCAGCTGGAGGAGGTCCGACTGCTCGACCTTCGTGGGCATCCCCGTGGAGGGGCCGGCGCGCTGGACGTCGATGACGACGAGCGGCAGCTCCACCATGACCGCGAGGCCCATCGCCTCGGTCTTCAGCGCGATCCCCGGGCCGGAGGTGGAGGTGAGCCCCATCGAGCCACCGTAGGCGGCGCCGATCGCGGCGCCGATCGCGGCGATCTCGTCCTCGGCCTGGAAGGTCTTCACGCCGAAGTGCTTGTAGGTGGAGAGCTGGTGGAGGATGTCGCTCGCGGGGGTGATCGGGTAGCTGGCGAGGAACATCTGCCGCCCGGCGAGCTGCGCCGCCGCCACGAGCCCGAGCGCGGTCGCCTCGTTCCCCGTCACGTTCCGGTAGGTCCCGGGCGGGAGGGAGGCGCGCTTGACGCGGTAGTGGGTGTGGAAGATCTCCGTGGTCTCGCCGAAGGCATAGCCCGCCTTCAGCGCGCGGGCGTTCGCCTCGGCGATGACCGGCTTGGACGAGAACTTCTCCTCGATCCAGCGCAGCGTGGGCTCCATGCTCCGCTCGTAGAGCCAGAACATCAGGCCGAGGGCGAAGAAGTTCTTCGTGAGGTCGACCTGCTTGCTCGTCATCGCGAGCCCGTCCAGGGCCCGGGCGTTGAGCGTGGAGATCGGGATCTCGAAGAGGTTCCAGTCCTTCAGCGAGCCGTCCGAGAGCGGGTTCTCCGCATAGCCGGCCTTCTGGAGGTTGTTCGCCGTGAAGGCGTCCGCGTTGACGATCAGCGCGCCGCCGGGCGGCAGATCGGCGAGGTTCGTGCGCAGCGCGGCCGGGTTCATCGCCACGAGGACATCCGGGGCGTCGCCCGGGGTGTGGATGTCGTTGGAGGAGAAGCTGATCTGGAAGCCGGAGACCCCGGGGAGGGAGCCGGCGGGAGCGCGGATCTCGGCCGGGAAGTCCGGCAGGGTCGCGATGTCGTTGCCGAAGGCGGCCGTGGTCCGGGTGAACTGCGTCCCCGTCAGCTGCATCCCATCGCCGGAATCACCGGCGAAGCGGATCGTGACCCGGTCCAGCTCCTGGACCTGCGGCCGCGGCTCGGCCGTGCTCTGCGTCGTCACGCGCCCACGCGCTCCTTCTGCTGCGGTGTGGACCTCCCCGCATATCGTACGACCTGCGGGGAGGAGTGGGTGGGCGACCCGCGCGGCCGGCGCCCTCGCGGACGCCGGCCGGCGGGCGGAGGTCACTCCTCGACGGTGAGGAGATCCTGGGTGATCACGTCCTCCACGCTGACGGGACCCGCGACCGGGCTCTCCGGGAGACCGGAGAGGAAGTCGATCGTGGCCCCCCACGCGGCCGGGTCGATCGCCCCATAGCCGTTCGCCTCGGTGTAGGCGTTCGACCAGCCGGCGATCGTCGCCTCGAGGACGGCGCGCTGCGCCTCCGGCTCGGCGGCGAGCTCCGGGATCCGCGCGAACGCGGCGTCGATGCCGCGCTGCGGATCCTCCGCGATCTCGGCCATCGCGCGGGTCGTGGCCGCGACGAAGGCCCGCAGGGCATCCCCCTTGGCCGCGAGGGTGGCGTCGCCCACGACGAGCCCGGGGCCCGGCAGCGGGACGATGTCATCCACGCGGAGGACCGTCACCTCCTCGCCGGTGAGGGCGAGACGGACGGGCTCGTTGTTCGCGAAGCCGGTCGCGGCGTCCACCGCGTCCGCCCCGACCGCGGCCCCCTGGCCGAAGTCCGGGTAGAGGACGATCTCCAGGTCGTCCGGGGTGAGCCCGGCCGAGCCAAGGAGCGCCTGGAGCATGACCCAGCTCGTGCCGAACTTGCCGGGGATCCCGAGGCTGCGGCCCGCGAGATCGGCCGGGGAGGCGATCCCGGACGACGCCTTGGCGAAGACGACGGACGGGAAGTCCGCGTAGATCGTCGCCGCGTAGCGCACGGGGATCCCCTGGCTGCGGGCGGGGATGACGCTCGTCCCGTCGCCCATCCCGATATCGACCGCCCCCTGGCCGATGAGGGTGATGAGCTCCGGGTCGATCTTGTTCTCGAAGGTCACGTCGAGGCCGGCATCCCGGTAGTAGCCGGCGGCATCGGCGAGGTAGAAGGCCGCGAACTGGACGCTCGGGATATAGCCGAGGCCGACGCGCAGGGGGACCGGGGCGGGCGCGCTGCTCGCGTCCTGTGCGGTGACCGCGCCGGCACCGAGGACGGCGAGGCCGAGCGTTGCCGCGAGCGCCGCGGCGAGAGGGGAACGACGACGATCCATGGGGCTCCTTTCCCTATGACCGCTGGTGCGGGGCGCCGACCAGCCGGCGCTCCACAAGAACGACGAGGAGGTAGAGCGTCACGCCGAGACCGGCGATGACGACGAGGGTGGCGAACATCAGGGGGATATCGAAGAGGCTCCCTCGCGCAAGGTTGATGAGGACCCCCAGCCCCCGGTCGCCACCCGCCCACTCGGCGACGATCGCGCCGACGACGGAGAGGGTGACCGCGACCTTCAGGCCGCCGAGGATCTGGGGGAGAGCGGCGGGGACCTCGATCGTCCGGATGAGCTGCCGCTGGGTGGCGCGGAGGCTCCGGGCGAGCTCCACGAGACGCGGGTCGATCGAGCGCAGGCCGACGGTGGTGGCGACGACCATGGGGAAGAAGCAGATGAGGGCGCAGATGAGGACCTTGGAGAGGAGCCCGCTCCCGAACCAGAGGACGATCACCGGGGCGAGCGCGAGGATCGGCGTGGCCTGGGCGGCCACGAGGTAGGGCGAGAGGAGCCGGTCCGCCAGGCGGGACCGCGCGAGGAGGAAGCCGAGGAGGAGGGCGGTGGAGACGCCGAGGGCGAGACCGAGCGCGATCTCCACGAGCGTGGTGAGGAGATGCGGGAAGAGGATCCCCGTTCCGGCCGCGGAGGCGAGCCGCCCGGCGACCGCGAAGGGGCTCGGCAGGATGTACGGCGGGTAGCCGCCGATGAGGACGATCGCCTGCCAGACGGCGAGGAAGAGGAGGCCGACGCCGGCGGTGAGCAGGAGATCGCGCCTCATTCGCCGGCCTCCGGATCCGCGCTCTCCTCGAGCGCCCGGCGGATCGCCGCCGCCGCGCGGCCGCTCTCCACGCCGTCCAGGTCCGCCCACCGGCGCGGGCGGGGGAGCGCAACGGGGATCTCCGCCACGACCCGGCCGGGGCGCGGGGAGAGGACGACGACCCGGTCCGCGAGGAAGACGGCCTCGGGGATGCTGTGGGTCACGAGGACGATCGTGGAGCCGGCGCGCTCCCAGAGCCCGAGGAGCTCGGCGTCCAGGCGGTCGCGGGTGAGCGCGTCCAGCGCGCCGAAGGGCTCGTCCAGGAGGAGGACGGGCGGCGCCAGGACGAGCGCCCGGGCGAGGCCGACGCGCTGCGCCATCCCGCCGGAGAGCTGGGCGGGGCGGGCATCGCCGAAGCCATCGAGCCCGACCGATGCGAGGAGCTCGTCCGCCCGGGCGAGCCGCTCGGCACGCGGGACGCCGCGCAGCTCGAGGGGGTAGGCGACGTTCTCCCGGGCGCTCCGCCAGGGGAGGAGGCGCGGCTCCTGGAAGACGAGGCCGACCCGCGCATCCGGGCCGGTGACCGGGTCGCCGAGGAGACGGACGGTGCCGCCGTCCAGGGAAAGAAGGCCCGCGACGATCCGGAGGAGGGTGCTCTTCCCGCAGCCGCTCGGGCCCACGACCGCCACGACCCCGCCCTCCGGGACGGCGAGCCGGACCCGGTCGAGCACGGGCAGGCTGCGCCCGTGGAGCGGGAAGGCGCGGGAGGCATCCTCGATCTCGATCGCGTTCGTCGTCCGGTCCTCGTCCTGTCCGGCCTCCCGGGGACGGAAGCGCGCAGGGACGGACGGGACGGGACGCCCGGGCGAAGCGCGTGCGAGGGCAGCGCCACACCCGGCCGGACCGACCGGACCGCCTGCCTTCTCCCATCCGGACTCTTACCGTCGGCTCCCTGCCAGGGGATCCACCGTCGCCGCAGAGCGGCGCCGGGTCGTGGGCTGAGCGGAGGGCGTTCCCACCGCTCGACCACCGGTCGGGACTTTCACCCAACCCCGAAGGAGGCGTCTTGATTCGATGCTGACCTCATCTTATCGCGGCGGCCCCCGGGGGCGGATGGGAGGGGGCAGCGGGAGGTCAGCCCCGGGCGGCGGCGGCCCCGAGCCGGTGGACGAGGGGGGCGGTCGCGGGATAGAGCGCGCGGTAGGCCGCGTAACGCTCGTCGTAGCAGTGGCGCAGGGCGGGGTCGGGGTCGATCCGCTCCCCGATCCGGACCATCGCCGCGATCGCGGACGGGGCGTCCGGATGGAGCCCGGCACCGAGCGCCGCGAGGATCGCCGCACCCACGACCGCGGTCTCGGGGATGACCGGGACAAGGACGGGGAAGCCGGTGATATCCGCCTTCATCACGCTCCAGGCGCGGGTGGCCGCGGTCCCGCCGGAGACGACCATCCCGCGCACGCCGACCCCGGCATCCACGATCGGCTCCGCCACGTGGCGGAGCGCGTAGGCCGCGGCCTCCAGGACCGCGCGCGCCATGTGGGCCCGTCCGTGGCGGAGCGTGAGCCCGGCGAGGACGCCGCGGGCGCGGTCATCCCAGACGGGCGAGCGCTCCCCCGCGAGGTAGGGGAGGAAGACGAGGCCTTCCGCACCCGCAGGGACCCCGGCCGCCTCGGCGAGGAGCCGCTCCGGCGCGACCGGGTCGGCGGGGGCACCGAGCGCTTCCCCGAGCCAGGCGAGGGCCCGGCCGGTCGCGTTCATCGCGCCTCCGTAGATCCAGATCCCCGGGAGCGGTGCGCGGGCCCGGTAGGTCCCGGGAAGCTCGAGGCGGTGGTCCCAGTAGACGCCGAACCCGCCGGAGGTCCCCCCGGTATCGACGGCGTCGCCGGGAGCGTGCATCCCCGCGCCGTGGAAGCTCGCGAAGGCATCGTTGCCGCCCGCGACGACCGGGACGCCGGCGGGGAGGCCGAGCTCCGCCGCCGGACCCGGGCGGAGCGTGCCCACGACCGTGGCCCAGGGGACGACCCGGCCGAAGCGGGCCGGATCCCCGCCGCCGGCACGGATCGTGGCGTCCGACGGCTCGCCGGAGCCGGGCGGGACGGAGCGGACCGCTTCCCCGGAGAGACGGAGCGTGAGCCAGTCCCAGGCCCCGAGGTGATGGGCCGCGCGGGCCGCGACCTCCGGCTCGTGCTCCGCGATCCAGCGCTCGTGGGGGAGCGGCCCGAGCTGCCAGGCGCTGATCCCGATCCGCGTCGCGAGCGAGTCGGCGATCCCCGCCGCCCGCGTGTCCTGCCAGCCGATCGCGGGCCGCAGCGGCCGGCCCTCCGCATCCGCGCTCACCGTGGTGGGGCCCTGGCCCACGACCGCGATCGCCCGCAGCCCGCGTGCCGCTTCGGGGGCCGCCGCCACCGCGGCACGGACCGCATCCGCGATCGCCGCCCACCATGCCCCGGGGTCCTGCTCCGCGCGCCCGTCCGCGGGCTCCTGCGCGGGGTAGCCGCTCCGGGCGATCGCGAGGAGGCGGCCATCCGGGGCGACGATCCCCGCCTTCGCCTGGGAGGTCCCGAGGTCGATCCCGAGGACCGCGTCGCCGTCGCTCACGAGCGGGACGATAGCGGAGCCGTGGCGGCGGGGCCGACGGACGACGCAGCGCGGGGATAGCATCGGGGTGGTGAGCCGCCCACGCCCCCGACCCCGTGCCACCGAGATCGCCGGGGTCGCCCTCATCCTCCTCTCGGCGGCCTGCTTCGGATCGGGAGCCCTGCTCGCGAACGCCGCCTTCGACGCGGGGATGGCGCCGCTCCCCGTCCTCTTCTGGCGCTTCCTCGGTGCGGCGGTCACCGCCTGGCTCTTCACGCTCGTCAGCCCGGCCGGACGCGCCTCGCTCGCAGGGCTGCAGCCACGCCGGGCGGGGACGCTCCTCTTCCTCGGCACGGTCTACGTGGGGAACGGCTGGGCCTTCGTCGCCTCGCTCGCCCTCCTCCCGGTCTCCCTCGTGGCGATGGTCGTCTACCTCCACCCGGTCTTCGTGGCGGTGGGGGCGAGCCTGCTCGGGACGGGGCCACGCGGCTCCCGCGCCTGGGTCGCGCTGGGGGTCGCGATGGCCGGCCTCGTCCTCTCCGTGGGCGGCGTCCCGGCGGGGGTGGAGCCGGACCCGCTCGGGCTCTTCCTCGCGATCCTCTGCCCGCTCATCTACTCGGGCTGGATCCTCCTCGCGGCCCGCCTCACCGGGGACCGGCGCGGGAGCGCGCCGGGGGAGGGCGCCACGACGACCGGTGCGAGCGTCGCGACCGCCCTGATGATGAGCGCGACCGCCGTCGCCTTCGGTGCGATCGTCCTCCTCTCGGGCGGGTCGATCGCGCCCGCGGACGTCCCCGCGGACGCCTGGCCCGCCCTCATCGGGTTCGGGGCAGCCTCCGGGATCGCGGTCCAGTCCTTCTACGCCGGGGTGCGCCGGATCGGCGGGGCACGCGCGGCGATCGTCTCCGCCGTGGAGCAGGTCTACACGATCATCCTCGCCATCCTCCTCCTCGGGGAGGCGGTGACGGCGGTCCAGGTCGTGGGCTGCGCGCTCGTGATCGGCGGGATCGTCCTCGCCGAGAGCGCCGGCGCCGGGGGGCGGGCGCGGAGGGCGGAGGCCTCCGCCGCGGAGAGCGGCTAGCGACCGATCGCGGCGAGCTGCGTGCGGAAGATCCCGATCGCCTCGGCGATCTCCGCGCTCGTCACGTCCAGCGGGGGGATCCAGCGGACGATGTTGTGGTGGGCGCCGCAGGTGAGGAGGAGGAGCCCGGCATCGGCGCAGCGCTCGATGAGCGGATCGCCGATCGGGTCCGGCTCGCGGGTGGCGCGATCCTTCACCAGCTCGACCCCGATCATCAGGCCGGGGCCGCGGACGTCCCCGATCCGCGGGTCCTCCGCGGCGAGCGCCTCGAGGCCGGCGCGCAGCTCCGCCCCGCGGGCCGCCGCGTTCGCGATCAGCTTCTCGTCCCGGATCGTCTCCAGGACCGCGACGCCGGCCGCGCAGGCGACCGGGTTGCCGCCGTAGGTGGAGCCGTGCGAGCCGGTCCCCCAGCGCGCCTGGAGGTCACGCCGAGAGACGAGCGCCGCGAGGGGGAGGCCGTTCGCGATCGCCTTGGCCACGAGGACGACGTCCGGGACGATCCCGGCGTGCTCGAAGGCCCACATCTTCCCGGTCCGGCCGTAGCCCGCCTGGATCTCGTCCGCGACGAGGAGGATCCCGTGCCTGTCCGCAAGCTCGCGCAGGCCGCGCAGGAAGGCCGCCGGGGCGGGGACGAAGCCGCCCTCGCCCTGGACCGGCTCGATGATGAAGGCGGCCACCGAGGAGGGGGCGAGCTGGCTCGCGAAGAGCCGCTCGAGGTGGTCGAGGCAGACGCGGACGGCCCGCTCCTCATCTCCGCCGAAGTCGCGGTAGACGTTCGGGAAGGGCGCGATGTGGACGTCCGGCAGGAGCGGCCCGTGGCCGGTCCGGTAGTTGACGTTCGAGGTCGTGAGGGAGAGCGCCGCGTAGGTCCGCCCGTGGAAGCCACCGGAGAAGCCGATGATCGCGGGGCGGCCGGTCGCCTTGCGGGCGAGCTTCACGGCGCCCTCGATGACCTCCGCGCCGGAGTTCCCGAAGTAGACGGTATCCAGCCCCTCGGGCATCGTGGCCACGAGGGCGTCCGCGAGCCGGGTGACGGGGTCCAGGAAGCCGAGCCCGTTGCACATGTGCATGAGCGTGTCCACCTGCGCGTGGATCGCGGCGCTCACGCGCGGATGCCGATGGCCGAGGACGGTGACCGCGATCCCGCAGGCGAAGTCGAGGTACTCCTTCCCGTCCCCGTCCCAGAGGCGGTGCCCTTCCCCGCGCACCCAGGTCCGCTGGAAGTAGCGGCCGAGGACGGGCGAGAGGTGGGGCGCGGGCGAGGTGGGGGCGGGGGTCGTCATCGGGTCCTTCCCTGGGCTGCGGCGGGGGTGGTTCGGGTGGGGGCCGGGGTCAGAGACGCCGGCCGCGTGCGCGTTCGATCGAGAAGCGTGCCGTATCCGCGATCGCCATGACGGCCATCGTCCCGGCCTGGACGGGATCCGAGACGACGAGGTCCGCGACCTCGACGACGCTCCCGACCATGTTCAGGGAGACGACCGGGAGGCCGGTCTCCTGGAGCTCGCGGACGGCCTCCGTGATCTCGCCGCCCATGATGCTCCCCGCGAGGACGAGGATGTGGGCGCGCGGGAGGTCCGCCACGGCGCGCACGGCACGCGCGATGTTCTCCTCGCCCACGAGGGCGATCGTATCCACGGAGATGCGCTCGCCGCGCAGGTTGTGGCGGTCCGCCTCCGTCACCGCGCCGAGCGTGACCTGGGAGACCTGGGCGCCGCCGCCGATGACGATGACGCGCTTGCCGAAGATCTGGCCGAGGGTGGGGCGGGCCTCCGCGGAGGCGACCCCGGGGACGCCCTGGGCGATCCCGGCCGCCTCCACCGGGTCGAGGTCGTGGAGCTCGATGTCGAAGACGCGCGTGACCCCGGGCTCGCCCTTGGTGGCCGGGAAGGAGTTGATCGTCACGACCTCCGCGCCGGCGCTGCGCAGCCGGACGAGGATCTCCACGAGGTCCGCCTCCGGGCGCGCGCGGACGCTGACGGCGGAGAGAAGCCGTCCGGGCTCGGGGATGGCGAGGTCGGGGTGCGCGTGCGCGGCATCCGCCCCGCCGGCGCCGCCGCTCGCGGCCGTCTCGTTGGACATCGTCGCCTCACTATCGCACACCCTCCGGACGAGGGGCCGCCTGCGCCTCCCGGCGCTATCATCCGCGTGCCATGCAGCCACGCTCCGCCACCCCTGCCGGCGACCGGATCCGGGTCGCGATCATCGGCGCCACCGGCTATGTCGGCGGCGAGCTCGTCCGTCTCCTGGACCGCCACCCGGACGTCGTGGTCACCGGCCTCTGGGCGCGTGACCGCGAGGCCGAGCCGGTCGGACGCGCGCATCCCCACCTCTCCACCACGGGTCACCTCGTCCACGGGACGCTCCCGGAGGCGGATGCCGTCTTCCTCGCCCTGCCCCACACCGCCTCCGCCGCGCTCGTCCCGGAGCTCGTGGCGGCGGGCCGGACGGTGATCGACCTCGGGTCGGACTTCCGGCTCAAGGACCCGGAGGACTACCCGCGCTGGTACCGGATGACCCACCCGCACCCGGAGCTCCTCGCCCAGGCGGTCTACGGGCTCCCGGAGCTCCACCGTGCCGAGCTCGCCGCCCTGCGCGGCGCCGCCACCCGGATCGTGGCCGCCCCCGGCTGCTATCCCACGGCCACGATCCTCGCCCTTGCGCCGCTCGCTCGCGCGGGTCTCATCGCCGACCTCGTGGTGGACGCCAAGAGCGGCGTCTCCGGTGCGGGGAAGGAGCCCAAGCCGGAGCTCACCTTCAGCGAGGTGAACGAGAGCGTGAAGGCGTACGGCGTGGGCGGCCACCGCCACGTGGCGGAGATGGAGCAGGAGCTCGGGCTCCTCTCCCCCGCGGGGACGAACCCGGGGGTCCGGGGGATCGACTTCCTCCCCCACCTCATCCCGATGACGCGCGGGATCCTCTCGGCCTGCCACGTCCGCCCCACCCGCCCGGTCTCGGCGGACGAGCTCGCGGCGCTCTACCGCGACGCCTACGCGGAGGAGGCCTTCGTCCACGTGGTGGACGCGCCGCCCACGACCGGCAACGTGATGGGCAGCAACCATGTCCGGATCCACGCGAGCGTGGACGAGCGGACCGGCCGGATCCTCGCGATCGGCGTCATCGACAACCTCGTGAAGGGAGCCGCGGGCCAGGGCGTCCAGGCCTTCAACGTGGTCCATGGTCTCCCCGAGACCGCGGGCCTCGAGCAGCTCCCGCTCGCCCCCTGACCCCACCCCACCCCGCAGGAGCGCCCCGGATGCCCGACACCGGAACCGGCCGGCCGGCCTCGATCGCCGGCCCCCTCCCCTCCGCCCTCCCCGCCACCGAGCCGCTGGCGGCGCTCCCGCTCGGCTTCCGGGCCGGCGCGGCGACCGCGGGGATCAAGGCCTCCGGCAAGCCGGACCTCTCCGTCGTCGCCGCGGCGCACGGACCGGTCCCGGCCGCGGCCACCTTCACGACGAACCGCTTCGCGTCCGCCCCGGTCCTCCTCAGCCGGGCCCATCTCGCCGAGACGGAGCCGGACGGCGGGGGCGGCTACGGGATGGTCGCGGGCCTCCTCTCCACGAGCGGCTGCGCGAACGCCGCCACGGGCGATGCCGGCCTGGAGGACCAGCGCCGGCTGGCGGAGGCGCTCGCCGTCTCCCTCGGGACCGCGCCCGAGCGGACGCTCGCCGTCTCCACCGGCCTGATCGGGACGCGGCTCCCCGTGGAGAAGGTCGCGCCCGCGATCGCCCGCCTCGTGGCGGACGGCCTGCGTGCCGAGGACGCCGCCTTCGGGGACGTGGCGGAGGCGCTCCGGACCACCGACTCCCACCCCAAGTGGGCGACGGTCCGGCTCACCCTGCCGGGCCCGGACGGGCGGGCGGTCCCGATCGTCGTCTCCGGGGTCGCGAAGGGCGTGGGGATGATCCACCCGCGGATGGCGACGATGCTCGCCTACGTGCTGACGGACGCCACGATCGCGGCCGACGCGCTCCACCGGATGCTCCGGCCGATCGTGGCCCGGACCTGGGACCAGCTCTCCGTGGATGGCGACACGAGCACCAGCGATACCGTCTTCCTCCTCGCCTCCGGCGCCGCGGGGAGCGCGCCGGTCGCGGAGGGGACCGCCGCCTGGGCGGCCCTCTCCGGGGCGGTCGAGGCGGTCGCCCGGACGCTCGCCCGGCTCCAGGCCGCGGATGGCGAAGGGGCGCACAGCCTGATCACCTGCCAGGTGAGTGGCGCGGTGGATGACGTGGAGGCGCGCGCGCTCGCCCGCGCGGTCGTGGTGAGCCCGCTCCTCAAGGCTGCGGTCCACGGCCGGGACCCGAACTGGGGCCGGGTCGCGGGCGCGCTCGGGAACGCCCAGGTCGCGGATGCCGCGGTCCTCGAGGCGGCCGGCCTCTCCGCCACGGAAGCCGCGCTCCGCGCCGGCCGGCGGGTCGATCTCGACCAGGCGAGCGTGCGCATCGCGATCGCAGGGACCGAGGTCTTCGCGGGGACCCCCCTCCCCTTCGACAAGGGCGCGGTGAGCGCGGCGATGGCCGCGGACGAGGTCCTCATCCGGGTCGCGGTCGGGGACGGCCCCGGCAGCGGCGAGGCGTTCGGCTGCGACCTGTCGGAGGAGTACGTGATCGAGAACAGCGAGTACTCGACATGAGCGCACGGAGCGGTGCCCCGGTCGTCGTCAAGCTCGGCGGGACGACCCTCGCGGAGCAGCGGGGTGTCCTGGACGAGGTCGCCCGCCACGCGGAGCGGGAGCGGATCGTCCTCGTCCACGGCGGCGGCAAGCGCCTCACGGAGTGGCTCGCCCGGATGGGCGTGGAGAGCCGCTTCGAGGGTGGCCTCCGGGTGACGGATGACGCCGCCCTGGAGGTGGCGCTCGCCGTCCTGCGCGGGGTGATCAACGCGGAGCTCGTGAGCGTCCTGCGCGATGCCGGGGCGGATGCCGTGGGGCTCTCCGGCGTGGACGGCGGCCTCCTCATCTCGGAGCGGATCCCCACGCTCGGGCGGGTCGCCACGGTGACCGGGGCGCGCGGCACCCTCCTCGCCACCCTCCTGGACGCCGGCGTCCTCCCGGTCATCGCACCGCTCGCGCGGGATGCCGAGGGCGTGATCTGCAACGTGAACGCAGACGATGCCGCCGCGGGCCTCGCGGGCGCCCTCGGGGCGCGCCTCATCCTCCTCACGGACACGGACGGTGTCCGGGGCGCGGACGGGAAGCGGATCGCCTCGCTCACGGACCGCGAGATCGGCGGGCTGATCGACACCGGCGTGATCTCCGGCGGGATGATCCCCAAGGTCCGCTGCGCGCTCCGGGCGCTGGCGTGGGGCTCCCCGGAGGTCGTCATCGCGGACGGCGCCGCGGACCGGGCGCTCGAGCGGGCGCTCGGGGACCCCGGGTTCGGGACCCGGACGCACGCGGCGGGCTGAGCCGCCGCGACGGGATCAGCCTGCGCGGGGCCCGGCGATGAGGCGCTCGAGGAGCGCCATCTGGACCCACAGCCGGTCCTCGGCCTGGTCGAAGATCACGCTCCGCGGGCCGTCCAGGACGGCATCCTCCGCCTCCTCGCCCCGGTGCGCCGGAAGGCAGTGGAGGAAGAGGGCGCCCGGGCTCGTGGCGAGCATCGCCTCCGTCACCCGGTAGGGCGCGAAGATCACCCGGCGCGCCTCCGCCTCGTCCTCCTGGCCCATGCTCGCCCACGCATCCGTGTAGACCGCGTCCGCGCCACGTGCGGCGCCGGCGGGGTCGGTCTCGATCTCCACCTCGGACCCGCTCTGCGCAGCGAGCGCGCGGGCACGGGCGACGATCGCGGGGTCCGGCGCATAGCCGGCGGGTGAGACGACGCGGATGTGCATCCCCACCGATGCGCACGCGAGGAGGAGGGATGCGGCCACGTTGTTCCCGTCCCCCACGTAGACGAGCCGGCGGCCGGGGAGCGCGCCGAGATGCTCGCCGATGACCATGAGGTCCGCGAGCGCCTGGCAGGGATGCTCGGTATCGGAGAGGGCGTTCACCACGGGGATCGCGACCCGTGCCGCCAGCTCGTCCAGGAGCCCGTGGCGGAAGACCCGCGCCACGATCGCATCCGCGTAGCGCTCGATGACCCGCGCCACATCCGCCGCGGCCTCGCGCTTGCCGAGCCCCACCTCCGCGCCGGTGAGCGTGATCGCCTGGCCGCCGAGGCGGTGGATCCCGACCTCGAACGAGATCCGCGTCCGGAGGCTCGGCTTCTCGAAGAGGAGGACGACGCTCCGGCCCGCGAGGGGGCGCGCCTCCGGCCCCGTGACCCGGCCCGCCTTCAGCTCCGCGGCGCGCGCGATGACGGCACGGATCGCGGCCGGGTCGAGGTCCGTGACGCTGCGGAAGCCGGGGGCAGGGATCGGGGAGGCTGCGGTCATCGCGGGAGTGTGCCACGCCTTGACAGGCGCTGCACGCTTCTGCAATACTCTGCGACTAGAGCGCAAGTTAATGCAGGACTGTGAGCCGCGACCGCGCTCGAACGATCGCCGGGCGCCCGATCCCTGGGTCGGGCGCCCTCGCGCGTCACCCACACGGCGGGGACGGGCGGGGCCGCGCGTGGCACGATGCGCGGTGCCGCGGCGGATGCGCCGCCGACCCGAGCCCAGCGCCCAACGAGAGGTCCCACGTGAAGAAGGTCATCCTCGCCTACTCGGGCGGGCTGGACACCTCGGTCGCCGTCGCCTGGCTGCGCGAGCAGCACGGGGTGGAGGTGATCACCCTCACGGTGGATGTGGGCGGCGGCTCGATCGGTGACGGTGTGGCGGAGCGGGCGCTCGCTGCCGGTGCCTCGCGCGCCTACGTGGTGGACGGGCGGGAGCGCTTCGTCCGCGACTTCGTCTTCCCCGCCCTCCAGGCGAACGCCCGCTACCAGGGCGTCTACCCGCTCGCCACCGCGCTCGCGCGGCCGCTCATCGCGCAGCTCCTCGTGGAGGTCGCGGACCGGGAGCGGGCGGAGGCGGTCGCCCACGGCTGCACGGGCAAGGGGAACGACCAGGTCCGCTTCGATGTCGCGGTCCAGGCCCTTGCGCCGCGGCTCGAGGTCATCGCACCGATGCGCGTCGGGATGGGGCTCTCGCGCGAGGAGTCGATCGCCTACGCCGCCGCGCGAGGGATCGCGGCGCCCCTCGAGAAGGCCTCGATGTACTCCGTGGACCACAACCTGTGGGGCCGCTCGATCGAGACCGGGATCCTCGAGGACCCGTGGCAGACCCCGCCCCCGGACGTCTACGCGTGGACCGTGGAGCCCGCCGCGGCACCCGCCATCCCGACCCAGCTGACGATCGGCTTCGAGGCAGGGATCCCCGTCTCGCTCGACGGCGAGGAGATCGGCCCGGTGGAGCTCGTGGAGCGCCTGAACGCGCTCGCCGGCCGGCACGGGATCGGCCGGATCGACCACGTGGAGGATCGCCTCATCGGCCTGAAGAGCCGGGAGATCTACGAGGCGCCCGCCGCGGTCGTCCTCCAGGCGGCCCACGAGGCCCTGGAATCGCTCACCCTCTCGCGGGAGCAGCTCCGCTTCAACCGGATCGTCTCGGACCAGGTGGCCCAGGCCACGTATGACGGCCTCTGGTTCAGCGCCCTCCAGCGCGACCTCCTCGAGTACGTCCGCTCCTCGCAGCGCGTCGTCACCGGCCAGGTCCGGCTCCGGCTCGATCACGGGAGCGCGATCGTCACCGGCCGCCGGAGCGACGAATCGCTCTACGACCGCGCCCTCGCCACCTACGACGCGGGCGACACCTTCGACCACGCCGCGGCGGTCGGCTTCATCCGCATCTTCGGCCTCCCGCTGCGCACGGAGGCGGCCCGTCACGGCTCCGCGTGGACCTGGACGAAGCCGCTCCTCGGCGAGCTCCCGATGAGCGTCGCGGACCGCGCCGGGACCGGCTCCTGAGCCGCCGGGGGACGCGATGAAGGCCTGGGGCGGACGCTTCACCGAGGGGCCGGATCCGGTCGCCGCCGAGTTCGGCCGGTCGATCGAGGTGGATCGCGAGCTCGCGCTGGACGACCTGACGGGGTCGATCGCCCACGTACGCGGGCTGGAGCGTGCCGGGCTCCTCAGCGTGGCCGAGCGCGATGCGCTCGTCGCCGGGCTCGAGGGCCTCGCCACCGAGGTCGAAGGCGGCGGGTTCCCGTGGGACCCGGAGCTCGAGGATGTCCACCTCAACCTGGAGATGGCGCTCGCAGCACGGATCGGGCCGGTCGCGGGCAAGCTCCACACCGGCCGCTCGCGGAACGACCAGGTCGCGACCGACCTCCGGCTCTGGCTCCGGCGGACGGCGGCGGGGCTGGATGCACGGATCCTCGACCTCGAGGGGGCGCTCGTCGGCCTCGCGCGCCGCGAGGAGGGGACGGTCATGCCCGGCCACACCCATATCCAACCGGCCCAGCCGGTCCTCCTCGCCCACCACCTCCTCGCCTACGTGGAGATGCTCGAGCGCGACCGGGGCCGCTTCGCAGATGCCGTCCGGCGCGCGAACCGCTCCCCGCTCGGCTCCGGCGCGATCGCGGGAACGGGCTACCCGATCGACCGCGCGGCGGTGGCTGCCGAGCTCGGCTTCGACGGACCGACGCACAACTCGATCGATGCCGTGGGTGACCGCGACTTCGTCATCGAGAGCATGGCCGCGGCGGCGCTCACGATGGCCCATCTCTCCCGGCTCGCGGAGGAGATCGTCTGGTGGACGCATCCGGCCTTCGGCTGGATCCGGCCCGCGGACGCCTTCTCCACCGGCTCCTCGATGATGCCGAACAAGCGGAACCCGGACCCCGCGGAGCTCGTCCGTGGCCGGGCCGCCCGGGTGATCGGCCAGCTCACCGGACTCCTCGCGCTCCTCAAGGGGATCCCCGCGAGCTACCAGCGCGACCTCCAGGAGGACAAGCCGCCGCTCTTCGACGCGCTCGCCGTCCTGGACGCCTCCCTCCGGGTCCTCGCCGGGATGGTGAGCACGCTGCGCGTGGATGGCGAGCGGATGGCCGCGGCGGCCGGACGCGGCTTCACGACCGCGACCGCGGTGGCGGACACGATCGTCGGCGAGGGGATCCCCTTCCGCGTCGCCCACGGGATCGCGGGCCGGCTCGTGGCGGCGGCCGAGCGGGCCGGGACGGAGCTGGACGGCGTGACGGATGCGGACGTGGCGGAGGCCTTCCGGGCAGCGGAGGACCCGGCGGCCCGCGAGCGCGCAGACGACCCGGCCCTCCCCGGCCGGATCCGTGCCGCAGCCACGGTCGCGGGGGCGCTTGCCCGCTGCGACGTCGTGGGCGGGACGGCGCCCGCCCGCGTGGCGGCCGAGCTCGCGGGGCACGAGGCGCGGCTCGCGGAGGAGACCGGCAGGGCCCGGTGACGGAGCGCATCCCGCTCCTCTTCCTGCGGCGGGATCGCGGCCCCTCCGGTGGCGAGTGGAAGGCGCGTGACCTCTTCCTCCACGCGCGGTCGTCCCGCCGCTTCACCCCGCTCCTCCACCTCGCCGAGGAGCCCGCGGATCCCGCGCTCCGGACCTGGACGGGGATCGGACCACGGACCGACCGCTGGGAGCCCGAGGCGGCCGGTGGCCTCTTCTGCGGGGGGATCGACTGGCCGGACGATGCCGCCGATCCGGGCCGGCCGGTCTTCACGCTCATCCAGGGCCTCGGCCAGGCGGATCCGGCCGATCCGCGGCAGGGAGCAGCGATGCGGGCGGCCGGCCGTGCGGAGGCGAGCGCACGGACCGAGGAGCGGGAGCGGGTCGCGCTGTGCGCGATCCTGGACGGCGAGGCGGTGCCGCGCTGGACGTGATCCTCACGGGGATCCCCCGCTCCGGGACGACCCTCGCGACCTCGCTCCTCGACCGGGTGCCCGGCGTGGTCGCGCTCTCCGAGCCGATCGATCCGGTCTCGCTCCGCGGGATGGGCCGCGAGGCGATCGCGGCCGCGATCGTGCGCTGGATCGGGGAGGAACGTGCCTCGATCCTCGCCACGGGCCGCGCACGGACGAAGCTGCGCGACGGGGTCGTCCCGGAGGACATGGTCGCCGGGGCTCCCGGCGCGGATGGCCTGCGCACGGTGCGGGTCGATGACGGGTGGGTCGACGTCCGCGAGCGGGGGCTCCGCCCGGACTTCCGGCTCATCGTGAAGCACCCGGGTCTCTTCGCCGTCGTCCTCCCCGAGCTCGCTGCGCGGCTCCCGTGCGTTGCCGTCGTCCGGAACCCGCTGGCGACCCTCCTCTCCTGGCAGACCATGGGGATGCCCCTCCGGGACGGCCATTCCGTGAATGTGGAGGCGGTCGACGGAGACCTCTCCCGGCGCCTCGCCGCCGAGCCGGACCGGCACCGGCGCCAGGTGCTCCTCCTCGGCTGGTGGGTGGGCCGCTTCCGGCGGACCCTGCCGGATCCGCTCATCGTCCGCTACGAGGAGATCATCGCGACCGGAGGGCGCGCTCTCGCGCCGGCAGCGCCCGGAGCCGCACAGCTCGACCTTCCCCTCGCGAGCCGGAACCGGAGCCCGCTCTACGACCCCGCGCTCGTGGACCGCCTCGCCGAGCTGCTGCTCGCGATGCCCGGGGACCACCTCGCGATCCACGGGGCGGAGGCAGTGGAGCAGCTCCGGGCAGAGTGGCGGCGCCACGGCGCGGCGGGACCGGGAGGGGGCGCCGAGCAGCCGGAGGCCATCGGCGGCATCATCAGTCGGACGGCCGGAGATCCTGCCGGAGATGCGGAAGGGAGCGGGAAACGATGAGGAACGGACGGAGGCGTGCCCTCGGGGCGCTGGTCGCGATCGGCGCGCTCGGGATCGCCGGGGTCCTCCCCGTAGCGGCCCAACCCCCCGGCTGGACGATCGTGGCGGACGGGCTGGCGGGGCCCCGGGGCCTCACGCTCGGTCCGGACGGGACACTCTATGTCGCGATCTCGGGGACCGGCGGCAGCGAGTGCTTCGATCACCCGGTCTTCGGCAAGGCCTGTGTCGGGACGAGCTCGGGGATCGTCGCGATCGGCACGGACGGGACGATCGTGCCGCTGGTGAGCGGCCTGCCGTCCGTCGCGTTCGGGGACGAGGCGAAGAACCCGACCGGGGTCTCCCATCTCTTCCTCGGCCCGGATGGCGCCTTCATCGCCACGGTCGGTCTGGGTGGTGAGCCCGAGTACCGCGACGGCCTCCCGGTCGTGGGCAAGGAGCTGATGGGGACGGTGATCCGCGTGGTCCCCGGCGAGGCGCCGGTCGTCATCGCCGACCTCGCGGCGGCGGAGGCGGCCACGAACCCCGACCAGGGCGACCCCACCTCGACGATCGACTCCAATGCCTACGGGGTGGCGCTCGCGCCGGACGGCTCGATCTGGGCGGCGGATGCCGGCGGGAACACGATCTACGCGATCGACGCGAGCGGGACGCTGAGCGTCGTCGCGGTCCTCCACGCGACGATGGTCCCCGCGCCCACCGCGCCCGGCGCATCCCCGGACCCGGCCGCATCGCCGGTGCTGATCCCGATGCAGTCGGTCCCCACGGGGATCGCCGCCGGTCCGGACGGCGCCGCCTATGTCACGCAGCTGACGGGCGCCCCCTTCCCGCTCGGTGGCGCCGCCGTCTGGCGGATCGTCCCGGGCGAGGAGCCCACCGTCTACGCGAGCGGCTTCACGAACGTCGTCGACCTCGCCTTCGATGCGGACGGGAGCCTCCTCGTCCTGGAGTACGCGACGAACCGGATCCCCTCCGGTGACCTGACCGGCGGACTCTGGCGGGTGCCGGCAGGCGGCGGGACGCCCGTGCAGATCGCATCGGAGGGCCTCACCGCCCCGGGTGGGATCGAGGTCGCCCCGGACGGGACGATCTATGTCTCCACCCTCACCCCGCGATCCGGCGGCGGTCAGATCCTCGCGCTCGCGCCCGGGTCCTGACCCCGGACCGCGGGCCCACCCCAGGGCGCGCGGATCCCGGCCACACGAACGCCGCTCGCCCCTCCGGGCGGGCGGCGTCCTCATGCCGGGGCGGTTCAGCTGCGCGGTGCCACCCGGGGGCGGGCCGCCACGACCCGGCCGCCGCGCACGGCGACCTCGGCGGGGATCGGGTGGGAGAGGAAGAGGGGCATCGATTCGGTGAAGCCGTAGGCGCCCGCGTCCACGACCGCGAGGAGGTCCCCGGTCCGCGGCGCGGGCATCGGGACCTCCGTGGCAAGGACGTCCAGGCCGGTACAGAGCGGGCCGACGATGTCCGTGACGCCGTCCGCGGGGCGGCCGGCGCCCGCTCCCACGATGAGGGTCCGCTGGGCGCGACCGATGAGCGCGGGCCGGAGCAGGTGATGGATCCCGCCGTCCGTGACGGCGATCGTCCGGCCACTCCGCTCCTTCGTCCGCACGACGCGCATGAGGTAGGCGCCCGCGGGTCCGGCAAGGAAGCGGCCCGGCTCGAAGAGGAGGCGCGTCTCGGAGAGGCCGGTCCGGTCCGCCCAGGTCGCCGTCTCGCGCGCGAGGCCGTCGCGGAGCAGGTCGAGGTCGAGGGGCGCCTCGTCATCGGCATAGGGGATCCCCAGCCCACCACCGGCATCCACCGTGCGCAGGTGGAGGCCGTGCCGGGTGGCGAATGCCTCCGCCCGGGCGGCAAGGCTGCGGACGTTCTCCACGATCCGGGTGGCATCGAGGACGTTCGAGGCACCGAAGGCGTGGAGCCCGAGGAGCTCGTAGGGGGAGCCTGGGCCGCCGATCGCGCCGGCGAGGAGGAGACGGTCCACGGCGGCATCCACCTCGTCCGGGACGAGGCCGAACTTCCCGGCACCGGGCCCACCGATGATCGGATGCGCCTCGGCACCGATCCCTGCTCCCTCGATCGCGAGGCGGAGGAGGATCCCCTGCCGCGGCGCCGCCACCGGCGCGAGCTCGATGAGCACGTCGAGCTCCTCGAGCGATTCGACGGTGATCGCCCGGAGCCCGCTGCGGGCGGCGCGCGCGAGCTCCGCATCCGTCTTGCCCGGCCCGGTGAAGACGACCGAGCGAAGGTCGAAGCCCGCACGGGTCACCGCATCGAGCTCGCCCCCGGAGGCGATATCGGCGCCCACGCCGAGACCGGCGAGGTGGGCGAGGAGGGCGGGGTTCGGGTTCGACTTCACCGCGAAGGCGAGCTCGGCACGCTCCGGGAGCGCCGCGCGGAGCGCGCTGACGCGCGCCGTGACGACGTCCAGGTCATAGACGAAGAGCGGCGAGCCGTGGGCGCGGACGAGCTCCTCGGGGTCCATCCCCGCGATACGGGCCCCCGCCTCGATCCGCGGGTGCTCCGGAGCCGCTCCTTCGCTCACCGGAGCGCCTCCTCGAGCGCGACCCGCGCCTCCGTGGAGGCGTCGCGGCGCTTGACGATGACGGGGACGGAGAGCGCGACCCCCTGCGCTGCCGCCCAAGCGCCCGGCGCGGGCCGGCTGCCGGGGATGACGACCGCGCCGGGCGGGACGACGAGCGGCGCCTCCGGCGTGCCGCGCAGCTCCCGCTCCTCGACGAGGTCGATGAGCCGGCTTTGCCCGGTGAGGATGACACCGGAGCCGAGGACGGCCCCCTGGCCCACGACGACCCCCTCGTAGAGGCCGCAGCCGCCGCCGACGAAGGCATCGTCCTCCACGACGACCGGGCGCGCTCCGGCCGGCTCGAGGACGCCGCCGACCTGGGCCGCGGCGGAGAGATGCACGCGGGCCCCGATCTGGGCGCAGGAGCCGACGAGCGCGTGGGAATCGACCATCGTCCCGCGCCCGACCCAGGCACCGATGTTCAGGTAGGAGGGGGGCATGATCGTCACGCCCGGCTCGAGGTGGACGCCCGAGCGCGCCGTGCTTCCGCCGGGGACGACACGCCAGGGGGCCCCGGCCGCGAGCGCGGCGCGCGCGCCCTCGCTCTCGAGGAGGTCGAGGACGCCGTAGGCCACCTTGTCCCGGGCCACCATGATCGGACCGTCCCGGTAGTCGCGCAGGCCGGGGATCCGGAAGCCGAGGAGGATCCCGCGCTTCACCCACGCGTTCACCCGCCAGCCGCCGGGGGCGGCCGGATCCGGCTCTGCGGCACGCACGGCCCCCGCTTCGAGCGCGGTGACGAGCTCCGCGGTGAGCTCGACGGCCTCGTCCCGGAGGGCGTCCGGGAGGGGGCTGCCGGCGGCGGGCCAGGCGTCGAGGGTGGCGAGGATCCGGTCGCGAAGCGCGGCGTACGCCTCGCCGCTCACGCGCCCGCTCCGTCCGCGATCAGCCCCACCGCGGCGAGCGCGGCGCGGAGGGTCGCCCGCTGCGCGTCCGCGAGCGGCAGGAGCGGCTCGCGGAGGACGTCGTGGATGAGACCCATCTCGGCGAGCGCGGCCTTCACCGGGACCGGGTTCGGGGAGATGAAGTTCACGCGCATGAGGTCGAGGTAGCGGTGGTGGAGCGCCCGGGCGGTCGCCCAGTCGCCCGCGAAAGCTGCCGCGCAGATCCGCGCCATCTCGGCGGGGATCTCGTTGGAGGCCACGCTGATCACGCCGTCCCCGCCGAGGGCGAGCATCGGGAAGGTGACCGAATCGTCGCCGGAGAGGACGGAGAAGCCCTCGGGGCGGTCGCGCAGGATCGTCATGATCTGCTCGATGTTCCCGCTCGCCTCCTTCACCGCGACGATCCCGGGATGGCCGGCGAGGCGCATCAGGGTGGCGGGCTCGATGTTCGTGCCGGTCCGGCCGGGGACGTTGTAGACGACGACCGGGAGCCCGCCCTCGTCCGCGACGCGCCGGTAGTGGCTCTCGAGCATCCGCTGGTCCGGCTTGTTGTAGTAGGGCGCCACCACGAGCGCCGCGTCCGCACCGAGCGCCTTCGCGCGGCGGGTCGCCTCGATCACCGTGCGCGTGTCGTTCGAGCCGGTCCCGGCCACGACCGGGATCCGGCCTGCGGCACCGCGCCGGCGGACCGCGTCGATCGCGAGGCCGATGATCCGCTCGTCCTCCTCGTGGGAGGTCGTGGGGGACTCGCCGGTCGTGCCGACCGGGACGAGCCCGTCGATGCCGAGGTCGATCTGGCGCTCGACGAGCCGGACGAAGGCCGCCTCGTCGAAGGAGCCGTCCGGCAGGAAGGGGGTGACGAGGGCGGTGAAGGCGCCACGCAGGCGGAGGGCGGTCATCGTCGTTCGGTCTCCAGGAGGTGGGGGGCGGGTCGGTCAGGAGGCGGCCGGGCCGGCGAGGATCTCGCCGATCAGGCTCGCGAAGGGGATGAGGCCGGCGGGACGGTCCGGGTCCGCGCAGATCCGGTCGGCCGCGAGGAGCGCACCGGCCACGTAGGCCGAGCGGTCCCGCGCGGTGACCTGGAGCTCGATCGATTCGCCCGGCGCATCGAACCCCACGATGTGCATCCCGGGGTGGACGCCGGCGCGGATCGCGACGACCTCGAGCGTCGCGGGATCTGGCGCTCCCTGCCCCTCGGGCAGGAGCGCCCGGCGCTTCGCGGGGAGGTGGGGAAGCATCCGCTCGGCGATCGCGTTCGCGGTGCCGGAGGGGCGGTCCGCCTTGGCGCGGCGGTGCTGCTCCACGATGAAGGGGTCGAACTCGGGGAAGCGCCCGAAGCGCTTCGCGGCCTCGACGGCGACCTCGGTGAAGAGGATGACGCCGACGCTGAAGGTGGGGCCGACGACGACGCGCAGGCCACGCTCGGCGATCAGCCGCTCAAGACCCGCCGCGATCGCCGGGTCGTGCGCCCAGCCGGTCGTCCCCACGACGATCGAGCGGCAGCCCGCGTCCGCGGCGAGCCGGAGGTTCGGCAGGAAGGTCTCGGCGTGGCTGAACTCGAAGGCGACGTCCACGGGGGCGAGGGCCGCCGGGTCCGGCCGGTCCGCGCGACCGGTCATCCCGACGACCGCATCGCCGCGGGCCTCCAGGGCGCCGCGGATCGCGCGGCCCATGTTCCCCGCACCGGTGAGGAGCGCTCGCATCGTCCGTCCTTCCTTCTCGCCGAAACAAAAACGCCGCGGTCACCGTGCTCGGTGTCCGCGGCCCCGGGAGCCTGTCCGCCAGGCCCCACGCTTCTCGCGCGCTGCCTAGCGGACCGCTGCCTCCAGGCAGGGCCGCGTGCGCTTGCGCTTCGGGAAATCGTGGTTCGCCATCTCGGGGGCGGAGTATGGGGGCGGGCGGGGAGCGCGTCAAGCGTGGCGGGACGGGCTCCGCGTCCGGGGGAAGGGGACGGGTAGACTCGGCCCCGCACGCGGTCCGGGTGGGACGGACCGGCCGGAGTCGGGAAGGAGACGGGCGATGGGCCGTGGGGCCGGATCGGTGGTCGTGGTCGCGGGGCTGGCCGTCGCGCTCGGCGGCCTCGTCATCCCGGCCGGAGCGGCGCAGGAGCCGGTGCGCATCGGGGCGGGCTTCGCGCTGAGCGGGAAGGACCGCTCGATCGGGGAGCCGGCGGCGCGCGGGGCGATGCTCGCGATCGAGGAGATCTCCGCGGCGGGCGGGGTCCTCGGACTTCCCGTGGAGCTGATCGTCCGGGACAGCACCTCGGACCCGGCGGTCGCGGCGGAGAACGCGCGGCAGGCGGTGACGGAGGATGCGGTCGATCTCTACCTCGGCTTCACGGATACGGACCCGGTCCTCACGGCCGGCCCGATCCTCCAGGAGGCGGGGATCCCCTTCCTCGTCGTCGGTGCGACCTCACCCCTCCTTCCGGCCACCGTGGGCGACCGCCTCTTCCTCGTCCCCTTCGGCGACAACACCCAGGCGGCGGCCGGGGTGGAATACGCGATCGACCGCTTCGGGACCACCGCTGCCCTCCTCTGGGACGAGGGGGCGCAGTACCCCATCGACCTTGCGCGCTACGCGCGGAGCGCGCTCGCGGCGGCAGGCGGGAGCCTCGTCCTCGAGGCGACCTTCGCGGACCGCGACCCGGACCTCGCGGAGGCCGTGGCGCGGCTCCGCGCGCTCGAGACCCCTCCGGACTTCCTCTACGTGGCGGCGATGCCCTACAACGTGGGGACCGTCCTCCGCCAGCTCCGGGATGGCGGCCTCGCGATGCCGGTCGTGGGCGGGGATGGATACGACACGCCGGAGCTCGTCACCGAGGGCGGGGACGCGGCAGAGGGTGCGATCTACACGACGCACGCGCTCATGGACCCGGTCTCCGGGAGCGAGCCGGTCCGCCGCTTCATCGCGGCCTACGCGGCACGCCACGGGGAGGGGACCGCGACCTCGTTCGCCGCGCTCGGCCATGACGCAGCGTCCCTCGCGGCCGCCGCGATCGAGGCGGCGGGGAGCACGGATCCGGAGGCGATCGTGGCGGCGCTCGAAGCGACGACCGGCTTCCCGGGGATCACCGGCACGATCGGCTACGCGCCGGGGGTCCACGTCCCGGAGAAGAGCGTGGCGATCGTGGAGATCGTGGACGGCGTGCCGACGCCGGTCGCGGAGGTGACCCCGCGCTCCGTCCCCGCGCCCTGACGGACCGCTATCCTCCGGACGATGGATGAGCGGACGGGGCGCACGGGGCCGGCCGGGGCGGGCGGCCCCGGACGGGCGGGGCGCGAGGCGCGCCTGCGGGTGATCGAGGAGCTCGTGAGCGCGCGTCCCGTGACGAGCCAGCGGGAGCTCGGGGCGCTTCTCGAGGCGCGCGGCTTCGCGGTGGATGCCGCCACGGTGAGCCGGGATCTCGCGGCGCTCGGTCTGGTCAAGGTCATGCGCGATGGCCGGCGCGTCTATGCTCTCCCCGGCGCGCCGTCCGAGACGGGCCGGGCCGGCGGATCGGCGCTCCGGCGCCTCCTGGACGATCTGCCGATCACGGTGCGGCGGTCGGGGCTCACGCTCCTCCTCATCACCCTGCCGGGGATGGCGAGCGCGCTGGCCCAGGCGATCGACCTCTCCGAGCTCCAGGAGCAGGAAGGGACGCTCGCGGGCGAGAACACCGTCCTCGTCCTTTTCGCGGACGAGGCGCGGATGGCGAGCTGGCGGGAGCGCTTCGATGCCCTGCGCGGGGGCGGGGAACGGGAGGGACGCGGATGACCCAGGGTGGCCGGCCGGCGGCAGGGAGCGGGATGAAGATCCTCGTCGTGGATGACGAGCCGGCGATGGTCGGCGCGCTCGGCGCGCTCCTCGGCCAGGCGGGCCACCGGATCGTGGCGGCCTACGACGGCGAGGAGGCGCTCCGGCGCTTCGCCTCCGACGCCCCGGACCTCGTCCTCCTCGACCTCGCGATGCCGGGCCTGGATGGCGCCACCGTCTGCGCCCGGATCCGGGAGATCTCCGAGACGCCGATCATCATCGTCTCGGGCGAGCGCGAGCGGCAGGCGACCGTGGAGCTCCTGGACGCGGGCGCAGACGACTACATCCGGAAGCCCTTCCGCGCGGATGAGCTGCTCGCGCGGGTCCGTGCCGTCGCCCGCCGGGCGACCCTCGCCCGGAACGCGGGGGCGGAGGCCACCGCGGCGCCCACCGCCGGCCACGGCCCGGACGCCTGGGAGCTGGACCTGAAGCGCCACGAGATCCGCTGGCAGCGGGTGGCGGTCCCCGCGACGCTCACCGAGTTCCGGCTCCTCGCGGCGCTCATCGACCGGATCGGCGAGGTCGTCACGCAGGATGCGCTCCTCGCCGCGGGCTGGCCGGATGTCCCGGACCCGGATCCGCTCTGGCTCAAGCCGCACCTCGCCCGGCTGCGCGAGAAGCTCGTCGCCGTCGGCGCCCCGATCCCGGTGGCGATCCGCGGCGTGGGCTATCTCCTGGAGACGCCGGCGGGCTGACCCGGGCGCGGCGGAGGCCGCGCCGCCCGGGCCTACGCGTCGCGCGCGCTGGCGACGGGCTGGGCGGGGAGCTCGAGGACGAACTGGGATCCGGCGGGGAGCCGGGGCTCCACGCGCAGGTCGCCACCCATCGAGCGGGCGATATGACGGGCGGCGAAGAGCCCGATCCCCGCCCCCCGCGGCGAATCGTCCAGGCGCACGAACGGCTCGAAGATCCGTTCCTGCCACGCGGGCGGGATCCCCGGCCCGTCATCCGTCACGGCGAGATGGGCGCGCTCCCCGTCCACCCAGCCATAGACGTCGATCCCGCCGGACTCCGGCGCGTACTTCGCCGCGTTCTCGAGGAGATAGCCAAGGAGCCGGCGGAGCTGCTCGTCCGAGCCGAGCGCCCGGATCGGCCGCTCGGTGAAGCTCATCCGCACGGTGTGGCGGCGGAGCATCGGAGCGAGGGAGCGGAGCTCGCTCTCCACGATCTCGTCCACCCGGATCGGGACGGGGGCGGAGGTGGGCGGCGTGAGGACGCGCAGGCTCTCGAGGATGGAATCGATCGTGCGGTCGAGCCGGTCCACCTGGGCGAGCGCCTCCGCCTCCCAGTGCGCGGCATCCGGCTCCTCGTGGGCCTGGACGCGTCCGCCGAGAAGCTCCACGTAGGCGCGGACCACGGCGAGCGGGGTCCGGAGGGCGTGGGTGACGACCGCGATGAGGTTCGCGCGGGCCTCGTCCAGGGCGCGCAACGATTCCAGCTGGGCGGCCGCCTCGTCCTGGAGCCGGTGCTTCTCGACGAGCCCGGCGAGGAGGCCGGCGAGCGCCTCGAGGAAGCCGATATCCGCGGCGCTGAAGGCCCGTGGCTCCACCGTCTGGACGTTGAGGACACCCACGACCTGGTCGTCCCAGACGAGCGGGACGGAGCACATCGAGGTGAAGCGCGCCTGGTCGACGCCGCGGATCCACGCGAAGCGGGGGTCGTCGCGCACGTCCAGGGTGGCGATCGGGACCCGGTCCCGCGCCACGAGGCCGGTGATCCCCTGTCCGATCCGGAGCCGTGCGACGCCGATCGCGTGGCGGTCCAGGCCGTTCGTGGCCGCGAGCGTCACCCCGCCCCCGTCCCGGTCCGCGAGGTAGAGCGAGCAGACGTCCGCCCGGGCGGCGGCACGTGCCCGGTCGATGATCGTCCCGAGGAGCTCCTCCCAGGTCCGCGCGGAGGCGGCGAGCCGCGCGACGTCGGCGAGGAAGGTGAGCTCCGCGATCGCCACGGCCTCGCCGGCGCGGCCCGCCTCCGGGGCCCCGGGCGCGGCGGCCGCGGGACCCCGCCGGGTCCGCCGGCGCGGAGCGGCTACCGGTCGTCCAGGTTCGGTGCCAGCCATCGCTCGGCCTCCGCGAGCTCCCAGCCCTTCCGGCGGGCGTAGTCGGCGAGCTGGTCGCGGCCGATCCGCCCCAACCCGAAGTACTGTGCGTCAGGGTGCCAGAACCAGGTGCCGCTCACCGAGGCGCCGGGGAGCATCGCCATCGAGCTCGTGAGCGTCATCCCCGCTGCGGCCTCCGCCCCGAGGAGATCGAAGATCTCCCGCTTCCCGGTGTGGTCCGGGCAGGCCGGATAGCCGGGCGCGGGCCGGATCCCCTGGTAGCGCTCGGCGATCAGGCCATCGTTGTCCAGCGCCTCGTCCGGCGCGTAGCCCCACAGCTCGCGCCGCGCCTGCTCGTGGAGCCACTCGGCGAAGGCCTCGGCGAGCCGGTCCGCGAGCGCCGCCGCGAGGATGTCCGAGTAGTCGTCATGGGCGGCGATGAACGAGGCGCGCAGCTCCTCGAGGCCGTGCCCGGCGGTCACCGCGAAGGCGCCGATCCAGTCGGGGATCCCGCTCTCCACGGGGAAGACGAAATCGGAGAGGGCGAGGTTCGGCCGCCCGTCCGGCTTCTCCATCTGCTGCCGGAGGGCGGGGATCCGGGCGAGCTCGGTCCGCCGGGTCTCGTCCGTGTACAGGACGATCTCGTCATCCGGCGTGGAGGCCGCGGGCCAGAAGCCGGCCACCCCGTCCGCCCGGAGGAGCCGCTCCCGGACGATCCGGTCGAGGAGCCGGAGGGCATCCGCGTGGAGGGAGCGGGCGGCCTCGCCCACCACCGGGTCGTCCAGGATCGCGGGGTAGCGACCGGCCAGCTCCCAGGTATGGAAGAAGGGGCTCCAGTCGATCCGCTCCACGAGGGTCGCGAGGGGGAGATCGCGGAAGGCCCGGGCGCCGGTGAAGGTGGGCGGGATCGGGCGCGCGCCGGCGGGGTCGAGCCGGAGCCGGTGCGCGCGGGCCTCCGCGAGCGGCAGGAGGCGGCGGGTGGTGGCGCGCTCCTCGTGGATCCGGCGGGTCTCCGCGTACTCCTCGCGCGTCCGCTCCACGAAGCCGGTGCGGCTCTCCGCGTTGAGGAGGGCACCGGCGACCCCGACGGCGCGCGAGGCGTCCAGGACGTGGACGACCGGGCCGGAGTAGGCGGGCTCGAGCCGGACGGCGGTATGGGCCTTCGACGTGGTGGCGCCACCGATGAGGAGCGGGACGCTCATCCCGGCGCGCTCCATCTCCGTGGCCACCGTGCGCATCTCCTCGAGCGAGGGTGTGATCAGCCCCGAGAGCCCGATGAGGTCCGCCCCCTCGGCCTGCGCGGTCTCGAGGATCCGCGTCCAGGGGACCATCACCCCGAGGTCGATGACGCGGTAATCGTTGCAGCCGAGCACGACCCCCACGATGTTCTTCCCGATGTCGTGGACGTCCCCCTTCACGGTCGCCATGACGATCGTGCCGGCGGCACCGCGGGCATCGCCGGCTGCCTCGCCGCGCGCCAACTTCTCGGCCTCGATGTAGGGGACGAGGTGGGCGACCGCCTGCTTCATCACGCGGGCGCTCTTCACGACCTGGGGGAGGAACATCCGGCCGGACCCGAAGCGGTCGCCGACGATGTTCATCCCGTCCATCAGCGGACCCTCGATGACGTCGAGCGGGCGGGCGGAGGTGGACCGTGCCTCCTCGGTGTCCTCGACGATCCAGTCCGCGATCCCCTCCACGAGCGCGTGGGTGAGCCGCTCGCGGACCGGCTTCTCGCGCCAGGTGAGGTCGCGCGCATCCCCGGTGGCACGCGCGCGGGCCGTGTCCGCGATCTCGAGGAGCCGTTCCGTGGCATCCGGCCGGCGGTCGAGGACGAGGTCCTCCACGCGCTCGCGCAGCTCGGGGTCGATCTCGTCGTAGACGGGGAGGGCGCCCGCGTTGACGATCGCCATCGCCATCCCGGCGTGGATCCCGTGGTAGAGGAAGACCGCGTGGATCGCCTCGCGGACCGGGTCGTTGCCCCGGAAGGCGAAGGAGACGTTGGAGACGCCGCCGCTCACGAGCGTGCCGGGGAGCTCCGCGCGGATCCGGCGCGTGGCGGCGAAGAAGTCGACCGCGTAGCGCGCGTGCTCCTCGATCCCCGTCCCGATCGCGAAGATGTTCGGGTCGAGGATGATGTCCTCGGGCTGGAAGCCGACCCGGTCCACGAGGAGACGGACCGCGCGGTGGGCGACCGCGACGCGCCGCTCCACGCTCTCCGCCTGGCCGGCCTCGTCGAAGGCCATGACGATGACGGCCGCACCGTAGCGGCGCGCCAGCTCGCCCTGGCGGAGGAGCTCCTCCTCCCCTTCCTTCAGGCTGAGCGAGTTGACGACCGCCCGCCCCTGGACGTGGCGGAGGCCGGCCTCGAGGACCGACCATTTGGACGAGTCGATGACCACGGGGACGCGCGAGATGTCCGGCTCCGCCGCGATGAGATCGAGGAAGCGCGCCATCGCCGCCTCGGAATCGAGGAGCGCCTCGTCCATGTTCACGTCGATCATCTGGGCGCCGTTCGCGACCTGCTGCCGGGCGACCTCGACCGCGTCGGCGTAGCGGTCCTCGAGGATCAGCTTCGCGAAGCGTCGCGACCCGGTCACGTTCGTTCGCTCGCCCACGTTGACGAAGAGCGAATCGGGACCGATCTCGAGCGCCTCCAGCCCGGCGAGGCGGGTCCGGCGGGGGATCTCCGGCACGACCCGCGGCCGGCCCGCGGCCGCCACCGCGGCGATCGCGCGGATGTGCGCCGGGGTCGTCCCGCAGCATCCGCCGACGAGGTTGACGCTCCCCTCCTCCACCATCGCGGCGAGCGTGGCGGCGGTCTCCTCCGGGCCCTCGTCATACCCGCCGAAGGCGTTCGGGAGGCCGGCGTTGGGGTACGCCGCGACGAAGGTCTCCGCGATCCCCGCGAGCTCCCCGATGAAGGGACGGAGCTGGCGCCCGCCGAGCGCGCAGTTGAAGCCGATCGAGAGCGGCCGGGCATGGCGGACGCTGTTCCAGAAGGCACCCACCGTCTGACCGGAGAGGGTCCGCCCGGAGGCATCCGTGATCGTCCCGGAGATCATCACCGGGAGCCGCTCGCCGGTCTCCGCGAAGAGCTCCTCGAGGGCGAAGATCGCGGCACGCGCGTTCAGGGTGTCGAAGATCGTCTCCACGAGGAGGAGATCGGCGCCGCCCTCCACGAGACCACGGGCCGCATCCAGGTAGGCGGTGCGCAGCTGCTCGAAGGTGACGTTCCGGGCGCCCGGGTCGTTGACGTCCGGGGAGATGCTCGCGGTCCGGGTCGTGGGGCCGATCGCCCCGGCGACGTAGCGGGGCGTTCGGGGGTCCGCGGCCTCGGCATCGTCCGCGGCGGAGCGGGCGAGCGCCGCCGCCGCCCGGTTCACCTCGCGGGCGAGCTCCGCAAGCCCGTAGTCCGCGAGCGAGACCGCGTTCGCGTTGAAGGTGTTCGTGCTGACGATGTGCGCGCCCGCGGCAAGGTAGTCCGCGTGGATCCCCCGGACGGCGTCCGGGCGGGTGAGGACGAGGAGGTCGTTCGCGCCGCGCAGGTCGCGCGCGTGGTCGGCGAAGCGCTCCCCGCGGAAGTCGGCTTCCCCGAGGGCGAGCCCCTGGAGCATCGTCCCCATCGCCCCGTCCAGGACGAGGATCCGCTCCCGCAGGAGGCCGGGGAGCGCAGCGATCCGGGATCGGCGACGTCCGGCGTCGGCAGGAGAGTGGGACACGGGCGCAGTCTACTCCCGTCCGGGCGGCCACCCGGCACCGGGGCCGGTCAGCGGATCGTGTCCCGTCCCGCGACCGCGAGGAGCGCGTCGAGCTCGCGCCGGGTGGGGATCCCCTCCAGGTCCCCCACCGTGGTCACGACCGCGGCGCCCGCCGCGTTGCCGGCCCGGAGCGCCTCCACGGGGTCCGCGCCCTCGAGCGTGAAGGCGATCCAGGCGGCGGTGAAGGCATCGCCGGCCCCCACCGGATCCACGACGCGGACGGGGAGCGCGGGTGCCCGCCGGGTCACGCGTGTGCCGTCGGGAAGACGGGCGCGCTCGAGGGCACCGTCCGCCCCCACCTTGATGACCGCGCGCGCGGGCCCGAGATCGAGGAGGGCATCCGCCGCGGCGACCGGGTCGGCGCGGACGCCCAGCTCCAGGTCCGTGCTCAGGCCGCCGATGAGCGCCGCCTCCTCCGTCCCCCCGATGACGACATCGCAGCGGGCGGCGAGCGGGGCGAGCGTGGCACGCGCCGCGTCCTCGCTCCACAGGCGGCGCCGGATGTTCAGATCGAGGCTGACCGTGGCGCCGCGCGCACGGCCGATCGTGACCGCCGCCTCCACCGCCGCCGCCGCGCTCGGGGAGAGGGCGGGGGTGATCCCCGTCACGTGGACCCAGCGGACGGCATCGAAGGCACCGTCCGCCTCGGCCTGCCGGATCTCGTCCGGGCCGACGCGCGAGGCGGCGGACCCGGCGCGGTGGTAGACGACCTCCATCGGACCGAGGTCACGGAGCTCGCGGAACATGACGCCGGTCGGGGCATCCGGGTCCGCACGGAGCCAGCGGGTCTCCACCCCCTCGCCGCGGAGGGCGCGCCGGATCGCCGTGCCGAAGGGGTCGTCCCCGAGACGCCCGAGGTAGGCGACCGTGTGCCCAAGGCGGGCGAGCCCGACGGAGACGTTCGCCTCCGCCCCGCCCACGACGCGCAGGTAGCGGGTCGCGGCGGCGAGCGATCCACGCTGCTCGGCGATGAACGAGGCCATCGTCTCGCCGAGGGTGACGATCTCCGTCATGCCCCCGGCCCCGCGGCGGCGATCGCGGCGATCACCGCGGCCGCGCGCTCCCGGACCCCCGCCGGGTCGCCGTCCCCGATCAGCCGCCCGCCGAGCCCGACCGCGACCGCACCCGCCGCGAGGAAGGCGGCCACGTTCTCCGCGCTCACGCCGCCGGTGGGGATGATCGGGATCTCCGGGAAGGGCCCGGCGAGCTCCCGCAGGTAGCCCGGTCCGCCGACGGTGGCCGGGAAGAGCTTCACCGCGGTCGCGCCGGCCTCCCACGCACGATGGACCTCGGTCGGCGTGAAGCCGCCGGGGAAGATCGGGATCCCCCGCCCGGCGGCCCAGCGGATGAGCGCCTCGTCCGTATGCGGCGCCACGAGGAAGGTGGCGCCCGCGTCGATCGCGCGGCGCGCGGCGGGGATGGAGCGGACGGTCCCGGCGCCCACGAGCATCCGGTCCCCGTGACGGCGGGCGGCGATCCCGATCGCCAGGAGGGCATCCGCCTCCGGCTCGTTGAGGGTGATCTCGAAGGCGCGGACCCCGGCGTCCGCGAGCGCGCCGGCGACCGCGTCCGTGCGGTCGGACGCCAGCCGGCGACCGATCGCGACGAGCCGGCCCTCCCGGACGGGGGCGGGGATCGGGGCGCGAGCGGGGGTCGGGGAGAGGCTGGACATCTTCGGGGAGGGACCTCCGGAGGGTCGCCGACGTGGGCGTGGCGACGGCGAGGATACCGCGCGGCCGGGCGCTCGCGGTCACCGTAGACTGACGGCGATGCAGATGAGCACAGGTGGCACGTCGGTCGGCCGGCTCACCGGCCGGACCGCGATCGTCACCGGGAGCACGGGGATCGCGGAGGCTGCCGCGCGGCGGTTCGCGGCGGAAGGGGCGCGCGTCTTCGTCATCTCCCGCACGGAGGCGGGCTGTCGCGCGCTCACCGACCGGATCGCCGCGGAGGGCGGTGACGCGGGCTGGGCCGTGGCGGACCTGGAGGACGAGGCCCAGGCGGACGCGGCCATCGCGGCTGCGGCCGCGCGCCTCGGACGGATCGACGCCTGCCTCGCCGTCGCGGGCGGGAGCGGCCGGCGTCACGGGGACGCGCTCGTCCACGAGATGACGATGGAGGGCTGGGAGCGGACGCTCGCGATGAATGCCCGGACCCAGGTGACGACGCTGCGGGCGGTGGTGCGCGCGATGCGCGCGCAGCCCGCGGATGCCGGCAGTGCGCGCGGCTCGATCGTGACGATGGCGAGCATCCTCGCGCTGCGCCCCGACCCGGCCCACTTCCCCACCCACGCCTATGCAGCCGCGAAGGGGGCGATCGTCTCGCTCACGACGGCGATGGCCGCAGCCTATGTCCGCGAGGGGATCCGGGTGAACGCCCTCGCGCCCGCGCTCACCGTGAGCCGGATGTCCGAGCGCGCCCGATCGGACCCCGCGACGCTCGCCTTCGCGGCGCGGCGTCAGCCGCTCGTGGACGGGTTCCTCGCCGCCGAGGACGTGGCGGACGCGGCGCTCTTCCTCGTCTCCCCGGAGAGCCGGGGGATCACCGGCCAGGTCCTCGTGGTGGACGGCGGCTGGTCGGTGACGGGGGAGTAGCCGGATGTCGTCGCTCACCTCCCTCCCGCTCCTGGCCTCGGCGGATGTCGTCGTGGTCGGCTCCGGATCCGCCGGGTCGAGCGCGGCGATCGCGGCCGCACGGACCGGCGCCGCGACCCTCCTCGTGGAGAAGCTCCCCTTCCTCGGCGGCAGCAGCACCGCCGTCCTCGACACCTTCTATGGCTTCCGCACCCCGGGCAGCCGCGCGCGGAAGGTGGTGGGCGGGGTCCCGGACGACGTGGTCGCCGCGCTCCGCCGGATGGGTCCGGTGGTGGAGCGACCGAACACCTACGGCGCCGGGCTCGGGATCACCTACATGCCCGAGCACCTCAAGGTCGCCTGGGAGACGCTCGCCCTTGATGCAGGCGTACGCGTCCTCCTCCACAGCTTCCTCCAGGCGGTGGAGGTCCGGGACGGGCGGGCGACCGGGCTCGTCGTGGCCACGAAGGCGGGCCTCGCGCGCATCGAGGGGCGGGTCTTCATCGATGCCTCCGGCGACGCCGACCTTTGTCACCACGCGGGCTTCGGCTACGAGACCGCGGGCGAGCTCGACCCGGCGCAGACGCTGACCACGACCTTCAAGGTCGTGAACGTGGAGATGACGCGCCGGCGGACGATCACGACCGCGCGGCTCCACGAGCTGATGGGCGAGGCGGCCGATTCGGGCGCGTACGACCTGCCGCGCCGCGAGGGCTCGGACCACATCACGACCGTCGAGGGGATGACCGCGACGGTGATGACGCGGCTCGAGTCGGTCCGCCGGGTGGACGGCCGGATCGTGAACCCCACGGACCCCTGGCTTCTGAGCGAGCTGGAGATGGCGGGTCGGCGCCAGGCGCTGGAGTACGTCCGCTTCCTCGTGGACCGGGTCCCGGGCTACGAGCACGCCGCGCTCGCCGGCCTCTCCGTCCAGGTGGGAGTGCGCGAGACACGCCGGGTCCACGGGGATGCGCGGCTCACCCGCGACGATGTGCTCGGGGCGCGCCGCTTCCCGGACGAGATCGGCCTGTGCGGCGCGCCGATCGAGGACCACCGCGGCGGTCCGGATACCCGCTGGGCCTACCTGCCGGACGGCGAGGTCGTGGGGATCCCGTGGCGCACCCTCCTCGTGCGGGACGCAGCGAACGTCCTCGTGGCCGGCCGCTGCTTCTCGGCGACGCACGACGCCCACGCCTCGGTCCGCTCGATGGGCCAGTGCATGGCGATGGGCCAGGCCGCGGGCACGGGCGCGGCGCTCGCGGTCGCCGCAGGCCGGGACCCGCGCGACCTCGACCCGGATCGGCTCCGTGCGCGCCTGCACGCGGATGGCGCGCTCCTCGAGCCCGAGGACGACCGATCGTGACGGGGGCCGCGTTCGTCCGGACCCTCCTCGGCGACATCGATCCCGCGGATCTCGGCGTCACGTACGCCCACGAGCACCTCATCATCCAGGCCTCCTGGACCACGCTCCACCACCCGGACCACCTCCTTGATTCGGTCGAGGACGCGGTCGCGGAGCTCGCGCCGGCCCAGGCGCTCGGGCTGCGCGCGGTCGTGGACGGGATGCCCGCGGATACCGGCCGGGATGTCCTCGCGCTCGCGGAGATCGCGCGCCGGACGGGCCTCCATCTCATCGCGCCGACCGGCTTCCACCACGAGCGCCACTACCCTCCGCGCCACTGGACGGGCCGGATCGGCACGGATGAGCTGGCGGGGGTCCTGATCGGGGAGATCGAGGTGGGGATCGATGCCCTCGACCTCTCCGCGCCGGTCGTCCGGCGGACACCGCACCGGGCAGGGCTGATCAAGGTCGCCGGATCGCTCGGCGGACCCTCCCCCCGGGATACGCCGATCTTCATCGCGGTGGCGACCGCCCAGGCACGGACGGGCTGCCCGATCCTCACCCACTGCGAGCAGGGGACGGGCGGGCTGGAGCAGGTCGCGCTCCTCGAGCGCCACGGCGGGAACGCGGCCGGGATCGCCCTCTCCCACGTGGACAAGGTCGTGGACCGTGGCTACCACCGGGAGCTCCTCGCGACCGGGGCGACACTGGAATACGACCAGTCCTTCCGCTGGGGCACCGCCGAGAACGGGACGCTCCGGCTGCTCGCCTGGGCCGCGGAGGACGGCGCGCTGGATCGGATCGTCCTCGGGATGGATGCCGCGCGACGCGGCTACTGGCGCGTCCACGGTGGAACGCCGGGGATGGAGTGGCTCCTCGGCCCCTTCGCTGCGCGGATGCGGGAGATCGGGCTGGATGAGACCGCGATCGCCCGGCTCTTCGTGGCGAACCCCGCCCGCGTCTACGCCTTCCGGCCGCCCGCGGCCTGACCCACCGTCCGCCTCAACCGGGCGCGGAGAGGACGATCTCCACGATCTCCGGCCAGAGCTTCCCCGTGATCAGCCAGCCGGGGCCGTCCGGGACCCGGGTGATCCCATTGAGGACCGCCGCCGGGTCGGCGCGGGTGGGATGCGGCTCCAGGAGCCCCGCGAGGTCGAGGATCCCGGTGACGATCCCGCTCGCGGGATCGATGCGCACGATCTCGTCGGTCATCCAGATGTTCGCCCAGATCGCCCCGTCCGCGCACTCCAGCTCGTTCAGCCGCGCCACGGGGAGCCCGTCGCGGGTGACCGTGACCTCACCGGTGGGGAGGAAGGTGGCCGGGTCACGGAAGGTGAGGCGGGGCGATCCATCGCTCATCACGAGCCGGGTCCCATCCGAGCAGAGGCCCCAGCCCTCGCCCGCGTAGCTCCACGAGCCGATGACGGTGAGGGTGTCGGGGTCGTAGCGCCAGGCGATCCCCTCCTGCCACGTGAGCTGGACGAGCTCGCCTGCCGCGCCGATCGCGAGGCCTTCCCCGAAGGCCCCGTCCGGGGTCGGGATGGAGCGCAGGACGCTCCCCGTGGCCGGATCGAGCTCCCGGACCGTGGAGAGCCCCCAGAGCCCGGTGCTCTCCCAGAGCCGGCCGGATCCGTCGAAGAGGAGCCCCTGGGTGAAGGCCTCCGTGTCGTGGGGGATCCGGCGCACGACCTCCCAGGTGAGCCGCTCCGGGACGACCGGCGGAGGCATCGATGGAGCGGGCGTCGTGCCGGCGGCCGGCACGCCGAGCAGGAAGAGGAGGGAGAGGCCGAGGAGCGCGGAGGCACGCGGGGCGCGGCCGCGCGGGCTCCTCCGCTCAGCCACCGCGGGCGGGCGGCTCCGGATCGGCAAGCTCCTCTTCCAGCTTCCGCCCCAGCTCCTCGGTCCGGCGCCACGCGGCCCAGACGGCATCGGAGAGGACGGTCCGGAGACGGCCGGCCTCCAGCTCGCGGAGCGCGGCGGCGGTCGTGCCGCCGGGCGAGGTGACCATGTCGCGGAGCTGGGCAGGATGGCTTCCCGTGGACTTGGCGAAGAGGGCGCTCCCCTCGAGCGTCTCCACGACGAGCTGGTGCGCCACGTGGCGCGAGAAGCCGAGGTGGACGGCGGCGTCGATCATCGCCTCCATGACGAGGAAGAGGTAGGCCGGCCCGCTCCCGCTCACCGCGGTGGACATGGCGACGAGCTTCTCGTCCTGGACCTCGACCTGCTCGCCGAGCGCACCGAGGAGGAGCCCCGCCGTCTCGCGCTGCGCCGCGCTCACCTCCGGCGTGGCATACCAGACGGTGATCCCGCGCCGGATCTGGGCCGGGGTGTTGGGCATCGCCCGGACGATCGCGCGGTGCCCGAGCGCCGCGCCGAGGGCGCGCGTGGTGGGGCCGGCGAGGATGCTGATGACGAGCTGATCCGGGCGCAGGACGGGGCGCAGATCGCGGCCCACCTCCGCGAGGCTCTGGGGCTTGATCGCGAGGACCACGACCTGCGCGGCGGCCGCGGCCTCGGCGTTGCTCGCGGTGGTCCGGATCCCGAGATCGGCCTCGAGGTGCGCACGGCGGTCGGCGCGCGGCTCGGAGGCGATCACCTGGTCCGGGCGGAGCCGCCCGCCCGCGAAGAGACCGGCGAGCATCGAGCCCGCCATCACCCCGGTACCGATCGTCGCGATCGTCATCTCCTGCGCCATGGGCGGGAGTATAGGGGCCGCCGGAGCGCCTTCCCCGCTCAGGGCTCCAGCCCCGGGACCGGGATCGCCTCGTCCGGGCCGGGCCAGGGGGGCATCGTGATCGCGACGATCTCCAGGCCGGCGTTCGGCGCGGCGCGGAAGCGGAAGGCCGTCCCGTGGGGGATCGTGAGGCAGAGGCCGGGGACGAGCGCCGTCCGCTCCGTGCGCCCCGCCTGGCGCCGGACGATCTCGCCCCGGCCCGCCGTGACAAGCCAGATCTCCTCCACGCTCCGGTGGATGACGGGATCGGTCACCTGGCCGGGGGTGAGCGTGAAGCGGGCCATCGATCCGCCGCGGGTCGCGAGGAGGACCTCCACGGCGGCGCCGTCCGGGGCCGTGGCACGGAAGCCCGCGCCCGGGGCAAGGGTGGCGAACGGGTCGCCGGGCGGGGCCGCGCCCGCGGGGTCGGCGCTCACCGGCGCGGTGCGAGCGCGCGGAGGACGGGGAGCGCCTCCGTCGTCCCGTCCGCCGCGACCGGGATGACCGCCACATGGTCCGCTCCCGCGGCGTGGTGCGCGGCGATCCGTGCCCGGAGAGCGGCCGCATCCCCCCACGCGACCATCGCATCCACGAGCCGGTCCGATCCGGGGAGCGCCCAGTCCTCGGGTGCGAAGCCCTGGGCCGCCCAGCTCACCTGGTAGTTCGCCGTCCGCAGGTAGGGGGCGAGATAGGCACGCGCCGCGGACCGCGCCCGCTCCGGGTCCGTCTCCAGGACGCACGCCTGGGTCACGGCGAGGAGGGGCCGGCGTCCGGCGGGGGCCGCCGCATCCAGGACGCCGCGCATCCAGGCGATCCGCTCCGGCGTGACGAGGTAGGGGAACGCGCCGTCCGCATCCGTGGCGGCGAGGCCGAGCATCCGCTCCCGGAGCGCCGCCACGAGGACCGGCGGCTCGGCCGGGGGGCCGCCTTCCGTCCCTGCGCCGGCCGGAAGCGGCCCGCGGTAGGGGAGCCGGTGAAGGTCCGCGAGGTAGGCCTGCATCCGGCTGAGCGGGCGCTCGTAGACGTGGCCGCGGAGCTTCTCCACGAGGTGCGCATGGGAGACGCCGAGCCCGAGGACGAAGCGGCCGCCGGTCAGCTCGTGGAGCGTCTGGGCGCCGAGCTTCGCGGCCATCGCGTCCCGGCCGAAGATCGAGACGATCGAGGTCCCGAGCCAGATCCCATCCGCGGCCTGCGCGACCGCCGCGAGGAGCGCGGTGGGCTCACGACCGACCGTCTCGGGTGCCCAGAAGGCACCGAACCCGAGCGCGGCGACCTCCGCGATGTACGCCCGCGCATCCGCGGCCGCCAGCGTATCCAGGTGGCCCCAGGCCCCGATCGGACCGATCCCCGTGCGCAGGTCGCTCATCGGCCGAGTGTAGCCGCCGTCTCGGCGGCCGGACCCGGGGGCCGCTCGGCGGCGGCAAGGAGGAAGAAGCGACCGGTCGTCTCCGTCACGATCCCCGTGAAGCCCGCCTCCGTGAGCGCGGCGGCGAGCGCATCCGCCCCGCGCACGAGGAACGGGATCCGGACCTCGCGACCGTCCGGGAGGCGGCGCACGGCGACGCCGTCCACGGGGAGCGGATCGCCCACGGCATCCGTCTCCGGGTCACCGAGCGGCTCGATGAGGAGGAGGCGCCCGCCGGGCCGGAGCGCGTCCCGGAGGAAGGCAAGGCGCTCCCCGAGCCGGGCGGCGGGGACGTGCCGGAGGCGGAAGGCGAGGAGGATCGTCCCGGCGGGAGCATCCGGCGGCGTCCACGGGGTGCGCCGGTGGAGGTGGGCGCGCAGCCCGTGCGCGACGAGCCGGCTCCGGGCGGCGTCGAGCGCGGCCTCGGATGCGTCGTGGATCGAGAGCTCGCCGCGACCGGCGAGGAGCGGCGACCAGAAGCCGGGGCCGGCGGCCGGCTCCACGATCGGGGAGGGCGTGGCCTGGCGGTCGAGCCAGCCGGTCGCCGCGTCCAGCTCCATCTGCCAGGCGAGATCGCGGACGGGACCGCGGGAGTGGCGGCCGCGCCGGAGGTAGCGGTCCTCCTCCTCCGCGACGCTCGCCGCGAGCCACGCCGCGAGATCCGCCTCCGGATCGGGCTCCGCACGGGCAGCGGCGCCGGCGCGTCCGCGCTCCGCGATCCCGTTCCGGAGCCGGTGCGCAAGGAAGCGGTTCTCCTGCGCCCGGCCAAGGCAGGCGGGGCAGAGCTGCGACCAGCCCTCGAGATCGTCCGGTCCGCGCGTCTCCCAGGCGCTCCCGCACCAGAGGCAGTCGAAGCGCGCCCGGAAGGGCATCAGCGCGGTCCGGGGGCCGGGGCCGGCAGGACGATCGCGCCGGTCTCGGGGACGAGGTCGGCGAACCCGTCCGGGTCGAAGAGCCGGGCGAGGAGCGCGATCCCCTCCACGACCCGCGGTCCGGGCCGCGCGAAGAGACCGTCCCCGTCCACCGCGACGATCGCACGGTCGCGGGCGGCGCGGAGACCGCCGATCCAGCCCGGGACCGGAGCCGCCGCCCAGGCCTCCGCCGCGGCGCGGGCATCCATCCCGCAGGCCGCCACCACGATCAGCTCCGGGTCGATCTCGCGGACACGCTCCCAGTCGCTCGGTACCGCAGGCGCACCCTCCCGCCCGAGGAGCTCCCAGCCCCCGGCGCGGCGGACCATCTCCGGGATCCAGTGGCCGGAGGCGAAGGGCGGGTCGACCCACTCCAGGACGACGACCCGGCGGGGCGGGATCCCCGCGAGCCGGCGCTCCTGGACGCGCGCCTCGATCTCCCCGAGGCGCTCGCGGAGGATCTCCACGAGCCCCACCGCCTCGTCCTCCGCCTCCGCGTAGGCGCCCACCGTGGCGACCGCGTTGAGGATCCCCTCCACGCTATCCGGCTCGAGGCTCACGACCGTCGCACCGGGGATCCGCTCGCGCGCGATCGCGCGGACCTCATCGGCCCCCACGGCGCAGACGGTGCACAGCTCCTGGGTGAGGATGAGGTCCGGCGCGGCGGCCACGAGCGCCTCCACGTCCAGCCGGTCGCGCGGCTCCGTGGCGATCGTGAGGGCGGGGACGGCGGCGATCCCGGGCGGCGCGTCACAGCGGCAGCTCCGCCCCACGAGCTCGTCCGCGAGGCCGAGCGCGGCGACGATCTCCGTGGCGGCGGGGAGGAGGGAGACGATGCGCATCGGCCTCATCGTCCCATCCCCGGCCGTGGCCTGCCGGGCGGCGCCCCGCTCGGCTAGGCTTCCGCCATGGAGCCGGGTGCGATCGTCGCCGTGGACGCGGTCCGGAAGCGGCTCGGCGGGACCGAGGTCGTCGCCGGGCTCTCCTTCGACGTGGCCCCCGGCGAGATCCTCGGCTTCCTCGGCCCGAACGGCGCGGGGAAGACGACGACGATGCGCATGATCCTGGACATCGTCCGGCCGGATGCGGGGACGATCCGCGTCTTCGGCCAGGCACCGGGGATCGCCCACCGCGCCCGGATCGGCTACCTCCCCGAAGAGCGCGGCCTCTACCGGGATGTCCCGGCGATCGAGACGCTCACCTATCTCGGGACGCTCCGCGGGCTCGCCTCCGGGGAGGCGCGCAGGCGGGGTCTCCGGCTGCTCGGCGAGATGGGGCTCGGTGATGCGGCACGGAAGAGCGGCGCGCAGCTCTCGCGGGGGATGCACCAGAAGGTCCAGCTGATCGCCGCGATCCTCCACGAGCCCGAGCTGCTCATCGTGGACGAGCCGTTCGGTGGCCTGGACCCGGTGAACTCCGACCTCCTGAAGGCCGTCCTGCGCGACCTCCGGGCGCGCGGAACGGCGGTGATCATGAGCACGCACGACATGGCCGATGCGCAGGCGCTGTGCGACCGGATCCTCCTCATCGACCGGGGCCGGCGCCTCCTCTACGGCCCGGTGGGGGCGATCCGTGACGCCTTCGCGGACGGGGCGGTCAGCGTGCGCGGCCGTGGGCTCCCGGGACCGGGCTCCCTGCCGCCCTCCGCCGCGGAGCGGAGCGAGCGCGACGGGACCGTCCGCTACCTCCTCCGGCCGGGGGCGCGGGCCGCGGACCTCTTCCGCGAGCTCGCCACGAGCGGGGCGGAGGTGGAGCGCTTCCAGGAGGAGGCGCCGGAGCTCGGGGAGATCTTCGTCCGGGCGGTCGCGGGCGACCCGCGCGCCGAGGCGGTCCGGTGAGCGGCGGGCGGGCGGGCGGGATCGGCCTCGCGTGGGCGGTCGCGCGGCGCGACTACCTGCGCACGGTGCGCCGGCGCGGCTTCCTCGTGGCCACCTTCACCCTCCCCCTCACGATCGCGGGCTTCCTCCTTCTCGGCACGCTCGTGGGGAGCTCGGCGGTCCCCGCGGGCGGCGGGCCGGTCCCGATCGTCGTCGTGGCGGAGACCGCGGTGGACCTGCGCGGGGCCGCGGCGGTCGTCCCCGGCGTCACGCTCACCGACCGGGCCACGGCGGAGGAGCGGAGCGCGACGGGCGAGATCCCCGCCTGGTTCCTCGTCCCGGAAGGCTGGCCCGCCGATCCCCGGGTGATCCGGACGACCGGGGCGGCGCAGCAGCTCGACCTCGGCGACGCCGGCCGGGAGAGCGCGGAGCAGGCCTCGCTCGACGCCCTCCTCCGCCTGGCGCTCACGGAGGCCGGCGGTCTCGACCCGCTGGCGCAGGAGCGGATCCTCCTCCCGGCGATCGTGGAGACGCGCACGGAGACCGGGACGACCGTCTCGGCGGCCGCGCTCGCGGCGTCGTTCATCGTCCCCTTCGCCTTCGCCCTGCTCTTCGTCCTCGCGATCTTCGTCACGAGCGGCTACCTCCTCCAGTCCGTGACCGAGGAGAAGGAGAACCGGGTCGTGGAGATCGTCCTCAGCTCCGTCCCGGCCTTTCCGCTCATGGGCGGCAAGATCCTCGGGCTCGGCGCCGCGGGCCTCACCCAGGCGACGATCTGGGCGATCACGGCGCTGCTCGGGATCTCCCTCCTCGGCGACCGGATCGGCGGCCTGCCGGAGATCGTCCCGGACCCGCTCGTCGTCCTCCTCGCCGCGTCCTACTTCGTCCTCGGCTACCTCGCCTTCGGGGCGATCTTCGCGGCGATCGGGGCCCTGGCACCCGGGACGCGGGAGGCCCAGCAGTACTCCGGCTTCCTCGGCTTCTTCGCCGTCCTGCCGCTCGTCCTCTCGGCCGGGATCGCGAGCGATGCCGGCTCGCCGCTCGTCTGGGCGCTGGCGGCGATCCCGCTCACCGCGCCCTCCACGCTCCTCCTCGTCCTCGCGCTCGGGGACGGGATCCCGTGGCCGATGGTCGGGCTCTCGCTCGTCTCGCTCACCGGCTGGATCATCCTTGCGACCGCGGGGTCCGCCCGCGTCTTCCGGGCGACGATCCTCCTCTACGGCGCGCGCCCCTCGGTGCGCACGATCGTGGACGCGCTCCTCGCCCGAGGCTGAGCCCGGAAACGACGAGGCCGGCGCCCCGCTCGGGGTCGCCGGCCCGGTGCCGTCAGGAGCGGACGCGGGTCAGGCCCGCGGCTTCCACTCGTCCACGGTGGCGCGCGCGGCGGCCCGGTCCTTGAACCAGCGGGCGTTGACGCCGGCGTACGCGGCCATCTCCGCGGGGAGCGAGTCCTCCGGGTAGATCGCGTTGACCGGGCACTCCGGCTCGCAGGCTCCGCAGTCGATGCACTCGTCCGGATCGATCGAGAGCATCCGGTCCACACCCTGCTCGAAGTGGATGCAGTCGACGGGGCAGACCGCCACGCACGACTGGTCCATCACGTCGATACACGGCTCCGCGATGACGTAGGCCATTCCTGTCGCTCTCCCTGGTCAGCCGGCCGTGCAGGCGGCGGCACGCTCGATCGAAGGGCGGCAGAAGCCGCCGCCCCGCATCTTACCCCGCGGCGCGCAGCTCCACCGCCCCCACCATGCCGCGCTCGGGGTGGCCGGGGAGGTTGCAGCGGAGGAGAAGCTCCACGCCCTCCGGGACCCGCAGCTCCACCACCTCCCGGCCGCCCGATCCAAGGAGGACCCGGAGGCCGGGGATCCCGGGCGGGATGCTCGCCGGCGGTGGCGTCGTGAAGGGGGCGGGCGGGGTCGCGAGGTCGGCACCCGCCCAGGCCTGCTGGAAGCCCGCATCCCCGAGCGCGAGCTCGTGCTCCACGAGGCCGCCGTTGAAGACGGTGAGTCGGATCGTCTCGCCGGGGACGAGGACGACCGGGGTGGGGTCGAAGCGGTAGTCGCGCATGATCACGGTGACCGCGCGCGGACGCTCCGGCGTTCCAGGCTCGGCGATGGCGACCGAGGGGGCGGGGTCGAGCGAGCGCTGGGCACCCACAAGGACGAGCCCGATCGAGATCGCGAAGAAGAGCACGACCACGAGGACCGGCGCGCGGGAGATGGGAGACGGGGCGCGCGTCACGAACGGGAATCTACCCCCTTGCACCGGCGTGCGAAACTTCCCGGCAGGGCCGGTGGGAGGAGACCGGCCCGCTCCTCCGTGGCACCCGGACCGACCCGGGCCTCCTCCCGCCCGCCGGCGACCGAACCGAGGCCCGATGACCGTCTCGCCGACCCCTTCCGCCGCCCCGGGCTCGCCGACGCGCGCCGCGGTCCGGATGGAGGGCCTGCGCAAGACCTACGGCGAGGTCGTCGCGGTCGAGGGGCTGGACCTGGAGATCGGCGCCGGGGAGTTCTTCTCCCTCCTCGGCCCGTCGGGCTCGGGGAAGACGACGACCCTCCGGATGATCGCCGGGTTCGAGCTCCCCACCGCGGGCCGGATCCTCCTGGACGGCGAGGATGTCTCCCAGCGGCCGCCCTACGAGCGGGACGTGAACACCGTCTTCCAGGACTACGCGCTCTTCCCGCATCTCAGCGTGGGCGAGAACGTGGGCTACGGGCTGATGATCCGCAAGGTCCCCCGGGACGAGCGGGCGCGCCGGGTGGCCGACGCGCTCCGGATGGTCCGCCTCACGGGCCTGGACGACCGGCGGCCGGGCCAGCTCTCCGGCGGCCAGCGGCAGCGGGTCGCCCTTGCCCGGGCGCTCGTCAACCGCCCCCGCGTCCTCCTCCTGGACGAGCCGCTCGGCGCGCTCGACCTGAAGCTCCGCCAGGAGATGCAGGTGGAGCTGAAGACGATCCAGCAGGAGGTGGGGATCACCTTCATCTACGTCACCCACGACCAGGACGAGGCGCTCTCGATGAGCGACCGGATCGCGATCTTCAACCAGGGCCGGGTGGAGCAGGTCGGCTCCCCGGCGGATGTCTACGAGCGCCCCGCGACCGCCTTCGTGGCGGGCTTCGTGGGCATCTCGAACATCCTCGAGGGTGCGGTCGCCGCCTTCGTGACGGATGGCGCCGGGACGGTCACCGTGCGCCCGGAGAAGATCCACCTCCTGGATCCGGGGGACCCGGTTCCGGCCGGCTCGGTCGCGCTCACCGGCCGCGTCCACGATGTCGTCTACCTGGGCTCGGACACGAAGTACCTCGTGGAGCTCGACGCGGGCGGGACGCTCGCGGTCATCAAGCAGAACGTCGCGACCTCCTCGATGGAGGCGCTCGCCCTGAAGGGGAAGCCGGTCCTGCTCGCGTGGGACCGGACGCATACCCTGCCGGTCGCCGCGGATGGCGCCGGCGGGGGTCCTTCCCCGACCTGAAGCACGGCCCCATCGACGGAGGCGAAGGTTCCAGAGTGGAGGGAACGATGAAGGGATCGATCCGCAGGACGCTCAGCGCGGGGGTCGGGCTCACGCTCGCGCTCGCCGCGATCGCGCCGGGTGCGACGCTCGCGCAGGACGTGCCCGAGGGCGCGATGACGGAGATCGGTGCGCCGGAAGGTGCGCTCGAGATCGTCGCCTGGGCGGGCTATGTCGAGGACGGGTCGAACGACCCGGCGCTCGACTGGGTCTCCTCGTTCGAGGAGGAGACGGGCTGCCAGGTGAACGTGACGCTCGGCAACACGTCGGACGAGATGTTCACCCTCATGCAGTCCGGGAACTACGACCTCGTCTCCGCCTCCGGTGATGCGTCGAACCGGCTGATCTCGGCGGGCTCGGTGCAGCCGATCAACCTCGCGCTCATCCCGAACTACGTGGATGTCTTCGAGGGCCTGAAGAACAAGCCCCACAACACGGTGAACGGCGTCCCCTACGGCGTCCCGCACGGCCGTGGCGCGAACCTCCTCATGTACAACACCGAGGCCGTGACGCCGGCGCCCGACAGCTGGAGCGTCGTCTTCGACCCGGCCTCCCCGTACGCGGGCAAGGTGACCGCCTATGACAGCCCGATCTACATCGCGGATGCGGCGGTCTACCTCATGACCCACAACCCGGAGCTGGGGATCACGAACCCCTACGCGCTGGACGAGACCCAGTTCGCCGCCGCGGTCGACCTGCTCAAGCAGCAGCGCGCGATCATCGGCCGCTACTGGGCTCTCTACACGGACGAGATCGCGGCCTTCCAGTCCGGCGACAGCGTCGTCGGCACGACCTGGCAGGTGATCGCGAACGTCCTCCAGGGGAGCGAGCCCGCGACCCCGATCGAGGCGATCCTCCCGATGGAGGGATCGACCGGCTGGTCGGATACCTGGATGCTCTCGTCGATGGCGCAGCACCCGAACTGCGGCTACCTCTTCATGAACCACATCATCTCGCCCGCGGTGAACGCGGCCGCCACGGAGTACTTCGGGGAGGCCCCGGCGAACACGAAGTCGTGCGCGCTGACCGCGGACCCGAACCACTGCGACACGTACCACGCGACGGACGAGGCCTACTTCGACAAGGTCTACTACTGGGCGACCCCCCAGAAGGAGTGCCTGGACGGCCGCGGCCCGATCTGCAAGGACTACGCGGAGTGGACGATGGCCTGGACGGAGATCAAGGGCTGATCCACCGCCCGGACGGAACGGCCGACACCCCGGGGGCCCGCACGGGTCCCCGGGGTGTCGCGCTCCACCGCGAACGATGACGACGACCGCCGGCACCGCCCCCCACGCATCGCCGAGCCGCCGCCTCCAGGCGTGGCTCTATCGGCGGCCGCGCCTGCAGCTCGTCCTTCTCCTCGCGCTGCCGCTCCTCGCGCTCGTCGTCGCCTACCTCGGGTCGCTCGGGCTCCTGCTCATCAACGCCTTCTGGCGCTACGACCCCACGACCGGCGGCCTCGACCGGACCTTCAGCCTCGCGAACTTCCTCCAGATCGCGGGCTCCGCGGTCTACCGGACGATCACCCTGCGCACCGTGGGGCTCGCCTTCCTCGTCACGATCACCTGCGCCGCGATCGGCTTTCCCGTCGCCTACTACATGGCGCGGATCGCCTCGCCGCGGGTGCGCGGCCTGCTCGTGGTGACGATCCTCCTGCCGCTCTGGGCGAGCTACCTCGTGAAGGTCTTCGCGTGGCGCGCGATCCTCCAGGAGCAGGGGGTCCTGAACTGGCTCCTCCGCCCGCTCGGCCTGGAAGGGCCCGGCTACGGGGACGTGGCGGTCTGGCTCGTCTTCACCTACCTCTGGCTGCCGTACATGATCCTGCCCATCCAGGCGGGGCTGGAACGGATCCCCTCGTCCCTCCTCGAGGCCTCGGCGGACCTCGGCGGACGGACCGGGATGACCTTCCGGCGCGTCATCCTGCCGCTCGCCTTCCCGGCGGTCGTGGCGGGCTCGATCTTCACCTTCTCGCTCACGCTCGGCGACTACATCACGCCCACGCTCGTCTCCTCCACGCAGTTCCTGGGCAACGTCGTCCAGCGCGAGGTGGGGGTCTCCGGCAACCTCCCGCTCGCCGCGGCCGTGGCCACGATCCCGATCATCGTCATGCTCCTCTACCTCTTCGTCGCCCGGCGCCTCGGCGCCTTCGAGGCGCTCTAGGCGGATGCACGAGCCCCGCGGCGCCCGGATCGCCCTGCGGATCGCGACGATCGCGGTCCTCGTCTTCATCTATGCGCCGCTCGCGGTCATCGCGATCTACGCCTTCAACAGCGGCACGAACCAGGCCTGGCCGCTCGCCGGGCTCAGCTTCCAGTGGTTCGAGCGCGCCTTCGAGCAGAGCGGTGTCCGGGACGCGCTGTGGGCGTCGATCCGGGCCGGGCTCGGGGCGACCGCGGTCGCCCTCTTCCTCGGCTCGCTCGTCGCCTTCGCGGTCCAGCGCTTCCGGTTCTTCGGGCGCGAGACGGTCGGCTTCCTCGTCCTCCTCCCGATCGCCCTGCCAGGGATCGTCACCGGGATCGCGCTGAACAGCGCCTTCCGGACGGCCGGGCTGGAGCTCGGGATGACGACGATCGTCATCGGGCACGCGACCTTCTGCGTGGTCCTCGTCTACAACAACGTGATCGCGCGCCTGCGCCGGGTGAGCCGGCACCTGGAGGAAGCGTCGATGGACCTTGGCGCGACGCAGTGGCAGACCTTCCGCTACGTCACCTTCCCGGCGATCCGGACGGCGCTCCTCGCGGGCGGGCTGCTCGCCTTCGCGCTCTCCTTCGACGAGGTGATCGTCACGACCTTCACGACCGGAGGCGGCGAGAAGACGATCCCGATCTGGATCCTCCAGAACTACACCCGGACGAGCGGGCTCCCGATCGTCAACGTGGTGGCGCTCCTGCTCATCCTCCTCTCCGTCATCCCCGTCTGGATCGCCCAGCGCCTGGCAGGTGCCGGGACCGGATCGCCCTCCGGCCGCTGACCCCGCTCAGGCGGTCCGGACGAGCTCCGGCTGCCAGCGGAAGGGCGCGACCCGCACCGGCGCCGGGCCGGGATCGGGGTCTGGCGCCACCGCCGCCACCCCGCCCGCGATGACGAGCGCCGCGACGAGCGCGAGCCGGCCCGGCACCGGGACCGGGATCCGCAGGGCAGGGCGGGATGCAGGATGAGAAGCGGCGGAACGGCGCGGCCGGGTCACGAGGACGACCTCCAGGCGATCCGCACCGGCCCCGCACGGGGACGGTGGGGATGCGGGGATCGTCAGGCGCGACGCTTCACCCGGACTGCACGCGGCGGTGGATGACGCGGGTGGACCGGCGGCCGGACCGCCGTCCGGTGCGGGTCAGCGCTTGGACTGGAAGCAGTCCGAGCAGTAGACCGGGCGGGCGCCGGTGGGCTGGAAGGGGACCTGGGCCACCCCTCCGCACTCGGCACAGGTGGCCGCGAACATCTCGCGCGGCCGCCGCTCCCCATACCCGTCCCCGCCACCGCCGTAGCTCCCCCGGCTGCCGTAGCCGCCGCCGTCGAACGATCCCGACGACGAGCGCTGCGCCTTCCGGGCCTGGCGGCACGGTCCGCAACGCTTGGGTGCCTCCGTGAACCCGCGCGATGCGAAGAACTCCTGCTCTCCTGCGGTGAAGACGAACTCCTGAGCGCAGTCCACGCAGGACATGATCCGATCCGTGTACGACAACGGAACCGACCTCCCCTCCCCGATTGACGGCCCTCCTCCGGGCCGGGCCTCACCATAGCGAGACGCCGCGCGCGCGACAACCCCCTTCCGTACGCAGACGGGTGAGGAGAAGGTGGGCGCGGGCGGGGCAGGCAGGCCCCGGGGCGGGTCAGGCGGGGACGGCCACCGCGGTCTCGGACTCCACGAGGCGCCGGAAGCGGCGCAGGTCCTCCCGGAAGACCCATGCGAAGACCGGCGTGAAGAGCGGGTCGGCGATCCGGAGCGCGACGCGGGCGAGAGGAACGACGACAGCGCCGAGCAGCGGGACCCGGGCAAGGCGGGGCAGGAAGGGGATCGCGGCCGTGGTCGGCGTCAGGACCTCGTGCCAGACGACCTCCGTCGCGCGCCCGCCGTCGATCGGGCGGAGCCGGAACTCGCCGGAGCCGGTGAAGGCGCCGAGGTGGGCGATCGCGTAGCGGTGGGGTGCGTCCAGGACGGTCACCTCGATCGGGTCCGACTGGCGGAAGCCGAACATCGAGACGGTCCCGATGGCACGGGACCCGACGGCGATCGGCCCGGGCGTCTCGATCCGGACCTCCGAGAGGTCATGCATCCATTCGGGCTGGCGGGGGACGTCCACGAGCCGATCCCAGACGGTCTCGATCGGGGCGTCGATGCGGGTGGTGCGGATGATCGTCGGCATGGCGCCTTCTCTTCGCAGCGGAGCCCCCGGCGGTTCTCCCGGCGCTATCCTGCGGCGATGACCCCCCAGCGCCGGCGTCGCCCGATCACCTCCAACGAGGACCGCGCCCTCCTCATGAACCACCCGGTCGGGGATACCGCCTTCCTGGAGTCGGATTCCTGGCGGGCGCTCCGGATCATGGGCGAGTTCGTGGAGGGGATCCAGGCGCTCGCCCCCCTCGGGCCGGCGGTGAGCGTCTTCGGGTCCGCCCGCACGGCCCCCACGGACCCCTACTACCGGCTCGCCCGCACCCTGGGGCGGCGGCTCGCCGAGGAGGGCTTCACGGTGATCACGGGCGGTGGCCCGGGGATCATGGAGGCCGCGAACCGGGGAGCGCGAGAGGGGAAGGGGCTCTCCGTCGGCCTGGGGATCGAGCTGCCGCACGAGCAGGGGATCAACGAGTGGGTCGACCTCGCGGTCGAGTTCCGCTACTTCTTCGTGCGCAAGACGATGTTCGTGAAGTACGCGCAGGCCTTCGTCATCTTCCCCGGTGGCTTCGGGACCCTGGACGAGCTCTTCGAATCGATCACCCTCGAGCAGACCCACAAGATCGAGGACTTCCCCACCATCCTCGTGGGGAGCGCCTACTGGGCCGGCCTCCTCGACTGGCTTTCCTCGACGCTCGTCGCCGAGGGGAAGATCGAGGCATCGGACCTCGGCCTCCTGCGGGTCATCGACGATGTCGAGGAGATCGTGGAGACGATCGTGGGCGCGTGGCGCCTGAAGGCGGGGAGGAGCTAGGCCGGCCTGCCCCGCGGGGCGTGCTAGGGTCACCGCCACCATGCGCATCGCGATCGCCGCCGACCACGCCGGGCTCCCGCTGAAGGGCCCGATCGCCGACCACCTCCGTGCCCGCGGCCACGAGGTCGTCGACTTCGGGACCGATTCGCCGGAGCCGATCGACTATCCGATCGTCATCGCGCCCGCCGCGCGCGCAGTGGCCTCGGGGGAGTGCGCGCTCGGGATCGTCCTCGGCGGGAGCGGGACGGGCGAGCAGATCGTGGCCAACAAGATCCGCGGGATCCGCTGCGTGGAAGGGATCGACCCGGTCACGGCACGGCTCGCCCGTGAGCACAACGACGCGAACGTCCTCGCGCTCGGCGCCCGGATCGTGGGGCTCCAGCTGGCGCTCGGCTGCGTGGACGCCTTCCTCGCCGGGGTCTTCGAGGGTGGCCGGCACGTGGCGCGCCTTGCGCGGATCGCACGCATCGAGGCGGAAGAGCGGGGCGAGGCCTGATCGTGGGAGCGGCCCGCGGCACCCCCCGGGCGCTCCTCCTCTTCCTCGCCCTCGTCCTCGGTGGATCGGCTCCGGCCGCCGCCGCGCTCACCAGCCCGCCCCCGGCCTCGGCAGCGCCGGTCGCCCCCTCGCCGGCTGCGCTGCGCAGCGCAGCCGCCGTCACGCCCGCGCCCTGCCCCTCGGCCCCGGCCACCGTCGCGCCCTCGCTCCCTGCCGCCTCTCCGGCCGCGACCGGCGGCGGATCCCCGTCCCCGCTCCCCTCGCCGGTCGCCGCCGATCCCTGCGCGGGCGCGACCGTGCTGGGTCCGGCGGGTGCCGCCTCGCCGTCCCCGGCTCCGTCGCCCTCCCCTGCACCATCGGCCTCGCCGTCGCCGCTCCCCACCGCCAGCCCGCCGCCCGTCCGGCCGGGGAAGGTCCGCCTCCGCGCGGACGTGGCGATGACCCCGCGCCTCCCGTGCGCCGAGTTCCCCACGAGCGGCTGCGTCAACCGGGCGGATATCTACTACCCCGAGAACCGGGGCGACTGGCCCACGATCGTCACCCTGCACGGCCGGCCGCGGACGCCCGCGGACATGGCGGAGCTGGCACGGGCGCTCGCGAAGGAGGGCGCGGTCGTCTTCAACATCGACTACCGGGGCGTCCGCCCGGTGAGCCGCGGCTTCCCGGACAGCGTCACGGATGTCGCCTGCGCCGTCCGCTTCGCGCGGGAGAGGACGGCACGCTACGGAGGAGACCCGGACCACGTCGTCGTCGTCGGGCACTCCCAGGGCGGCTACGTGGGGGCGATGGTCTCGCTCTTCGGGGATACCTTCCCGGGGCAGGCGGGCGAATGCTTCGCGAGCCGCCGGACCTCCGCCCTGCCGGACGGCTTCGCGCACCTCGCCGGGGTCACCCTGAACGACCGCGATCACCCGGTGAACATCATCTTCTTCGGGGGGACCTTCGCGGCGATCCCCGAGGTCTGGCTGCGCGGGGACATCTATCACCGCCTCCAGGGGCGGCAGCGGAACCGCGACCTGCGGGTCCAGATCGTCTTCGAGATGAACGACCCGATCCTCTCCGACCCCCACGCCACGCTCTTCCAGGCGGCGCTGCGCCGGGAGGGCTACCGCTCGAAGCTCGCCCTTCTCCCGATCGGGAGCACGCACTTCGACATCCTCGACCTCGATACCGCGGTCGGACGGACCGCCTTCCGGCTCGTGGAGCGGCTGATCGAGCGGACGCGGCCACGCTGAGGTGGGCGCGTGCCGCGGCCGAGCACGCCGCGGTCGTGTACCGTGAGCGCGCCCGGACGGGGAGAGGCCGGGTGATGATCAGCAACCCGCGAGCACCGGGACGCCCGCCCGGCGGCTTCACGGCCCAGGAGATGACGACGATGCCCGCTCTTCCCGGGCGCCCCAGGCGCGCCCTCCTCCTCGCCTTCCTCGTCGCGTTCGGCGCCGTGCTGCCGGCCGTCCCGGCCGCTGCGGCCGGCTCCACCTACAAGGTGAACGCGCTCGGCGACAGCGCGGACCTCTCCCCCGGGGACGGGGTCTGCGACAGCGCCGCGAGCCCCACGGTCGTGAAGTGCACCCTGCGTGCCGCGATCGAGGAGGCGAACGCGGACCCGGACGCCACCACGATCCGCTTCAAGCTCGCCGGCAGCGGCGTGCGCACGATCACGCCGAACAGCCCCTTCCCCGCGATCACCGAGCCGCTCACGATCGACGGCTATACCCAGGCGGGCTCCGCGCCGAACAGCGCCGCCACCGGGACGAACGCGGTGATCCTCGTGGAGCTGGACGGGCGGTACGTCCCGCAGCCCGGCCTGAAGGCAGAGGCTCCGGTCACGATCCGCGGTCTCGCGATCTTCTACTTCGGGCGCGGCATCGAGCTCGCGGAAGGCGCCAACGGGAGCCGCGTCCTCGGCTGCTTCATCGGCACGGATGCCACCGGGACGAAGGACCAGGGGAACGACAGCTCGGGGGTCCTCGTGAACGCGGAGGACGTCCGGATCGGCACGATCGTCCGAGGGGATCGGAACCTGATCTCCGGGAACACCGGATCGGGCGTCAACATCGGGATCTCGGCGAAGGACGCGCTCGTCCAGAACAACCTGATCGGGACCGGGAAGAACGGCCGCAAGAACCTCGCCAACGAGGGGGACGGCGTCTTCATCTCGGGCAGCCGCGGCCATCTCGTGGGTGGCACCTTCCCCGGCCAGGGGAACGTCATCGGCTGGAACAACGGCGACGGCGTCGCCCTCCTCTCCGTGCTCGTCTCGGACGAGGAGAGGGTCCCGGGCAGGGTGCGCATCCTCTACAACAGCATCTTCCGCAGCGGCGACATCGCGATCGACCTCGCGGACGACGGCGTGACCCCCAACGACGCGGTCCCGGATCCGGACCTCGGGGAGAACGGGCTGCAGAACTTCCCCAAGATCGATTCCGCGGTCGCCTCGGGCTCCGGGACCCTGGTGAAGGGCCGGATCGCCACGCGCCCGGGGATCGATGTCCTCATCCAGCTCTTCGCGTCGCCGAGCGGCGACCCGGAGGCGAAGAAGGTCCTCGCCTCCTTCACGATCACGACCGCGGCGGACGGCAAGGCCACCTTCAGCCGGACCGTCGGCGCGCTCACCGCGGGGACGCTGATCACGGCGACCGCCACGGACGTTCCGCGGGCGCAGACCTCCGAGGTCGGTCCCGCACGCGCCGTGACGACGCCCTCCTGAGGGGCGCCATCACCGGGATGAGCGCGCCGCCTCCGATCCGCCGCGTCGAGGCGCTCATGGGGACCGTGGCATCCCTCGTGGTACGGGCGCCATCCGTCCCGGACGGGCTCCTGGACGAGGTCTTCGCGGAGCTCCACGCGGCGGACCGGCGCTTCTCGCCCTGGAAGCCGGAGAGCGAGGTCAGCCGGATCGCGCGTGGTGAGCTGACCCGGGATTCGGCCTCCGCGGACCTGCGCGAGGTCCTGCGGGTCTGCGAGGAGCTGCGGGTCGCGAGCGACGGCGTCTTCGATGCGGTGCGCTGGCGGACGGACGGGATGATCGATCCCACCGGCGTGGTGAAGGGCTGGGCCGCCGAGCGGGCCGCCCTCGTCCTGCGCGCGGAAGGGGTGACGGACTACTGCCTGAACGTGGGCGGTGACGTCATCGCCGCCGGCGAGCCGTTCCCCGGGCGCGGCTGGCTGGTGGGGATCCGGGATCCCCGCGACGCGCGCCGGGTCGCCTTCCTCCTCGAGATCCGGGATGCCTCCGTGGCGACCTCGGGGGTGTATGGCCGTGAGCGCCACATCGTGGACGCCCGCACGGGGAAGACGGCCGATGCCGTCGCCTCCGTGACCGTGGTGGGGCCCCGGATGACGCTCGCGGACGGCTACGCCACGATCGCCGCCGCGCTCGGCGGGGAGGGGCTCGCCTGGGTGGGCGGCCGGCCGGGCTACCTCGCGGGCGCGATCGCGCCGGATGGACGGCTGCTCGCGCACCGGCCCTTCGCGGCGCTCCTGCGCCGGCCCGTGGCGCGTCCGCCGGGAGCGCCGGGTACGCCGGGCACGCCGGAGGGGGATGGCCCGGAGCCCGGCAGCGGGGCGGAGGCGTCCGGCAGCGGCCCGGACGAGGCTGCGCGATGATGAGGACCGAACCGACCGTGCCCTCCGCATCCCTGATCCACGGGGGAACCCCACCGATGCCGACGACCCGCCAGCCTCGCCCCCGCGCCGCTCTTCCCACGCTGTTCGCGATCCTCGCCGCGTTCCTCGTCGCTGCGTGCGGCGGTGGCGGTGGAGAGGCGCCCGGCGTGGCGACCCTGGAGACCGCAGCCCCGCCTGCGCCCTCCGCGTCGGTCGCGCCGGCGGGCGGAGAGGATGCGAGCAGGCAGGCCTTCCTCGACTACGCGCGCTGCATGCGCGAGAACGGGATCGACTTCCCGGACCCGCGCTTCGACGCCGAGGGCCGCTTCATGGTCGCCGCGAATGCGGCGGCGCTCGTGGGCCTCGATCTCGGGAGCGACGAGTACCGGGCCGCGAACAGCGCCTGCCAGGGGACGCTCCAGGGCCTCGCGATCTCGTCCACCCCCGCAGAGCAGGCGGAGCTGCGCGATGCGCTCGTGGAGTTCGCGGGCTGCATGCGCGAGAACGGGATCGAGATGCCGGACCCGAAGATCGCGCCGGATGGGAACCCGATCATCTTCGGCCCGGACGGGATGGTGGAGGCGATCGACATCGACGGGACCGTCTTCCGGACGGCGATGGGTGCCTGCCGCGATGCGCTCCTCTCGATCCCCGTGCCGGGGATGATGGGCGGCGGCGCCTCGTGAAGGTGACGACCCTCGTCGCCGGGGGTGCCCTGGTCGCCGTGGCGGCGGCGGGCGGATGGCTCGTCTCGCGGACCACGATGGACGGCGGGATGGGCGCGAACGAGGGATCCGTCGCCGTCCCCCGGGCCACGGTGCCCATCGTGCGGGAGACGCTGCGCTCGATCGAGGAGCTGGACGCCACGCTCGGCTACGACGGCGATGGGATCCTCACCGGCTGGCTGGACGGGACGGTGACCGCTCTCCCCGAGGCAGGCGACATCCTCGAGCAGGGTGACCTGGTCATCGAGGTGGACGGGAACCGGCGGACGATCCTCCTCCACGGCGAGCGGCCCGCCTGGCGCACGATGACCGAGGGGATCGAGGGGAGCGACGTCCGTCAGCTGGAGGAGGCGCTCGTGGCGCTCGGCTTCCTCGCGGCGGACCCCGCCCCGGATCGCCTCTACGACGCGCGGACCGCGGAGGCGGTGCGCAGCTGGCAGAAGGAGACCGGATCGGGCCAGGACGGGATCGTGGAGCTGGGCGAGGTCGCCTTCACGGACGGTCCGGTGCGGATCGCCGCCCTCGCCGTCCGGCTCGGCGAGGTGACCCGTGGCGGCGGCGATCCGATCGCCACCACGACGAGCGCGCGCCGCGTCGTCACCCTCCCGCTCGAGGCGGACCGCCAGGACATCGTGGCGGAGGGGGACGCGGTGGGGATCGAGCTCCCGGACGGGACGCTGACGGACGGGACGGTGGAAGAGGTCGGCCGCGTCGCGCGGACCACGGAGCGCGGAGAGACCGTGGTGGACCTGACGATCGCCCTGGACGACCCCGGCGCCACCGGGTCCCTGGACGGCGCGCCGGTCACCGTGCGCATCACGCGCGAGACGCGCGAGGAGGTCCTCGCCGTCCCCGTGGACGCGCTTCTCGCGCTGGCCGAAGGAGGCTATGCCGTGGAGATCGCGGAGGCGGACGGGACGACCCGTCTCGTGGGCGTGGAGACGGGGCTCTTCGCGGACGGACGGGTCGAGGTGACCGGCGAGATCGGCGAGGGGATGGAGGTCGTCGTCCCGCGATGACGCTCGTCGCGGAGGCCCCGGGGGCGCCCGCACCGGACGATCCGCGCGAGCCCGTCCTGGAGCTCGCCGGCGTCCGCAAGGCGTACCCCGGACAGCCGCCGCTCGAGGTCCTCCATGGCGTGGACCTGACGATCCGGCGCGGGGAGCTCCTCGCGATCGTCGGGCCCTCCGGGTCGGGCAAGTCGACCCTCCTCCACATCATCGGATCGCTCGACCGGCCGACCGAGGGGGTCGTGCGCATCGCCGGCCACGATGTCGGCCGGCTCTCGGACGCGGCGCTCTCGGGTCTCCGGGCACGGGCGATCGGCTTCGTCTTCCAGCAGTTCTTCCTCCTCGATGGCCAGACCGCGACGCAGAACGTGGCGAACGGCCTCCTCTACGCGGGGATCGAGCCGGGCGAGCGGCAGCGGCGCGCGCGCGAGGTCCTGGAGCGCGTCGGGCTCGGGCACCGGCTGGGGCATCACCCGCGCCAGCTCTCCGGCGGGGAGCGACAGCGGGTCGCGATCGCGCGGGCGATCGTGGCGCGCCCCGCGATCGTCCTCGCGGACGAGCCGACCGGGAACCTGGACAGCGGCGTGGGCCGGGAGATCGTGGAGCTCCTGGAGGACCTGAACCGGACGGAGGGGACGACGATCGCGGTCATCACCCACGATCGCGAGCTCGCCGCGCGGCTCCCCCGCCGGGTGGAGATCCTGGACGGCCGGATCGTCCGGGATACCGCCCTTCCGGACCCGGTCACGGAGGCGGGGCGATGACCTCCGGCGCCCGGGCGGCCGCGCCGCGGATCCCCCCGAGCCGGCTCCACCTCCGGGACCTCCTCTCGATCGGCCTCGTGGGGATCGCCGCGCGCAAGGTCCGCTCCACGCTCACCGCGGCGGGGATCGCGATCGGGATCGCCGCGATGGTCGCGGTCCTCTCGATCTCCGAATCGAGCCGCGCCGACCTCCTCGCCGCGCTCGACCGGCTGGGCACGAACCTCCTCACCGTGAGCCCCGGCTTCAGCTTCACCGGGGACGCCGTCCTCCTCCCCGCGACCGCCGCACCGATGATCGCGCGGATCGGGCCGGTGGAGGCGGTCTCCTCGCTCGGTACCGTGGAGACCTCGGTCCGGCGGACGGACCGGATCCCGGAGGAGGAGACGCGCGGGATCGTCGTCCAGGCGACCGACCTCGACCTCCTGGACACGCTCCGTGGCCGGGTCGCGGTGGGACGCTTCCTGGACGCCGCCACGGAGCGCTACCCCGCGGTCGTCCTCGGCTGGACCGCGGCCGAGCGGCTCGGGATCGGCGGCCCCGGGGTCCGGGTCCGGATGGGGGACGAGTGGTTCAGCGTCCTCGGGATCCTCGCGCCGATCGAGCTCGCGGGCGACCTGGACAGCGTCGCCTTCATCGGCCGGCCGGTGGCGGAGGAACGCTTCGACCACGACGGCACCTCCACCACGATCTACCTGCGCACCGCCCAGGATTCGGTGAACGCGGTCCGGGACGTCCTCGCGGCGACGGCGAACCCGGAGAGCCCGAACGAGGTCGGGATCGCGCGGCCCTCGGATGCCCTGGAGGCACGGGCGGTGGCGGCCACGGCCTTCACGGCGCTCTTCGTCGGGCTCGGCGCGGTCGCCCTCGTCGTGGGCGGGGTGGGGGTCGCGAACGTCATGCTCATGTCCGTCCTCGAGCGCCGCTCGGAGATCGGCCTCCGTCGGGCGCTCGGTGCGACCCGCCGCCAGATCGCCCTCCAGTTCGTCGCGGAGGCGCTCACCCTCGCCTTCCTCGGTGGTCTCCTCGGGGTGGCGATCGGCGCGGGGATCGGGATCGCCTACGCGATCTCCCAGGGCTGGTCGCCGGTGGTCCCCCCGATCGCGCTCGGCGGCGGACTGCTCGCCGCGGTCGTCATCGGTGCCGTCGCGGGGCTCTACCCATCGCTCCGGGCGGCACGCGTGAGCCCCACGGACGCGCTCCGTGGCGGCTGACCGGGGACCCTCCCTCACCGTGCAGCGGACGCCTGCGGCCCATCCTCCGCGTGCCCGGGTCCGCGCCTTCCTCCTCCGCTACGGGACCCTCTACGAGATCGCGCTCACCGGCCTCGCCGCCATCTGGGTCGCCCTCGGGATCGCGATGCGCCACGCGAGCGAGCCGGAGATGCGGACCCTCCTCTCGCTCTCCGGCCTGATCGGGGTCGTCTTCCTCGCCGACTCGCTTGCCCGTGCCCGTGCCTCCGGGTCGCCGCGGACCTGGATCCGCCGCCACTGGCCGATCCCCGTCCTCGCCGTCATCGGGGTCCTCCCGGTGGAGCCGGCGGTCCAGCTCGCGCGCTTCACCCTCGCCTTCGCCGGGCTGCGGCGCATCCTGGAGCGGGCGGGCGGGATCTTCGCCCACTTCCGGATGCTGGACGAGCTGGTCGCGCTCGCGCTCGTCGTCATCGCGGGAGGCGGCGTCCTCGTCTACGAGCTGGAGGCAGGGGTGAACCCGCGGCTCGCCACGCTCGGCGACGGCCTCTGGTGGGCGCTCGTCACCGTCTCCACCGTGGGCTACGGCGATATCGCCCCGGTGACGCCGGCCGGCCGGCTCGTGGCGAGCGTCCTCATCGTCGTGGGCGTCGCGATCTTCGCCGTGGGGGTCGCGATCGTGGGGCGCTACATCGCCGATCCGGGGCGCGCGGACGGGGGCGCGACCGAGCGGCTCGGCGCGATCGCGGAGCTCGAGCGCGCGCACGCCGCCGGCGAGATCGACACGGAGAGCTTCGCCCGGCGGGTCCGAGCCCTGGCCAGCGCCAGGCCCACGGACGAAGGCGACTGAGGATGGAGGCCGCGACGACCCGGACGATCCCGCTCCCCGGCGACGCGGAGCTCCTCGTCCGCGACTGGGAGCCCGCCGAGACCCCCTGGATCCACGTCCTTCTCGTCCACGGGGTGGCGGAGCACGCGGGACGGTATGAGCGGACCGGGCGGCTCCTCGCCGCTGCCGGCGCGGCGGTCACGGGCTACGACCACCGCGGCCACGGCGGATCCTCCGGGGGGCGCGGGGACGTGGATCGCTGGGAGGACCTGCTGGACGATCTCGCGCGGATGCTCGACCTGGTCCGCGCCCAGGCGGGGGCCACCCCGGTCGCGATCCTCGCGCACTCGATGGGCGGCCTCGTCGCGCTCGACGCGCTTCTTGCCGGGCAGGCGGTCCCGGACCTCCTCGTCCTCTCCGCGCCGGGTCTCGCGGACGGGCTGCCGCGCTGGCAGCACGCGGTCGCGCCACTCCTCGCCCGGATCGTCCCCGGCGTCCGGCTCCCGAACGCCTGGGATGGGAGCGCCCTCTCCCGCGACCCGGAGGTGGCGCGCGACGCAGCTGCGGACCCGCTGAACCTGCGCAGCGCGAGCATCCGCCTCGGCGCGGGGGCCTTTCGCGCCCAGGACCGGGTGAACGCGGCGATCGGCGGGCTCGGCCGGGCCCCGGTCCCGACCCTCGTCCACCACGGGGAGGCGGACCCGCTCGTGCCGCCGGCCGCGAGCGTTCCGCTCGGCGCCGTGGCAGGGGTGACGCGGCGGAGCTGGCCGGGGCTCCGCCACGAGGTCCTCAACGAGCCGGAAGGCCCGGAGGTGGTGGCGGCCACCCTCGACTGGCTGCGCGCGTCCGCCGCCGCGGGCTGAGCGCCGGGGGCAGCACCAGCCGGACGCGCGCTATCATCGGGAGGACGCGGGAGTAGCTCAGTCGGTAGAGCGTCAGCCTTCCAAGCTGAATGTCGCGAGTTCGAACCTCGTCTCCCGCTCCACCTCTCCCCTCAGGGAAGCGGCGTGAACGCGAAGCCGGAGATAACGACCTCCGCCGCGCGCCGATCGAGCGGAGCCTGACCCCCCATCAGCCACAGGTTCATGTGGACGCGCTCGCCGCCGGGCGTGGGGACGTCCGGGCCCGCGTGGCTCCAGCTCGTCGTCCAGCTTCCGTCCTCGGAGCGGCTCGCGAACTCGACCCGGCCGGGGCTCCAGGTGAAGCGCTGGGTGCTCCGGACGATCGCCGGCTGGGTGAAGCGGACGAGATGGTCCGCGCGGTCCCAGGGCTGGACGACGTACTGCGCGTTCGTGGGGTCCGCTGCGTTCCCCCAGCGGGCCATCTCGATGTCGATCTCCCGGGTATCGCTCTCGTAGGTGAAGAGCCCGAGGACGACGTTCGGATCGAGCGCGTCCACGCGTGAGGCGATCGTCCATTCGTAAGTGCCGTAGCCCAGGCTCGCGGGAAGGAGGACCTCCGCGCACTGCCAGCGACCCTTCGCGTCCTTCGCGATCCGAAGGTGGAGCGACCCATCACCGTCGACCCACGCATTCGCCGCGGAGAAGCGGTTGGGGCCGGGGCCGGCGAGCGTCGCGGTGGATCGGATCGCCCACGTGCGCCCCGCGAAGTGGAGCTCCGTGGGCGGTGGCGGCGTGGGCGTGGGCCGCGGTCGCGCGGCCGTGACCGGCGCTGGTCCTGTGGCCGGGAGCGCGAGGAGGAGCGAGGCGCCGAGGACGGCGAGGGCGGTGAGATGGCGGACGGGCTGCATGACGGGAGGGTCGGCCCTTCCGTCCTCCCGGGCCATCCCCCGTTCGGGTCACCGCGGACCGGGACCCGGAGGTCCCGGGCCTGCGGCCCCCGTCAGCCGGCGGGCGGCACCACGAGGCGCCAGACGGCCCCGTCTCCCACGAGGTAGAGCGCGCCCTCCTCGCCCGACCACGCGATCCCTCCGATGCCGGAGAGGCCGGTCTCGATCGTCCGCCGCTCCGAACCATCCTCCCAGGCGACGAGGTGGAGCGTCCCGCTCGCCCCGTCCGCGACCCAGAGGCCGGCATCGGACGCGGCGAGGCCGGTGGGCACGGCGACCCGGCCCGCGGGGACAAGGTCGACGAGCGGGCTGCCGTAGACGTAGGCGTACTCGCTCAGCGTCTCCTGGGGCATGATCCAGCGGGTCCCGGCCTCCGCGATCAGGGCAGTGGATCCGGCGCTCTCCACCCACGCCTGGATGACCGGCGGGCTGTCGCCATCGCCCGGCGAGTCCACCACGTAGGTCCAGTCGATCGCCCCGGTCCCGTGACGGCCGTGGCTGACCGGTCCCGGGTGCCACGGCCCCACGAGGACGCTCGTCCGGCCGGAGTCGAGATCGACGCGCCGGACGACCCCGGCACCGGTGTCGGAGTAGTAGGCGTAGTCGGCCCGCACGACGATCCCGGACGGGAAGCCCTCGGCGCGGGTGAACGTGGCGTCGATGTAGCGGTGGACGTAGCCGTCCCCGTGGAAGCCGTTCCCCTCGCCGTGGTCGCGGTTGAAGTCCACGAGCGCGAGGTGGCCGTCCCCGAGGCAGCGGTTCTCGTCATCCCGGGAGCCGCAGCCGTCCAGGACGAGGAAGACGTTCTCCGTGATGTTCGCGATCGCGGTGGAGAACGGGGTCGCGTGGATCATGTCCAGGTGGCTGCCCTCGCGCGGCCACATGCACAGCCCGGTCTCCACCGACCAGTACTCGACCGGGCAGTCGTCCCGGGGCCAGCTGTCCGGCGCGTCGTGGCCATAGCCGGGCTGCGGCCAGTCGTCCAGGTAGGCCTTCGTCTGTCCCGCGAGCGCGTAGGTCTCGGCGTCGAAGAGCGTGGGCCCCATGAAGTTGTTGTTCCGGAAGTAGACGTTCCGCTCCGGATTGATCCGGAAGTCGATCCACCGGACCTCGTTCCCGGAGTCGTTCGCGACGGCGAAGCGAGCGCCGTCCGGCGAGAAGTCGATCCCCATGGGTAGCGCGACGAAGTGCTCGGCGTAGGCGTCCGTGCGCGTCACGGCGGTGATCCGCTCTCCGGCGATGCGGATCCGGGTCAGTGAATCGCTCCCCCGGTTCGTCACCCAGATCTCTCCGGGAACCCGCGGTCGGAGGGTGATCCCCGCAGGCTCGTCGAGCAGGTCACCGTCCAGGACGAGCTGGAGCCCCGCAGCGTCCGGGGCCGGAAGCGTCCGCTCCTCCGATCCATCCCGGCCAAGGACGGGCGTCGCACCGGAGACGGTGATGACCGCCACCGCGAGCAATGCCCCGATCCCGAAGCTCCGGTCCATCCCCCTGCCCACCCTTCCATCCCTGGCGCGGGCAGCGATCGGCCCGGACCACGACCGGACCGTAGCAGACGATGCGGCGGCCGGTGGCCCCGGCGGAGCCGGGACCTTCCCGGGCCGCGCGGCCCCCGCGAACGGGCGGGGCGGCCCCCCGGGTCCGGACAAAGGTCCCTGCCGTCGGCACCGGGGCGTCCCGGACTATCGCGGCAACACCGCACCGGACGAACCGGATGCGGGGAGCCAGGGAATGCGAGGGAGCGAGAGATGCAGCTGCAGTCGGCGATGGGACGGATGCGGGTCCTCGGGGTGGCGGTGGCCATCATCGGGCTCGTGGGTGTGCTCGGTGGGGCCTTCGGCTACACGAAGATCATGGAAGGCCAGAAGGCGCTCCAGGGCTTCAGCGATGCCCAGAACGTGACCCTCTCGTACAACGACGAGGGGAAGCTCACGGACCGCGGCACCACCGAGGGTGCGGACGCGATCAAGGCGCTCCTCGTGGAGGACTGGAAGTGGCCGGTCGTCGCGGGTGAGCTCGATCCCAAGGACCGCGTCGTGAACACCGGGACCGAGTACATGTACCAGATGGCGACGGTCGCCTACCACGTCCTCCACGGCGAGCAGCTCGTCACGCTCACCGAGGCGGCCACCTTCGACGGCGACGGCGACGGGGCGATCGCGGTGGATGCACCGAGCTACACGCCCGAGACCCTTCCGCAGGGCGAGGAGTACCTCGCGATCCTGAAGTCGGATGCGAACTTCGCGCCCGGCACCTACACCGTCCCGGTGGCGGAGCGCTACTGGACCGCCTTCAACCGGACCCACCCGCTCGACGGCAAGGCCCGGGAGGGCGCCTGGACCGGCACGGTCCACGGGCTCTTCGCGGAGCTCGGCGTCGGTGCCACCACGGCCGCGGCGCTCCAGCTCGGCCAGGCGCTCGCCTTCATCGCGATCGCCTTCGGGACGCTCTTCATCATCACCGGCCTCGGCCTCGTCTGGGTGACCGGTGCGAAGAAGGTGGAGGCAGAGGCCGCCGCCTGACCCCGGCTCCTCCTCCACGAACGGGCGTCCCGCCGAGCGGGGCGCCCGTTCCGATTCCCGGCGCCCGGTCAGGAGCGGCGGAAGGCGGGCCGGAGGATGAGGGGCACGAGCCCCAGGGCACCCACGAGGATCGTCCCGTCGAAGGCCCCGGGGTCATCCACGCCGAGCGTGGAGGCATCGAGCCAAAGGGTGAGATCGAGCTGGAAGACGAGGAAGGCCATCACCCCCCAGCCGGCAAGGACGAGATCCGCGCGCCGCCGCGCCGTCATCAGGGCGCCGCTCGCGATGAGGAGCGCCGGAAGGAGCCAGCCCACGGGGAAGAGGGATCCGAGCTGGGCGCCGCCGGCCCACAGGAGCCCGAGGACGACCCCGAGGCCGAGGTAGAGCAGCCCTGCGATGACGAGGAGGCTTGCCGCGAGGCTCCGCGGGGCGGGGGCGGGGGCGGTCGTCGGTTCCATCCCGCGCAGGGTAGCGCCGTCCGGCCCCGGGACGGTGCGGCCGCTCGGCACTGGCGCGCTGCGCGAGCGAGGGCCACGGTGGTGCGGCACGGCCGGACGATGCCGCCCGGCCGGCGATGGGTGCCGGAGGTCGGCGATGGAAGCGCAGGTGGGCGACCGCATCGTCATCGCGGCGGAGGTCGCGGGAGGCCACGAGCGGCGTGGCCGCGTCCTGGAGGTGATCCCCCACCCGTGGGGCGATTCCTACCGGGTCGCGTGGGATGACGGCCGGGAATCGACGATCCGGCCGGTGGGTGGGACGCTCCACGTGCTGGAGCCCGCGGCCCGGCCGAAGGCGGGCCGGACCCAGCATCCCGCCCGCCGACGGCACCCGACCACGCCGGCCACCCCGGCCTGAGCAGGGAGCGGGCATCGTCCGGTCACCCGGCGGGCAGGGGGCGCCATACTGGCGTCCGATCCGCTGCTGTTGGAGGTCCGGATGCCGGTCGACCGCCCCTCGCGCGCGCGACGCGCAGCGCTCCTCGCCACGCTCGTCCTGGCCGCGCTCGCCCTCGCGGCGCCGCTCCCCGTCCGGGGCGACCGCTCGATCTCCTTCATGGCCTGGGGCGACCCGGCAGAGCTCACCGCGTGGAGCTCGCTCGTCGAGAGCTTCCGCACCGCCCAGCCGGGCATCGACGTGGAGCTCATCCAGGTCGCCGACCAGTCCGACTACCGGCAGCGGCTGGGTGCGGACCTTGCTGCGGGGACCCCGGCCGATGTCGTCCTCGTGAACTACCGGCGGATGGCGGGCTTCGCATGGCGCGGCCTTCTCCTGCCGCTTGCGGATCGTCTGCGCGCGAGCGAGATGATGGATGAAGGCGCCTTCTGGCCCGGGCTGCTGGACGCGTATCGCTGGCGGGGCACCCTGCAGTGCATCCCCCAGAACATCGCGAGCCTCGTCGTCTACTACAACCGGGATCTTCTCCGCGCCGCGGGGATCGCCGATCCGGCGGATGACTGGACCTGGGATGACCTGCTCGCGATGGCGAAGGCGCTGACCGCCGATACGGACGGCGACGGGCGGACCGACCACTTCGGGCTCGGCGTGGAGCCCAGCCTCATGCGCGTCGCGCCCTTCGTCTGGCAGCACGGCGGGGAGGTCGTCAACGACCCGCTCCGACCGAACCGGCTCGGCCTCGAGGGGAGCCTCGCGCGCGAGGCGGTGGAGTGGTTCGTCGCCCTTCAGACGGTCCACCACGTCGTCCCGGACGCGGTGGAGGAGGCGGCGGAGCCGAGCGAGGACCGCTTCCTCCGGGGGACCACGGCGCTCTTCCTCAACTCCCGGCGCGGGGTCCCCACCTACCGCGCCGCGGCCGGCTTCGACTGGGACGTGGCGCCGCTCCCGCGCGATGCGACCGCAGCGAACGTCCTCCACTCGGACGGCTTCTGCATCCCCGCCGCGACCCGGGACGCGGATGCCGCGTGGGCGTTCGTGGAGCACGCGACCACACCGGAGGCGCAGGCGGTCGTGGCGGGGACCGGACGGACCGTCCCCTCGTTGCGCGCCGTCGCGGAGTCGGACGCCTTCCTCGACCCGTCGCTCGCACCGGCCCGGAGCCGGGTCTGGCTCGATGCGATCCCGACGATCCGGACCTTCCCGATCCTCCCCGGCTGGGTCGATATCGAGGAGCTGGCGGACGAGGAGATCGAGCGTGCCTTCTACGGGCAGGTCTCCGTGGAGGAGGCGATCCGCCAGGCCGCCGAGCGGACGGCACCCTTCTTCCTTGCCGGTGGCGATGCCTGATCCCGGGCGGGTGGCCGCCCTCCGCGACCCCTGGCGGCGCGGCCCGTGGCTGATGCTCGCACCGTGGCTCGTGGGGTCGCTCCTCCTCGTCGGGCTCCCCGCGCTCCTGACCCTCCTCCTCTCCCTCACGGCGTACGACGGGATCTCCGCACCGGTCTTCACCGGCTTCGATGCCTACCGGATCGTGGCGCGGGACCCGCTCGCGGGACGGGCGCTCGAGAACACCCTCCTCTTCCTTGTCGCGGCCGTGCCGCTCCGCATCATCGGTGCGCTCGGGCTCGCGCTGCTCCTGGAGCGGCCGCGGCGCGGGACCGGGACGGCGCGGGTCGCCGCGTGGATCCCGGCGGTCATCCCGGACGTCGCGGCGGCGCTCGTCTGGCTCTGGATCTTCAACCCCCTCCTCGGACCGGTGAACCTCCTCCTCGGCGCGCTCGGGCTCCCCACCCCGGGCTGGCTCGCGGATCCGGAGACCGCGCGGATCCCCTTCGTCGTCATGGCGGCGGCGGGCCTCGGCGAGGGGTTCGTCGTCCTCCTCGCCGCGCTCAAGGGGATCCCCCCGGAGATCCGCTCCGCCGCCGCCCTGGACGGGGCCGGACGGGTCGCTACCTTCCGGGCGATCACCCTCCCCTTCCTCGTGCCGTGGCTCGTCGTCCTCTCCATCCGCGACACCGTGGTGGCGCTCCAGTGGACGCTCATCCCCGCGCTCGTGATGACGGGCGGCGACCCCTACTACAGCACGCTCTTCCTCCCCCAGGCGATCCGGGAGGAGGCCTTCGACCGCTTCCGCTACGGGCCGGGATCCGCGCTCATCGTCCTCCTTGCCCTCGTGGCGGCGGCGGTCTCGGTGGGGATCCTCCTCCTCGCACGCGGACGGGGGGTCACCGATGCGGACTAGCCCCGGGGGACGGGTGGCCGCGGCGGGCGGGGTCGCGCTCCGTCTCCTCGTCGCGGGCCTCTTCCTCCTCCCCCTCCTGTGGGTGGCGAGCGCGTCGCTCCGGGCACCGGGCCTCCCGCCGCCGCGCGGCGTGGAGTGGATCCCCGACCCGGTCTCGCTCGATGCCTGGTCCCGGCTGCTCACCCTCGCGCCGGTCGGCCGTGCGCTCGTCCTCTCGGTCGTGGTGGCGGCGATCGTCGTCCCCGTGACGATCCTCGTCTCCTCGCTCGCGGGCTTCGCGATCGGACGGATGGGAGCTCCCGCCCGGCGGACCCTCCTCGGGCTCGCGGTCGTCCTCCTCCTCGTCCCGGCCCCGGCGCTCTGGCTCACCCGCTTCCTGCTCTACCGGACGGCGGGGATCATCGATACCCCGCTCGTCCTCCTCCTCCCTGCCGCCTTCGGGCTGAGCCCGGTCTTCGTCCTCCTCTACGCGTGGGGCTTCCGGCGCGTGCCCACGGAGCTGATCGAGCAGGCGCGGATGGATGGAGCCGGCCCGTTCCGCGCCTGGTGGTCGGTCGCCTTCCCGCTCGTCCTACCCACGACGGTGGCGGTCGGTGTCCTCGCCTTCGTGGCGACCTGGGGCGACGCGGTCACGCCGCTCCTCTACCTCCGCTCGGACGAGCTGACGACCCTTCCGCTCGCGATCCGCACGCTCCAGACGCTCGACCGGAGCGACTGGCCGATCCTCATGGCGGGCGCGCTCCTCCTCGCGCTCCCGGCGATCGCCCTCTTCGGGATCGCGCAGCGGCGCTTCCTCGCGGACGACCGGATCGCGGAGACCTTCGGCCGGCGGGGCTGACCCGGCGCGATCAGGGGTGCTCCACCGTCCCGTCCGGTCCGATGGCGATCGTCCGGTGGGTGGCGGCGGCGAGCTCGGCGGCCTCGATCATCGCGATCGTGCGCAGGCCGTCGTGCATGCTCACCGCCGGGTCGCGCCGCTCGGCGATCGCAGCGAGGAGGTCCTCCAGCTGGGCGGCGTAGGCGCGCAGGCGGAGCGGGTCGGAGGCATCGAGCGGGTCGAAGGCAGGCTGCTCCGCGATCCGGCGCCGCTCCCCCGCACGGTCCAGGAAGGCGGCGTCGTAGGGGTCCATCCGGAGGATCCCCGTGGCGCCCACGATCGTCCACGGCCAGCCGGTCTCGAGGCCCGGGTCGGGGAACTCGTAGGACATCCAGACCTGGACGAGCGCCCCGGAGGCCATCGTGTAGAGCGCCATCGCGCTCTGGCCCACCTCCGGCGGGGTGCCCGAGAAGTTCGTCACCTCGGCAGACGCACGGACGGCCTCCGATCCCGTCAGCCAGCGGACGAGGTCACAGGCGTGGGCTGCCCACGAGGCATAGGCGGTCTGGCGCCGGGGGTCGAGCTTCCAGGTATCGCCGCGCGCGGCGAGATCCCACCAGCCCACCTCCGCGCCGATCGTCCCGATCATCCGGACCGGACCGATCGACCCCGCCGCGACCGCGGCATGGACGGCGCTCGGGACGGTCCGGAAGCGCTGGTGGGAGACGACCGCGCAGCGGACGTCGTGGCGCTCGCACGCGGCGACGATCTCCCGGCACTCCGCCACGGACTGGGCCATCGGCTTCTCGATGAGCAGGTGGCGGCCGGTGGCGGCCACGGCGAGGGCCTGCTCGCGGTGGAACTCGGGCGGAGAGGCGAGGACGACGAGCCCGACCTCCGGGCGTGCAAGGAGCGCCGCGAGCGAGGAGTCGCAGGGGACCCCGAGGTCGGAGGCCAGACCGGGGGCCCGCGTCCCGCCCGTCACCGCCACGACCCGCGTCCCCGACGCATGGCGGGTCGCCACCTCCGCCCAGGTCCGGCCCATGAAGCCCGATCCGACGATCCCGACCCCGAGCCTGCCGGTCTCCGTCATCCCGCCTCCTCCACGCCGGTCCGGCGCGCCCTGCCGAGCAGGGGGTCGGGCGGACCGGACGTCCCGCCCATCATCGCGCGGAGCCCGCCCCGCTGCCGGACCGGTGCGCGGGCGAAAGGGGCGCGCGGTGGTAGGCTCCGCGGTCCGCCCGGGTCGCTCCGACCGGGCCGGAGCATGCACAGTGGAGTCGTCGTCGTCCATGGATCGGGGAACGCGGAACGGGTGGGGAGCGCGCGGGCTCGCGAGCCGGCTGCTCCTCTCGGCGAGCTCGCTCGCCCTCCTCGCGGCGGCGCTCCCCGGCCCGGTCCATGCCGTCGCTCCGCCCGTTCCGGCCCCCTCGGCCCCCGCGTCGCCCCTGCCGAGCACGCCCCCGCCGGGATCGCCCGCGCCGAGCCCTGCCCCCACGCCGAGCCCTGCCCCCACGCCCACGCCGACGCCGGTCCCCACGCCCACCCCGGCCCCGACCCCGACCCCCGCGCCGAGCCCGCTCGCCGGGTCCCGCCCGGACATCGTGGTGATCCTGCTGGACGACGTCGCGGAGATCGACCTGCGCATCTGGGAGGTCCTCCCCGAGATCTCCGATCTCTTCCTCGAGCGCGGCTGGCGCTTCACCGACTACGTGGGGAACGACCCCCTCTGCTGCCCCGGACGAGCGGCCTTCCTCACCGGGCAGCGCACGCTCGACCACGGGATCTTCCAGAACTTCGCGCGGAACTTCGACCCCCGGACGACGATCGCGACGGAGCTGCGGAAGGCCGGCTACCACACGATCTACTCCGGGAAGTACTTCAACGAGACGGAGGCGATCGGGGACAAGTCGCCCGCCGGCTGGGACCACTCGCTGATCTTCTCCGGGAGCTACTTCCGGACCCCGTTCTGGGTGGACGGGCAGAAGCGGTATGCGGGCGGGGACGACGAGGACTACACGACGGACGTCCTCACCCGCCAGGCGCTCCGCTGGCTCCGGCAGGCGCCGGAGGAGAAGCCGCTCCTCCTCATGCTCACCCCCTTCGCGGCCCATTCCGGCCTGGACGCGGACGGGCTCAGCCTGGGCTACTGGCAGCCCGTCCCGGCGCCACGCCACAGGGGTGACCGCCGCTGCGCGAACATCCGCCACTGGTCGCCGCCGTCGTACAACGAGCCGGACGTCTCGGACAAGCCGGCCTATATCCGGGAGCTCTACGGCGCCCCCTTCGCGGGCGGCTGGCCGCTCACCCTGACCTGCGAATCGCTCCTCTCGGTGGACGAGATGCTCGCGGAGGTCCGGGCAGAGCTGGCGCGCCAGGGGAGGACGGATGTCCTCTTCCTGCTCACCGCGGACAACGGGATGGGCTGGGGGATGAACCGCTGGACGGACAAGCGGGTCCCCTACGCGATCCCCATGCCCTTCTACGTCTCGTGGGAGGAGCGCCTCGGGACGGGGCCGCTCCGCGTCCGGACCACGGTGACGAACATGGATGTCGCCCCCACCCTGTGCGAGCTGGCGGGCTGCGAGATGGGACCGTTCCGGAACGGGAAGCCGGTGAGCGGGATCAGCTTCGTCCCCGTGCTGGAGGATCCGGGCGCTCCGCTCGGCCGCACGTACACGATCCACGAGCACCACACGGACCGGGGCCAGCCGCGCTGGCTCTCCGTGCGGACGACCCGGGAATCGCCGCTCGGCCGCTGGCTCTACGTGCGCTACGAGACCGGCGAGACCGAGCTCTATGACCTCGAGAACGACCCCTGGCTCCTCGAGAACCGTTCCGGCGAGCCGGCGGTGCGCGATGTCGAGGAGAAGCTGGAGAAGCTGGTCGACGGCCCGTTCCGGATGTAGCGCGGGGCGACTAGGATTCGGCCGGCAAGGAGGTTCCCCATGCCATCCGCCCGCATCCGCCGGATCCTGATCGGCCTCTCGCTCGTCGCGCTCCTGCCGGGTGCCGCCCTGGCCGCGGATCCCGCGCCCTCCGCGGGCCCGGATCCGGAGGCCGCGATGCTCGTCGCGCCCTTCTACGAGCAGCTCTCGCTCGCACCGGGCGCCGAGAAGGAGGCGCAGCTCCTCGCCTTCCTCGCCCCGGAGTACCAGCTCCTGCGGACGAACGGCGTCCGGATGGATGCGGCCGGGTACGCGGCCGACCCGGCGCTCATCCTCTCGTGGGCGCTCGTCTCGGCTGTCCGGACGACGAGCCCGGAGGGTGACCTGGCGATCGTGAGCTACGTGGTCACGACCGATTCCACGATCGACGGCGTCACCCAGACGACGACCGCGCCGCGCCTCGCCGCCTTCCGGCAGACCCCGGAGGGCTGGCGGATGAGCGCGCTCGCGAACTTCACCGCGCTGCCCCCCGCCGGGGCGACGCCGGCGCCTTCCATCCCGCCGGTGGCGGCGTCCGGGGCCACCGAGCCCTCCTTTGCGCCCGCACCCACCGATCCGGAGCTCGCCGGGGTCGTCGCCTACTACCGGGCGCTCACCCTCCCGGATGGGCCGGAGAAGGTGGCGGCCCTCGACGCGATCCTTGCGCCGGAGTTCCAGGTCCTGCGCACGAACGGCCGGAACCTCGACCGCACCGCCTTCCTCGCGGAGCCGGCGCTCGTCCATGCCTTCGAGCTCACCGACCCCGTGATCACCGAGGACCCGGATGGGATGGTCCGGATCGTCACCTTCACGGCGCGCACCGATTCCACGATCGAGGGGGTCTCGCAGGTGACGACCGCACCCCGCCTCATGGTCCTGCGCAACGTCGCGGGGACCTGGCTCGTCTCCGGGCTCGCGAACCTCTCCCCTCTGCCGGCCCCGGCGCCGAGCCCGGCGGGCTGAACGCCGGGGATCAGGCTCCGGCCGGCTCGGGAGCCCGGACGGGACAGAGGTCGCGGTAGTCGCACCAGCGGCAGGCGGACGCGGACGGCGTGGCGCGCAGCTCGCCGGTCCGCATCCGCGCGACCCGCTCCGCGATCTCGTCCCGGGCGGCATCCAGCTGCGCATCCGTGCGGGCGGTGCTCCTCCGCTCGCCACTCTCCGCGAACCAGAGGGTGAGCCGCTCCGGCCGGCCAAGGCCGAGCCCGTCCCGGCAGGCGAGCGCGTAGATCGTCAGCTGGAGGTTCTCCTCCAGCGGCGCCTGGCTCTCCGGCCGGCCCGTCTTGTAGTCGATCACCTCCACGGCCCCGGACGGGAGCCGGTCGATCCGGTCGATCGCACCACCGATCGTGAAGGGCGGCGCGCCGGCGGGCGCGAGCGCGAGGCGGAACCAGCGCTCCTCCCCGACCACCTCCGCCGTCCCCTCCTCCTCGATCGCCCAGAACGCATCGAGGAGCGGTCCGGCGCGGAGCCAGTAGGCGGCGCGGGAGTCCTCGTCCGGGAACTCCACCGTCTTCCACGCTTCCCCGAACCAGCGGCCGAGCTCCTGGCGGGTCGGCGGCGTGCCACCCTCGGCGCGGCGCTTCCGGCGCATCCGGGTGAAGCGCTCGAAGGCGGCGTGCGCGGCCGTCCCGAAGCTGAAGGCGGCCACGACGGACGGGCCGGGGATCTTCAGGAGGTAGCGGAGCGCGTAGCGGTAGGGACAGTCCGCGTAGGTGGCGAGCGAGGAGTAGCTCTGCCGGTCCGGGATCGGGACGAGCGCGAGGAGCGGGCGCGCGGCCGCGGCGTCCGTGGCGATCGCGGCCTGCTCGGGGGTGAGCGCGGCGGGGACGGGGGTGGGGTCGGTCATCCCGCGCATCGTGGCGCGGCCGGGTGCCACCTTGCATGGCACGACCGCGACCTGCGCGCGGGACGCCCCTCAGGACCGGGCGGCGGTGCCGTGTGGCCGGCGCCGGAGCCGGTGCCAGACGAAGAGGATCAGCTCGATCGCGGCGATCTTCAGCTGGCGGAGGATGACGATGATGCCGAGCAGGACGAGACCGGCCGGCCCGAGCGGGCTGTAGAGCCCGGCGAGCCGCTCCATGAGGACCCCCTCGCGGACCTCGTCCGTGACGGGGAGGATCGCGTCGAGGTCGTCGTCCTCGCCACGGCGCTCGATCGGGTCGCTGGACATCGCTCGCCTCCTCCGGGCGGGTCCGCCCGGACCCTCATCCTCGCGGCCGGCAGCCGGGTCGCGCCAGTGCCGGAGGTCTCCCCGGGGCAGGCGGAGCGGAGGTCCCGGCGACCCGCACGCCGACGGCGCCGGGATGGCGGGAAACGGCTGACACCGGGGCCCGGCGGCGCGTACCATCGCCGGGCCCGGCGCGCCATGGTGGCGTCGCGGGACCGAGGAGGACGAGATGTCCAGCACCCCGAGCCGGCGGAGCCGCCGCATCCTGTCCGGTGGCCTCACCGCCGGCCTCCTGGCGACGAGCCTCGTCGCCGCCCCGATCGCGGCGCAGGACGCGCCCGATCCGATGACCTGCGCGGGCAAGAACGTCGCCTTCGCATCCGTCCAGCCGCGCGGTGACCAGTCGGTCGTCGACGGCACCTACGACGGCCTCGAGCGGACGAAGGCGGAGCTCGGCGTTGCGAACACGACCTTCGTGGAGGCCCTCGATCCGGCCGCCTACGAGGCCGTCCTCACGAACCTCGCCGCGGCGGGGAACAACGTGGTGATGGGCAACTTCTTCGGCATGACCGAGCCCCTCAAGGCCGTCGCGCCGCAGTTCCCGGACGTCCACTTCGTCCACATCTACGGCGACCCGACGGATCCGGTCATCGAGAACCTCCGGACCGTCTCGTACAACTACTACCAGGCCGCCTATCTCGCGGGCATCGTGGCGGCAGCGGTCTCCGAGACCGGCACGATCGGCTTCGAGGCGGGGATGTACCTCCCCGGCATCAACGCCGACTACTGGGCCTTCAAGGCCGGCGCCGAGACGGTGAACCCCGAGATCCAGGTCCTCGCGGGCGAGGTCGGCTCCTTCTCCGATGACGTCAAGGCGAAGGAGGTCGTCTCCGCGATCATCTCCCAGGGCGCGGACGTGATCTTCTCGGACGGCCCCACCGTCGGCGCGATCGACGCGGCCGTGGAGAAGGGCGCCTTCATCCTCCACGGCACCCCGAGCCTCATCGCCCGCTCGCCGGAGATCGTCGTCGGCGTGCCGCTCGTCAGCTTCGGCGAGTCGGTCTTCGACGAGACCACCGCGGCCTGCGCCGAGGACTGGACCGGCGGCCACCAGGCGAGCGGCCTGACGGACGGCGCGATCGGCTTCTACATCGCGGACGAGTTCCGTGCCGCCGGCGACCCGGCGGTCGTGGCCAAGGTGGACGGCGTCCTCGAGCAGGTCGAGGCCGCGCGCGCCGGGATCATCTCCGGCGAGCTCGAGGTCCCGTTCGTCACGGACAACCCCTAGACCCCGATCGGCCACGGGCCCCCGGCCCCGGCCATGACCACCGAGGCGATCCCGAGCGCCGCCGCCGTTCCCCCCGTGGGAGCGGCGGCGGCGCTCGCCGTCCACGGCCTCACCGTCCGCTTCGGCGACCTGGCGGCGGTCGAGGACGTGGGGATCGCCTTTGCGCCCGGGCGGATCCATGCCGTCGTGGGCCAGAACGGCGCGGGCAAGACGACCTTCGCGCGCGCCGTCATGGGCCTTGTGAGGCCCGCCGCCGGAAGCGTGGAGCTCGCCGGACGGACCCTCCCTCCCGGCGATGTCGTCGCCGCCCGCGCGGCGGGGATCGACATGGTCCACCAGTCCTTCGCGCTACCCCCCACCTTCACCGTGGCGGAGGCGCTGGAGCTCTTCGTCCCCGCCCCGGGCCCGGTCTACCGCCGGTCCACGATGGAGGCGCGCTGGGAGCGCGTCCTCCGCGACGCGGGGATCGAGGCGAGCCCCCGGGCCCGCATCCGCGACCTGCCGATCGAGACGCTCCAGGCGCTGGAGATCGTCCGGGCGCTCGCGGGGCGCCCCTCGCTCCTCATCCTCGACGAGCCGACCGCCGTCCTCCCGCCGCCGGCGATCGAGCGGCTCTTCGCGCGGCTCGCCGCGATCCGCGCGACCGGCGTCACGATCCTCATCGTCCTCCACAAGGTGCGGGAGGTCCTGGAGCTCGCGGATACCGTCTCCGTCCTCCGCCACGGCCGGCTCGTCCTGCCGCCGACCCCGGCATCCGAGCTCACCCCGGCCCGGCTCGGCCACCTCATCGTGGGGAGCGACGCGACCGCGGCCGCCGCCGCCGTGGCCGAGGCGGACGCGATCGAGGAGGCGGTGGCCGGCGCGCCGCACCATGCCGCGGATGCCGTGCCCGTCCTCCGGGTGAGCGGTGCCTCCACCGCCGCGGCGGCCGCCGAGGCACCGCTGCGCGACGTCTCGCTGGAGATCCGGCCGGGCGAGATCGTGGGCATCGCGGCGGTGGAAGGGAACGGCCAGCGTGCGCTCGTCCGCGCGGTCGTGGGCCTCGACACGCTGAGCGCCGGGCGGCTGGAGATCGATGGCGCGGATGTCACCCGGGCGGAGACGCTGGAACGGCGCCGCCGCGGATTGCGCGCGATCCCCTTCGACCGCAACTCCGAGGGCGTGAGCGCGACCTCCTCGCTGTGGGAGAACGTGACGATCGGCGAGCTCCTCCGGCCGGCCCCGGGGCGGCGCTTCGTCACGCCGGGACGCCTCCGGGCCCGCGCCACGGAGGCGCTGGATGCATGGAACGTGCGCTACGGGTCCGTGGACCAGCGCGCGGGCGAGCTCTCCGGCGGGAATATCCAGCGCCTCATCTTCTCCCGCGAGCTGGGTGCGGACGCGCGGCTCGTGGTGGCGGCGCAACCGACGCGCGGCCTCGATCTGGCCGCGACCGCCTTCGTCCGCGAGACCCTCCGCGACCTGCGCGACCGGGACGCCGGGATCCTCCTCGTCTCGTCCGATCTGGACGAGCTCTTCGAGTGCTCGGACCGGATCGTCGTCCTCCTCGGCGGCGCGGTCGCCGCGGAGTTCCGGAGCCCCTTCAGCCTGGCTGCCGTGGGCGCGGCGATGGTCGGCGCGACGGAGCCGGGCCGATGAGCGCGCGCATGGCACGGCTCGGGCCGGTGGGGCGGAGCGTCGCGCTCGTCGTCGCCTCGATCCTCCTCGTGAGCGCGGTCCTCACGCTCTCCGGCTTCTCCGTCCTCACCGTGGCGAACGGGATGTGGCAGGGCGCGGTGAGCGCTCCCGGCGCCTGGCAGATGAGCTTCCGCTGGGGGGCGCCGCTCTTCCTCGTCGCGATCGGCGTGGCGATCGCGCTCCGCGCGGGCTTCTTCAACATCGGCGGGCTCGGCCAGTTCTACGTGGGCGCCACGGCGGCGCTCTTCGTGGGGCTCGGCCTTCCGGGGCTTCCCGCGATCGTCGTCCTCCCGCTCGCCTGCCTCGCGGCGATGGCCGCCGGCGCCCTCTTCGCCTTCATCCCCGGCTGGCTCCGCGTCCGCTACGGGACGGACGAGGTGATCACGACGCTGATGTCCAACTTCATCGGCACGCTCTGGCTCCAGTACGTCACCGCGGTCCTCCTCAAGGACCCCAGCGGGACCGGGCAGCAGACGGCGACCCGGCCGGTGGAGGAGGCCTACCGGATCGCGAACGTCCAGGGCGTCTCCCCGGTCACCGTGGGCATCCTCGTGGCCGCCGCGATCCTCGTCTGGCTCCTCCTCGAGCGGACGCCCTTCGGGATCACGAGCGCGATCGCGGGCCGGAACCCGGTGATGGCGCGCTGGCAGGGCCTGCGCCTCGAGCGGGTCGGGCTCCTCGCCTTCCTCCTCTCCGGCGCGCTCGCCGGGCTCGCGGGCGCGATCGAGGTCTTCGGTCCGCAGGGGCGGCTCGTCTCCGGCTTCTCGCCGCAGCTCGGCTTCACGGCGGTCCTGGTGGCGATCGTGGGCGGGCTCAACGTGGGCGGGATCGTCCTCGCGGCCGCCTTCTTCGGCGGCCTCCAGGCTGCCCTCCTCTACCTCCCGATCGTCACCCCGCTCCCCCCGTCCGCGCTCGACCTGCTGCGCGGGACGATCGCCCTCCTCATCACCGTCACGAGCCTGAGCGCGCTGGGTCGCGCGCTCGGCCGCCGCCGCGCGAGGTCCGACTGAGATGGAGCAGCTGATCGCCACCACCCTCCGGACGAGCGCGCCGATCGCGCTCGTCGCGCTCGGCGGCGTCATCGCCTGGCGCGCCGGGATCTTCCACCTCGGCCTGGAAGGGCTGATGGTCATCGGCGCCTTCTTCGCGGTCGCGGGGACCGTGGCGACCGGCGAGGTGCTCATCGGCCTTCTCGCGGCGATCGTCGCCTGCCTCATCGCGTCCGCCCTCTTCTGGGTCGTCATCGTCCCGATGCGTGCGAACGCGATCATCGCGGGGCTCGGCCTCTCGATCATCGGGGTGGGGGCCACCTCCTACCTCCTCCCCGTCCTCTACGGGAAACGCGGCATCCTCGAGGTGGACCAGGGGCTGTGGCGCCCGATCACCGGCGTCCAGGCGGGGATCGCGGGCGCGCTCTCCGAGCTCTCGGTGATGGTCTGGCTCATCCCTGCCTTCGTCCTCGTCGTCTGGGTCCTCGTCCGGCGGACGAGCTGGGGGCTGCGGCTCGCGGCCGTGGGCGAGCACCCCTTCGCGGCGCGATCGGCGGGCGTGGACCCGGCCCGGATGCGTCTTGTCGCGCTCCTTGCCTGCGGCGTCCTGTGCGCGCTCGGGGGCGCCGCGCTCTCGCTGGGCTCGATCGTCGCCTTCCGCGAGAACATGACGGAGGGACGCGGCTATATCGCCTTCACGGCGGTGATCTTCGGCGGCGGCGGGCCGATCGGCGCCGCGGTCGCGAGCCTCTTCTTCGGCTTCGCGGAGGCGGTCGGGATCCAGACCCAGCTCGTGGCCCGGGACCTCCCCGTCCCGAGCCAGTTCATCCTCATGCTCCCCTACATCCTCACGATCGTCGCGGTCTTCATCAGCGGGCTCGCGGCGGGTGGACGCTCGCGCCTTCCGGGTGCCTTCGGGGAGCTGCGTGACGGCTGAGGCCGGCCTCCCCGAGCTCCGGCTGGACGACCCGGCGCTCGCCCTCGACCCTTATCCGGTCTACGCCGCGCTCCGCGAGGCCGCCCCGGTCGTCGCGGAAGCGGGCGGGGAGCGGCGGATCCTCACCCGCCACGCGGAGGTGAGCGCCGCCTTCCGCGACCGGCGCCTCGGCCGGATCTTCTGGCACCGCTACCGCCACGAGGATCTGGGCATCCCGCCCGGCGAGCCCGCCTGGAACGACCCGCGGCTGGCCGGGATCGCGGCCTTCGAGCGCTGGGAGCTCCTCGCCCTCGAGCCCCCGGAGCACACCCGCCTCCGCCGCCTCGTCATGGAGGCCTTCACGCCGCGCGCGGTGGAGGCGCTCCGGGAGCGGGTGGCCACCCTTGCGGAACACCTCCTCGCGGAGGCGATCGCAGCGGGAGGCGACCGGATCGCGCTCGTGACGGGCTATGCGGAGCCCTTCTCGCTCACCGTCATCTGCGATCTCCTCGGGATCCCGGAGAGCGAGCGCGATCTCCTCGTCCCCCTCTCCCACCGGATCGTCGCGATCTACGAGCCGGGGGTCCGGGGCGAGCGCGCGGCGGACGCCGATGCCGCGGCGACGACCCTCCGGGAGCTGATCCTCGCGCTCGTCCGGGAGCGCAGGCGGCGGCCGGCAGACGACCTGCTCGGCGCGCTCGTGGCGGCGCGCGTGGACGGGGAAGGCCTCACGGACGACCAGGTCGCCGCGACCGCGATGGTCCTCCTCATGGCGGGCCACGAGGCGACGGTCAACGCCACGGGGAACGGGATCGCGGCGCTCGCCGCGCATCCCGCGGAGTGGGCGCGGATCGTCTCGGGCACGGTCGATCCGCGGATCGCCGTGGAGGAGGTCCTGCGCTACGACCCGCCGCTCCAGCTCTTCGAGCGCTGGGTCCTGGAGCCCGGGGTCACGATCGGCGGTACGGAGCTCCCGGTGGGCGCGCGCGTCGCGATGCTCCTCGGCTCCGCGAACCGCGACCCTCGCCGCTTCCCGGAGCCGGACCGCTTCCGCGTGGAGCGTGGCGACGCGGGGCACGTGGCCTTCGGGGGCGGGATCCACTTCTGCCTCGGTGCGCCGCTCGCGCGCCTGGAGATCGAGACGACCCTCCGGCTCCTCGCGGCCCGGCTCCCGGACCTCGCGCTCGCGGATGCCCCGGAGCGGCGCGGCGGCCTCCAGTTCCGGGGCTTCGCCCGGCTCGATCTGGCCGCGCCGCGGGGGCCCGGCCGGGCCGCATCTTCCCTCTCTCGGTAGCGCGACCTATCATCGGCCGATGGGTCAGACCCTCAACCTCATCCTCGTCCTCGCCTGGATCGGCATCGTCGGCGGTTGCATCGGGATCGTCCTCTCCGCCGGCCTGCGGCTGCCGCCCGACCTCGCCTTCCTCATCGGGATCGGCGGCGTCTTCCTCGTGGCGGTCTTCAAGCGCCCGGTCCGACTCTTCCGGCTGATCTTCCGCCAGGAGCCGGTCCACTGGTCCGAGATCCAGCCGGAGCCCACCACGATGGTCCGCACCTGGCGCGGCAGCGACGAGCGGGCGGCGATCCGCCACTTCGAGCGCGACCTGCCGCGCCTGGACGCCGCGGGCTGGGAGCCGGTGACCACGGTCTGGGCTCCGGGCCGGCGCGGGCTCGGGGACTACCTGGTCGCGCTCCTGCTTTCCCTCACGGTGATCGGGATCGTCGCGCTCCTCTACGTCCTCGTCGTCTCGCCGTCCGGGACCCTCATGGTCACCTTCCGGATGCGGGAGACCCGGACCGTCGTGCCGCTGAGCGCGATCGCGCTCGCCGCGCCGGGCCTGGCCACGCCCCCGGCGCCGGCGCCGCCGGCCGCGCCCCCACCGCCCCCGCCGGCCGCTGCTCCCGGCCGTCTCGTCCTGCCGCCCCCGTCCTGACCACCCGCCCCCGTGGGATGGGGGGTGACGCGCGGCCCGTGGCGTGGAACAATCCCGTCGCCGTGATCGGCCAGAGGGCCGGTCGGAGGGATCGGAGGAGGAACGGATGCGGACGAGGAACCTGGCGCTCGCGCTGACCGGCGCGCTCGCCATCGCGGGGGCGACGATCCCCGCCGGCCTGGCCCAGGATGCGGGCCCGGTGCGGATCGCGGTGAACCCGTGGGTGGGCTCCAGCTCGAACGCGGCGGTCGTCTCGTACCTGCTCGAGGAGAAGCTCGGCATCGAGACCGAGCTCCTCGCGCTCAACGAGGGGATCGACTGGCAGGGCTTCGAGACCGGCGAGGTGGACGCGATCCTCGAGGTCTGGGGCCACGAGGCGGACCGCGCCCTCTTCATCGACGAGAAGGGCGTGGCGCAGGACGCCGGCCCGAACGGCGTGATCGGCACGATCGGCTGGTACGTCCCCGGCTGGATGGCGCGCCAGTACCCCGACATCACGGACTGGGAGAGCCTGAACGGCTACGCCGAGCTCTTCCGCACCTCGGAGTCGGGCGAGAAGGGCCAGTTCCTCCTCGGTGACCCGTCCTACGTCTCCAACGACGAGGCGCTCATCCGGAACCTCGGGCTCGACTTCCAGCTCGTGACCGGTGGCTCGGAGGCGGCCCTCATCGAGTCCTTCAAGCAGGCGACCCTCCAGGAGACCCCGCTCCTCGCCTACTTCTACGACCCGCAGTGGGCGTGGTCGCAGAGCCCGCTCCTGGAGGACCCGCTCGTCAAGGTGAACCTGCCGGCGTACGAGGCCGGCTGCGACGCGGATCCGGAGCTCGTCGCCTGCGACTATCCGCTCTACACGCTCTACAAGGCGGTGAGCACGACCTTCGCGGAGACGGGCGGCCCGGCCTACGAGCTGATCTCCCGCTTCCAGTGGACGAACCTCGACCAGAGCACGGTCTCCGGCTACATCGAGGTGGACGGGATGTCCGAGGAGGACGCCGCGGCGAAGTGGGTGGAGGAGAACCCGGACACCTGGACGCCCTGGCTCCCCGTGGGCTGAGCCCCGGACGCGCAGAGACCCGAAGCCGCCGGCGCTGCCGGCGGCTTCGTCGTTCCCGGGGGTCGGCCCGGGTCAGGCGCCGTGGGCGGCGTGGAGCTCGTCGCGCCGGGCCCCGGCCGCCTGGGTGACCCGGTCGAGCATCACCCCGAGCAGGACGATCGCGATCCCCGCCGCCAGCCCCTTGCCGAACTCCGTCCGCTGGCTGAAGCCCGCGACCACGTCATAGCCCAGGCCGCCACCGCCCACGAGCCCGCCCACGACGACCATCGCGAGGACGAGGACGATCCCCTGGTTCGCGGCGAGGAGGAGCGAGGCGCGCGACATCGGGAGCTGGACCTTCCAGAGGAGCTGCCGGGGGGTCGTGCCGCTCGAGGTGGCCGCCTCCACGACACCGGCAGGCACGCCGCGGAGCCCGTCCTCCACGAGCCGGATGACGGAGGGGGCCGCGTAGATGAAGGCGGCCACGATCGCGGTGAAGCGCGTGGGGCCGAAGAGCGCGAGCGCGGGGAGGAGATAGACGAAGGCGGGCATCGTCTGCGCGGCGTCCAGGAAGGGGCGCTGCGCGGCGGCATAGCGGTCGCTGCGCGCGGCCGCGATCCCGAGGAGGAGCCCCGCGCCGAGGGTGATCGCCGCGGCGATGAGCGTGGAGGCGAGGGTGATCATCGCGTGCTCCCAGAGCCCGAGGAGCGCGACCGCGAGGAGGGCGCTCCCCGCGACGACCGCGGCCCGGGCGCTGCTGGCGAGGAGGGCGAGCCCGGCGACCGTCCCGATGACGAGCCAGACCGGTGCGCTCACGAGGACCGCCTGGAGGGGGTTGATGAGGCCGTAGGTGACGAGGTCCTTGAGACCGGTCGTGAGGTCGTAGAAGGAGGTCTTCACCCAGTCCGAGAGGTCGTTCACCGGCTTCACGAAGGAGAAGCGGAGCGCCTTCGGCCAGTCGTCCCCGATCCCGGAGAGGAGGGAGAGAAGGACGGCGATGAGCCCCACCGCGAGGACACCGATGACGATCCGGCGGCGGGCTGCCTCGTCCCGCGTGCGGCCGGAGCGATCCTCGCGCTCGGCGCGGTCCGCGGCGCCCGCGGTCAGGCGGTCGAGGACGATCGCCATGATCACGATCGCGAGGCCCGCCTGGAAGGCGCTCCCCACGTTCACCTTCTGGAGGGCGGTGATGATGCTCGCACCGAGCCCCGGGGCGCTGATGAGCGCGGTGATCACGACCATCGCGAGGGCCATCATCATCGTCTGGTTGATCGCCAGGACGAGGGTCCGGCGGGCCATCGGGATCTGGACGCGGCGGAGGACCTGGAACGGGGTGGCACCGAGGCTCCGGGCGGCCTCGATCGTCGTCTCCGGGACGCCCCGGATGCCGAGCGCGGTGATCCGGATCGTGGTGGGGATCGCGTAGATCGCGGTGGCGATCGCGGCGCTCGCCGGCCCGATGAGGAAGAAGAGGACGAGCGGGGCGAGGTACGCGAAGGTGGGCATGATCTGCATCACGTCCAGGACCGGCAGGATCGCCGCGTGGAAGCGGTCGCTGCGCCCCGCGAGGATCCCGAGCGGGAAGCCCACGAGGAGCGAGAGGACGACCGAGGCGAGGGTGAGGGCGAGCGTGTCGATGCTCTCCTCCCAGAGCCCGAGGACGCCGAAGGCGAGGAAGCCGGCGAGGACGATGAGCGCGATCCGGCGCCCCGCGAGCGCGTAGGCGAGGGCCCCCATCCCGAGCGTCACCCCCGGCCAGCCGATCGCGTGGAGAAGGTCGGAGATCGTGGTCACGAGGAGGTCGATCGCCCCCCGGACGACATCGATGAGGAGGACGAGGACGGGGTTCGTGGCGCGGTTCGCGTCGATCCACGCCCGGAGCTCGTTGAGCGCGGAGAAGACGGGCGACCCCTCGTCGTGGGGCAGCGTCCCGGTCCCGCGGAAGACGACCCAGAGAAGGGCGGCACCACCCGCGAGGAGGGCGAGGAGGAGACGGCGCGAGGGACGTCCGAGGCGGGCCCGCTCGGCGGCGGCGGTCGCGACCCCCATGCTCAGACGCTCTCCGATGCGCCGGCCGCCGGCTCGCCCGCGCCCGCGATGAGCCCGAGGATCCGGCCCCGCTCCACGAGACCCACCACGACGCCGCCCTCGAAGACACGGAGCGGCGCCTCGCTCGCCGCGGCGGCCGGGAGCGCGTCGCGGATCACGGTCTCGGCGGAGAAGGCGGGTCCGTCACCGGCCGGCTCCCCCGGCGCCAGCGGGCGCATCACCCAGCGCAGGGTGAGGACATGGGAGCGGGGGACATCGCGGACGAAATCCGCCACGTAGTCGTCCGCGGGCGCGCCCACGATCTCCGCGGGCGTGCCCAGCTGGACCGCCGCCCCCTCGCGCATGACGAGGATCCGGTCACCGAGCTTCAGCGCCTCGGCGAGATCATGGGTGATGAAGACCATCGTCCGGCCCTGCTCGCGGTGGAGCCGCTTCACCTCCGCCTGCATGTCGCGCCGGATGAGCGGATCGAGGGCGCTGAAGGGCTCGTCGAAGAGCATCACCTCCGGGTCCACCGCGAGGGCGCGCGCGAGGCCGACGCGCTGCTGCATCCCGCCGGAGAGCTGGTCCGGGTAGCTCGCCGCCACGTGGGAGAGCCCCACGAGGTCGAGCATCTCCTCCGCGCGCCGGAGCCGCTCACCCTTCGGCTCGCCGCGGATCTCCAGGCCGAAGGCGACGTTCTCGATGACGCGCCGGTGCGGGAGAAGACCGAAATGCTGGAAGACCATGCTCACCGTGCGCCGGCGGAGCTCGCGGAGGCGCCGCTCGTCCATCGCCCGGACATCCTCACCGTCCAGGCGGAGCTCGCCGAAGGTGGGCTCGATGAGGCGCGTGAGGCAGCGGACGAGCGTCGACTTGCCGCTCCCGGAGAGCCCCATGACGACGAAGACCTCGCCCCGGGCGATCGAGAAGGAGAGGTCGCGCACGGCGATCGTGCTCCCCGTCCGGGCACGGAAGGCGGCGGACGGCTCGTCCACGGGCGGCGCGGAAAGTCGGCGCTCCTCCGGCCCGAAGATCTTCCATAGCCCGTGGACGTCGATCGCCCCGGCGCGCTCCACCACCCGTGCTCCTCCTCCCGGTTCGCTCGCTACGATACGGCCCACGGTCAACGCGGTACGAGGAGGACCCTCCGATGGCGGTCGTCGAGCTGCCGTCCTTCGTGCGACAGGACGGACGGGAGAAGGTGACGGGGACGGCCCGCTACAGCGCGGACCTCTCCACGCCCGGGCTCCTCCATGCCGCGGTCCGGCTCGGCGGCGTGGCGCACGCCCGGATCCGGGGGATCGAGACGGCGCGCGCTCGGGCGCTCCCCGGCGTCGTGGCGATCGTCACGCAGGCGGACGTGCCGGACCTGCGCTACGGGACCTGGGTCCGGGACCGGACGCTCTTCGCCTCGGACGCGATCCGCTGGGAGGGCGAGATCGTGGCGATGGTGGCGGCGACCACGGAGGCGATCGCGCGGGAGGCGGCCGCGCTCATCGAGCTCGACCTCGAGCCGCTCCCCCCGGTGGTGGACCTGGAGGCGGCGATCGCCCCCGGCGCCCCGCTCGTCCATCCGGGCTGGGCGGCCTATGACGGCGACGCGCGGATCCCGCGCGAGGGGAACGTGGGCTCGCGGCACACGATCGTGAAGGGTGACGCGGAGGCGGCGCTGGCGGGAGCCCCGGTCGTGGTCCGCGAGCGCTACGTGGCGGACGGCTCCCACGCCCTCCCGATCGAGCCGCGCGCGATCACCGCGGAGTGGCAGGGCGACCGGGTGACGATCCAGACCTCCTCCCAGGTCCCCTACCTCGCCCGGACGCACGTCGCCTCCACGCTCGGGATGCCCGAGGGGAAGGTGCGCGTCATCGTCCCCCACCTCGGTGGCGGCTTCGGCGGCAAGTGCGAGGGGCACTTCGAGCCGCACGTGGCCGCCCTCGCCCGGATCGCGCGGCGGCCGGTCCGGCTCGCCTTCGACCGGCGGGAGGAGTTCCTCGCCCCGGACCACCACCGGGAGCGGATGGTCATCGACCTCGCGACCGGCGTGGACCACGACGGCACGATCCTCGCCCGATCGGCGCGGATCCTCATCGACAACGGCGCCTACGGCGCGGACGAGCCCTACCTCGCCCAGCTCGCGGCGGTCTTCGCGGTGGGTCCCTACCGGATCCCCGCGGTGGCCACGGAATCGCTCGTCGTCTACACCACGACCCAGCCGACCGGCTCCGTCCGCGGCCCCGTGGCGCCGCAGGTGACCTGGGCCGTGGAGCAGCACATGGACGTCGTGGCGGAGCGGCTGGGGATCGACCCGCTCGAGCTCCGGCGCCGGAACATCCTCGTGGAGGGGGACGAGGGACCGGTCCGCCAGCGGATCGGCGCGAACGGCGCGAAGACCGCCCTGGAGCGCGCGGCGGAGATGATCGGTTGGGGGCGCCCGCTCCCGGCGGACGAGGCGATCGGGATCGCCACCGGCTGGTGGCCGAGCTTCCCCGGACCGTCCGGAGCGGTCGTGAAGCTGAACGCGGACGGGAGCGGGACGATCGTCACCGGCGCCCAGGAGTGCGGGACGGGCTCCGTCATGGCGCTCCCGATCCTCGCCGCCGAGGTGCTCGGGATGCGCCCCGAGGAGTTCACCCTCCTCTACCAGGACACGGATGCCGGTGGCTGGGATGCCGGCGCGAGCGGGTCCCAGACGACCTTCAACAACGGGCGCGCGGTGGTGAGCGCGGCGACCGAGCTGCGGGAGCGGCTCCTCGCCCTCGCCGCGGAACGGCTGGAGGCGAACCCCGCGGACCTCGAGCTCACGGACGGGGTGGCGCGCGTGAAGGGCTCGCCGGAGGCGGCGATCCCGATCGCCGAGCTCGCCGCCGAGGCACAGGGCGGGCGCCTCCTCATCGCGGACGGGTCGGGTGACCCGCCGGCCGTCCCGGAGGTCGATGCGGGCGGCTGTGTCGGCCGGCTCGGCGGGGAGTCCTTCGCCGCGCCCTGCTACTTCACCCAGGCGGTCCGCGTCCGCGTGGACCGGGCCACCGGCGTCGTGCGCGTCCTCGAGGTCGCCGCGGCCCACGAATCGGGGACGATCGTCAACCCGATCGGCGCGGAGGGCCAGGTCCTCGGCGGGATCGTGATGGGGATCGGGCAGGCGCTCACGGAGGGGACGCAGCTCACCCCGGATGGGCGCCAGCGGAACGCGGACATGCTCGACTACAAGCTCGTCACCGCCGCGGACGCCCCGCCGATGCGCGTGGAGTTCGTCCAGGTCCCGGACCCGAACGCCGGTCCGCGCGGCCTGAAGGGGGTCGCCGAGCCGCCGGCCGTCCCCACCCCCGGGGCGATCGCGAACGCGATCGCGCGGGCCGCCGGGACGCGCATCCGCCTCCTCCCGATGACCGCCGAGCGGGTCTGGGCGGACCTCGCGGACGTGGAGGCCGGACGATGAGCCGCTACCTCGCGCCGGCCGGCCTGGAGGAGGCGCTCGTCGCCCTCGCCGGCGGTGCGCGGCCGGTGGCGGGTGGGACCGATCTCGTCGTCGGTGTCCGCCAGGGACGCTTCCCGATCCCGGACGACCTCGTGGCGATCCACCGCCTCGCCGGCTTCCGCGGGATCGCGGAGGGCGCGGATGGCGGGCTCGTCATCGGGGCGGGGACGAGCCACGCCGAGATCGTGGCGCATCCCCGGGTGACCCGGGACTGGACCGGCCTCGCGGACGCGAGCGCGATCGTGGGCTCGCCGGCGACGCGGGCCACCGGGACGCTCGGCGGGAACGTCGCGAACGCCTCGCCCGCGGCGGATACCGTGGCACCGCTCCTGTGCGCGGATGCGGTGATCGTCTGCCGATCCACGGCGGGTGAGCGCCGGCTCCCCCTGGATGGCTTCGCCACCGCGCCGCGCCGGACCCTCCTCCGCCCGGACGAGCTGATCGTGGCGGTGGAGCTCCCCGCGCCTGCGCCGGGGAGCGCGAGCTGCTACGTGCGCCTCGAGCACCGCCGCCAGATGGAGATCGCGATCGTGGGTGCGGGTGCCCTGCTGCGCCTCGAGGGCGGGCGGGTGACGGCGGCGCGGGTCGCGATGACCGCCCTCGCTCCCACCGTCCGGCGCGTGCCGGAGGCGGAGCGGATCCTCCTCGGGAGCGACGGCGGGGCAGCGGCCGTGACGGCGGCTGCGGAGGCGGTCGCCGCGGCCGCCACCCCGATCGACGACACGCGCGCGAGCGCGGCCTACCGCCGGGCGATGGCCGCCGTCGTCACCCGGCGCGCGATCGGCGGTGCGCTCGCCCGGGCGCGCGGCGAGACGGTGACGATCCCGGCCAGCGACACCCTCTTCGGAGCTGCCTGATGCGCTACGAGACGAGCTTCCGCCTCAACGGGACGCCGGTGAGCGTCTCCGTGGAGCCCTCCCGGACCCTCCTCCACGTCCTCCGCGAGGATCTCGGGATGACGGGGACCAAGGAGGGCTGCACCGATTCGGAGTGCGGCGCCTGCATGGTCCTCCTGGACGGCGAGCCGCTCAACGCCTGCTCCTATCTCGCGGTCCAGGCGGACGGCCGCGAGGTGACCACGGTGGAGGGCCTCTCCGCCCCGGACGGATCGCTCTCCGCGCTCCAGCGCGCCTTCCTTGCCCATGGCGGGGTCCAGTGCGGCTTCTGCACGCCGGGGATGCTCATCTCGGCGACCGCCCTCCTCGCGCGCGACCCGGACCCGGCCGAGGAGACGGTCCGTGCGGCGCTCTCCGGCAACCTCTGCCGCTGCACGGGCTACCAGGGGATCGTGCAGGCGGTCCGCTCCGCCGCCGCGGAGATCCGCGAGGGCTGACGACCCGGCCTCAGGCCCCCGCGGGGGTGTGGCGGTAGAAGGGGGTCGGCTGGGCGGGGAGCGGGGTGTCGCCCGCGATGAGATCGCCTGCCTTCTCCGCGACCATCATCACCGGCGCGTAGATGTTCCCGTTCGTCACGTAGGGGAAGACGGACGCGTCCACGACCCGCAGCCCCTCCACGCCGTGGACCCGGAGCGAGCCGGGATCGGTCACGGCGTCCGCGCCCGTCCCCATCTTCGCGGTGCACGAGGGGTGGAGCGCGGTCTCCGCGTCCCGCCGGACCCAGGCGAGGATCTCCTCGTCCGTCTCCACCGCGGACCCCGGGGAGCTCTCGCCGCCGTCATACGGTGCGAAGGCGGGCTGGCCGAGGATCCGGCGCGTCGTCCGGATCGCCTCCACCCACTCCCGGCGGTCCTGGTCCGTGGAGAGGTAGTTGAAGCGCAGGCGCGGCTTCTCCAGCGGATCGGCGGAGGCGAGCCGCACATCGCCGCGGGCATCGCTGTACATCGGGCCCACGTGGACCTGGTAGCCGTGACCGCCGGCGGGCTTGCTCCCGTCGTAGCGGATCGCGAGCGGCAGGAAGTGGTACATCAGGTTCGGGTAGGCGACCTCGTCGTTGGAGCGGACGAAGCCGCCGCCCTCGAAGTGGTTCGTGGCCCCCGGCCCACGGCGGAGGAAGAGCCACGCGGCGCCGATGAAGGGGGCGCGCCACGGCTGGAGCGCCGGCTGCATCGAGACCGGCTGGGTGCAGATGTGCTGGACGTAGACCTCGAGGTGGTCCTGGAGGTTCGCGCCCACGCCGGGGAGATCCGCCACGACCGGGATCCCGTGCTCCGCGAGGTGCGCGGCCGGCCCGACCCCCGAGAGCATGAGGAGGTGCGGGCTGTTGAAGGCGCCCCCGGCGAGGATCACCTCGCCCGCCTCGATGATGCTCCGGGAGCGCCCGGAGGCGATCTCCACCCCGGTCGCGCGCGTCCCCGTGAAGCGGACCTTCGTGACGAGCGTGCGCGTCCGGATGACGAGGTTCCGCCGCCCGCGTGCCCGGTCCAGGTAGGCGCGCCGGGCCGACCAGCGCCGCCCGCGCCGGATATTCCGGTCGAAGGGGGCGACCCCCTCCTGGCGGAAGCCGTTGACGTCCGTGGTGCGCGGGATCCCCGCCTCCTCCGCCGCCCGGAAGAAGGCATCGAAGAGCGGGTTCGTGGCCGGTCCGCGCTCCAGGACGAGCGGGCCGCCCTTGCCGCGGAAGGGGTCGTCCGGCGCCGCCGCCGTGCAGTCCTCCATCCGCCGGAAGTAGGGCAGGCAGTGGGCGAAGTCCCAGCTCGCCATCCCCGGATCGGCCGCCCAGCGCTCGTAGTCGAGCGGGTTGCCGCGCTGGAAGATCATCCCGTTGATCGAGGAGCTGCCGCCCAGGACCCGGCCGCGCGCGTGGTAGATCCGCCGGCCGCCCATCTCCGGCTCGGGCTCGCTCGTGTAGCGCCAGTCGTAGAAGCGGCTCCCGATCGGGTAGGTGAGGGCGGCGGGCATATGGATGAAGACATCCCACGCCGGGTCGCCGCGGCCCGCCTCGAGAACGAGGACGCGCGTCCCCGGGTCCCGGGAGAGGCGCTCGGCGAGGACGCAGCCCGCAGACCCGCCGCCCACGATCACGTAGTCCCAGCGTTCGCTCATCGGCGACCTCACCTGCTGCGCCCCGGGTCCGATGCCGCGGGGTCGTGGGGCCGGAGCGCCGGCGCGGCGACGATGCTGCGGATGAGGAGGAGCACGGTGACGACCGCGCAGGCCCCCACGACCGCCGGGATCCCCATCGCATCCGCGGCGGGGCCCACGATGAGGATCGGCACGAGGGAGGCGGCGCTCACGAAGGCGTTGAGGACGGAGAAGACGCGGCCCCGGAGCTCGTCCGCGAGGACCTCCTGGAGGATCGTCTGGGCGGGTGCCGCCACGAGCGGGTAGGCGGCCCCGAAGAGCGCGGTGACGGGGATCGCGATCGCCACGAGCATCGTCGGGCTTCCGCCGACGAGGCCTCCGATCGTGCGGATGAGGGCGAGGAGGACGAGCCCCACGGTGAGCCCCGCAAGGCCGAAGAGGATGAGCGCGCGCCGCGGGACCCGCGTCCCGGCGATCGCGATGAAGCCGATCCCCAGGACGAGCCCGCCCGCGATGGGCAGGACGAGGAGGATGAAGTCCGATTCGCGGAGCCCGAGGACCTCGACCGCGAGCTCCGGGCCCACGACGCCGACGATCCCGATGAGCGAGGCGGTCCAGGCGAGGAGGATGAGCGGCCAGCGGACGAGCGCGTCCGTGCGCACGACGACGATCCCCTCCATGATCTCCCGCCGCACGCTCCGGCGCCCTTCCCCGCTCTCGGCCCGCGCGGACGGCAGGATGAGGCAGAGGACGGTGGCGACGAGGTAGAGGATCGCCGCCAGCCCGACCGTGGCGGCCGGCCCGGCGACCGTGACGGCCAACGGCCCCACGACCGCGAAGCCCGCCGCGAATGCCGCCTGGAGGGTGAAGGTGAAGAGCCCGTTCGCGGCGAGGAGCTGGTCCGGCGCGGTGACGCGCGGGATCATCGCGGCCTCGGCGGGGATGAAGAGCGTGGTGGCCGCCGCCACCACGAGGACGGCCACGTAGACGAGGACGAGCTCGCCGGGCGCCACGAGGATCGCCGCGAAGGCGGCCGCGCGGAGCCCGTTGGAGACGACGAGGACGAGCCGGCGATCGACGCGGTCCACGATCACGCCCGCGGGGAGGGAGAGGACGACGGCCGGGACGAGGAAGGCGATGAAGAGGAAGCTGACCGCCGTGCTGCTCCGCCCGCTGTCCGCGAAGACGAGGAGGGTGAGCGCGTAGAGCGCGGCGTTCCCCGCCACCTGGGTCAGGATCTGGGCGCTCCAGAGCGCGAGGAAGCGGCGGTTCGCAAGCAGCGCGCGGACACCGCCCCCGGCGGGCATCCCGGTTCCTTCGGTCGTCACGGACATCCTGTATATCGTCGCGCTTCCGCGCCGTTCCGGCCAGCCGGACGGTGGTCCCGGTCCAGGGGGGACCGGTGGAGCCTCCCCGGACGCTAGAATCCGGCGGTCCGCACCACCCTCCGGAGGAGACCATGCGCGCCCATTCGATCGCGATGCTCGGGACCGGGCTGATCGGCGACTTCTACACGATGACCCTCCACGGACAGCGCGGCGCGGACCGGGTCCGGGTCGTCTACTCCCGGAGCGAGGAGCGCGGCCGTGCCTTCTCGGAGCGCTGGGGGATCCCCGAGCAGACGACCTCGATCCAGGCGGCGATCGACCATCCGGACGTGGATGTCGTGGTGGTCGCGCTCCCGAACCATCTCCACGAGGAGGCGGTGACCGCGGTCGCGAAGGCGGGCAAGGCGGTCCTGTGCACGAAGCCCCTCGGGCGGACGGCGGCCGAGGCGCAGCGGATGCTCGCCGCGGTGGAGAAGGCGGGCGTCTTCGCGGGCTACCTCGAGGACCTGTGCTACACGCCCAAGACCCTGAAGGCGATCCGCTCCGTGGAGGAGGGGGCGATCGGCGATGTCACGTGGGTCCGCTCCCGGGAGACCCACCCCGGCCCCCACTCCGCCTGGTTCTGGGACGGCCGGCTCACCGGCGGCGGCCCGATCATCGACCTCGGCTGCCACTGCATCGAGATCATCCGGAACTTCGCGGGGAAGGGGAACCGGCCCGTGGAGGTCCTCTGCCATACGGACACGCTCGTCCACCCGATCGATGACGAGGACAACGCGATCGCGCTCATCCGCTTCGAATCGGGGGCGATCGGCCAGTTCGAGGTGAGCTGGACCTTCCGGGGCGGGATGGACCTGCGCGACGAGGTGGCCGGGACCCACGGGACGATCTGGCTCAACCACTTCCTGCGCACCGGCTTCGAGATGTTCACCGCGGGCGGCGAGAAGGGCTACGTGGCGGAGAAGGCGGAGACGAGCGCGGGCTGGCTCTTCCCGGTGGGAGACGAGGTCTCGGAGCTGGGCTACGTGGACATGTTCACGGACATGTTCCGGAGCATGGATGCGGGGACCGCGCCGCGCGAGACCTTCTACGACGGCTACGTCGTGAACTCCATCATGGACGCCTGCTACCGCTCCGCGAAGGCGCGCGCCTGGGTCCCCGTGGAGCTCGACTGGCGCGGCGGCACGACCGCGCGGATCGCCGCGAAGCCGGAGCTCTACGACGGCCAGGTCGTGATCAAGCGGGAGCTCCTCCCGGACGGGCGCGAGAAGCTGATCCTCAAGGACCCGGCCACGGGCGACTTCTCGGACCGGGTCGTCGCGGTCAAGGGCTGA
>JAFMJV010000058.1 GCA_017853275.1 Chloroflexota bacterium
TGGATCCGCTCCGCCCATCCGCACTGGCCGGAGGGGGCGATCGACGGCACGATGGAGAACTTCGAGCGCCGGCCGGACGGCACGATCGCCCCGTGGCTCACCCGGGAGCGCCACATCACGATCCTCCGCGCGCTTTGGGAGCACGTCCCCGGCGAGCGCTATCCCACGATCCGCGTCCCCGTCCTCCTCCTCCCCGCGGAGCGCCCCGGTGATGGCTCGCCCCTTTCCCTCGCGCGCGCCACCTGGACGGACGAGGCGGAGCGGACGATCCCGGCCTGCCGCGTCCGCTGGTTCCGCCCCGCGGACCACGATGTCCACGCGGAGCAGCCGGACGCGGTGGCGGCCGTCATGCTCGAGGCCCTCGCGGACGGGTTCTTCCCCGCATGAGCGGCACGGAGGCGGGTGCGGTGCCGCGGATCCTCGCCCTCATGGGGAGCGGGGAGACCGCACCCACGATGGCCAAGGTCCACCGGATGCTCGTGGGGCGCGCCGGGCCGCCGCCGATCCCCGCCGTCCTCCTCGACACGCCCTACGGCTTCCAGGAGAACGCGGACGAGCTGACGGCCAGGGCGGCCGACTACTTCCGCGAGAACGTGGGGATGCCGATCGAGGTCGCCACCTTCCGTTCCACGGAGGCGGACGCGGTCACCCGGGCCACCGCCCTCGCGCGGATCGGCGCCGCGCGCTACGTCTTCGCCGGCCCCGGCAGCCCGAGCTACGCGCTCTCCGTCTGGGCGGGGACCGGGCTCACCGAGGCGCTCGCGGCCAAGCTGGACCGCGGCGGGATCGTCGTCTTCGCCTCCGCGGCCTCCCTCACCCTCGGCGCCGCCACCGTCCCGGTCTACGAGATCTACAAGGTCGGTGAGCCGCCCCGCTGGCTCCCGGGTCTCGACCTCCTCGGCCGGATCGGGCTGGATGTGGCGGTCATCCCCCACTACGACAACGCCGAGGGCGGCAGCCACGACACGCGCTTCTGCTATCTCGGGGAGCGCCGTCTCGAGCGCCTGGAGGCGGAGCTCCCGCCCGGGCGCTTCGTCCTCGGCATCGACAGCCACACGGCGCTCGTCCTCGATCTCGCGGCGGGGACCGCCGCGGTCCATGGGGTCGGCGGCGTGACCGTCCGGGTCGCGGGCCGGAGCGAGCGCTTCCCGGCTGGGACCACGATCCCACTCGCGGCGCTCCGCGAGACCGCCGCGCGCCTTGCCGGTGCAGAAGGCGCAGCGGCGCCGGCCGGCGCAGCCGTGGCGGCCTCGGATCCGGCGCCGGCCGCCCGCGAGACCGCGTCCGGGTCACTTCCCGCAGAGGTGGATGCCTTCGCCGCCGCCTTCGATGCCGCGGAGGCCGCCCACGACGCCCCCGCCGCGATCGCTGCGGTCCTCGGCCTGGAAGAGCTCCTCGTCGCCTGGTCCCGCGACAGCGCGGGCGGCGCGGCCTGGGACCGCGGCCGCGACCAGCTCCGCGCCCTCATCGTCCGTCTCGGCTCGCTCGCCGCAGCACCGGACCCGGAGGCCGCTGCCGTCCCCGGCCCGATCGTGGAGCTCCTCATCGAGCGCCGCGCGGCCGCGCGCGCGGCGAAGGAATGGGCGCTCGGCGACCGGATCCGCGATGCGCTCGTGGCGGCCGGGGTGGACCTCCACGACACGCCCGCCGGAACGACCTGGGAGCGCCGCCCCGCCGGCTGAGCGCCCTGCGCTAGTGGTTGTCGCGCGGGAGCTGTCCCTCGCCGTGCGCGATGTCCTGGAAGGCGACCGCGGGCTTTAGCACCATCCCGTTCGCGAGCTGGTCCACCATCCCGCGCTGGATCTCCTGCCAGGGGGTCTGGCTCGGCGGGACGTAGGGGAGGCCGCCGGCGGCGATCTGTGCCTCCACCTCCGCGCGCCGCCGGGCGAGCTCGGCGTCATCCACGAGGAGGTCCGCGGTCCGCTTCCGGAGGTCGATCCGGATCCGGTCGCCGGTCCGCAGGAGCGCGAGCCCGCCGCCGACCGCCGCCTCCGGCGAGGCGTTCAGGATGCTCGGGCTCCCCGAGGTCCCGGACTGCCGGCCGTCGCCGATGCAGGGCAGCTCGTTCACGCCCTGGACGAGGAGCGCATCCGGTGGCTGCATGTTCGTCACCTCGGCCGCGCCCGGATAGCCGATCGGGCCGGCGCCGCGGATGACGAGGATCGTCCGGTCATCGATCCCCAGCGCGGGATCGTTGATCCGCGCGTGGTAGTCCTCGCGGCCGTCGAAGACTGCGACCTTCCCCTCGAAGGCATCCGGGTCCGCGGGGTCGGAGAGGTAGCGCGCCCGGAAGCTCTCCGAGATCACGCTCGTCTTCATGATCGCCGAATCGAAGAGGTTCCCCTTCAGGTTGAGGAAGCCGGCGTTCGGGAGCATCGGCGTGGCGTACTCGCGGATCACCTCGCGGTCCGGGCTCCGCCAGCCGGCGCTGTTCTCCGCGATCGTCTTCCCGTTCACGGTCAGCGCATCGGGGTGCGGGAGGACGCCCGCGTCCAGGAGCTCCGCGATCACCGCGCGCACGCCGCCCGCCCGGAAGTAGTCCTCGCCGAGGAAGCGGCCCGCCGGCTGGAGATCCACGAGGAGCGGGATCGCGTGGCCGAGCCGCTCCCAGTCATCGTTGTCCAGCTGGACGCCCATGTGCGCCGCGATCGCGTTGTAGTGGACCGGGGCGTTCGTGGAGCCGCCGATCGCCGAGCAGACGACGACGACGTTCTCGAACGCCTCCCGGGTCATGATCCGCGACGGCCGCAGATCCTCCCGGACCATCTCCACGATCCGCCGTCCCGCGAGATACGCGTCCGCGCCGCGCTCCTTGTGGACGGCGGGGATGACCGCGGAGCCGGGGAGCATCATCCCCAGCGTCTCCGCGAGCGAGTTCATCGTGGTCGCGGTCCCCATCGTGTTGCAGAAGCCGGGCGAGGGGGCGGCGGAGGCCACGAGGTCGATGTATTCCGACCAGTCGATCTTGCCCGCCGCCTTCAGCTTCTTCGCGTGCCACTTGATCGTCCCGGCGCCGGTCCGCTCGCCGCGGAACCATCCGTTGAGCATCGGTCCGGCGGAGATCGCGATCGCCGGGATGTTCACCGTGGCGGCGGCCATCAGCTGGGCGGGGGTCGTCTTGTCGCAGCCGGTGGTGAGCACGACGCCATCGATGGGGTAGCCGTGGAGGACCTCCACGAGCGAGAGGTAGGCGAGGTTGCGGTCCATCATCGCGGTGGGCCGCTTGCCGGTCTCCTGGATCGGGTGGGTGGGGAACTCGAAGGCGATCCCGCCCGCCTCCCGGATCCCCTCGCGCACGCGCTTCGCGTTCTCGATGTGGGAGCGGTTGCAGGGGGAGAGGTCGGAGCCGGACTGGGCGATCCCGATGATCGGCTTCCCCGCCTGGAGCTCCTCGCGCGTCAGGCCCCAGTTCAGGTACCGCTCGATGTAGAGCGCGGTCATGTCCGGGTCGTCCGGGTTCGACCACCAGCGCTGTGAGCGGAGGAGCGGCCGGTCCTTGTCCATCGCCATCCGTTCGATCCTCTCCCATCCGGGCCGGGATCCCTGCCGGCCACCGATACGGAGGCTAGCGGACCGGGCGGGACCACGTTCCACCCTTGCGCGCCATCGGTACCATTGCCCACGGCCGGGGCTTCCGGCCATCCTTCCCGGCGTCCGTTCCGTGTCCGGATCCCGAACCACTGGAGGAGCCCGCGAGATGACGTCCCACTCTCCGTTCCGGCGCCGCGCTCTCGCGGCGGCCCTCGCCTGTGCCGCGCTCGCTGCGGCGGTCCCGGCAGCGCCCGCCTTCGCCGGCGCGGTCCCGTCCGAGCGCGCCTGGGTCGTGGTCCGGAAGCCGGCGCTCGCGAGCTATACGCCCGCGTCCGCGGAGCAGTACAACACGGCGATCGGTACGATCACGGTCACGAAGACCGATGCGGCGGAGTGGTCGATCACCATCCCGAACGCGGCCGGCTACTGGGTGGGGAACCGCGGGCACTTCCAGGTGACCGCGATGGGGTCCACGCCCGGCGTCTGTGGGATCACCGGGTGGAACGACTCGGGGTTCGACATCATCGTCGGCGTCCGCTGCGCCGGGCTCGCCGGCAATGCGCTCATCACCCCGTTCACCCTCGGATACGTCTTCGAGCAGTACGACGCGGGGTTCAACCCGACCTTCGGCTACGCATGGCTGAACGCCCCAGGCGATGTCTCGAGCATCTCGGACACCCTCTACCAGCACGTCGTTGCCGGAGGTGGCACGGTGACGGCCTCCCGCCAGGCGGCGGGCGTCCACCGTCTCAACTTCCCGGGGATCCAACCGGCGACCTATGTCGGGGTGACGCCGTATGACGCCACGACCCGCTGCCGGATCGAGGGATGGTTCCCGGATACTGGAACGAGCGTCGACACCTTCTGCGGTGGCGCGAGCGGGGTGGATACCAAGGCCACCGTCTATGTCGCGCGCAGGACCGGCCCCCTCGGCTTCGGAGGGATCGGCGCCACGGCCTGGGTCTCCGATCCCAAGGCCTCCAGCTCCCGCCCGCCGCGCGCCTACCGCTGGTCCTCGAACGGCAAGTCGCCCCGGATCACCCGCGTCGGCCCCGGGGTCTACACCGTCCGGTTCCCGGGCCTGCCCAACGGCGGCGCGGCCTTCGTCACCGCCTACGGCACGTCGGACCGGACCTGCCAGGTCGGCTCGATCAGCAAGAGCACCCAGATCCCCACGGTGGGCGTGCGCTGCTTCCGCGGCAACGGCCGGCCGGCCGACAGCCGCTTCACGATCGGCTGGGCGGGCTGAGGTCGGCCGGCAGCGGAGAGCACCGGGGGCGGGCCGTCAGGCCGGCTCGTCCCCCAGCTCCGGCTGCCCGTCCACGATGACGTAGGCGACGACCGCCGCCACGACGAGCAGGGCGATCACGTCCACGGACGTGAAGAAGGCCGCGAAGACGACGACGAAGAGGGGGAGGCGGAAGATCGCCACCCCGGCGCCGACCATCCCCGCCCCGACCGCGAGGACGAGCGGGACCTCCGGCGCGAGGACGGTGGCGATCGCGCCGAGCGCGCCGCCGAGGAACATGACCGGGAAGATCCGCCCGCCCCGGAAGCCGGTGGCGAGCGAGATGAGCGTGGCCACGACCTTCCCCGCGAGGATGACGAGGAGCCCGCCGAGCCCGAGGGCTGCGGCCTCGTTCGCGACCGGCGCGATCGTGTGCTCGCCGGAGAAGAGGACCTCCTCGCCCGCGAGAAGACCGACGATCCCGAGCGCGAGCCCGCCGAGGAGCGCCTTGACGACCACGTTCCGGTCCAGCGGACGGAGCGCGACGTCCACCACCCGGTAGGCACGGACGAAGAGGAGGCCGAGGACCGCTGCGGCCGCCGCGATGACGACCGTGGCCACGACATCGCCCACCGCCCAGCCGGCGAAGGCGGGGTAGGCACCCTCCGCGTCACGGTCGATGACGAGGTCGAAGACGAAGTAGCCGATGCAGGCCGCGATGATCGCCGGGAAGATCCGCCGGTAGAGGGCGCGGCCGGACTGGGCGACCGCCTCCGTGAGGAGGAGGACGCTCGCCATCGGGCTGCCGAAGATCCCCGCGATCATCGAGGAGATCCCCGCGATCGAGAGCGCGGCCTTGGCCTGGGCGGGGAGCCCGAGCCGTCCCGCGACGACCGCCCCCATCGCCCCGATGATCGTGACGAGGGGTGCCTCCGGGCCGAGGCTCGCGCCGCCCACGAGGGAGACGACGGAGACCGCGATGACCCCGGGGAGGACCCGTCCGCCGGCGTGGTCATCCCCGCCGAGGCCATGGCCCGCCGCCGGCCGCGGGCCGACGCCCCCGGGCGCGAAGCGGATGATCAGCCCGACGAGGAGCCCCGCGAGCGTGGGGATCGCGACGATCCAGATCTCCGGCGCGATCCCGAGCTGCGCGGGGAGCGTCTCCCAGACGAGCTCCGTCCCGTGGTTGACGACGAGGACGAAGAGGATGACCGCGATCGCCGCCGGGATCGCGAAGAGCGCGGAGAGGACGACGATCCCGTACCACGAGCGCTGGCTGCGGATCGTGAGCGACTCATCCACCGGGGGCGGAGCAGCCGCTGCGGTGCCCGAGCCCGTTCCGCTGCCGGCCGCCGCACCGCCGGCGCGGGCCGCCTTCTTCGCCGTGATCCGGCCGCCCACGCGCGGGCTCACCGGCCGGCCTCGGCGAGCCGGGCGCGGCCGATCGCGTCCGCGGCGCGGATCGCGTCGATGAGCATCTCCGGGCTCACCGGGAAGGGCTCGTTGCGCATCGTGTCGTCCTCCCGCGTGGCTCGCCGCGCCACGATCATCAGCTCCTCCTCCGTGAGCGACCCGCAGCCGATGCCGGCGAGCGTCACCGGGAGCCCGACCGAGGTGGCGAAGTCCAGGACCTCGTCCACCTCCGCCTGCGGCGTCCCCTCGAGGACGAGCTGGACGAGCGTCCCGAAGGAGACCTTCTCTCCGTGCTCGTATCCGTGCGTCTGGGGGACCGCGGTGAACCCGTTGTGGATCGCGTGGGCCGCCGCGAGACCGGACGATTCGAAGCCGATCCCCGAGAGGAGGACGTTCGCCTCCACGACGCGCTCGAGCGCGGGCGTGATCGCCTGCGCCTCCACGGCACGCTTCGCCGCGAGGCCGTCCTCGCGGAGCGTCCGGTAGCACAGCTCCGCGATCGCGAGCGCCGTCCGCGTGGACGCGCCGCGGCGCAGGTTCTGCGCGTGGCTCAGCGCGCAGGTCCGCGCCTCGAACCAGGTGGCGAGCGCGTCCCCCATCCCCGCCACGAGGTAGCGCGCGGGGGCACGCGAGACGATCGTGGTGTCCACGAGGACGAGATCCGGGTTGCGCCGGAAGAGCTCCGATCCCTGGACGACCCCGTCCTCGGAGTAGATGACCGCGAGCGCGCTGCAGGGCGAATCGGTGGAGGCGATCGTGGGGCAGCAGACGACCGGGAGGGTGAGCCGCTCCGCCGCGCCGCGCGCCGCATCCAGCGCCTTGCCACCCCCTGCGCCCACGATCGCGCGCGCCCCCGCGGCCCGCGCGCTCTCCACGATCCGGCCGATCTCCGCGAGCGAGCATTCACCCCCGAAGTCGTGGATCGTGAAGGCGATCCCGGCGGCTGCGAGCGACGCGGCCCACGTCTCCGCGAGGAGGCGGCGGGGGGTGCGGCCGGCGACGATGAGGATCGGGCCGGCGATCCCGAGACCGGTGAGCTCCACGCCGAGGGCGGCGCTCGCGTCCCGGCCCTGGACGTAGCGGGAGGGGGCTCCGAGGGCGGCAAGCATCCTCGCAGGGTAGCGGCTCCGGCTTGGCTGCCGCTTGCCCGGATGCCCGGTGCCGTGGAGAACGGCCGGGAGGACACGCGAGGGGCGTGGGGCGCTACCCTCCATCGGTGAGCGGCCCCTCCCTCCTCGATCCCTCGGCGACGGCCGTCCTGCGCCTCCCCGAGTTCCGGGCCCTCCTTCTTGCCCGCCTCTCCGCGACGCTCGGGATGTCCGCGCTCGCCACCGTCCTCGCCTTCTTCGTCTACGAGATCACCCGCGATCCGCTCGCGCTCGGGCTCCTCGGGCTCGTGGAGGCGATCCCGGCGCTCGGGCTCATCCTCTTCGGCGGCCACCTCGCGGACCGCCGCGACCGGCGGACGATCATCGCGGTCACCGCCGCGCTCACCGCCCTCGGCACGCTCATCCTTGCCGCCATCGCGCTCGATCCGGCGCTCGTGGGGCTGCCGGGGATCCTTGTCGTCGTCTTCCTCGTGGGGATCGCGGCGGGCTTCGAGCGGCCGGCGCTCAGCGCCTTCGAGGCCCAGGTGATCCCGATCGAGTACGCCGCGCGGGGCGCGTCCTGGATGGGCGCCGTCTGGACGGGTGGCGCGGTCGCGGGGCCCGCGATCGGCGGCTTCGCGATCGCCTTCCTCGGCATCCCCGCCACGCTCCTTGGTGTCTCCCTCCTCCTCGGCCTCGGGGTGATCCTCATCCTGCGCATCGGCCGCAAGCCGATCCCCGTCCCCACCCCGGGCGAGGGGATCGTGGCAAGCCTCACCGGCGGTGTCCGCTACGTGGCGCGGAACCAGGCGCTCATCGGGTCGATGGCGCTCGACCTCTTCGCGGTCTTCTTCGGCGGCGCGATCGCGCTCCTCCCGATCTTCGCCTCCGAGATCCTCGCCCAGCCCGGGGAGGGTCCCGATGCGGCGGCGATCCGGCTCGGCTTCCTCCGCGCGGCCCCCACCGTGGGTGCGCTGCTGGCGATGCTCCTCACGGCGCGGATCGCGCCGCGCCGCCGGGCCGGGCCGCTCCTCCTCGTCTCGGTCGCGGGCTTCGGTGTCTCGATGCTCGTCTTCGGGCTCTCCACGAGCTTCCTCCTCTCCCTCGCCGCCCTCTTCGTCTCCGGGTTCACGGATGGGGTGAGCGTGGTCATCCGGGCGATCATCCTGCGGGTGGAATCTCCGGAGGCGATGCGGGGCCGGATCGCGAGCGTGAACTACCTCTTCATCGGCGCGTCGAACGAGCTCGGTGCGCTGGAGAGCGGCGTCGCCGCGACCCTCTTCGGGGTCGTCCCGAGCATCGTGGGTGGCGGGATCGTCACGCTCGGGATCGTGGCCGTGGTCGCGCTCTTCCTGCCCGAGCTGCGCCGGCTCGACCTGGGACGCCGGATGGTGGAGGGGCCGGGGGCGACCCCGTCGGACGCAGCGGCCGCGCGGGACGGCTGAGCCGGCCCCGGGCGGGACCCGTCAGTCCTCCTCGCCCGCCCCTTCCAGGGAGCCCATCACCTCGCCGCCATCGACGCCGATGACGTTCCCCGTCATCCAGTGCGTGCCGGGGACCGCGAGCGCGACCAGGGCCTCCGCGACGTCCTCCGGCCGCGTCATCCGCCGGCCGGGGTTCCGCCGCTCGGACGCGAGGATCAGCTTCTCCCAGCCGGGGATCCGCCGGAGCGCCGGGGTATCCGTCACGCCCGCCCGGATCGCGTTCACCGTGATCCCGTGGGGCATCAGCTCCAGCGCGAGCTGGCGGACGTGCGCCTCCAGGACCGCCTTGGACGCGCTCACGGCGCCGTAGGTCGGGACGGCGAGGATCGCCCCCTCGGACGTCATCGCGTAGAGCCGGCTCCCGCGGGCGAGGAAGCCTGCCTCGAAGGCATCCCGGGCCCAGAAGAGGAGGGAGTGGCCCATGACGTCCACGGTCATCTCGATCTGCTTGCGCGAGATCGTCCGCGGGCGCTCCGGCGTGGCGATGAAGGGGAGGGTGGTCCCGAAGGCGAGCGAGTGAAGGAAGGCACCGATGTAGGGGTCGTGGCCGGCCGCGCGCCGCTCGGCGAAGAGCTCGCCGATCGCACCCATGACCTCCGCGCGCTTCTCGTCATCCCCCGCATTCACGTTGAAGAAGCGGACCTCGCGCCCGAGCGCCGCGATCCCGTCCCGGACGGCGTGGGCGGCGGGGAGCGTCCCGCGCAGATCGAGGTGGACGCCGAGGATGTTGAAGCCCGCCCGTGCCCAGGCCGTCGCCGTGGCGGCGCCGAAGCCGCTGCTCACGCCGAGGACGAGCGCCCAGCGCTCCCGATCGTCCGCCATGACCACGTCCACCCCTCTCTCCACCGGGCTGCCCACGGAGCGGGGCGCCACCCGACCAGTCTACCGACCCGGCGCCCCGGACCCGCGCGTACCGGCCGCCTCCGGCCCCGTCCGAGCCGGTAGGCTGACGACCCGATGCCCGGCTACGTCTCCGCGGACGCGGTCCGCCCCTGGCGCTCGCTCACCCTCGTGACGATCGCCCATGCCCTGAACCACTCCCAGGTGGCGATCTACCCGCTCGTCTACCTCGCGCTCATCGAGGAGTGGGGGGTGACCGTCCCGGCGATCGCCCTTCTCACCGCGGTGGACAGCCTCGTGTCGGGGGGCACGCAGCTCACCTTCAGCGCGCTCACCCGGCGCTTCTCCCGGCGCACGATCATGGGCTGGGGGAACGTCATCCTCGGCGGCTTCATGGCGGCCCAGGCGCTCACGAGCTCGCTCATCCCGTTCGCCGCCTTCGGGCTCGTCTCCCGCGCGGGCGCGAGCCAGCAGCATCCGCTCGCGAACGGCCTGATCGCCGAGCAGGTGCCGCTCCACCGGCGGGGGATCTCGATCGCCACGCATGTCGCGGGCGGGAACCTCGGCAGCGTGATCGTCCCGCTCATCGGCGCGTGGCTGATCGCCGGCGTCGGCTGGGGCTGGACGCTCGTCCTCTTCGGCGTGCCGCCGGCCCTCATCGGGATCTCCCTTCTCTTCCTCATCCGGGAGACCGGGGAGGACCGCCGGGCGGCGCTCCTCGCGGGGAGCCTGGGAGATGCCTTCTGGATCGTCCTCCGCGATCGCGAGCTCTGGCTCCTCCTTGGAGCCAGCCTCCTCGGGGCCTCCGCGCGCGGCCTCGGGATCCTCAACGTCTTCGTGCCGCTCTACCTCTCCGTCGTCCTCGGCGTGGACGACACGACGGTCGCGCTCATGCTCACCGTCCTCCTCGCGGGCTCCGTCCCGGCGCCGGTGGTCGCGGGCTGGCTCTCGGACAAGCTGGGCCGGAAGCGGGTGATCGCGGGGACCTATCTCGGGGGCGCGGCCGGGCTCGCGCTCCTTCTCCTCGTGGGCTCCGACCCCGTGGGGCTCTGGATCGCGGTCGCGCTCCTCGGCGCCTTCGCCTTCGTGGAGAGCCCCCAGCTCCAGGCGCTCGTGGCGGACGTGGCGCGGCCGGCGCTCCGGGATGCCACGTTCAGCGTCTACTTCACGCTCGCCTTCGGCGTGGGGGCGCTCTGGGCGGCGCTCTTCGGGGCGATCACGGGGACGCTCGGCGATGCGGACGGGCTCCCGGTCGTCTTCCTCGTCATGGCCGTCAGCTCCGTCGCCGCCGCGCTCCTCCTCCGGCCGCTCCGCGTGGAGGAGCGGATCGCCGCGGTCCGCGCCGAGGAGATCCGGCGGCGCTGAGGGGCGGCCCGGCGGCCTCCCGGCGCTTCGCTATACTTCACCGCCCCGCGGGCCTGCGTGCCCCGGGTTTCGGTCGGGGCGTGGCGCAGTTTGGCAGCGCGCAGCGTTCGGGACGCTGAGGTCGGAGGTTCAAATCCTCTCGCCCCGACCATCCTCTCCTTGTCGTCCGAGCGTGGCTCCGACGGGGACCGTTCCCGGGACGGGCGACCCCCCGTTCGGTGCTCGCCTCCCGTCGGGCCCGGCCCGGATCCGCGCGCCGATGCCTACGGGGCAGCGTCCACGCGGATGATCCGGCCTTCCACCGTCGGGGCGACCGGGCTGTTGGCCGCGATGTACTCCTCCAGCACCTCGTCGAGGGGCTTGCCGAAGTCGTAGGGGTCGATGGCGTTCGTCGCGAGGACCTCGTAGCCATCGCCGCCACGGCGCATGAAGTCGTTCGTCGCCACGGTGTAGACGGCCGCCGGATCGATCTCCGAGAAGGTCCCGTCCACGCCTTCGACCTCCACCCGCACGATGCGGCTGCCGGCAGGCTTGCTGCCGTCCCACGTGAAGCGGATGCCGGAGACCTGAGGGAAGCGGCCGGCACCCTCCTCCCCCAGCGAGACGCCGTTCTCGAGCGCGGCCATCACGTCGGCGAAGGTGAGCTCCAGCGTGCTCACGACGTTGCCGAACGGGAAGACCGTGAGGATGTCGCCCAGTGTGACCGGCATCGGCTCCGCGAGGGTCAGGTCCGCCGGCGTCTCGGCGCCCACGGGCACGTTCCCGCGGATGCCACCGCCGTTGGTGATCGCGATCCGGGCCCC
>JAFMJV010000059.1 GCA_017853275.1 Chloroflexota bacterium
AGGGCGCTGATGCCCGCGGAGATGTGGACGACCGTGCCGCCCGCGAAGTCGATCGCGCCCAGCTGGAAGAGGAAGCCGTCCGCGGCCCAGACCCAGTGGGCGAGCGGGCTGTAGACGATGAGGCTCCAGAGGGCGATGAAGATGACGTAGCCGCGGAAGCGGACCCGCTCCGCGAAGGCGCCGGCGATGAGCGCCGGGGTGATGATCGCGAACTTGCCCTGGAACATCGCGAAGACGAGATCCGGGACGCCGTTCGAACCCACCTTGCCATCGGCCCCGCCGAGCATGATCAGGGCCGGATCCCAGCCCACGATGCCGCCCAGCACGTTCGGCCCGAAGGCGAGCGAGTAGCCCACGACGACCCACAGGACGCCGACGACGGCCATCGCCGCGAAGCTGTGCATCATCGTGCCGAGGACGTTCTTCGTGCGCACGAGGCCGCCGTAGAACATCGCGAGGCCCGGGACCATGAGGAGGACGAGCGCCGTCGAGGTGAGCATCCACGCGGTCGCTCCCGCGTTCACCTCGGGCTGCTCACCCACGGGCGCGGCCGTGGTCGCCTGGATCCCGAGGACGATGGAGAGCGCGAGGACGGCGAGGAGCGCCGCGATCGCCAGCGGCTGCCGGCCCCCGGCCGACCCTTCCTTAGCGAGCATCATCGATTCCTTCCCGCTGGAGCCACCCGCCGGATCTCGGCGGGCCATGGACGACGGCGTGGCGCATCCCTTCACCACCCCTGTCGCCGGAGGCTACGGTCCGCGGCGGTCCGGTTCGACGCCACGACGGTTACGTTCCGGGTGACAGCGGGGAGCGGTTCGGGAGCGCGCGCCACCGCGCGGGCGCGATCAGATGACGGCGGAGAAGCCCCCGTCCACCACGAGGACCTGGCCGTTCACGAAGTCCGAGGCGTCGCTCGCGAGGAAGACCGCGGCACCGATCAGCTCGTCCGGCTCGCCCCAGCGGCCGACCGGCGTCCGGCGCCGGACCCAGGCGTCGAACTCCGGGTCGTCCATGAGCGCGCGGTTCATCTCGGTGACGATGTAGCCCGGCGCGAGGCCGTTGACGCGGATCCCGTGCGCACCCCAGTCCGCGCACATCCCGCGGGTGAGCATCTTCACGCCGCCCTTGCTCGCGGCGTAGGGGGCGATCGTGCGGCGGCCGAGCTCGCTCGTGAGCGAGCAGATGTTGATGATCCGGCCGCGGCCGCGGGGGATCATCCGGCGGGCGACCGCGGAGCCCACGAGGTAGACGCTCGTCAGGTTCGTCTCGATGATCCGCTCCCAGCCGTCCCGGGGGAACTCGTGGAGCGGCGCGCGCTGCTGGATCCCCGCGTTGTTCACGAGGATCGCGATCGGACCGAGCTCCGCCTCGATCGCCGCGACCGCGGCCTCCACCGCGTCCTGGTCGGTGACGTCGAAGAGGCGGCCATCCACCTGAAGCCCCTCGGCCCGGAGCGTGGCGACCGCCGCCTCCAGGACGTCCTCGCGACGCGCGTTGAGGACGACATGGGCGCCGTGCTGCGCAAGCCCGCGCGCGAGCGTGTAGCCGATCCCCCGGCTCGAGCCGGTGACGAGGGCGACGCGCCCGGTGAGGTCGAAGAGCCCGCTCGGCATCGCTAGAAGGCGAGCCCCTTCGGCTCGGGTCCGAGCGGCGCCTCCTGCGGGTCCGGGACCTGGAAGCCGTTCGCCTTGTAGGCCGCGTAGTCGAAGTGCTCGCACTCCTCGTAGCCCACGCGGTGGTAGGCATCGAAGCCGTCCCAGTCCTCGTAGCCCTCGCCGAAGTGCGAATCGAGGAAGGCGTCCGCCATCGCCATCCCGAGGCGCGGACCGATGAAGAAGGCGCCCATCGCGAGGAGGTTCGCGTTGTTCGCGGTGACCGCGCGACGTGCGGCGTCCACGCTCTCGCAGACGGCGGCATGGACGTGGGGGACCTTGCTCGCCGCGATGTGGATGCCCATCCCGGAGCCGCAGAAGGCGAGCGCCTTCTCCGTCTCTCCCTCGGCGATCCGCGCGCCCACGGCGAAGCCGACCCGGTGGTACATCGGGCACTCCTCCTTCACCGGCGTGATGTCCACCACGGTCCAGCCACGCGCGATGAGGTGCGCCTTCACCGCCTCCTTGAGACCGAAGCCGGCGAAGTCGGCGCCCACGACGACGCGCTTCTCCCCACGATCCATCTCGCGCTCTCCTCCCGGTTCCACCATCGGACGTGTGGAGGGTAGGCGATGCGCGGCCGGCGGGGAAGGGGACGCGCCCGGTGCGATCAGCCGGCGGCGCGGCGGACGAGCGCGGCGATCTCCGCCTCCACCGCCGGCGTCAGCTCGAGGAGCGCGAAGCTCGTGGGCCAGAAGGGCCCGGCATCGAGCTTCGCGTCCGGCTGGAAGCCGAAGGTGGCGTAGCGGACCTTGAACTTCGCGGCGGCCTGGAAGAAGCAGATCGTCTTCCCGGCGAGCGACCAGGCGGGCATCCCGTACCAGGTCCGCGGAACGAGATCCGGCGCGGCGGCCATCACGAGCGCATGGATGCGAGTGGCGAGCGTCCGGTCCGGCTCGGGGAGCTCCGCGATCTTCGCGAGGAGGTCGCGCTCGCCGTCCGCGCGCTCGTTGCCCGGAGTCCGTGACTTCGCCGCGCGCCGCTCGCGGGCGAGGTCGCGCACCGCCTCCTTCTCCTCGGCGCTCAGGCCGGCCGGGTCGGCGCTGCGGGACGTGCGGCGGGCGGGCTTCGCGGTCTCGGCCATCGGGGAGGTGCCTCGGGAGACGGGGTGGGATGCGGCGAGGATAGCGGGGCCTACGCGTCCGGCTCCTCGAAGTCGATCCGGACGCTCACGAGCTCCCGGCCGACGAAGCGGCCGCGGACCCGGAAGCGCCCGTCCCCGCCGAACTCCTGGAGGAGGAGGGCGAGGTGACCCGCGATCGGGACCGCCGGGTCGCGATCCGGGGAGGCGAGGAGCGGCCGGGCGTCCAGCCCCGCCTTCCCGCTCCCGGAATGCGGGAGCAGGTAGATCGGGTCGCCCAGCACGAGCGTGCCGGAATCGACCTCCACCGAGCCGAGGATCCGCCAGTCATCCGCCAGGGTCCACCTCCACGATCACCGGGGCGTGGTCGCTGAGACGTCCGTCCCGGGCCAGCCCCTGCTCCACCCATGCGTCCGCGACGCGGCCCGCCATCCACTGGTCCGCGAAGATCACGTCCGGCTGGTGCTCGCGCGCGCTCATCGTCCCGAACCAGCTCCGGACCTCCCGGCCCCGGATCCGGTGGTGGAGATCCACCCAGCCGTCCGCCGCCGCGCGATCATGGAACTCCTGGCCCGCGGGCTCCGGGTTCCCGTCCGCGTCCACCCAGCGCGAGGTGTTCCAGTCCCCGCCGAGGAGGAAGCGCTCCCCGCGCACGAGGTCCGCGAGGCCGTGCCAGACGACATCGTTCCACCACGGCTCCGGGACGGAGGGGCGCCGCATCCGCTCCCCGTCCAGGCCGGCGAGGAGCCGGCGGCTCGCGGGCCGGGTCCGCTCATGGACGCTCCCCACGACCGTCCGCGTGCCATCCGGCAGCTCTGCGTGGGCGAGCGCGAGGTAGGCGCCGAACCGGCCGAGGTGGCTCTCCGGCGCGAAGGCGATCGGCGTGAGAGGGAAGCGGCTGATGACCGCGGACCCCCACAGCTCGAACGGGTAGGTGACGACCTGCCACTCCGGGGGCAGCCATGTCGGCGGCACGGCCTCCTGGAGGAAGGCGATCCCCGGGTCGAGGTCGAGGAGCGCGCGCCACGCCCGGTCGTGGTGCTCGCGATAGGGCCCGTAGGCGATGCCGAGGTTCCAGCTGACGATCCGCACCCGCGGATCATCCGCTGGGCCCGTGCCACCTTACGTGGCACGGGACGGGATCAGACGAGCGGGTCGGCCGCGATCACTACGTCGATCCGCGGCGCCCAGTCCTCCCAGCAGCCCCGGACCGCCTGGACGACGGAGATCCGCCAGGCCGCCAGGTCGCGGTACCAGGAGGGGTCGGCGGGGATCCGGCGGTAGGCGACCCACTCGATCCCGTGGATGTACTCCGGCGCCGTGGCGTCCGGGCGCGCGCGGAACGGCCTGCCCTGCGGCACCCCATCCGGGATCCCGCGACGGAGGCCTTCCTCGATGCGCCGGCCCCGCTCCGTGGTACGGGACGTGACGACGCCGACATACGGGATGCTCGCTCCCGGCCACGCAGGATCGGGATGGACGAGCGATCCGTCCCAGCCGATCCCGAGCGCCACGTCCGGGGCGCCGGGCATCCCCCACGCGGGGAGATGGAGAAGGACGCCACGCGATCCGCCGGCGCGGCGCTCGGTGACGTGCGCCTCCCGTCCGTGCCGCGCGCCGATCTCCGCGGCGATCGCGGGCCCGAGCGCGAGGAGCTCCCGCTCCGTCTCCGCCGCGAGCTCATCCGCGATCGATGCCCATTCCGCGATCAGCGCCCGGTTCTTCAGGAAGAACTGGATCCGGTCATCCGCCAGCGGGCTCCCGGAGCCGGCGGTCTCGTCGCTCATCGGTCATCCCCCTGTGCGATCGCGAAGTCCTGCGGCGGCGCGGTCAGAGCCCGGGTCCCGCACCAGCTCTGCCTGATCGCTGTGGCCCCCCACGCCTCCTGCTTGGATCGGGGGTGCCACTCCCACGGCCGATCGGTTCCGAAGTGTCCCTCCACGGCCAGGCCGGCGAGTCGGGCGCCGAGCTGCCGTGGCCAGCGATGGCCGCTGTGGCGGAGCGTGAGGTCGATCCGATCGACCCAGTCTCCGCGGTTCACCGGGGCGCCGGATCCATCGACGATGGCGGCGATCGCGGGTGCCCGGTCCCCGGGATGCCAGAGGAGCTCCACCGTCACCTCGCGAGCCTCCCCCGATCGGAGCGCGGCGAGCGCCAGCGCACGTGCGCCGATCGCCCCCGCCCGATCGACGGTGTAGAAGTCCTTGCCGGAGAACGCACCGCCCCCGATCGGGACGCGCGGGCCGTAGGCATCCACGACGAGCTTCTTGCCGGAGAGGCCGTTGTCCCCCCGCGGACCACCGAGCTCGAAGTCCCCCATCCGGTTGAAGTGGAGGCGGGCACCCACGTCCGCCGGGACGCGGAAGGTGGCGCCCGCCGCAGCGGCCGCCGAGCGGATCGCCGCCCCGATCGCCCGGCGGCTCGCGATCTCGCTGACCCCGATCCGCTGCTGGAGGGAGATGTTCACCGACCGGAGGAGGAGCGGGGACCCCTGCGCATGCTCCGCGCACAGGACCGCCACCTTCCCGTCCGGCCCGAGGCCGAGCTCGGGGGCCGCCCGGCGGAGCTCCATGAGCGCGTGGGCGATCCTCCGGGCGAGCCAGTGCTCCGGAGGCAGGTGCTCGGTCTCCGGGCGCGCCACGGCGTACCCGATGGAGATCGCCTGGTCGGCGGCCATCTCCCGCAGCTCGCTCTCGCCATCGCGGAGCGGCTCCAGGTCGAGATCGGTGACGATCCGCAGCTCCTCCGGGCTGGGTCCCCAGACCGCGTCGTGGCCGGCTGCGGCATAGGCCCCGCGGACCACCTCCTCCACCTCGGGGATGGAGAGCCCGGGGCCGTTGATCCTGCCGGTGAGGAAGACGCTCTCCCGGTGGACCGCGACCTCGACGCCCACGAGGGCGCGCGGCTCCCGGGCGATGGCGGCCCCCACGAGCGCATCGGCGACCGTGTCGGCAAGCCTGTCCGGGTGGCCGGCGAGGACCGCCTCGGCGGGACGAAGACGGATCGTGCTCATGACCGCACCTCCAGCTGGGTGGACCGATCGACAAGGCCGCTGAGCTGGCCTCCGGTGAACCCCGGGGTCCAGGCAGCACCCAGGCGGATCCCCGCGAGCGTCTCGCGGTCCGCCCGGCCGGGGAACCCGACGAACCCGTCCGTGATGATCACGGCACGCCGGATCCGTCCGTCGCGGGCGTGCCCGGCGACGCATGAGATGTCCGTTCCACCCGTGGTCCTGATGACCCCCTTCCGGAGGTCGGCGAGCGTGGTCTCCGCGATCTCCGTGGAGAACGCGTGGACGATCGGATGGACGAGGTCCGCGCAGTCCGTGACCGCCCCGCTCAGCGCCGGAACGATGTCCATGACGCTGCCCGAGACATCCAGGTAGAGGTGGACGCGGTCGCCCCTGCGCGACGGAGCAGGGGCAGGTGTCCTCCCCTCGTGAAGGAGGATCGGACTGCCGAGGAGACCGAGGACGACGTCCCTCCGGGACCCGGATGGCATCGGGCTGATCGATGGCCGGGCCCGCTCCTCCGAGGTCCGGATCCGCCCGTCCGGTCCGTCCCCGGCGACCCAGCGCAGGAGGTCGCGCAGCCGGCTCCGGTTGGAGCGGATCGGCCGTGGCGGGAGGAAGGTCTCCCGCAGGAAGCCCTGCACGGCCTGACCGGCCATCGTCTTGCTCCCGGCGCCGGGCCACCGCTCGGCAACGGCCCGGAGCTCCGCGAGGAAGGCCGGGGAAAGGCCTCCGTCCTGTGCCGCATGGTCGTCGTCCGGCCCGTGGCGACCGAGCAGCTGGGCCGTGGCGGCCGATCCGGGCGGAAGGGCGTCGCGGAGCGCGTCGACGATCTCGCCATACGCCACGCCCGTCGGGCCGTAGAGCGCCTCGTGGACCTCGGCGAGCCGTCCGTGGCCGGAGGCGACGAGAAAGGCGTTGCGGACGGACGGGCCGTCCGGGGTCCACCCCGGTGCGGGCCGCAGGAGCGCGCCGGGGAGGAGATCCGCCGGGTAGAGGTCCGTGAGCAGGGCGATCCCGCGGGGGTCGGGGAAGGCCCGGCAGAGGATCGCGTTGATGACCGCATCGAAGACGAGGTTGTCGAGGTCCGGGTCGACCGAGAGATCCCGCGTGTGGCCGAGGATCACGTGGTAGAGCTCGTGCATGACGACGATGAGGAGGCGCTCGGGAGTGGAGGCGTACCGTTCCGCGAAGTCCGGGTTGATGAGCAGGCGGGGCTGGTCACCCCCCTGGACGGCTGCCGTGGCGATCTCCCGGCTCTCGCGGATATCCACGATCCGGAAGAGCGCCTGGAGCCCGTAGTTCCCGGTGGGGACGGCGTCCAGGATGCGGTCGACGAGATCGGTCATGAGGGCACCTCCAGCTGGGCGGCACGGGCGAGGACGCTGGCGTGCCAGTCGGGCGCGCTCGTCCGCCGGGTGAGAATGGCGAGGTTCCGGGGGGAGAGGAGGAGCGTCGCGGAGCTTCCCGCGACGAGACCTTCGAAGGCCGGGATGCGGCCCGCGATCCAGACGGGTCCGGAGCAACGGACGAGGATCCCGAAGGCGAGCAGCGGATCGGTGGACTCGGAGACCCGGGGGAGGGACGGGTCCGGGGTGACCGCGACGATCCCGGGGAGACCGAGGAGATCGCGCACGGCCGCCGCGACCCGGATCAGCCCGGAGCGCTCGGCCGGGGGGACGAGCGCCGGGTCCCGTGGCGGGATGGCGGGTACAAGGGCGTGGAGCGCCTCCCACGGATCGTCCGGGAGGACGACCCGGAAGCCGTCGGCCAGCTGCCGCTTCGGATCGTCCGATGGATGGACGACCTGGACCATGGGTTGCGGACCCATCTCCATCAGCCCCGGATCGCGGCTCGGTGGGTGGTCCGGCCGGGCGCCGCGGGACACGCGCGACCGCCGATCGATCGTGGCCGTCATGCCGCCTCCGCGGTGACGGGGGCCTCCGAGGCGGACCGGTGCCCCGCCGCCGGCTTCGCGGGGGCGAGGGCGCGCAGGCGGGTCCGGGCATGGCGCCATGCGACATTGAGGTCGCGCACGTCGTTCTCGTTGGCGAGCGAGCCGTCCTTCCACCCGCTCACGAGGAGGTTCTCGATGAGGGTGGTCGCGACGCTGGGCCGGCGGCCGCCCACGACCCGCATGACCATCTGCCAGGCGTTGTAGCGCCCGTCATGCGCAGCGACCTTCTGGTTCACGCCCTGCGGAGTGACGAGTCGCGCGTACGCCTCGGCGATCTGCCCCGCGACCGCCCCGTGGAGCCCGTCCGCGAGACCGTTCTCCATCGCGTGATAGGAGAGGGCGAAGCGCGCCCCGGCAGGGATCGTGGCGAACCCGTCGGCGACCACGCCGGTGCGGAAGACGGGATCGAGCTGGGTCAGGGTGAGCGCCCGGAGCGTCCGCTCGAACGGGTCGGTGAGCGCGCGCACCTCGAAGATCGGGTCGTCCTTGCTGAGACGGCAGACGGAGAGCGCGTCCTTGTGCGCAGCCATGAGCACCGTCTCGGAGATCGGGACGGTCGTGGCGCGCTGCGGGAGGCCGGCGCGGAGCGCGAGGAGCGCGGCGTCATCCGGCTCGGTGAGCCCGGTGGCCCGGATCGCACCGATCGTCCGCACGAGCGTCGCGCCGCGCCGGGCGGAGAGCGGGAGGTGGGCCTCGTCCAGCGCGTGGAGGAGGTGGCGGACATAGGAGACCGTGACCGGGTCGGGAACGGTGACCAGCGCCCGGTAGCGCTCGCGCGTCTCGGCCACGGCCGCCGCAAAGGCCGCCTGGGCGGCGGGATCGACCGGGACGAGATCGGCGGCGAGGAGCCGCTCCTTCGTCTCGGCGGTCAGCTTCCGCCAGTCGGGCATCTCCACGACGAAGGGGAAGCGGTCGGCGAGCGCCATGTCGAGCGGCTCCGCACCGCGGTAGAGATCGGGCGACGCGTCGTCATCGTCCGAGACCGGGTTCATCGCCGCCCAGCGGTGGCGCAGATCGGGGAGTGGGATCCCCTGGATCATCCGCTCGTGGACGATCGGGAAGAGCTTGTTCTGGAGGTCCGGGCGGCAGCGGTTGATCTCGTCGAGGAAGACCGCCTCGGCGCCCCAGATCGTGGCCGGGGTCCGGAGCCAGTCCAGGCTCCCCTTGCCGTCCGGGACCGGGTAGCCCGCGAGATCGTCATAGGAGAGCAGGCTGGCGTTGTAGTGCCGCCAGCGGAGCCCGAGCGCCTCCGCGACCCGGGTGAGAAGGAGGCTCTTCCCCGTGCCGTGCGGTCCGACGAGAAGGATCGGCATCTCGGCGGCCGCCGCCGCGATGACGACCGGCTCGATCGCGCCGAGCCCCACGAGCCCGAGACCCTCGAGCAGGGATCCACGTTCTGCCACGGTGCACCTCCCCATCCACCCTGGGCGGCGCACCGTGCTCCCGGCGTGCGACCGGGTCCGGTTGCGGTGCTGTCATCGGGCCAGGGCCCTCGGCACTCTCGATGGGATCTCCCCCCGGGCACGCGCAGCCATGCGATGCCTGTCGCGGGCCGGAGGTCGGACCCTTCCGCATCGGATACAGCCTTGGCACCGTTCCGGTCCCGGGTAGGACCGGTGGTTGCTGCGCCTTCGTCGAGCTGTGACTCTCCGGCGCTCTGGATGCGGGTCGCGTCAGCGACTTGGCAAAGATAGCAGAAAGAGGGTCCCGGGTCAAGTCCCGAGACCCGTCCGGTCAGCCCGGATCGCACCCCGTGACCGCCGGCGCGACCCCGTCCAGGAGGCCGAGCCGGGCCTTGGCGGTGAGGACGTGGCGGGCCGCGTCCAGGACGCGCTCGCGGGGGAGCGACCCGTCCCGGAGCGCGGCGAGGAGGCCGTCCCGCGCAAGGACCTGGTTCTCGCCGTCCTGCACGAGGATGAGGAGATCGACGCCCGCCGCGATCGCGCGGACCGCGGCTTCGCCCGGGGGATAGCGGTCCGTGATCGCCTCCATCGCGCCCATGTCATCCGCGATGACGAGCCCCCGGAAGCCGAGCTGCTCACGGAGGACGCCGGTGACGATCGGCGCGGAGAGCGAGGCCGGCGTGCCGCTCGGATCGAGGGCGGGGACCGCGAGGTGGCCGACCATCACCGACCCGGCCCCGGCGGCGATCGCCGCGGCAAAGGGCACGAGGTCGCGCGCCGCCACCTCCGCCGCGCTCCCGGGAACGACAGGGAGAGCGACGTGCGAATCGATGCTCGTGCCGCCGTGCCCGGGGAAATGCTTGACCGAGGCAAGGACCCCGCCGCGCGCAAGCCCGTCGAGATAGGCGACCCCGAGCCGCGCGACGAGATCCGGCGTGCGCCCGTACGCGCGGTCCCCGATCCGGGTGTTCCGGGGGTCGGTGAGGACGTCCATGACCGGCGCGAGGCCCATCTGGAAGCCCATCGCGCGGAGCTCCGCCGCGTGGGTCGCCCCGCGCTCACAGGCGTCCCGCTCGGTGGGCTCGGTCACCGCGAAGGCCGCGTTCGAGCCGAGGTTCGGGAGATCCCCCATCCCCTGGACCCGGCCCCCCTCGTGGTCGATCGCGCGAAGCGGCGGGACCATCCCGATCGAGGCCGCGAGCCGCGCGATCGCGTCGTTGATCCGGAGCGCCTGCGCGCTCTCCCGGGTGATCCCCACCATGACGAGACCGCCGGGCTGCAGATCCTTGAGGACGGCAAGGATCTCCTCGTCCGTCTCACCGGACCAGGAGAGGAGAAGGAGCTGGCCCACGAGCGCGGCGTCATCCGCGGCGAGCGCCGCGAGCGCCGCCTCCACGCGCGGGTCCGGGTCGCCCTCCGCAGCGCCGGCGGCCGGGAGGACAGGCTCCGGAGGTGCCGGGTCCGCCGGGGATGCGACCTGGACGGTCACGGGACCGGTGCTCTCCCGCAGGCCGCCCACGCCGAGCTGGCCGAGGTCGTTCGCCCCCCAGCACCGCACCGTCCCGTCCTCGATCCGCGCGCAGCTCTGCCAGCCGGCGGCGATCGCGGTGGCACCCGAGAGGCCGTTCACCGAGACCGGGCTTGGGCGCATCGTGAAGGTCCCGTCCCCGAGCTGGCCGCCCTCGTTCGCGCCCCAGCAGCGGGCCGTCCCATCGCCGATGAGCGCGCAGCTGTGCCAGCCGCCCACGGCGATCCCGGTCGTCCCGGAGAGACCGCCCACGATCACCGGCACGGTCGCGAGCGTCGTCGTTCCGTCCCCGAGCATCCCGAAGCGGTTCCAGCCCCAGCACCGGGCGGTCCCGTCGGCGATCGCCGCGCAGGAGTGCTGGTAGCCGGTCCCGATCGCCGTGGCGCCGGCGAGCTCGGTGACCGTGACCGGGAGCGGGCTGCTCGTCCCCGTCCCGTCTCCCAGCTGGCCCGCCCAGTTGCCGCCCCAACAGCGGGCGGTCCCGTCACGGACGAGCGCGCAGGTATGGCCGGTCCCCGCGGAGATCGCGACCGCGTCCACGAGATCCGTGACCGGGACGGGGAGGAGGCGATCCTCCGTGGTCCCGTCCCCGAGCTGGCCCGAGGGGTTCCCTCCCCAGCAGGCGGCGCTGCCGTCCTTCATGACCGCGCAGGTATGCAGCTCGCCCGCGGCGATCGCGACCGCGCCCGCGACCCCGGAGACGGTGACCGGGAGCGGGCGATCGGTGGTGGTCCCGTCCCCGAGCTGGCCGGCCGTGTTCCCGCCCCAGCAGCGGACGCTTCCGTCGCCGATGAGCGCGCAGGCATGGAAGAAGCCCGCCGCGACCGCGACGGCGCCGGAGACCCCCGCGACCGTGACCGGGGGCGTCCGCGTGCCGATCGTCCCGTCCCCGGCCTGGCCCACCTCGTTCGCGCCCCAGCAGCGGACCGTCCCATCCTCGATGAGCGCACAGGCGGTGACCGGGCCGGCCGCGATCGCGGAGACCCCGGT
>JAFMJV010000023.1 GCA_017853275.1 Chloroflexota bacterium
GGCCTGCGGCGCGGCACCCCAGGCCGGGGCGACCGGCTCGGCGGGCTGCGCAGGCTCGGCGGCACCCCACGCGGAGGGCTCTGCGGCGACGGGCTCCGGCGCGGCCGGCGGGGTCGCCGGCGATCCCCATGGATCGGCCGGGAGCGGGGTCGCCCCCCAGGCAGGGGCCTCGGGCAGCGCGGGCTCCTCGGGCTCCCCCCACGGGCGCTCCTCGTCGCGCCCCGTGCGCGGGTCGGTCATTCGCGGCTCCTCCTTGGCTGGTGCGGAGAGTGTAGCCACCCGGCCCGACCCTGCGCTCCGGATGCGTCCCGGACCCGTGGTAGCCTCCGGTGCGATGCCCGAACCGTCCTTCCGCGGTGACCCCTACCGCGTCCTCGGCGTCCCCTCGGACGCGTCCGCCGAGGCGATCAAGCGCCGCTGGCGCGACCTCGCCCGCGAGCACCATCCCGATCGCGCGGCCGGCGATCCCGCGGAGCAGGCTCGTCTCACGGCGCGGATGGCGCGCATCAACGCCGCCTATGACGTCCTCCGCGACCCGGTCCGCCGTGCGCGCCACGACGCGTCTCCCGGTGCCTGGCGGAGCCGTTCCGCGGAGCACCGTGCGGGAGCCCCTTTCGGACCGGAGGAGGCGCCGCGGCCGGCGCCCACCGGTCCGCCACCGCCTCCGCCAACGCGTCCCGTCACCGCCCGCTTCGACACCTCCGCCACCTGGCGTGCGCGCGATGCGGCGATGCGCCCGGGGCGCAGCCCGCTCCGTGGCCATCCCCCGCGCAGCCGCGATCGCTCCGGGGGACGGGAGCTCCGCGCCAGCACCCCCTCCGGGCCGGCGCGGGCCGAGATGCGCGGACCCGGCATCACGCCGCCCACGCTCGCCGAGAGCGCTGCGACCGTCCTTGCCTTCGGCCGTTACCACGGCTGGACGCTGGCGGAGATCGCGGACCGGGAGCCCACCTATATCGACTGGATCGCCACCACGATCACCCGCGACCGCGACCTCGTCGTGCGGGCCCGGGTCGTGGCCGCGGAGATGGACCGCCGGGGGGTCGTCCGCCGGCCCCGTGCGGCATCCCCGGCGGACGACATCGCGGAGGCGGCGGGATGAGCGAGCCGGTGGCGGACCAGGAGCCGGTCGCGGAGGATCCCGCGGCGGTCCGGATCGACGGCTGGGCGGCCGATGCCCACCTCCTCGAGCCCTTCCTCGAGGAGCCGAACCTCGCCCGGATCGGGACCGTGGACGGATCGGGTGACCCGCACCTCGTCCCCGTCTGGTTCCACTGGGACGGGAGCCGCTTCCTCGTGGGCGCGCAGGCAGAGGACCACAAGGTGGAGAACGTGCGCCGGAGCGGGCGGGCCGCGCTGGAGATCGATTCGGACCTGCGCCGGAAGCGGGGGATCCTCGTCCGCGGCCGCGCGATGCTGATCGAGGGCGAGGAGGGCCGGAGCGCCTACCGGCGGCTCGCCGAGTCGCAGCTGCCGCGCTATCTCCCGGACCGCCCACCGCACGAGACGGCGCGCCGGATGGCGGAGAAGGGTGATCCGGTGGTCATCGTCATCGCACCCGAGACGATCCGCTCCTGGGGGCGCTGAGCGTTCCCGCCGATCGGCCGCGCTCGTCGCGGCCGGCCTGTCAGGCCGAGGCCCCGTCCGTCCCGATCCGCGCCGCGAGACCGCTCGCGAACCGCGCGACCTCCACGAGGGAGCTCCCGGTCCAGTCCACGCCGAGGTCCGTCAGGTCCGCGACCTCCGCGATCCGCCCGCCCACGACGATCGCCGGGCGGCGGGGGAGCGCCTGGAGGGCGGTCACCGTGTCGCGCAGGACCTCCTCGCGGACGTTCGTGGAGGCGGCGATCGCCACGAGCCCCGGCCCGGTCTTGGCGACATAGCGGACGAGGTCATCCGCGGGGACGTCCGCGCCGAGGTCCGCCACGTCGAAGCCGGCCTCCGTGAGGATGTGGCCGAGGGCGATGATCCCGACCGAGTGCTCCTCACCCGAGACGCCCGCGAGGACGGCCCCCGGACCGAGCCGCCCGGCGCCCGGATCGGGCGCGACCTCCGCGAGCACGCGGACGAGGGTGCGCGTGGCGAGGTGCTCCTCGCTGATCGTCCAGCGGCCGGTCAGCCAGCGCTCGCCGACCAGGCGCATCGCGGCGCGCACGAAGGTGTCGTAGACCTCGGCGCGGCTGCGGCGCGCGAGCATGCGCCGGAGCGCCCACGCAGCGACCTCGGTGTCACCGTCCGTGAGGAAGCCGGCGAAGGCCTCCGGGGTGACATCCGCTCCGCCGGCAGCGCGCGCCGGATCGACCGGGGGGAGGGGCGGGAGCGAGGGCGTGCCTCGCGACTCGTCGTTCACCGCCGCGCACGATAGCATGACCGGGCAGATCGCCGACTCCCCCGGAGGAACCGCCCGATGTACACCGCTGCCCTGGAGCTGCTCGAGGACGAGCGCGACGCCTGGCGTCCCTACGAGGCGCTCGCGGAGGCCTCGGACGAGCTCCTCGAGCGCGCCACCGATCCCGCGGGCCCCGGGATGGGCTGGAGCGGGCGGGACCTGATCGCCCACATGGTCGGCTGGCAGGAGCACGCGCTCCAGGTGGCCCGGGAGCTGGCCGTCGGGACGCGGAGCGCCCACCTCGCCGCGCTCACCGCGCGCTGGGACGGGGGCGAGTCGGACGCGATGAACGACGCCCTCCACGCGGAGTGGCGTGCGCTCCCGCTCGCGGAGGTCCGGCGGCGCTTCGCCTCCGTCCCCGGGGAGCTGCGCGGCACGCTCACCGTCGTCCCCGAGGCGCGCTGGCTGAAGGACCCGAAGGTCTCGGCGTTCTTCGTGGGCGACACGATCGAGCACTACGAGGACCACCTCCCCGTCCTGCGCGCGATCCTCGGCACGGAAGCTTCGTGAGCGACGCGCCGGACGAGACGGGCGCCCCCGAGGGGGAGGGGATCCCCCAGACGGCCGCGGAGCTCCTCGCCGAGGCGGCGGACCTCGAGCCGCCCGTCGACGTCCGCTCCGCGGGTCCGCTCACCGAGTACCGGATCGGCGATCGTCCCTTCGCGGTCGCCGCGCCGGACGCATTCGAGGTGGACCTCGGGCCGGAGGTGGCGGCGGCCGCGCTCCGGACGCCGGATGCGGGAGCGTCGCCCCGCGGGCCCGGGTGGGTCCGCCTCGCGACCCCCTCGATCGACGACCACGCCGCCGACCGGATCGTCAGCTGGTTCGAGCTCGCCCGCCGGATCGCGGCCGGCCGGCGCGGCCCGGGCGGCCTCCACCGGGCATAGCACGACGCCCCGGGCGTGCCCGGGGCGTCGGGGTGCGGCGGGGGCCGGTCAGCCCTGCTTGGCGGGGGCGTACTTCAGGAGGTCGAAGCGCTGCTCGAGCTGCTCGAGCGGCTGGAAGCCGACCACGCCGCGCGGCGCCTCGCCGGGGACGAAGAGGGCGATCGTGGGGATGCTCTGGATCCCGAACGCCTGGGAGAGCGCGGGATTCGCGTCCACGTCCACCTTGACGACGTCCACGGCACCCTCGTACTTGGTCGCGAGCTTCTCCAGCTCCGGCGCGACGAGCTTGCAGGGGCCGCACCAGGTCGCCCAGAAGTCCACCACCACGGGGCGGGGGCTCTTCATCACGAGGTCCTCGAAGGTCGCCTCGGTCGCGTTCACGATCGCCATGGTGTCCGGTTCCTCCGTACGTGGACCGTCAGCTCGCCGTCTCGGCGAGCGCTCGGATCAGCCGATAGGCCTCCAGGACGCGCGGGTCCGAGAGGCGGTAGTAGACCGTGCTTCCCTCGCGCCGGGTCGTGACGAGCCCGGCGCTCCGGAGGACGGCGAGGTGCTGGCTCATGTTCGGGATCTGGCAGGCCGCCTCCCGGGAGAGCTCGCCGACGGACCGTTCGCCGCGCGCGAGGAGCTCCACGACGCAGAGCCGCTTGGGGTCCGAGAGCGCCCGCCCCACCGCCGCATAGCGGCGAAGGTCGGTCCCCGGGGAGAGCGGTCCGTCCGTGGCCTCGGTGAGGGCGATCGCGGTCATCCGGGAGAGCATATCGTCGTTTGCGCAATCACGCAAGAACGCCGCCGGCGCGGCCTGTGCGACGATGCGGGCGGGACGGCCCGTCCGGCGGTGACCATCGGTCCCTGTCCGGCCCCGGTCGCCGTCCGGGATGCTGCAGTCCAGCGGACGCGCCCGCGCGGGTGCGCAGGAGCCGGGTGACGAGGATGACGGACGAGATCGGCATGACGGGTGAGCCGGAGCGGGTGCGGCCTTCCTTCCCCCGCAGCCTCTGGCATCCCGGGATCCTCCTCGCCTTCCTCGATCTCGTCGGCCTCTCGATCGCGGGCTACCTCGCCTGGACCGCCCTGCGCGGGGAGCTCCCCACCTGTGCGATCGCCAAGGGCTGCGAGACGGTCGCGCTCTCCGAGTACTCGCGGATCGCCGGGATCCCCGTGGCGGTCTACGGCGTGATCCTCTCGATCGCCCTGCTCACCCTCGCGCTCGCCTGGTGGCGCACGGCGAACGGGACGCTCCTTCTCCTCCACTACGCGCTCTCGATGGTCGGGGTGATCTTCGAGGCCTACTTCACCTACCTCGAGATCTTCGTCATCGGCGCGGTCTGCATGTGGTGCGCGCTCTACGCGATCAGCCTCCTCGCGCGCTTCCTCGTCAGCCTCGTCGTCTGGATCCGCCGGGACCGCTACGCCGCCCCGCGCGCCGGCTGAGGGCCGCCGCTACTCCAGGCCGAGCTGTGCGATCCGGTCGTGCTCCATCCCCACGTGGTGGGCGAGCTCGTGGAGGACCGTCCGGCGCACCTCGTCCGCGAGCTCGCCGGGGTGCGGGAAGTCCTCTTCCAGCGGGCCGCGGAAGAGGGTGATCTTGTTCGGGTAGGGGACCTGGTCCGCCGCCCACTCCACGATCGGCGTCCCCTCGTAGAGCCCGTAGAGCCAGCCGTCCTCCTCGCCCGTCCCCACCCACGCCTGGTCCGCGGTCGGCCAGTCCTCGATGACGATCGCCACGTTCGCAAGGAGCCGGAGAGCCGGCTCCGGGAGCCCGTCGAGCGCCTCCTCCACGAGCCGCTCGAAGGCGTCCGGCGCCCGGCTGCGGCGCACGGGCTCGCCGCGCGGAGGCGAGGGATGGCGGCGCAGGGGTGCACCGCGGCGGCGAAGGGGCATCGCGGCCTATCCTAGCCCCGTGAGCGCGCCCGATCCGTTCGTCGTCCGCGTGGACACCGGCGACGAGATCCATGCCCTGGAGTGGGGGATGGAGCACGGTCTCCGGCCCCCCTGCTTCCTCCTCGTCCACGGCCTCGCCCAGACGGCCTGGTCGTGGGCCCCGGTCGCGCGCCGCCTCGCCGTCTCCGCCCGGGTCCTCGCGCCGGACCTGCGCGGCCACGGTGGATCGGCGGCTCCGCGCAGCGGCTACGACGCCGAGTCCCTGGCATGGGATGTCCTGACGGTCGCGTCCGCAGCCGGCTTCGGCGAGGCGGTCGGCGGCCCCCCGGTCATCCTCGCCGGCCACGGGACGGGGGCGATCGTGGCGGCGGTGGCGGCCATGCTCGCGCCGGGCTCCGTCGCGGGGCTCGCCCTCGTGGACGGCGGCTGGGAGGCGCTCGGCGAGGCGACCGGGCTCTCCGTGGAGCAGTACGTGGCCGCGCTCGCCGAGCCGCCGGAGGTCCTGCGCTCGATCGACACCTTCCTCGCCGACCGGCGCGCCTTCGACCCGGCGACCTGGGACGCGGACCAGGAGCAGGCCGCCCGCGCCCAGGTGGACGAGAAGCACGCCGGGCACGTCAGCCTCGTGGCGCGGCCGCGGGTCCTGCGGGCCGTCTCCGCGGGGCTCTTCGCCTATGACCCGCGGGAGGTCCTGCCGCAGGTGCGCGCCCCGCTTCTCGCGATCGCGGCGGAGGCGGGTGGCGCGGACGACGATGCGATCCGGGAGCGGCGCCTCGCGCTCGCGGACGTGGAGCGGGTGCGCGCGGCGGCCGGATGTGACCCCGCGCGGGTCGTGCGCTGGGGCGGCTGCGGGCACAACGTCATGCGCTACCGACCGGATGCCCTGGCCGCCGAGCTCGCGGCGCTCGCCGCGGAGGGCGCCCCAGCGGGGATGGACGGCCGCACCCCCACGGCGCCGCCCCTGTAGGATGCCCATATGACCGATGTCATGATCGTCCTGCTCATCGTCCTCGTCGCGGTCCTCATGCTCCGCGGCCCGAAGATGCTGCCCAAGATCGGCGAGGCCCTCGGCCGGACCGTGAAGGAGACCCGCTCCGAGGTCGACCAGGCCTTCCGCAAGGAGGATGGCGGCCAGGGCGGAACCCCCGCTGCGTGACCCCCGCCCGGTGACCGGGGATCGTCCGGGTCTTCCCGACCGGGTGCGGGACCTCGTCGAGCAGATCGAGGGGCGCTCCGCTTCCGCTTCCGCGACGCCCGCGGAGGGGCCGGTGGAGGCCGCCGTCCGGGAGATCCTCCGGGAGATCGGCGAGGACCCCGACCGGGACGGCCTGCGCGGGACGCCGGGACGCGTCCACCGCCTCTACCAGGAGCTCACCGCGGGCTACCACGTGGATCCGGAGCGGCTGCTCAACGGTGCCGTCTTCGATGTGGGCTACAGCGAGATGGTCGTGGTCAAGGAGATCCCCTTCCACTCCCTCTGCGAGCACCACCTCCTCCCGTTCTTCGGGACGGCCGCCGTGGCCTACATCCCGGATGGGCGGGTGATCGGGCTCTCCAAGATCCCGCGCATCGTGGAGATGTACGCGCGCCGGCTCCAGGTCCAGGAGCGGCTCACCCAGCAGGTCGCGGACCTGCTCATGGAGCAGCTGCGGCCGGAGGGGGTCGGCGTCGTCATCGAGGCGACCCACCTGTGCGCGGTGATGCGCGGCGTGCGCAAGCCCGGGACGGTGATGACCACGAGCGCCGTGCTCGGGATCTTCCGCCGCAACGAGAAGACCCGGGCGGAGCTCTTCAGCCACCTTGCGCGGCCCGTGCCCGGGGCGCCGTGAGCCGCCCTGCCCGGTGCTAGCATCGTCCGCGATGTCCGAGCGTCCGATCCGTGTCCTCATCGCCAAGCCCGGCCTCGACGGCCATGACCGGGGCGCCAAGGTGCTCGCGCGCGGGCTCCGTGACGAGGGCTTCGAGGTCGTCTATACCGGCCTCCGCCAGACGCCCGAGATGGTCGTCTCCGCCGCTCTCCAGGAGGACGTGGATGTCGTCGGGCTCTCGATCCTCTCCGGCGCGCACCTGACCCTCCTGCCGCGGATCGTCGCGCTCCTTCGCGAGGCGGGTCTCGGCGATGTCCTCGTCACCGCCGGGGGGATCATCCCGCCGGATGACATCCCCGCCCTTCGCGAGGCCGGGGTCGCGGCGGTCTTCGGGCCCGGGACGGCGATCGGGGAGGTCGCGGACTTCCTGCGCGCCAACGTCCGCGACCGCTCGGCGTGACCGAGGCCGCCGCCGCGCACGGCGTGCGGCTCGCCGAGGAGGCCCGCGCGGGGAGCCGCCGCGCGCTCGCCCGCCTGCTCACCGAGGTCGAACGGCGCAGCCCGGCGGGTGAGGCGGCCCTCCGCCTTCTCTACCCGCTCTCCGGTGAAGCGCATCTCGTGGGGGTGACGGGTGCGCCCGGAGCCGGGAAGAGCACGCTCGTGGCCGCCCTCATCCGCGCGGCACGGGCCACGGGGCGGCCGGTCGCGGTCCTCGCGATCGATCCCTCCAGCCCGATCACCGGCGGGGCGATCCTCGGGGACCGCGTCCGGATGCAGGAGCACGCCGGCGACACGGACGTCTTCATCCGCTCGATGGCCGCCCGCGGTCACCTCGGCGGGCTCGCGACCGCCTCCGTGGATGCCGCGGCCGCCCTCGCGGCGTGTGGCTTCCCGCTCGTCCTCATCGAGACGGTGGGGACGGGCCAGAGCGAGGTGGAGATCGCCGCGGTGGCGGACACCACGCTCGTCGTCCAGTCCCCGGAGATGGGGGATGAGGTCCAGGCGATCAAGGCGGGCCTTCTCGAGGTCGCCGACCTCGTCGCGGTGACGAAGGGCGACCGGCCCGGCGCCGACCTCGCGGCGGCCCAGCTGCGCGCGATGCTCACCGTGGGCGCCCAGCACGACCGCGCGGCCGGCGACCGGCCGCGCCCCCGCCGGCCGGAGGTCGTCGTGGTCAGCGGCGCCACCGGGCTCGGCGTGGCGGATCTCCTCGCGGCCCTGGACCGGCGCTCCGCGGCCCAGCGGACGGAGGCAGGGATGGCGGCGTCGCGCCGCGCCCGGGCCGCCGCCCAGGTGGACGGGATCGTCGCGGAGCGGATCCGGGAGCGGATGGCGGATCCTGCGCGGCGGGCGATCCGGGAGGCCACGATCGATGCGGTCGCGACCCACGCGCTCGACCCCTATGACGCGGCGGACCGGCTCCTCCGCGAGATCCTCCCGTGAGCGGCGCGGAGCGGCGCGCGCTCGTCTGCGGGGCCGGCTTCATGGGCCACGGGATCGCCCAGGTCCTCGCGGCGGCGGGCTGGGAGGTCCGCCTCTACGAGCCCGCGCTCGCGCGTGCCGTGGCCGGGCGGGACCGGGTCGCCGCGAACCTGGACCGGGCGCTCGCCAAGGGCCGGATCGACGCTGCCACGCGGGACGCGATCCTCGGCCGGATCCTTCCTGCCGCCGAGCTCCCCGCCGCCGCAGCCGGGGCAGGGCTCGTCGTGGAGGCGATCGTCGAGGACGAAGCGGCGAAGCGGGCGCTCTTCACCGCGCTGGACGGGCTCGTCCCGGACGATGCGCTCCTCGCCACGAACACCTCCTCGATCCCGATCGCCCGGATCGCCGCCGCGGTCCGCCCGGAGCGCCGGGGCGCGGTCATCGGGATGCACTTCTTCAGCCCGGTCCCGGTCATGCCGCTCGTGGAGATCGTCCGCTCCGCGTCCACCGCGGATGCGGCCGAGGCCCGGGTCCGCGCGATCGTGGCGGAGCTGGGGAAGGAGGCGGTCGTCTCCGCGGACCGCCCCGGCTTCCTCGTCAACCGGATGCTCATCCCCTTCCTCGGCGAGGCGATGCGGCTGCTCGAGGAGGGGACCGGGAGCGCAGCGGAGATCGACGCGGCGGCCCGGCTCGGCCTGAACCATCCGATGGGACCGCTCGAGCTCGCCGACTTCATCGGCCTCGACACGCTCCTCGCGATCATGGAGATCCAGGCCGAGGGCCTCGGCGCGCCGCACCACGCGCCCCCGGCGATCCTGCGCCGGCTCGTGGCGGAGGGGCGGCTCGGCCGGAAGAGCGGCGCGGGCTTCCTCGACTACCCGGCGGGCTGAGCCCCCCGGTCCCCCGGCCGGCGCGCGGGGAGCGAGGCGAGCCAGGTCCGGATCATCGCCATCCCCTCCGGCGTGAGGATCGATTCGGGGTGGAACTGGATCCCCTCCACCGGGTGGACCGCGTGGCGCACGCCCATGACGAGCCCGTCCGGTGACCACGCCGTGAGCCGCAGCGCGTCCGGGAGCGTCGCGCGGGCGATCGCGAGCGAGTGGTAGCGGCCCGCATCCAGGGGGGAGGGGAGCCCTGTGAAGACCCCCTCCCCGGCATGGAGGACCGGGGAGCGCTTCCCGTGGACCGGCTCCACGCGGATGACGTCCCCGCCGTACGCGAGGCCGATCGCCTGGTGGCCGAGGCAGACGCCGAGGAGCGGCGTGGTGGGCCCGAGGCGGGTGATCAGCTCCACGGAGATCCCCGCGTTCTCCGGGCGCGACGGGCCGGGGGAGATGACGATCCCGTCCCAGTCATCCGCGGCCACGGCATCCACGGTCGTCTCGTCGTTCCGGACGACGCTCACCTCCGCGCCGCACATGAGGAGGAACTGGTAGAGGTTGAAGGTGAACGAATCGTAGTTGTCCAGGAGCAGGATCCGGGGTCCGCTCATCGGGCACCTCCCTGGGGCGGCGTGGCGAGGACGCTCATGTCGGAGCCGGTCTCCGCGAGCGCCGCGAGGACGGCGCCCGCCTTGGCGGCCACCTCCGCGGATTCGTTCGCGGGGACGGAGTCGGCCACGATCCCGGCGCCGGCATGGACGAAGGCGAGCTCGTCCCGGAGGACGACGGAGCGGATCGTGATCGCGGCCTCCACGTCGTCCGGGGCGAAGATCCCCACCGCGCCACCGTAGGGGCCGCGGCGCTCCTGCTCCTGCGCCGCGATCGACTGCATCGCGCGCACCTTGGGCGCCCCCGAGAGGGTGCCCGCCGGGAAGGTGGAGCGGACGACATCGAAGGCGTCGATCCCCTCGGCGAGGCGGCCCCGGACCTCGGAGACGATGTGCATGACGTGGGAGTAGCGCTCGATCGCGTAGAGGAGGGGGACCTCCACGCTGCCGGGGGCGGCGACCCGGCCGATATCGTTCCGGGCGAGGTCGACGAGCATCGCGTGCTCCGCGAGCTCCTTGGCATCCGCGAGGAGCTCCTCCTCCAGCTCCACGTCGCGGACCGGATCGTCCGAGCGGGGCCGGGTGCCGGCGATCGGACGGGTCGCCATCGCGCCGTCCTTCACCCGCACGAGGAGCTCCGGTGAGGCGCCGAGGATCGAGCGCCCCGGACCGAGGTCCACCGCGTAGAGGTGCGGCGAGGGGTTGATCCGCCGGAGCGCGCGGTAGACCTCGAGCGCGGGGGCCGTGTTGCGCACGGTGAAGCGGCGCGCGGGGACCCCCTGGAGGAACTCGCCGGCGTGGATCTCCTCCACCATCGAGCGCACGCTCGCCTCGTAGCGCGGGTCCGCGGCGGGGGGCTGGGGGCGGGGTGCCCGCTCGCCGGGGCGCGGCAGATCCGCGGGGGCTTCGTCCGGGACCGGCCGCGCGAGCCGCTCGGCGACCTCGGCGAGCCGGTCCTCCGCGCCCGCATCCTCGCGCGTCGCGAGCGTCGCGCGCTGGGCGAGATGGTCGAAGGCGATGACGACATCCGGGACGTGGAAGCACGCCAGGGGAAGCCCGACCGGGTCCGCCTCCGGGACGGGGAGCCGCTCCCAGCGTGCGGCGGCCTCGTAGGCGAGGTAGCCGACGCCGGAGGAGAGGGGGAAGGGGAAGCGCGGGTCGCTCACCGGGGGCGGGAGGATCCGGCGCAGCGCCTCCAGCGGGTCGTGGGCGGCGAAGCGGTCGAGCTCCCGGTAGTCGTGGTCGCGGAGGACGGCCTCGTCGCCATCCACGGTGAGCATCCGGCCGCGCACGCCCACGTGGGAGTAGCGGCCGTAGCGCGCGCCACCCTCCACGCTCTCGAGGATGAACGCGAGCCGGTCGCGGAGCCGGAGCGCGGCCGAGACCGGGGTGAGCGTGTCCGCGCCGATCGCGCGCGCCACGACCCCGCCGGCGCGGAGGAGCTCCGGGGTCCGGCTCACCGGGCCGCCCCCGGCGCGTGGTCCAGGAGCCAGTCGACCGCCTCCAGGTAGCCCGCGATCCCGTGGCCGATGATCTCGTGGCTCACGACCGGCTCCAGCACGCTCGCGCGGCGGAAGGGCTCGCGATGGCGGATATCGGAGATGTGGACCTCCACGACCGGGCGCTCGGCGCCGATCAGCGCGTCATGGAGGGCGTAGCTCGTGTGCGCGTAGGCCCCCGGGTTGATGATCACCGCGTCGTAGTCGCGCTGCTCGAGGCGGTCGATGAGCGCGCCCTCGTGGTTGGACTGGAAGGCATCCACGCTCGCGCCGCGCGCCGCCGCCCGCTCCGTCATCTGCGCGACGACCTCCGCGAGCGTCGTCCGGCCGTAGACCTCCGGCTGGCGCAGGCCGAGCCGGCCCAGGTTCGGGCCGTTCAGGACCAGGATCCTCATCGCGTCCCCTCCGCATGGATGTGGCGCATCGCCGCAGCGAGCTCCTCGTCCGAGATGTCGTCCGCCTCCTCCATCCGGCCGACCCCCATCGGCAGGATCCAGCGCTGGCGTCCCTTGTGACGCTTCTTGTCCCCGCGCAGCGCCGCCTTCACGGCGACCGGGTCGAAGGAGCGGGTCATCGCATAGCCGAGCCCCGCGATCGCGGTGTCGATCCGCTCCGCGAGCCCGGCATCCGCCCCGCGTCCGGCGGCCATGTGGACGACCGCCCGGAGCCCGAGGACGACCGCCTGCCCGTGGGCGAGCCGGTAGCGGCTCTCGATCTCCAGGGCGTGCCCGAGGGTGTGACCGAGGTTGAGGAGGCGCCGCTCGCCCGCCTCGAACGGGTCGCGCTCCACGATCCCCAGCTTCAGCGTGGCCGCCCGCTCCACGAGCGCATAGCGCGCGGCCTCGTCCCCGCGCAGGGCCGCCCGGCCGCGCCGCTCCACGAGCTCCCAGAGCCACGGGTCGCCGATGAGGCCGGACTTCAGCGATTCCCCCATCCCGTCCAGCATCCGCGCGCGCGGCAGGGTCCGGAGCGCGGCGACATCCCCGATCACCGCCACCGGCGGCCAGAAGGCGCCCGCGCTGTTCTTCGCCGCGGAGAGGTCGACCGCCACCTTGCCGCCGATCGCGGCATCCGCCATCGCGAGCCAGGTCGTGGGGAGCTGGACGAGCGGCGCGCCCCGGAAGTAGAGCGCGGCGGCCGTCCCCACGAGGTCGCCGGTCGTCCCGCCGCCCATCGCGACCCATGCGTCCCCGCGCTCCGCGCCGAGCTCGGCCGCGGTCTCGAGGAGCGCCTCCGCGGTCCGCAGCCGCTTTCGCCGCTCACCGGCCCGGATGAGGATCCGGCGGTCGTCCGGGAGCGCGGCGAGGAGGTCCGGCTGGGCCGCCGCCGCGCGCTCGTCCGCCACCACGATCGGCGCGCCGGTGGAGAGCGGGTCGAGGGCGTCCCGGAGCGTCGCCCGGTCGAGCCCCACCCCGAAGAGGATGTGCGCCGTCCGCGGGCCCATCGGGTGGTCGCGCCGGACCTGTGCGTCGAGGAGGCGGCGGGCGGCCGGGCGCGGGGCGGCTGCCGCGGCCACCACGCGATCGGCGAGGCGCTCCGGGGGCTCATCGCCCGCAAGGTGGAGATCCGCCGCGCCGTAGTAGCGGGAGCGGGCGGCGCGCAGGGCGGCGAGAGCGGCCACGGCATCGCCCCGGAGGAGCGGGCGCTCCACGCGGTCGCCCGCGAGCCGGGCGAGGAGGACGGGGTCCGGGGCGTCCAGCCAGACGACCCGGCCGGCATGCCAGAGCGCCCAGCGGTTGAGGGGGTCGATCGGGGCGCCGCCGCCGGTGGCGATCACGGCACCGGGGACCGCCGCCGCAGCCTGGACGGCGGCCGCCTCGCAGACGCGGAAGGCGGGCTCCCCGTCCGCGGCGATGATCGCCGCGGAGCTCCGACCCTCGCGCTCTGCGATGAGCAGGTCGAGGTCGATGAAGGGCCGGCCGAGGCGCGCGGCGACGAGCCGGCCGACGGCGCTCTTCCCGCTCCCGGGGAGGCCGACGAGGACGATCGCGTCAGACATCCGCGGAGCCTCCGAGCGCGGCGCGGAGCCCGTCACGCATCGCGTCCACCGGGGCCGGGGCGCCGAGCCAGAGCTCGAGCGAGCGCCAGCCCTGGCCGAGGAGCATCCCGGCGCCACCGCGCGCCGGGGCGCCCGCGGCGCGCGCCTCCCGGACGAGCCGGGTGGGGGAGGGACGGTAGACGAGGTCGAAGACCGCGAGGTCCGGCCGGAGGAGCGCGGCGGGGATCGGGCTCTCGTCCGATCCCGTGCCGACCGGGGTGGCGTTGATCACGAGGTCGGCCGCCGCGAGGGCGTCCGCGAGCCGGGCCCAGCTCCCGTCCCGGCGCTGGATCCGGACGAGCTCCGTGGCGCCGCTCCGCTCGATCGCGACCTCCACCGCGCGCCCGGCCCCGCCACCCCCGAGGAGGACGACGCGCCCGGCGCCCGTGGGCCGGAGGGCGCGCATCTCGTCCACGATCGCGGGGAGATCCGTGTTGTGGCCGGTGAGCCGGCCATCCCGGGGCACGACGCAGTTCACCGCGCCGAGGAGGGCGGCATCCGGGCTGAGCGCATCGCAGCGCTCGGCGACCGCGAGCTTCCAGGGGGTGGTGACGTTCGCGCCGCCGACCCCCGGCTCCCGGAGTGCGGCCACCGCCGCGTCCAGCTCCGCCTCCTCCACGTCCGCGATCGCGTACGTGTGGGGGAGGCCGAGGGCGGCGAAGGCGGCCGCCATCATCGCGGGGGAGGCCGAGTAGGCGATCCCCCGGCCGAGGAGCCGGAAGCGGAGGGGAGCCGTCATCCCGGTCAGGCGTCCATCCCGTCCACCGGCTTCGCCGCATCGGCGGCGTTGTCCGGGAGGATGTCGCCGGTCCCCAGCGGACGCCGGATCCCGCGCGGCCCCTCCGAACGCTCGCGGCGCCGCTTGACCGCCGCGAGGAGGTCGCCGATCGTGTCCCCGCCGAAGGTGGAGAGGATCGCGTCCGCGAGGACGAACGCGACCATCATCTCGCCCACGACCGCCGCTCGCGGCAGGATCGCGACGTCGCTCCGCTCGATGTGCGCGCGCTCCGACTCCCCGGTGAGGAGGTTCACGGAGTCGAGCGGCTTCAGGAGCGTGGCGACCGGCTTCACCGCCGCCCGGACGACGATCGGGGCGCCGTTGCTCATCCCGCCCTCGGTCCCGCCGGCGCGGTTCGTCCGGCGCTGCCAGCCGGGCTCGCCGGGGATCACCTCGTCGTGGACCGCGGTCCCGCGCCGCTCCACCACGCCGAAGCCGAGCCCGATCTCCACGCCCTTCACCGCCTGGATCCCCATCACGGCGCCCGCGAGCTGCGCGTCCAGGCGGGTATCCCATTCCGCGTTCGAGCCGACCCCGATCGGCATCCCCTCCGCCACCACGACGAAGGAGCCCCCGATCGTGTCGCCCTTCTCCTTGCAGTCATCCACGAGGGCCATCATCCGCTTCTCGGCCTCGGGGTCGGGGCAGCGCAGCGGGCTCGGCTCGATGCGATCCGCCTTCCACCAGTCGCCGGAGATCTTCATCATCGGGTCGATCGCGTCCGGGAAGGCGCGGATCTCCCCCATCTGGTCCGCGAAGCTCCAGATCGTCACCCCGCACAGCGCGAGGAGCTGGCGGCAGATCGCGCCGGCGGCCACCCGGGGGGCCGTGGAGCGCGCGCTCGCCCGCTCCAGGACGTCGCGGATGTCGTCCGTGTCGTACTTGATCGCCCCCGCGAGATCCGCATGGCCGGGCCGCGCCATGACGATCGGCTTCGGCTGGTCATCCACGGGGACCGGCTTCACGGACATCCGCTTGGACCACTTCTCCCAGTCCTTGTTCGGGATGTAGAGCGCCACCGGGGAGCCGAGCGTCTTCCCGTAGCGGATCCCCGCGGTCACCTGGGCGGCATCGGTCTCGATCTGCTGCCGGAGACCGGACCCGTAGCCCTGCTGGCGGCGCCACAGGTCGTGATCGACCTCGTCGAGGTCGACCGGCATCCCGGCCGGCAGGCCCTCGAGGATCCCGGTCATCCCGGGGCCGTGCGATTCGCCGGCGGTGAGGAGGCGGAGGCGGGTCATGGGGCGCTCCTTTCACTGGGCTCGGCGACCGCGCCGCCGGTGAGCGTCGCGAGGTCCTGCCAGAAGCCGTGGTACGAGACGTCGACGCAGTCGCCGTCGTCGAGGATGACCGTCCCGGCGATGCCGGCGACGGCGGCGAGGCCGAAGGCCATCGCGATCCTGTGGTCTCCACCGGTCACGATCCCGGCGTCCCGGGCCCGCCCCCGGGTGACGCGCCAGCCGTCCGGCAGCTCGGCCGCCTGCGCGCCGATCGCGGCGAGACCGTCCACGACGAGCCGGATCCGGTCCGATTCCTTCACCCGCAGCTCGCCCGCGTCGCGGACCTCGCTCGTCCCCTCCGCGGCGGCCATCGCGATCGAGAGGACGGGGAGCTCGTCGATGAGGTCCGCGACCTCCGCACCGGCGAGGCTCACCGCGCGGAGCGGGCGGCCACCGGTGACGACGAGGTCGCCCACCGGCTCCGGGCCCGTGGGGGCGCCGGGCTCGACGGCGATCTGCGCGCCCATCCGCCGGAGGACCTCGATGATCGCGGTCCGGGACGGGTTGAGGCCCACGTCGCGGATGCGGATCCGGCCGCCGGGATGGAGCGCGCCCGCCACGAGCCACATCGCCGCAGAGGAGATGTCGCCGGGGACCGCGATGTCCCGCGCCGCGAACCCGCGGCCGCCCTCCAGCGTCGTGACAAGGCCCTCGCGCCGGACCGGGACGCCGAGCCAGGCGAGGAGCCGCTCGGTGTGGTCGCGGGTGGGCCCGGGGCTGACGATCGTCGTCTCGCCCGGGGCGGCGAGCGCGGCGAGCGCGATCGAGCCGAGCACCTGGGCGCTCGCGACGGGGAGCTCGTGGCGGAGGGCGCGGAGGGGGCGCGCACCGGCGATGCGCAGCGGCGCGTGGCCCTCCGTCGTCTCCACCCCCGCGCCCATCGCGCGCAGGGGTGCCGCGACCCGCTCCATCGGGCGGCGCGAGAGCGAGGCATCCCCCATGAGCGTGACGGGCGCCGGCCGGCCGGCGAGGGCGCCGGAGAAGAGGCGGATCGTCGTCCCCGAGTTCCCGCAGTCGAGCGTCTCGCCGCCGGCGCCCGGGAGGCGTGCCGCATCCGTGGAGCCGCCACCCCGGACCCGGTAGCGGACCGTCCCGTCCGCGTCCCGCTCGGTCGCGGTCACCGCGCCGAGAAGGCCGAGGGCGGCCGCGCTGCTTCGGACATCCGCGCCGGGCCGGAAGGTCGTCACCGTGGCCTCACCCGCGGCGAGCGCGGAGAAGAGGAGGCCGCGGTGTCCGATCGACTTGTCGCCGGGGAGCCGCAGCTCGCCCTCCAGGCGGTCCGCGCGCCGGACCCGGAGCGCGGCCCCCGCCGGGTGGGCCGGAGACGCCTCCGTCATGCGCCCGCCTTGCCGGACCCGGAGGCCGTGGCCGGGCCCGCGGCGACCCGCCGCTGCGCGGCGCGCGAGACGCGCACGATCGCCTGGAAGACCTGGCCGCGCTCGTCGGTCGTGAGGACGCCGCCCTCGGCGCGCGTCGCCCGGTCGATGAGCGCGCGCTCGCGGCTGACGTCGTGGCCGTGGTCCTCCGCCCCCTTGGACTGCTGGACCGCGACCGCCAGCTCCGCGCGCTCCTCGAGGAGGTCGGCGAGGCGCTGGTCGATATCGTCGATCCGCGAGCGGAGCCGCTCGATCTCCGCGGGCGGCACGTTCGCCGGCCGGGCGGAGGGAAGGGTGGGCTGCCGGAGGTACTCGAAGCGGCGGAGGTCGTCCATGATCTCGCCGAACTCGGCGAAGGACTGCTGCTGCTCCGCGTCCGACCACGCCTTCGGGGGCTCCGGATGGACCTCGATGAGGAGACCGTCCGCGCCGACCGCGGCACCCGCGAGAGCCATCGGCCGGACGAGCGGCCGGTAGCCGGTCCCGTGGCTCGGATCCACGATCACCGGCAGGTGCGTCCGCTGGTGGAGGACGGGGATCGCGTTGAGGTCGAGCGTGTTCCGCGTGGCGGTCTCGAAGGTGCGGATCCCGCGCTCGCACAGGACGACGTTCGGGTTGCCCGCGGAGAGGATGTACTCCGCGGCCATGAGGAGCTCGTCGATCGTGGACGAGAGGCCGCGCTTCAGGAGGACCGGGGTGCGCGACTGGCCGACCGCCCGGAGGAGGGTGAAGTTCGCCATGTTCCGCGCGCCGATCTGGAGCATGTCCACGTAGCGGTCGAAGACCTCGACCTCCGCCGGATCCATGATCTCCGAGACGATCGGGAGCCCCGTCTCCTCGCGTGCCTCGGCGAGGAGCTTCAGCCCCTCCACTCCGAGGCCCTGGAAGGCGTAGGGCGAGGTGCGCGGCTTGTAGGCGCCGCCGCGCAGGATCGTGGCGCCTTCCCGCTTCACCCAGCGGGCGGTGGCGAGGAGCTGCTCGCGCGACTCCACGGAGCAGGGCCCGGCCATCACCGCGAGCGGCGCACCGGGCCCGATCTCCACGCTCCCCACGCGCACGACCGTGCGATCCGTGTGGTGCTCGCGGCTGGCGAGCTTGTACGGCTTGCTCACGGCGAGGAGATCCTCCACCCCCGGCAGGCCGGCCACGACCGGGCGGGCCCGCTCATCGTCCTTGCCCACGACCGCGATGACCGTCCGCTCCTTGCCCACCACGGGATAGGGCTCGAGGCCGACCTCGCGGATCGCCGCCTCGACCGCCTCGATCTCCGCCCGGTCCGCGCCGGTCCGCATCACCACGATCATCCCTGTCTTCTCCCGTCCTGCTCGCGTCGTCGCTCGTCACCGGCAGCCGTGGCCGGGGAACAAAAAACGCAGGTGCCTTGCGGCGCCTGCGTTGCGGGCACGAGGTCCTCTGCCGCCGGGATCCCCGGCCGCCTCGTGTCCGCTAGGTAAACCAGTAGTAGAGGTGCGACATCCCCGAAAGCGTATCCGGCGAGGCCCCGCGTGTCAACGCGCGCCCCCCGCGCGGTCGAGCGCGACCCATCCGATCGCGATGAGGGTGAGCGAGTCGGTGATCCGCCCGTCCCGGCACATCGCGACGACCTCGCGAAAGGGGACCCAGCGGCAGGCGAGGTCCTGCTCGCTCGCCTCGCGCTCCGGATCGCCGTGCTCGATCCCCGTGGCGAGGTAGAGGACCGCCTCCTCGTCCGTGACCGAGTTCGAGAGGTGGGCGATCCCCAGCTCCGTCCAGTCGCGCGCCGTGGCACCGGTCTCCTCGCGCAGCTCGCGCATCGCCCCGGCAAGCGGTCCCTCCGCCCGGCTCGCGCCCCCCTCGGGGATCTCCCAGGAGAGCCGGTCCAGGGTGTAGCGGTGCTGGGAGACGAGCGCCACGCGGTCCTGCGCATCGAGCGCCACCACCCCCACGGCGACGCTCGCGTAGTGGACGACCCCGTAGATCCCCGGGCTGCCGTCCGGGCGGGTCACCTCGTCATGCCACAGGGTGAGCCACTGGTTCTCGTAGGCGACCCGCCGCGAGCGACGGCGCCAGGGGCCGATGGCGACCTCTGCCTCGCCCCGGCCCGATCCCTCGCTCAGGGCCGCGGACCTCGCGCGGCGCCGCGCAGCGCCGCCGCGGCCGGCGAGAGCGCCGAGCGGCCGCCATCCGCCGTCCAGACCGCGCCGCTCACGTAGGCAGAGGCGGGGGAGAGGAGGAAGGCAGCGATCGTGGCGATCTCGTCTGCGCTCCCCATCCGCCCGAGCGGGACATCCGGGCGGTCATCCGCCGGGAAGGCCGCGGGGTCGAAGGGGGTATCGATCGCGCCGGGGGCGACGACGTTGACGCGGACGCCGTCCGGTCCGCCGATCACGGCGAGCGAGCGCGCGAGCCCCTCGAGACCTGCCTTGGCGGCCGCGTAGGCCGGGGAGCGACCGGAGCCTTCCGTGGCACCGATGATGCTCCCCACGAGGACGACCGATCCGCGCGCCGCGCGCAGCGCGGGCCAGGCGAGCCGCGCGGCGTCGTACGGGGCGGTGAGGTCGACCGCGAGCGTCCGCTCCCAGTGGGCCGGGTCATCCCACGGCCCGCTCGGCGGGAGCCCCGCCGAGCAGACGAGCCCGTCCAGACGTCCGGCCGGGGCCGCCTCCGCCACGGCGCGGGCGATCGCGGCGGGGTCGGCGGCATCCCCCACCACGATCCGTGTCCCCTCGGGGGCATCCGGCCGCCGGACGAGGCAGGTGACGCTCCACCCGGAATCGCGGAGCTGGTCGGCCACGGCGCGGCCGATCCCGGACGAGGCGCCGGTGACGAGGACGGAGGGCTGGTCGCTCACCGGCGCATCGTAGCGGTCCGGGCGGGCGCCGGGCACGCTAGCATCCGCCCATGCCCCACAGCCCGTCCTCGCCGGGCGACGTCTACATCGTCGCCGCCGCCCGCACCCCGATCGGACGGCTCGCGGGCGCCTTCGCCGAGCTCCCCGCGGTCACCCTGGGCGCTGCCGCGATCGCCGCGGCCGTGGAGCGGTCCGGCCTTCCGGGGGCGGCCGTGGATGAGGTCCTCATGGGACAGGTCCTCCGTGCCGGGACCGGCCAGGCGACGGCCCGCCGGGCGGCCCTCGCGGCCGGCCTCCCCGAGACGATCGGAGCGGCGAGCATCGACCGCGTCTGCGGCTCCGGCCTGAAGGCGGTCATGCTCGGCGCCGCGGAGATCCGCGCGGGGGATGCGGAGATCGTCGTGGCGGGCGGGATGGAGAGCATGTCGTCCGCGCCCTATCTCGTCCCCGGTGCGCGGGCCGGCCTCCGGCTCGGCCACGGACGGCTCCTGGACAGCGCGATCGCGGATGGCCTCTGGTGTGGCGTGGACGATTGCCACATGGGGACGAACGCGGAGTGGGTCGCCGCCGCGGCCGGGGTGAGCCGCGAGGACCAGGATCGCTTCGCGCTCGAGAGCCACCGCCGGGCTGTCGCGGCCGCGGATGCGGGGCGCTTCACGGACGAGATCGTCCCGGTCAGGGTGCGCACGGGGCGCGAGGATCGGGTGGTCACGGCGGACGAGGGTCCGCGCCGCGAGACGAGCCTGGACGCGCTCGCCCGGCTCCGGCCCGTCTTCCCGCTCCCCGGGGCGGAGACCGGCGTCCACGCGACGGAGGGGACGGTCACGGCCGGCAACGCCCCCGGTCTCTCGGACGGTGCCGCCGCGCTCGTCCTCGCGAGCGGGCGTGCGGTGGCCGCGCACGGGCTCCGGCCGCTCGCACGGATCGCGGGCTACGCGCAGGCGGAGCGCACCCCCCGGGAGCTCTTCCTCGCTCCGCCCGCGGCGGTCCGCCGTGCCCTCGAGCGGGCCGGCGTCGGGCTCGCGGGCGTGGACCTCCTGGAGCTCAACGAGGCGTTCGCCGCGCAGGCGATCGCGAACCTGCGCGAGCTCGGGGCGGACCCGGAACGGACGAACGTGAACGGGGGCGCGATCGCCCTCGGCCACCCGATCGGGGCGAGCGGGGCACGGATCCTCGTCACCCTCATCCACGAGCTCCACCGGCGGGGTGGCCGCCACGGGGTCGCTGCGCTCTGTCTCGGCGGCGGGGGATCCGTCGCCCTTGTCGTGGAACGGACCGAGTAGGAGGACCCGATGGGCAACGTCGCGATCGTCACGGACAGCGCCTGCGATCTGACCCCGGAGGTCGCCGCGGCCGCCGGGATCGACCTCGTCCCCCTCCTCGTCCGCTTCGGCGACGAGGAGCGCAAGGCGCACGTGGAGCTCGGCCTGGATGCCTTCTACGACCGGCTCCTCGCGCCCGGCGCCCCCTTCCCGTCCACGGCCGCCTGCTCGCCGGGCGAGATCGAGGCGATCGTCCGGCGCCGCCTGGACGAGGGCGCGGAGGGCGTCGTCGTCCTCACCGTCGGCAGCCGGCTCTCGGCCACCCATGCGGCGGCGCTCCTCGCCCGCGAGGCGCTCGGATCGGCGCCCGTCCATGTCGTGGACAGCGCCTCGGCCACGATGTGCCAGGGGCTCCTCGCCCTCCTCGGCGCCGAGGCGGCCGCCGCCGGAGAGCGTGCGGACGCGATCGCCCGGCTCCTCGAGGCACGGCGTGCGGACACGCGGCTCCTCGTCATGCTCGAGACCCTCGAGTACCTGAAGCGCGGGGGCCGGATCTCCCCGGCACGCGCCGCGATCGGCTCGGTCCTCTCCGTGAAGCCGATCATCACGATCGACGACGGCGTGGTGGAGACGGTGGACAAGCCCCGGACGAGCGCCCGCGCCCGCGCCCGTCTCCTCGAGCTGGCAGGCGAGCTCTCCGTGGAGCGGCTCGCCGTCGTCCACGCCCGCTCGCCCGAGGTCGATGCGTTCCGGACCGACCTCCTCGCCGTGACGCAGGCCGATCCCGCGCGGACCCTCACCGCGCTCGTGGGACCCTCGATCGCGCCGCACTCCGGTCCCGGCGCCCTCGGCTTCGCCGCCCTCCTCCGCCGCTCCTGAGGGGCCCGGCCCGCGGGTGACCTCCGGACCGGGCGCCGGGTACTCCGGCACGGTCCGCGGCTTGCGCCGCCGCGCTAGTCTCGAACCGGGCGAGCCGGCCCGCGCGGGGCACGGCGCCCGTCCAGCCCTGCGAGGTGGATCGTGACCGCCGAGACCCCCACCGCCCTCAGCGCGTGGCGGAACGCCCAGCACCAGTTCGACATCGCGGCCGACCGCCTCCAGCTCGACCCGGGCGTCCGGGCCGTCCTGCGCGAGCCCGCGCGCGAGCTGACCGTCCACTTCCCCGTCCAGATGGACGACGGGTCGGTCCGGCTCTTCACCGGCTACCGGGTCCAGCACAACCTCGGCCGGGGCCCCGCGAAGGGCGGGATCCGCTATCACCCGGACGTCACCCTGGACGAGGTGAAGGCCCTCGCGATGTGGATGACCTGGAAGTGCGCCGTCGTGGGGATCCCGTACGGCGGGGGCAAGGGCGGCGTCGCGGTGGACCCCAAGCGCCTCAGCCGCAAGGAGCTGGAGAGGCTCACCCGCCGCTTCACGACGGAGCTCTCCGTGCTCATCGGCCCGGAGCGCGACATCCCCGCCCCGGACGTGAACACGAACGCCCAGGTGATGGCCTGGATGATGGACACCTACTCGATGCATGCCGGCTACACCGTCCCCGGCGTCGTGACCGGGAAGCCGATCGCGCTCGGCGGATCCGAGGGTCGGAACGAGGCGACGGCGCGGGGCGCGGTCTTCACGATCGTGGAGGCCGCGGCGCGCCTCGGGATGCCGCTCGCCGGAGCGCGGGCGGTGGTCCAGGGCTTCGGGAACGCCGGGTCGGTCGCCGCGAAGCTCCTCGTCGAGGAGGGGGCGCGGGTCATCGCCGTCTCCGACTCGGGCGGCGGCGTCCATGCGCCGGACGGGCTCGACGTGCCGGCCCTCATCCGCTGGAAGGCGGAGCACGGGGAGCTCGCGGGCTTCCCCGGTGCGCAGGCGATCACGAACGCGGAGCTCCTCACCCTCGAGTGCGAGGTCCTCGTCCCCGCCGCGCTCGAGAACCAGATCACCGAGGGGAACGCGGCGCAGGTCCGGGCGCGCCTCGTGGCGGAGGCGGCGAACGGCCCCACCACGCCGGAGGCGGACCGGATCCTCGCGGAGCGCGGGGTGATCCTCATCCCGGACATCCTGTGCAACGCGGGCGGCGTCACGGTCTCCTACTTCGAGTGGGTCCAGGACCTGAACCGGGACCACTGGAGCGAGGCGGAGGTGAACGCGAAGCTGAAGGAGATCATGGTCCGCAGCTTCGGCGAGGTCTGGGGGATGCACGAGCGGGCCGGCTGCGACCTGCGGACCGCGGCCTACCTCGTCGCCGTGGAGCGGGTCGCGAAGGCGACCGAGATGCGCGGGCTCTACCCGTAGCCTCCCGGCCCCCCGCGCGGGGGGAGCGTCCCCCGGTGCTACCATCCACCTATGCTCGATCACGAGGAGCAGTTCCTCTTCCGCGAGGAGATCCTCCACCTCGGCTCCGCCATGGGCGAGACGGGGACGCTGGACAACGTCGAGGACCTCCTCACGGACGTCATCACCAGCCCGCGCTTCGATTCCGAGGTCTTCACCCTCGAGCGCTCGCTCCAGGTGATGCTCGGCGGCCGCGCGGGAACGACGCTCGTCGGCCTCCTCACCGTGAGCCCGGAGGTCTTCGACCAGGTCGCGGAGATCCGGATCGCCGCGGAGGTGCACGAGCGCCTCGTCGCGTGGCGCGCGCGCTTCGGGCTCGCGATCGACAACGCCCTGAACTTCCTCAACAACCCGGACGGGATCCAGGGCCACAACTTCGGGACCCAGGTCGCGCACGTGGACGACCGGCCGGTCCTCCAGGGCCGCCTCACGCTCGTCCGCTACAACAACGAGCCCCAGTTCTTCCTCGCGGATGCGGGGGTCTTCTACGGGCTCATCGTGGACATCCTCGAGCGCCTCGGGCCGCACTCCGGTCCGGAGACGATCGATGACGAGACCCTCGGCCGGCTGCGGGACGCGGTGGCGCTCATCGAGCGCCGGGCCGGCGCACGGGATCGAGGCTGACCGCCCGGGCAGGCGCCCGGGGTGACGAGAAGGGGGAGGTGGCCGGAAGGATCGCAACGGACCGACCGACGATCTCAGCGCGGCGGGAGATGCCCGCCGACCGATGGAGGATGGAGCACGTGAAGAAGAAGTCCCTCGCGCTCGGCGCCGCCGGCGTCATGGCGCTCACGGCGGCGATGCCGATCGCCACCACCGCCCAGGATCCCGTGAAGCTCACGATCGAGAGCTGGCGGAACGACGACCTCGGGATCTGGGAGGATGTGATCATCCCGGCCTTCGAGGCGCAGCACCCGGAGATCGACGTCACCTTCGCCCCGACGCCGCCCGCGGACTACAACGCGACGCTGCAGACGAAGCTCGAGGGTGGCACCGCCGGTGACCTCATCACCTGCCGGCCCTTCGACGCCTCGCTCGCCCTCTACGACGCGGGCTACCTCGCCTCGCTGAACGACCTCCCCGGTCTCGCGAACTTCGGCGACGTGGCGAAGAGCGCCTGGATCACGGATGACGGCTCGAACGTCTTCTGCGTCCCGATGGCCTCGGTGATCCACGGCTTCATCTACAACAAGGACATCTTCGAGGAGCTCGGCATCACCCAGCTCCCGACGACGGACGAGGAGCTCGAGGCGATCCTCGCCCAGATCAAGGAAGACGGCCGCTACACGCCGCTCGCGATGGGCACGAAGGACATGTGGGAGTCCGCGACGATGGGCTTCCAGAACGTCGGTGCCGACCTGTGGCAGGGCGAGGAGGGCCGCAAGGCGCTCATCGCCGGCGAGGCCAAGCTGACCGATCAGCCCTACGTGGACGCGCTCGCCGAGCTCGCCGCGTGGCGCGACTTCCTCCCCGAGGGCTTCGAGGGCATCAGCTACCCGGACGCCCAGCAGTACTTCGCGACCGGCCAGGCGGCGGTCTACCCGGCCGGCTCCTGGGATATCGCCTTCTTCGAGGGCCAGGGCCTGGACATCGGGTTCTTCGGCCCCGGTGATGTGGACGGTGACGGCGACTGCGTCATCTCCGACCACACGGACATCGCGCTCGGCCTCAACGCGGCCAGCCCGAACGCCGAGGCGGCGAAGACCTTCCTCGACTGGGTCGCGAGCGCGGAGTTCGCGAGCCTCTACTCGAACTCCCTGCCCGGCTTCTTCTCGCTCTCGAACGAGCCGGTCACGCTCGAGGATCCGGTCGCCCAGGAGGCGCTCGACCTGCGCGCCACCTGCGACTCCACGATCCGCAACTCGTATCAGATCCTCTCGCGCGGCACCCCGAACCTCGAGAACGAGCTGTGGGCCGTCAGCGCGGCGGTGATCAACGGGACCCTCACCCCCGAGGAGGGCGCTGCCCGCCTCCAGGAGGGCCTGGACAGCTGGTACGCGGCGGACTGACCGCACGATCGGCCCCCGTCCCCCCGGGACGGGGGCCGATCCCTTTCCCGGCCGATGGCCGCCCCCGCCTCCGCCCCGCGCACCCGGCGCCGGATCCCGTGGTCCGTCGTCGGCTTCCTCGCGCCCGCGCTCGTCATCTACACGGTCTTCATGGTGTTGCCGCTGCTCGATTCGCTGCGGCGCAGCCTGTTCACCGCGTCGGGCGAGCTCGCCGGGCTGGACAACTACGTCACGCTCCTCACGGACCCGGACTGGGCACCCCGCTTCTGGGGCGCCTTCGCGAACAACATCGTCTTCTTCGCGATCCACATGCTCGTCCAGAACCCGGTCGGGCTCCTCCTCGCCGTCCTCCTCACCACACGCGTCCTGCGTGGGCGGACCGTCTACCGGACGCTGATCTTCGCGCCGACCGTCCTCTCCGTCGTGATCATCGGCTTCATCTGGAAGCTGATCCTCAGCCCGCTCTGGGGGGTGATGGAGGGGGCGATGGAGGCGGTCGGCCTGGGCGACTTCTACCTGCCCTGGCTCGGCCTCCAGGGTCCCGCGCTCATCGTCGTCTCCCTCATGTCCGTCTGGCAGTTCGTGGGCATCCCGATGCTCCTCTTCTCCGCGGCCCTCCTCTCGATCCCGGACGAGATCATCGAGGCGGCGCGGACGGACGGGGCCGGCGCGTGGCGCATCTTCCGGAGCATCCAGCTGCCGCTCATCCTGCCCACGGTGGGGATCGTCGCGATCCTCACCTTCGTGGGGAACTTCAACGCCTTCGACCTGGTCTATACCGTCCAGGGCGGCCTCGCGGGGCCGGAGTTCAGCACGGACCTCTTCGGGACCTACTTCTTCCGCACCTTCTTCGGCTTCCAGCTCCAGCTCGGCGATCCGGTGATGGGCGCCACGGTGGCGGGGATGATGTTCCTGATCATCCTCTTCGGCGTCTGCCTCTACCTCTTCGGCGCGCAGCGGCGGCTCCAGCGGGTGGACCCCTAGATGGCAGGGACCCGGCAGGACCGGCTCGGCATCAGCCCCACGGCGGCGGGCAAGCACGCGATCCTCATCGGCTACTCCTTCATCGCGATCGCGCCGGTGGCGCTGATCATCATCAACTCCTTCAAGGAGCGGATGCCGATCTTCAAGCAGCCGCTCGACCTGCCCACCGCGGAGACCTTCACGCTCGCGGGCTACGAGACGCTCGGGAAGCGCGGTGACTTCGGGGCCTGGCTCGGGAACTCGGTGCTCGTCACGGGAGGCTCTCTCCTCCTCGTCCTCCTCCTCGGCGCGATGGCCGCCTTCGCGCTCGCTCGCTACCGCTTCATGGGGAGCCGGGTCCTCGGCCTCTACCTCGCGATCGGGATCATGATCCCGATCCGCCTCGGCACGGTGAGCCTCCTCGGCATCCTCCAGGGTCTCGGCCTCACGAACCAGCTCGCGGGGCTGGTCCTCGTCTACACCGCCGCCGGCCTGCCGCTCGCGGTCTTCGTCCTCTCCGCCTTCTTCCGCGAGGTCCCGCGCGACCTGGAGGACGCGGCGCGCGTGGATGGTGCGAACGACTGGCACGTCTTCGCGATGATCGTCCGCCTCGCCCGCCCCGCCCTCGCCGCCGTCGCGATCCTCACGATGATCCCGGTCTGGAACGACCTCTGGTGGCCCCTCGTGGCGGCACCCGGCGTCCCCACGCTCACGCTCGGGTCGCAGCAGTTCCTCGGCCAGTTCGTCTCGGACTGGAACGCGGTCCTCGCCGCGCTCACCGTGGCGATGATCCCGATGCTCGTCCTCTACGTCGTCTTCAACCGCCAGTTCGTGCGCGGTCTCATGGGAGGTGCGCTGAAGTGAGCGGCGAGCGGGTCGGGGTCGTGGGGGGCGGCTTCATGGGCGGCACGCACGCCGCGGCGTGGGCCGCGCTCGGCGTCCCGGTGACGATCTTCGCGGAGGACGCGGCGGATGCGGCCGGCGTGGCGGCCCGGACGGGCGCTGCGACCGCGGGCTCGCTCGAGGCGCTCATCGCGGGCGCCACGATCGTGGACATCTGCACCCCCACCGATACCCATGCACCGATCGCGCTCGCGGCGGCCGCCGCGAGGCGCCACGTGATCTGCGAGAAGCCGCTCGCGCTGAGCGCCGCGGACGGCGAGGCGATCGTGGCCGCCTGCGCCGCGGCCGGGGTCCGGCTCTTCGTGGCCCACGTCCTGCGCTACTTCCCGGAGGTGGCGGAGGCGAAGCGGATCGTGGACGAGGGCGCGATCGGGGATCCCGCGGTCATCCGCCTGAAGCGGGCGGCCTTCCGGCCCCGCAAGCCCGCCGGCCACTGGCTCTTCGACCCGGCGCGCTCCGGCGGGATGGTCCTGGACCTGATGATCCACGACCTCGACTTCGCGCGCTGGATCGCCGGCGATGTCGTCTCCGTCCAGTGCCGCTCGGCGGCGAACGAGCGGCCGGAGCTCGGCGTGGAGCACGCGCTCGCGATCCTCCGCCACGCCTCCGGCGCGATCAGCCACGTGACCGGCTCATGGGCCTACGCGGAGCCCGCCTTCCGGACGAGCATCGAGATCGCGGGGTCCCGCGGGATCGTCGCCTACGACTCGGAGGAGGCACGGCCGATCTCCAGCTGGCTCCACGCGGCGCCGGCGAGCGGCCAGGGGGCGGTGGGGATCCAGAAGAGCCTCACCCGCGAGGATCCCTTCCGCGACGAGCTCGCCGACTTCCTCGGCGCGATCCGCGAGGGCCGCGAGGCCCGCGTGAGCGCAGCGGACGGGCTCGCCGCGCTCCGGATCGGGCTCGCCGCGGTGGAGGCCGCGCGGACCGGCCGGGTCGTCGATCCGGCGGAGGTCGCGTGATGGCACGCCTCCGCATCGGCATCCTCTCCGCCGCCCATGTCCACGCACCGGCCTACCTCGCCCTCCTCGCCCGGATGGAGGATGTCGCGCTGGCGGGGGTCTGGGACGAGGATCCCGTCCTCGCCCGGGAGCGCGCCCATGCCGTGGGCACGGTCGCCGCGGCCACCCCGGCCGGTCTCCTCGCGGAGTCCGACGCGATCGTCATCGCGGGGGTGAACCGCGACCACCGCGCGCTCGCCGAGCAGGCTGCCGCCGCCGGGGTCCACGTCCTGTGCGAGAAGCCGCTGGCGACGAGCGCGGCGGACGCGCGCGCGATCATCGACGCCTGCCGGCGCGCCGGCGTCCTCCTCATGACCGCCTTCCCGAGCCCCTGGAACAGCGTCGTGGAGGCGCTCATCTCTGCCGTGCGCGAAGGCCAGGTGGGTGAGGTCGTCTCCCTGGAAGGGGTGAACACCGGGGAGATGCCGGACGTCCACGGCGCCTGGTTCGTCGATCCCGCGCTCGCGGGCGGCGGGGCGGTGACGGACCACGTCGTCCACCTCGCGGACCTCTACCGGCGGATCGTCCGCTCCGAGGTCGTGGAGGTCTACGCGGTCGCGAACCGGATCCTCCAGGAAGGCTTCGACCGGGTGGAGACGGGCGGGCTCGTGGCGCTCCGCTTCCGGAACGGCGTCTTCGCCACGATCGACTGCTCGTGGAGCAAGCCCCGCTCGTGGCCCACCTGGGGTGGGCTCTCGATCGAGGTCCTCGGGACCGGCGGCGCGATCGCCGCGGACGCCTTCCGCCAGCGGCTCGACCTGTGGGGCCGGCGCGAGGACGGGGCGAGCTGGCGCTCGTTCGGCTCGGATGCGAACGCCGCGATGCTGCGGGCCTTCGTGGACGCGGTGCGCACCGGGGGCGAGCCGCCGGTCACCGGCGAGGATGGCCTCCGTGCCGTGGAGATCGTGGAGGCGGCCTACCGCTCGATCGCGACCGGGGCGCCGGTCCGGCTCGACCCGCCGGGCTGAGCGGGCGGATCAGGCGGCGGGGAGGAGCCCCCGCGCAGCGAGATCGGCGCGCAGCGCCGCGGGGTCCGTGAAGCGGATCCCGTCCATCCCCAGCGCCCGGGCGCCGGCCACGTTCTCCTCGCGGTCATCGATGAAGCAGGTCCGCTCCGGTGCCAGCGCGTGCCGCGCGAGAAGGATCCGGTAGATCGCGGGATCGGGCTTCGCGACCCGCTCGTCCCCGGAGACGACGATCCCCGCGAACCAGCCGAGGAAGTCGTAGCGGGCGCGCGCGATCGGGAAGGTCTCGGACGACCAGTTCGTGAGCGCGTAGAGCGGCGTCCCGCGCGCCCGCAGCTCGGCGAGGATCGCGACGCTCCCGGCGATCGGACCCCCGAGCATCCGCTCCCAGCCCGCGCGGTAGGCCTCGATCCGCGCCCGCTCCGCCGGGTGGCGCGCGACGAGCTCGGCGGTCGCCTCCGCCCAGGTCCGGCCCTCGTCCTGGCGGTGGTTCCAGGCGGGCGAGCAGACCTCCGCGAGGAAGCGCTCCATCGCGGGCTCGTCGCCCGGGAAGAGCTCCCGGTAGAGGTAGCGCGGATCCCAGTCGATGAGGACCGCGCCGAGGTCGAAGACGACGCTGATCGGGCGCTGCTGCTCCATCGGCGGCATGATGCACCCGATGCGCCAGATCTACCTCGCCGCCACCGGGATGAACCGCGGCAAGACGACCGTCGCGCTCGGCCTCTTCGCCGCGCTCCTGGACCGCGGCCACCGGATCGGCTTCATCAAGCCGGTCGGGCAGCGGACGGCGAGCGTGGACGGCGTCCCCGCGGACGAGGACGCGATCCTCGTGCGGAGCGTCTTCGGGCTCACGGACCCGCTCGGCACGATGAGCCCCGTCCACATCCCGCGCGGCTTCACGAAGGCGTTCATCGAGGGGACGGTCCCGGACGACCTCTCGCCGCGGATCGCCGCCGCCCACCGGGCGCTCGCCGCGACCCACGACCTCCTCCTCGTGGAGGGGACGGGCCACGCCGGGGTCGGTGCGGTCGTGGGGCTCTCCAACGCGGAGGTGGCGGCGCGGCTCCGCGCCCCCGCGGTGATCATCAGCGAGGGCGGCGTCGGCCGGCCGATCGACGAGATCGTCCTCAACCATGCCCTCTTCGCGCGGCGCGGGGTCCCGGTCGCGGGCGCGATCATCAACAAGGTCGAGATCGACGCCCAGCCATCCCTGCCGGGGATCCTGCGCAAGGGGCTCGCCCGCCACGGGATCCCCCTCCTCGGCACGCTGCCCTACCGGCCGCTCCTCTCGAACCCGACCCTCTCCATGCTCACCGACCAGATGCCCGGCGAGCTCGTCTCCCCGGGCGAGGATCCGGAGCGGGTCGTGGAGCACGTCGCGATCGGGGCGATGCAGGCCCGCCACGTCCTGGAGCGGATCGGGCCGGGGAGCCTCCTCATCGTGCCGGGGGACCGCGGCGACGTGATCCACGCCACGATCGCGGCCGCCCTCCGGGCGCGAGCGGCACGTGGCGAATCCCGGATCCTCGGTCGGATCCGCCGGCCGTCGGGGTTCGGCCGGAGCGGGACGGAGGGCCGGCGCGAGCTCGCCGGCTTCCTCTTCACGGGGGGCTACCGGCCCGCGGAGCGGGAGCTCGAGGCGCTCCGGCGCGCCGGGATCTTCGGCTACCTCGTGGCGGAGGACACCTACGCGGCCGCCTCGCGCGTCCACGACCTTCTCGTGAAGACGCACGCGGCGGACACCGAGAAGATCGCGGAGATCCGCCGGCTCGTGGCGGAGAACATCGAGATCGACCGGATCCTCCGCTGCTTCGCGCCCTGGGATCCGGCCGCGGCAGCCCTCCCCGGGGTGGCCGGCGGCGCCGTGGGCCGGGTCCGGGAGGTCCTCGGGCGCCTGCGGGGCTGAGCGGCGCTCAGCCGATCCGCTCGTTGTCGATGAGCCGGACCGCGCCGAAGCGGACGGCGAGCGAGAGGAGCGCCGATCCCTCCACGCGCTCCAGCTCCGCCATCGTCAGCGGGTCCGCCACGGAGACGTACTCGGGCTCGGCCAGCGGCTCGCCGGCGAGCGTCGCGGTCATCGCAGCCCGGAGCGTCTCCGCGGACCGCTCGCCACGGGCGTGGAGGGCGAGGGCCGCCATGAGGGCGCGATGGACGACCGGGGCGGCGGCCCGCTCCGCCGGCGCCAGGCGCACGTTCCGCGACGAGAGCGGCAGGCCGTCCGCCGCGCGCACCGTGGGGCAGCCGACGATCTCCACCGGCAGCCCGAGGTCGAGCGTCATCCGCTCCACGACCGCCAGCTGCTGGGCGTCCTTCCGCCCGAAGTAGGCGCGCGCCGGGAGGACGAGCCCGAGGAGGATCGCGACGACCGTGGCGACCCCCGCGAAGTGCCCCGGCCGGGCGGCACCCTCGAGCGGAGCCGCCACCGGCCCCACCTGCACGCTCGTCTGGAAGCCGGGCGGGTAGACATCGGCCGGCGCCGGGAGCCAGGCGAGCGCGGCGCCCTCGGCGGCGCACAGGGCAAGGTCCCCCGCCTCGTCCCGCGGGTAGCGGGCGAGGTCGTCCGGGGAGCCGAACTGGGTGGGGTTGACGAAGATCGAGACGACGGTCGCCGCGTCCCGTTCGCGCGAGGCGCGGATGAGCGATGCGTGACCCGCGTGGAGCGCCCCCATCGTGGGCACGAGGCCGAGCGGCCGGGGGAGCGCCGCCAGCGCGGCGCGCAGCTCCGCGCGCGTCCGGACGACCTGGGTCACCGCCGGCTCAGAGGTCCCGGTCGAGGGGGATCGGCGCGTCCAGGTCCGGCCGGTCCAGGGCGCCGGTCCCGAGGACGTCGGCGAGGATGGCGTCGTCCATCCGGACCGATTCCGCGGCCCCCGGGAAGCTCCCCGCTGCGACATCCGCAGCCCATCCGCGGACCGCGTCCGCGATCACGTTCTGGAGGTCCGCATAGCGCCGGGCGTGGCGCGGGATGAAGGTGCCCAGCCCGAGGATGTCCGTGATCACCTGGATCTGCCCGGAGCATCCGGCGCCCGCCCCGATCCCGATCGTGGGGATCCGGAGGCGCCGCGTGATCTCCGCCGCGAGCTGCTCGGGGACGAGCTCCAGGACGACCGCGAAGGCACCCGCCTCCTGGACCGCGAGCGCATCCGCCACGATCCGGCGCGCCTGGGCGCGGTCCTTCCCCTGGACCTTCGTCCGGCCACCCAGGCCGTGGAGGGACTGCGGCGTCCAACCGACATGGGCCATCACCGGGATCCCCGCGCGCACGAGCGCCTCGATCGCCGGGACGGCCGCCACGCCGCCCTCCAGCTTCACCGCCCCGACCCCCGCCTCGCGCAGGAAGCGGCCCGCGTTCCGGAGCGCCTCCTCCGGCGTGGCATAGCTGAGGAAGGGGAGGTCCGCCACGATGAGCGCGTGCTCCGTGCCACGGACGACCGCCCGCGCGTGGTGGAGCATCTCGTCCATCGAGACGCGGACGGTCGATTCGTAGCCCAGGACGACCTGGCCGAGCGAATCGCCGACGAGGAGGAGGGGGATCCCCGCCGCATCCAGGATCCGCGCCACCGGGTGGTCGTAGGCGGTGAGGCAGGCGATCGGGATGCCCTCGGCATGGAGGCGCGCGATCTCCGCGACCGTCACCCGCCGTGCCACGTTCCCTGCGCTCATCGTTCGCTCCCGTCCGCCGGCGCATCCGCTGCCGGCCTCTCCGCGGATTGTGCATCGAGCGCCGCGCGGACGGCGGCGATCCGGTCGAGGAGGCGGTCCGCGACCTCGCGCTTGGCGAGGAGGGGCCACGGCTCGGGCTCCCGGCCCGGGGTGACGAGCGTCACCCGGTTCGTCTCCGTCCCGAAGCCCGAGCCCGGCTCCGCCACATCGTTCGCCACGAGGAGGTCGACCCGCTTCCGGGCGGCCTTCTCCGGCGCTCGCGCAAGCGACCCCGTCTCCGCCGCGAAGCCGACGAGGACGGGGCGCGCGGACGGATCCGCGGCCCGTTCGGCGCGTCCATGGGCGAGCCCCGAGGCCTCCGCGAGGATGTCCTCCGTGGGCTCCAGCTCGAGCACGAGCCCCGCGCCCCGCGCGAGCTTCCCGTCCGCCACGGCACGGGGCCGGAAGTCCGCCACCGCCGCGGCCATGACGAGCGCATCGGCCTCCGGGAGCGCCGCGATCACCGCCATCCGCATCGCGGCCGCCGTGGGCGCCCGGACGATCGTGGCCCCGTCCGGGTCCGGCACGCTCGTCATCCCGAGGATCGCCGTGACCCGCGCGCCCCGCGCGAGCGCCGCCTCCGCGATCGCGACCCCCATCCGGCCCGTGCTCCGGTTGCCGATGAAGCGGACGGGATCGATCGGCTCGGCCGTGCCGCCCGCCGTGACCACGAGGTGGAGGCCGGCCAGATCGTCCCGGACCTCGCGTGCGGCGGGAGGCCGTCGCTCCGGGTCCGGCTCGCGGACCGGCCGCCCCGCGAGCGCGCCGACCACCGCGCCCAGGATCGCGGCGGGCTCGGCGAGCCGTCCGCGCGCCACCTGGCCGGAGGCGAGGGGGCCGGTCTCCGGCTCCACGATCGCGTAGCCGAAGCCGCGCAGGCGCTCCACGTTCCCCTGGGTCGCGGGGTGGAGGTACATCTCGCCGTCCATCGCCGGCGCCACGATCACCGGCGCGGTCGTGGCGAGGCAGGTCGCGGTGACGACATCGTCCGCGAGGCCGTTCGCCATCGCGCCCAGCCAGCGTGCCGTGGCGGGCGCCACCACCACCGCATCCGCGCTGTCCGCCGCGACGATATGCCCGATCCGGCGGTCCGGAAGGAGCTCCAGGGGGTCGAGCATCACCGTCCGCCGGGTGAGCGTCTCCAGCGTGAGCGGCCCGATGAAGGCGGTGGCGGTCCGGCTCATCGCGACCTGGACCTCGGCCCCCGCGGCGATCAGGAGGCGCGCCAGCTCGGCGGCCTTGTAGGCGGCGATCGAGCCGGTGATCCCGAGGACGATCAGCCGGCCCGCGAGGGGCCGCTCCATCCCGCCGCTCACGCCGCCACCGGCTGCTGCGCAGCGACGAGGGCACCGAGCGCGCGGAGAAGGAGCTCCGGCTCCACCCGGTCCGCCACCGGGCCGAGGCCGGGACCCGCGGGCGCGGTGAGGAGCTCGGCCATCCAGGGAAGGGCGGTGATCCCGCCCGTCGCGATGAGGTGCGGCCGCTCCGTGAGGCCGAGCTCGGCGGCCTGGCGCGCCGCGATCTCGCGGATCGCCCCGATCTGCCCGAGGAGGACGCCGGCGCGGATCGCCTCCTCCGTCCCCCGGCCGGCGGCCCGCTCGGGTGCGGCGAGGGGGACCTCCGGGAGGAGCGCCGCCGCCCGGGCGAGCGCCGCGAGCGCGAGGCCCGCTCCGGGGAGGATCGCGCCGCCGCGGAAGTCGCCGTCCGGTCCCACGAGGTCGACCGTCGTCGCCGTGCCCAGGTCCGCCACGATCACGGGCGACCCGGCGAGCTCCCGGGCCGCCCACGCCGCGAGGAGGCGGTCCGCCCCGGGGCGCGCCGCCACGGGGAGCGCGGAGGGGAGGGGGATCGTCTCGCGCGTGGCGATGAGGAGGGAGAGGCCGGCATGGTCGCAGGCCTCCCGGACCGCCTCGGTCCAGGCCGGGACCACGGAGACGAGCGCGACGCGCGCCACCGGCCCCCCGATGCCCGAGATCCGCGCCGCGAGCGCGACCGGATCCGGCGGTGGGCCGGGGAGGCGCACGACCGGGCCGACCCGGCCCGCGATCACCGGTGCGAGCTTCGCCGCGCTGTTCCCGGCGTCGATCGCCACGACGGGACCCTCGGCCTCGGTTCGGACGGTCGCGTGCTGGCGCATCCGCCGATGATAGGGCGCCCCGCCCCGGGGGAGCCCGCGCTGAGCCGCGTGCGCTACCATCCACCCGCCGGGGCGCCGCCCCGCTCCCCTCGGAGGTCATGGGTGTCGAGCCAGGGTCACGCGAAGTTCTTCGTGAACAGCGGCCTGGTCTCCAGCCCGGTGGATATCTACCACCTCCTCCGCCCCCTCCTGCGCCAGACGGTCGCCTACCGCTACCTGCGGGCCGGCACGCTCGTCTCGTCCGGAACGGGCTGGGTCGAGCGGCTCGTCATGGAGCGCCCGGACGTCTCCACCTTCTTCACGCCGCTCTCCGTGTGCATCAACGTCGACTCCTGGGAGCACCTGGAGTTCGAGACGCGGCCGGACCAGCTCGTCACGTACACGCTCGTCCAGGGGGATGAGCGGGTGCGCATCGACTACGCGCCGGTGGTGCGCGAGGAGGACGAGCCGGAGCAGCAGGCGCTCCCGCTCGAGCCCACCGTCCGCTACATCCAGATGACCCTTGCCGCGCTGGATGACGACGGTGGCGGGGATCCGGTCGAGGACGGTGACGACCTGCCGGGGGAGCCGGGCTGAGCCGCTCCGGCGTCCGGCGCGCGGCCGGGACGCTCCCGCCCTTCGAGCGGACCGTCCTGCCGGGCGGGCCGCGCGTGATCAGCGCACGGATCCCCGGGACGCGCGCGCTCTCCGTCGCGGTCCACGTCCCGGTCGGGGCGCGCCACGAGCGGCCGGAGGAGGCGGGGATCGCCCACTTCCTCGAGCACGTCACCTTCCGCGGGACCCGGGACTGGCCCACCTCGCGGATCCTCTCGGAGGCGATCGAGGGCGTCGGCGGGACGACGAACGCGGCCACGGACCGCGACTCCACCGTCTACTGGGCCCGCCTCCCCGTCCGCGAGGCCGAGCTGGCGATCCGCCTCCTCGGAGACCTCGTCGCCCGGCCGATCCTGGCGGATGCGGAGATCGCCCGGGAGCGCGAGATCATCGTGGAGGAGATCCGCTCCTACCGGGATGACCCCTCCCAGCACGTCTTCACCCTCTGGGACGGAGCCTGGTTCGGCCCCGGCCCGATGGGCCGGGAGATCGCGGGCGAGGAGGACGGGGTCCGCGGGCTCCCCGCGGAGCGGATCCGCGCCTTCTGGAAGGCGGGCTATGCGCCCGGCGGCCTTGTCGTGGCCGCCGCGGGGGACCTGCCGCACGACCGGATCGTGGAGCTCGTCCGGGATGCGATCGGGAGCGGCGACGCGCCGCCCGTCCCGTGGGAGCCGGTCTCCGGCGATCTCCCCGTCACGCGCGTCGTCACCGAGGCCCGCCCCACGCAGCAGGCCCACCTCGCGATCGGCCTCCCGGCCCTCCGGCGCGATCACCCGGACCAGTGGGCGATGGAGCTCCTCACCACCGTGCTCGGAGAGGGGAGCTCCTCGCGCCTCTTCCTCTCCGTCCGCGAGGAGGCGGGGCTCGCCTACGACATCCACGCCTTCCAGGCGGACCACGCCGACTGCGGCACCCTCCAGGTCTATGCCGGCGTCGACCCCGCGGACATGCCGCGCGCGGTCGCGGCGATCCTCGCCGAGCTCGCCCGCCTGCGGGACGAGCCGGTCCCGGCGGCGGAGCTGGAGAAGGCCCGCCGCTACCTCATCGGGCGTCTCGAGCTGCGCCTCGAGGAGAGCCGCGCGATGGCCGCCTGGCTCGGCGCCCAGGAGGCGCTCCATGATCGCGTCCACACCCTGGACGAGGCGATCGCTGCGCTCCGTGGCGTCACCCCCGATGATGTGACCCGGCTTGCCGGCGTGCTCTTCCGGGATGAGGGGCTCTGCCTTGCGGCGGTCGCCCCCCGGGGTGCGCTCCGCGGGCTGGACCGGGCGCTCCGGCTGCCCTGATCGGGAGGTGACGATGGACGCACGGATGACGGACGGGCGGCTCGCGCGTCTCCACCTGCGCGGCGGCCTCGTCGCCCTCGCCCGGGCCGAGCTCGAGCAGATGGCCGGCGCCGGGACCCTGGACCGTGATGCCCTCGCCGACCTGGCGGAGGTCCGCTGGCGTCATGGGGACCTCGTGGGGGCCGCCGAGCCCGCGGCCGCGCATCTCGGGGCGGGTGGCCGTGACCCGATCGCCTTCGTCGTCGTGGCGCAGCGTGCGGATCGCGACGGCCGGATCGGCGATGCCCGCCGGGATGCCGCGCACGTCCACGAGCGGGTGGGTGCCGGCCTGGACCGCCTCTTCGCGGGCGAGGAGCGCAGCGCCGTCTGGCCCGCGGAGCTCCCCGGCTGGATGGATACGGGCGCCCGCGACCCCGGCCGCTACGGTCTTCTCGCGGGGGGCCGCGAGGTCGCCGACCCGCCGCCCGGCGCCTGGACGCTCCTCCCTCCGCCCGCCCAGCGTGCCGCCGCCGCCCCGGCGGGTGGGCCGGTCAGCGTCGCCTCCACGGCCGCCCGGGTCGCGGCGGGCCGCGCCGCCGGCCGGGAGCTGGAGCGCGCCGAGGCCGATCTCGCCGCGGGCTCCCTGGAGCGGGCGACCGCCCGGCTCGCCGTCGTCCTGCGCACGGACCCGGCGCTCGCCCCCGTCATCCTGTCGCTCGCCGACCGCATCGCCGGTCGTGCGGGTCCTGCCCATCCCGGCGCCGTGGCGCTCCAGCTCCTTCGCGGGGACGCGTATCGCGGCCTCGGACGGGAGGTGGAGGCCCGTGCCGCGTGGGACGAATCCCTGCGTGCCCTGGAGGCACGCGCCATCCCCAAGGAGACCGCGTGACGGAACGGACCCTCATCCTCATCAAGCCGGACGGCGTCCAGCGCCAGCTCGTCGGACGGATCATCGACCGCTACGAGCAGCGCGGCCTGAAGATCGTCGGGCTGAAGCTCGTGCGCGTGGAGCGCGCTCTCGCCGAGGCGCACTACGCGGTCCACCGCGAGCGCCCCTTCTTCGGGGAGCTCGTCGACTTCATCGTCTCCTCGCCGCTCGTGGCGATCGCGCTGGAGGGCCCGAACGCCGTGGCGATCTGCCGCGCGATCAACGGCGCCACGCGCCCGCACGAGGCCGCCCCCGGATCGATCCGCGGCGACTTCGCCCTGGACACCGGGAAGAACCTCGTCCACGCCTCGGATAGCGTGGAGAACGCCCAGGGCGAGCTCGCCCTCTGGTTCGCCCCCGGCGAGCTCCAGGCGTGGGATCGCTCCACGGACGGCTGGATCCTCCCCGGCTGATCCCCGGCGCGCGGGCGCTCGCTGCGCCCGCGCGTCCCCGCGCCGCGCCAGAGCCGCTACACTTCCCGCGGTCCGGCGCCGCACGCCGCCCGGGTCTGCCCGTGCCGCGTGTCCGCTCCGCCCGTGCCTGACGGACGCACGGGGGAGATGAGCCCGCCCTGCGGGTCGGCGGCAGTCCGGATCGCACGCCTTCAGGGCCCTGCCGGGGCCGGGGCGCCACAGGCAGGAGGCTGAGAGCCGGATCGTGGGCGAAACGATCAACTGGATCATCCCCATCGCGGGCGTAGCCGCGGTGCTCTTCGCGCTCTATCTTGCGCGCGATGTCCTCTCCCGGGACAAGGGTCCCCAGGCGATGCAGGACGTCGCGAGCACGATCTTCGAGGGTGCGGTCGCCTTCATCCGGCGCCAGTACACGACGATCGGCATCCTCGCGCTCCTTGGTGCGCTCGTCATCGGCGCGATCATCGCGCTCGTCGAGACCCAGGAGGTCGCGGATACGAGCGTCTACGGGATCGAGCTCGGCGTCCGGACGGGCGTCGCGTTCCTCGTGGGTGCGATCTGCTCGATGCTCTCGGGCATCATCGGCATGTACATCAGCGTCCGCTCGAACCTCCTCACGGCGGCTGCCGCGCGCCACAGCCTCGTCGGCGCGGTCCAGACCGCGATGCGCGGCGGCGCCGTCTCGGGCTTCCTTGTCGTCGCCCTCTCGCTCCTCGGCGTGTGGGGCATCTTCGCGGCCTTCGGCGGCCTCGAGGGTGGCGAGGCCACCGCGCAGGCGCCCTTCCTCATCGTCGGCTTCGGCTTCGGCGCATCCTTCGTCGCCCTCTTCGCCCAGCTCGGCGGCGGGATCTACACCAAGGCCGCGGACGTCGGCTCCGACCTCGTCGGCAAGGTCGAGGCAGGGATCCCCGAGGATGACCCGCGGAACGCGGGCGTCGTCGCGGACCTCGTCGGCGACAACGTCGGCGACTGCGCCGGCCGTGGTGCCGACCTCTTCGAGTCGACCGCCG
>JAFMJV010000060.1 GCA_017853275.1 Chloroflexota bacterium
GCCGAGCCGGAGCGCCACGCCCACGAGGAGGATGAGGACGGGGACCTCGATGAGCGGTCCGATGACCGTGGCGAAGGCGACCCCGCTCCCGATCCCGAAGGTCGCGATCGCGACCGCGATCGCCAGCTCGAAGTTGTTCGAGGCCGCGGTGAAGGAGAGCGCCGTCGTCTGGCCGTAGGTGGCCCCCGTCCGCACGCTCATCGCGAACGAGACGAGGAACATGACGACGAAGTAGATCGTGAGCGGGATCGCGATCCGGACCACATCGAGCGGCAGCTCCGTGATCCGCTCCCCCTGGAGCGAGAACATGACGACGATCGTGAAGAGGAGCGCGACCAGGGTGAGGGGCGCGATCCGGGGCATCAGCTCGTGCTCGTACCAGTCCCGGCCGCGCCGCCGGACGAGGATGATCCGCCCGAGGAAGCCGATGAGGAAGGGGATCCCGAGGTAGATCGCCACGCTCGTGGCGACCTGGTCGATGGAGATCGCGACGGCGATCCCCGGAAGGCCGATCCAGGTGGGCAGGACGGTCACGAAGAGCCACGCGAAGGCGGCGTAGAAGACGACCTGGAAGATCGAGTTCAGGGCGACGAGCGCCGCCACGTACTCCGGGTCGCCGCGCGCGAGATCGTTCCAGACGATGACCATCGCGATGCAGCGCGCAAGCCCGATGAGGATGAGCCCGGTCATGTACTCCGGCTGGTCGCCGAGGAAGACGACCGCGAGGAGGAACATGAGGAGCGGCCCCACGAGCCAGTTCTGGATGAGCGAGAGGGCGAGGACGCGGACGTCCCGGAAGACGCGCCCCACCTCCTCGTAGCGGACGCGCGCGAGGGGCGGGATCATCATCAGGATCAGCCCGATCGCGATGGGGATGGAGGTGGTCCCCACGCTCAGCGCGTCCAGCGTCCCCACGACCCCCGGGGCGAACCGGCCGAGCGCGATCCCCGCGGCCATCGCGAGGAAGATCCAGAGCGTCAGGTAGCGGTCCAGGAGCGAGAGGCGGCGGAGGAGCCCCGGCTCCCCGGCGGCGGCGCTCATCGGCCGGCGGCGGGTACGCGGCCCGCGGAGCGGAGCGCGATCTCCACGAAGGGCCGCAGCCGGAGGGTCAGCTCCGTGGCGGTGGCCCGGAAGGCCGCGAGCCTCTCCTCGTCCGTCCCCTCCACGGCGGCCGGGTCGTCCAGCCCCCAGTGGAGCCGGTTGGCGTCACCGGGGAAGACGGGGCACGCCTGGCGGGCGCGATCGCAGACGGTGATGACGTAGTCCCAGGGCTGACCCAGGTAGCGGTCCACCGTCTTGCTCTCCGCCGCGGACCAGTCGATCCCCTGCTCGGCAAGGAGACGGATCGCAACCGGGTTCACGCCCACCGGGGCGGTCCCCGCCGACGCTGCGAGGAAGTCGGCGCCTCCGATCGCCCCAAGGAGCGCCTCGGCGAGCTGGCTGCGGGCGGAGTTCCCGGTGCACACGAAGAGGACGCGGATCGGGTCGGGGGTCGTCATCGGGGTCTCCTTCCTGGCGGCCCGTCCGGCCGCGGCGATCGTCTCCTCCAGGTCGGCGAGCTCACCGTCCAGCCGGGCGAGCTCGGCGCGGCGCTCCGCGATCTCCGCCCGGCGTGCGGCCACGAGCGGCCCCAGCGCCGGGTCCGCGGCCCCGTCCGCGAGGCAGAGCCCCGCGAGCCGAGCCGCTTCCGCCGGATCGAGCCCGAGCCGGCGGAGGCTGCCGACGAGCCGGAGCCGCGCGACATCCGCATCGCCGTAGGTGCGGTAGCCGTTGGCGGCCCGGGTGGCCGGCGGGAGGAAGCCCGCGGCCTCGTACCAGCGGATCGCGCTCGGCGCGAGGCCGGTCCGGCGGGCGAGCTCGGAGATCGTCACGCCGCGGACCCTACACCTTGAAGTCGCTCGAAGGTCAAGCGCCGGATGGCCCGTCCGCGTGCACGGCGTCCACCCGCCGGAGCGCCGCCACGGGGCCCGGCCAGCGGAAGGGGCGGTCGGTGAGGAGCGTCAGCCCGGAGCGGGTGATGTGGGGACCCGGGCCGGCGAAGCGGGTGTGGAAGGGGAGGGCGCCATCGGCCAGGTCCCAGATGACGACCCGTCCCGCCGGGTGGAGGACACGCCGGACCTCGGCGAGCCCCGCGGCCGGGTCCGTCCAGTGGTGCATGGAGAGCGTGCTGATGACGAGCGGGAAGGTGCCATCCGGGAAGGGGAGCGCGGTCACGTCCGCGGCGTGGAGCGCGGCCCGGTCCCCAAGACGGGAGCGGCCGCGCGCCACCATCCCGGGATCGAGATCGACCCCCGTGACGCGCAGGCCGCGCGCCACGAGCCGCTCCGCGAGCTGCCCCGGCCCGCAGCCCACGTCCAGGACGTGCGCCCCGGGATCCGCGAGCGCCGCCACCTCGTCCGCGATCGCGTCGTGGAGCGGACCGAGGAACCACGACGCGAGGCGGTCGTAGACGGCCGGGATCCCCACGATCAGCCCCTCGTCCGGCCGGACGGTGGAGGGACGCGCCCGCCGCGCGAGGACGGCGGCCCCGACCGCGGCCACGCCAAGGACGACGGCGATCCGGCGCACGGTCACTCCGCGGCCGGCAGGCCCGTCAGCCAGAGGGAGACGATGTACCGGACCGGGGAGCCCACGAGCCCGGACCGGCCGCCCGTCACGGTGCCGTATCCGGTGACCTCGGCCCAGCGGCCCGCGCCCGCGATCGGGGTGAGGACGCCGTGGAAGACCGTTCCGTCCGGGGCGAGCGCGACCTGGGCGTCGTAGCGGAAGCCGAGGAGGTCGCCCTCCGCGCTCTGGAAGCTGAAGGAGCCCGTGAAGGGACCCGTGGCGTCGAGGTAGGTGAAGGCGCCGAGGATCATCGCCGTCACCGGGACGCCGCCGAGCTCCGTCTCACCGGTCAGGCCGAGGATCCCGTAGCGCACGCCGGGACCCCCGCCCTCGGAGGTCCCGTCGAGGAAGACCGAGGCACCGTCGATCGCGCTCGCCCCGAAGTCGAGCACGTGGGTCGGCGGGGCGTAGGTGGGTGCCGGGGTCGCGTCCGCGGCCGCAGCCGGCAGCGCCGGGACGAGGAGAAGGAGCGCCACCAGGAACGCGCGCAGGCCGGACATCGGGACCCCTTTCCACCCACGGGGCACAGCCGGCTCGGAAGCTCCGATCGCGCGTCCCCGGCCCCAACGATAGCGCGCGGCCCACTCCCGCCCCCGGGTCTACCCTCCGCGGATGAACGCTGCACCGATCACGCCCTGTCTCTGGTTCGATGGATGCGCGGAGGAGGCCGCCCGCTTCTACGTCGGGCTCCTCCCCGGGAGCGGCATCGATGCCGTCATCCCGGCTCCCGCGACCAACCCGAGCACGCCGGAGGGCGCGGTCCTCCTCGTCCGCTTCCACCTGGGCGACCGGCCCTTCATCGCCCTCAACGGGGGACCCCGCTTCTCCTTCACCGAGGCGATCTCCTTCCAGATCGAGGTGCCCGGCCAGGCGGAGGTGGACCGGCTCTGGGAGGGGCTCGTGGCGGGTGGCGGTGAGCACAGCGCCTGCGGCTGGCTGAAGGACCGCTTCGGCCTCTCGTGGCAGGTGATCCCGGCCGGGATGGGCGATCTCATCGCCGGGCCGGACGCGGATGGCGCCCGCCGGGCGATGACCGCGATGCTCGAGATGTCCCGGATCGACCTCGCGGCGCTCGCGCGCGCCTACGCCGGCGATCCGGAGCCGCCTGCCGCCTGACCTCCGGGCGTCAGTCCACGAGCTGGGTGAGGAGCCGCTCCAGGGTCGCGGCCGGATCCTCCGTCAGGCCGGTGTGCTCCTCGCCCGGGCCCACCACGGTGCTGCTCGGTGCCACGAGCCAGTGGTAGCGCTCGGCGAGGCCGAGCGCGGCGATCGGGCCGCCCGCGGGATCGCCCGCCGCGATCCGCTCCAGGACCGCGAGGTGTGCGCGGACCGCCTCCACGTCCAGGTCCGGGGCGAGCGCCGCGAGCACGGCCACCTGCCGCTCCCCGAGCGCGGTCCGTGCCCCGAGGAAGCGGCGCGGCCGGCAGAGGAGGACGACGCCCACGTTCACCCGCTCGCCGCGCTCCGCGCGCGGCGTCACCCGGAGGACGGCGTAGGAGAAGGGTTCAGCGCCCACGGTCCACCGCATCCGCGATCGCGAGCGGCGCCACGCCCGCCGCCACGCGCGCCAGGAGGTAGCGGACGTAGGCCTCCCGCTGGCCGTCCGGCCCGCCCACCGGGCTCGTCTCCGCGAGCCAGCCATCCGGGACGAGCGCGACGATCGCGCGCAGGAGGGGCTCGGTGACCTGCGGCGCGAGACGGTCGTGCGCGTCGCCGAGCGGCCCCGCGTCCGGCAGGAAGACGTGGTCCGGGAGGGTGGGGAGCGGCTTCCGGGCGTGCTCCGCGATCCCTGTCCAGGTGTGGTGGATGAAGAGCGCGGCCCCGTGGTCGATGAGCCACGGCCGTCGGTGCCAGACGAGGAGGTTCGGGTTCCGCGGCGAGCGGTCGCTGTTCGTCACGAGCGAATCGAACCACACGACGTCCGCGGCGAGGGCGGCATCCGGGCGCGGGCCCGCGGCACGGCTATAGGTGAGCGAGCCGGGGAGGTAGTCGAGCGCGAGGTTCCGCACCGGGCTGGCGGCGAGAAGACGCTTCACCCATGGATCCGGCTCGGCATCCGCGAGCGCGGGGTCCACATCGATGAGGACGATCTCCGGGACCGGGAGCCCGAGGGCGCGGGCGAGCTCACCCGCGATCACCTCCGCCACGAGCGCGCGCGGCCCCTGCGCGGCGCCGTGGAACTTCACGACGTAGAGGCCGTCGTCGTCCGCCTCCACCAGCCCCGGGAGCGACCCGCCCTCGCGGAAGGGCGTCACGTAGCGCGTGGCGCGGACGGTGCGGAGGGCGGGATCGGAGGCGGGCATCCCGGGGAGCGTAGCGGACGCACCGCGCAGGGCGGCCGTGAGCGGGCGTCAGGTCTCAGTGGATCGGATCGAGCCCCAGCGCCGCCGCGATCGCCACCCAGCCCCCATCCGGCTCGCCCGCGGCCCGCGCGAGGATCCCCCCGTCCGGCGTGACCACGAACGCGTGGACCTCGTCCGGGGACGGGATCGCGAGCGCCCTCCGGAAGGCATCCACGTCCGTGTAGATCGTGATCGTGCGGGCGAGGATGTCCGGATCGCCGATCGTGGTCGCCATCCCCCCGTCGATGAAGCGGCGGACGGGGCGCATCCGTGACGAGAGGACCGGGAGCTCCACGACGGCCCGGGGAAGCCGGCCGACCGCGCCGCGGCTCGTAGGCGGGACGCCCGCGGCCACGGCCCGCGCGATCCAGCGATCGACCCGCTCCTGGTGCCACTGCTGGAAGGCGACCACGACAAGGGTTCGCTCGGCGGGCAGCTCGGCCGGCAGCCGAAGCGCCGTCCCGAGGAGCGAGCGGCCATCGATCTCCGGGAAGCGAAGGTCCGGGTCCCCGGGTCGCGTCATCGTTCCTCCACCTTGCTGCTCAGCGTGGCGCCTGGCGCGCGTCGTAGGCCTCCTGGTGCTCACGGATCCGGTCGTGGCTCGCCACCGCCCAGTCCGCGAGCGCCGTGACCGGTCCGGTCAGGGAGCGACCGAGCGGGGTGAGCGCGTACTCCACGCGCGGGGGGATCTCCGGGAAGACGGTCCGGCTCACGAGCCCGTCCCGCTCCAGGCTGCGCAGCGTGACGGTGAGCATCCGCTGCGAGATCCCCGCCACCGCGTCCATCAGGGCGCCGAAGCGAAGAGGACCGGTCGCCAGGATCCGCACGACGAGGAGGCTCCACTTGTCGCCGACCCGGTCGAAGGTCTCGCGGACGATCCGGCACTCCTCCGGGTCCGCTCCGTCCGGTGCTGCGCGCATCGCCCTCGCTGTCATCCCCACGGTCACCTCCAGGTGCCTCAGGCACCGGAAGGTGCCTGCTTGTCCTCCCCCCAATGGTCACCTATCGTGTGGTAGAGCACAAGTAGGAAGTCAGTCACCCGGAGGAACCAAGAGGATGAGCTTCACACCCGAGGAGGTCGCCTACCTCCGCTCCCAGCCGCTCGCCCGGATCGCGACCGTTGCGGAGGATGGCCAGCCGGACGTGGTGCCCGTCAGCTACCGATTCGACGGGACCGCCTTCCTGATCGGGGGCTGGTCACCCGCGAAGACCCGCCGCCACGGCAACGTCCGCGCCGGCAACGTCAAGGTCGCGCTCGTCGTGGACGACCTCACCCCGGGGGAGCGCTGGTCGCCCCGGATGCTCCGCGTCTACGGGACCGCGGAGCTCCTGACGACGCGGGGCGCTGATGGGCCCTCCGAGGTGATGCGCGTCACGCCGCTCATCTCGTGGAGCTTCAACCTGGGGGGCGGGGGAGACCCGCTCCGGGACGGGCCGCGCCGTCAGGTCCACCGGCCACGCGCCGCCGGCGACTCCGCCGTCTGACCGTCGCGGGGACCTCCCCCGCTACGATGCGGCCGCATGACCGCATCCCGCGTCCCGCACCTGCGCCTCGCCCGCCGGGGATCGACCCGGTGACCCCCGACTGGCCGCGCCTGATCGCCGCGTCCTACCGGGTGCTCGTCGGCGGGGACCTCGAAGCGGACCTGGAGAGGACGGACCGGGCGATCCTCGCCCATGCGCTCACCGATGACCCGCGCATCGTCTACGTCAATGGCTTTGCCGCGCGGCTCTGGGAGCGGCCGCGGCGGACCTTCGTCGGGATGCCGTCCCGTTGGACCGCGCCGCCCGAGGCCCGCTCCGAGCGTGCCGGGGCGCTCGCCCCGGTCGGCGTGGTGACCGGCTACCGCGGGGAGCGGATCTCCGCCACCGGCCGCCGCTTCGTCATCCGGGATGCCACGGTCTGGCCGGTCCTGGACGATGCGGGCGCGGTGATCGGGCAGGCGGCGACCTTCCGGGACGTCGAGCGGGTGACGCGCCCGCTCCTCGAGATCCTCGCCACGACCCCCGCCGAGGTCGCCGACGCGATCGCGCGCGGCGCGGACCGGATCGAGCTGTGCGTGGACTACCCCGCCGGCGGCACGACCCCACCCCCGGATCTCATCCGCGAGGCGGTGGGGCTCACCGCGGAGCGGAGCATCGGGGTGATGGTGATGATCCGGCCGCGGGGCGGCGACTTCGTCTACGCGCCGGACGAGATCGCCACGATGTGCCGGGAGATCGCGACCGCCGTGGCGGCTGGCGCGTCCGGGCTCGTCCTCGGCTGCCTCACGCCGGCCGGCGCGATCGACGTGGAGGCCGTGCGCATCCTTCTCGCGGAGGCAGACGGCGTCCCGGTCACCTTCCACCGCGCGGTGGATGTGGCGGTGGATCCCGTGGCGACCGCCGCCGCGGCCTTCGCCCTCGGGTGTGCCCGCGTCCTCACCTCCGGTGGCGCCCCCACCGCCCCGGACGGGGTGGCCACGATCCGCCGGATGCTGGAGGCGGCCCCGCCGGATCGGATCGTCATGCCGGGGAGCGGCGTGCGCGGGAGCAACGCGGATGCCCTGCGCGCCGCCACCGGCGCCACCGAGCTCCACGCCTCCCTCGCGTACTTCCGCGGCTGAGCCGCGGGCGCGCGCGCCCGGCGGCTAGAGGAGGACGAGGATCCCCGTCAGCACACCGAGGGCGAGGACGACCGCGGAGGGGCCCCAGGCGGGATCGAGCGGTCCGCGGGGGATGAGCGGGTCACCGACCCGCAGATGGAAGCGGATCGCGAAGACCATGAGGAGCGCGACGCCGAAGCCCGCCGCGGCGCCGATCCACGCGGGGACGACCCCGATCGCCGCAAGGACGAGCCCCGCCGCCGTGAGGAGCTCGAGGATCCCCGCCAGCCGGTAGAGGCCGACCCCGATCCCGAGATGCGGCGGTGTCTCCCGCGCCACCCGGTGGCCGCTGAACTTCATCGCCCCCGTGGCGAGGCAGGTGAGCGCGAGGAGGAGGGAGAGGATCGTGGCGGCCGTGAGCTCCATCCGCACAGGGTAGCCGCGGCCGGGGTGGACCGGATGCGCCGATCCGACTCCGGGACCCCCGTTTGCCGTCGCGAATGTTGTAGTAATACAATGCCCCCACGCCCGATCCCCGGGTCCCCCGCCCGGTCCGGCTCCAGGGAGAAGATCCGCCGATGGACATGACGCTCGAGATCCCCACCGGCGCCGCGATCCTCGTGGTCCTTGCCGTCGTCTTCCTCTCCACCGTCGCCATCGGTGAGCGGCTGAGCGATCGCCTGAACAGCGCACCCCTCGAGCTCCCGGCGGCCTGGGAGCGGTACCGCCCCCGGATCCTCGCGGGCAAGTGGCTCGTCGGAGTCTGGTTCGCGGCCGCCGCCGCTGCGCTCCTCCTTCCGGGCGGCCCCGCGCGCCTGGCCGGGCTTCTCGCCTTCGCCGCCGCCTCCTTCCTCGTCATCGGCTACCGGCGTTCCCTCGCCCAGCAGCCGGCCGAGGCGCTCGACGAGCGCGAGCGCTCCCTGCAGCGGTCGATCTACGTGAGCGCCTATCGCATCCTCGCCTCCGCGATCGGGATCGCCGCCGTGGCGCTGATGCTCGCGGAGGCCCGCGTCCTCGACCTCCGCCTCCTCCCCCCGGCCGATGACGGCACGGCGGTCCTGGTCGCGCTCATCTTCGTGTGGGTCGCCCCGAGCCTGGTCCACGCGTGGCTGGATCCGCGCCCCGATGAGCGCGAGGAGGACGATCTCGTCCTCGCCGCGAGCCGATGACGGGACGGCGGTCCGCGGATGAGCCGCCGATCCCGAACCGGATCGCGGAGCTGCGCGGCGAGGCGGGCCTGAGCAGGATCGAGCTCAGCCGGCTCGTGGGCGTCAACTGGCAGACGATCGGCTACCTCGAACGCGGCGAATACAACCCGTCCCTCGCCCTCGCCTTCCGGCTGTCGGACATCTTCGGCCTGCCGATCGAGGAGATCTTCGTGCGGGGACGACCCGGCGAAGCCTTCCCGGACGGGAGTCGCTGAGCCGGGCCTCCGTCCCGGGGCCGGCCCTCAGCCGCCCCGCGCCGCCCGGGGAAGCCGGAGGAGCTGCCCGACGGACGTGACGAGGATGCCCGCCAGGACCGCGAGGGAGGCGGGCTCCCAGAAGGCCTCCCGGTCGATCACCAGGAAGACCGTGTGGAGCGCAACGGTGAAGAGCCCCACCCCCGCGCACAGGAGGGCCCACGTCCGCGCCGTCCGCGCACCCTCGGCGATGCGCACGAGGCCGACGGCGAGGAGGGCGACGGCTCCCAGGGTGAAGACGAGGAAGAACGGGAGGCCGCCCGGGACCCCGAAGACGTCCCACTCGTGCCAGTACGCGGCGTCCACCTGGTGGGTGGCGAGGAGCGCAAGGTTGACGAGGTAGAGCCGTCGCGCGGCGATCGGCTGCGCGGTCGCGGGTGTCATCGGGTCTCCTTCATCGCCGTGCCGGGAGGCCATCCGGGAGGTGCTCGCCGATCGCATCCACGACCGCCTCCGGTGCCTCGATCGGCGCGAGGTGCCCGCAGCCGGGCAGGACGCGGATCTTGGCGGAGGGTGCCAGCCGCGCGATCGGCTCCGAGACGGCCACCGGGTAGAGGCGGTCCTCGGCACCGAGAAGGATCGTCGTGGGGACGCGCAGGCCGGGCAGGATCCCCGCCAGGCCGGGGAAGGCGGTCAGGACCGTCCGTGCGGTCACGGCCGCGGCCGCGGGATCGAAGGACCGGAAGGCATCGCGGAAGGCGCGGACGCGTTCCGGATGGCGCCGCTTCGTCTCCGTGCCGACCATCGAGCGCGCGACCCCGGCACCCCAGAAGCGCGTGGCACCGAGCCGGCGCGTGCCCACGAGGTCGAACCGATGCCCGCCGAGCGACGGGTGCATCGGCGTGTTCATCATCACGATCCCGCGGACCCGCTCCGGCGAGCGTACGCCGAGGTGGGCCACCACCTGGCCACCCCACGAGCAGCCCACGGCGATCGCCGCCGGAAGCCCGAGCGCATCGAGGAGGTCCACGAGCGCGTCCGCGTAGCGCTCCGGCTGGACATCACCCCGCGGCGGATCGCTGCGCCCGAAGCCCGGCCCGTCGATCGCGAGCGTCCGGATGCCCGGCCCGAGACCGGCCACGACGTGGTCCCAGAAGCGGTGGTCGGCATAGAGCGACGGCCACAGGAGGACCGGCGTCCCGGACCCCCGGTCGGCCACAGCCAGCCGTCCGACCCGGGTGGCGATGGCGCGAAGGTCGGTCGGCGTCATCTCGGCGGACGCTCAGGCGCTGATGCTCGGCGTCGTACGCAGGAAGTCCGGGCCGCTCGCCCGGGCAAGAAGGAACCGCGCGGCGGACGCGGCCGAGATCGAGCGTCCGATCCCCCGACCGTCCGCGCTGACGCGCACCGGCTTGTCCGGCCCCGGGACGATGTTCGGCACGCGGACCGAGACCCACTCGGCGGAGCTCGCGCGCAGGGCCGCCTCCATCCGGTCCTTGTCCGCGATGATCGGCCGGAGCCAGCGGACGAAGACCGGGATGACGAGCCGGTTCGCGATCCACCCGCCGCTCCCCCCCGCCCCCACGTTCGACATGCAGACGATCCGCGGCACACCCTGCGCCGCCATCACCGCGAGGATGACCTTGACCGAATCGGAGATGAGCGTCGTCGGCTTTCCGTCCCCTCTGCCCCCGATGCCGAGGCAGTGGATGACGGCATCCGCGCCCTGGATGGCGATCGCGACGTCCTCTGGGGACAGAGGGCTCCCGCCGAGCACGGTGAGCCCCGGAGGGACCGGCGAGACGCGGCGCGGATCGCGGACGAGCGCCGTGACCTGGTGGCCCTGCTCGAGCGCACCCGCGACCACGAGCCCGCCCGTGAGGCCGGTCGCGCCGAAGACGGCGATCCTCATCGTCCCGCCCGCATCGCCCGCCCGCGCTCCACGACCCCGGCGAGGAGCTCCCGCCACGGGGTCGGCTCCAGGCCGAAGGTGCTGCGCGCGGCGCGATCGTCGAGCACGAAGGGACGGTCGAACTGGTACGCGGTCTCGTGGATCTCGCGCATGAGCGGGTTCACGAGGCCCAGCACCCGGAGGGCGAGATCCGGGACCTGGGAGACCTTCACGCGCGCCACGCCGGCGACGTCCGCGAGATCGTCGATCGCCTCCCGCTGCGTCCGCGGCGGACCGCTCGGCACGTGCCACGCCTTCCCCCACGCCCGCTCGTCCGTCGCGACGACCGCGAGGAGCCGGGCGACATCCTGCGGCGCCGTCCAGGTATGCGGCTGGTCCAGGGCACCCACGAGGCTCACGCGCTTCCCCGCAAGGAGCGGACCAAGGACGCGCGCCGATCCGATGCGCGACGCGTCCGAGGCGGCGATGTAGTCCGAGCCGCGGACCTCGGTGGCGCGGATCCGGCCGGCATCGTGGGCCGCCTTCGCATCGATCCACATCCGGGCGCGGACCCGGCCCTTGGGTCCGGTCGCCGCGAGCGGGAGGGACTCGGTCATCGGGCCATCCACCGGGCCGTAGCCGTAGAGGTTCGAGGTGGTGGCGAGGACGGCGCCGGTCCGCTCCGCGTAGGCGAGGAGCGCAGCGGCGATCGGCGGCCAGTCCCGCACCCACTCGTGGTAGCGCGGGTTCGCGCAGTTGTAGACGGCGACGGCGC